>JAFDVS010000091.1:0-45345 GCA_018268935.1 Acidobacteriota bacterium | reverse complement strand
CGCATCGCCCAGGAACCGATTTCGCTCGAAACGCCCGTCGGAGAAGAGGAAGAATCGCATCTTGGCGATTTCATCGTCGATCGCCGCGTGGTGTCGCCGTCGGAAGCCGTGATCAATCTCAATCTGCGCGAGCAGACCGCGGAAGTGCTGAAAACGCTCAGCCCGCGCGAGGAAAAGATCATCAAAATGCGTTTCGGGCTGCAGGATGGCAGTGAGCACACGCTGGAAGAAGTGGGCCAGCATTTCGCCGTCACCCGTGAGCGCATCCGCCAGATCGAAGCCAAAGCCCTGCGCAAGCTGCGCCATCCCAGCCGCAGCCATCGCCTGCGCGCGTTCCTCGAAGCCAATCAGAACGAGTAAGATCCAAAGAGGGATTCCACCTCGATGAGACAGCTCCTCGTTCCTTTTCTATTCGCCGTTCTCTGCCCGGCATGGGCACAGGCCCAAAGTTCATCCGATGCGCTGATGCAAACATTGATTTCCGAAGTGCGCCAGTTGCGGCTGGCCTTGGAGCGATCCACAATCGTCGTACCCAAGATCCAGATGACTCTGCAACGGGTCCAACTCCAACAGGACGCCGTCAGCCGTGCTTCGCGCGACCTGGATGCCGCCCGCAACCAGTTGACAAGATCCGCTGATGAGCAAATGCACCTATCCGTGGAGATGAAACGGGCGGAAGCTGTGGTGGCACAGGAACAGGATCCTCTACGGCGCAAGGACTTCGAAGGAAGAGTCGCCGCTTTGAAGACGTCACTGGATCAGATGGCGGCCACGCAGGCAGAACAGCGGGTCCGCGAAGGAGACCTTGGCGTGCGCCTGAACTACGAGCGAGCAAAACTGGAGGAACTCAATGATCGCCTCAACACTTTGGAACGGTCACTCGATTCCCCGCAGCCCAAGCAGCCTTAAGGGCCGTTACTCTACTTCCTTCCAATCCGTGCTCTTCTCGGTGCAGGCATCGTTCTCGCACCACTGGAACAAGGTCACCGGGTGCATCTCCCAGGCAGTGGCTCTCCAACACTTCGCCATATCCGCGCCTACCATCGCACAGTTCTGCGACTTCACGTTGTGCTCATTGTCGAACAGCATCTGTCCAGCCACGCGGACCTTCTTCCCCAGCACCTTGCGCAGGGATTCCTTGTTCCACGAGGTTCCGTTGGCGAAGCGCACATGCGGCGTCATCTCGACGATGACGCTGGTCATCTTCAGTGTCCGTTTCTCGGCTGCCGTGAGCGCAGTCTTTCCTTTGATCTTCTCCGCCAGCGCCGCATCATAGCCGATGCCGAGATGAAAATCGGCATTATCCTCGCCGGTCAGTTTGCAATTGCTGGTTTCCGCGGTACCTTCCTGCACATAGTAGAAATACCCCACAGTGCCGATGATGCTTCCCTCCCCCAACGCCGCCAATTCCTTCTGGAATTTGCCATGGTTCTTCTTCTCCAACCCCTCCGGCAGCTTCCGGTCGAGCTTGGCGAACTCCTCGGCGGAGTTCACGTAGGGCAGCTTGGCCGCATCCACCGGTTGCGGGATCAGCTGATTCTTCATCAGATTGAGAAACGGGTCATAGCGACCACCGGGTGTGTCGGTGCACCCGGTGGGATATTCCGAGTGGCAATCCATGAACGACTCCACATCGTCGCATTCCTTCACCGGCGCTTCGGCCACCGTCTTGTCCACGGTGTCGCGAGCCTCCGGCAAGACCGCATTCTGCATCAGAATGCCCAATGCGAGCGGCACGAATGGAACGATCTTAAGGCTGTTCTTTTTTGCCATTGGCGTCGTCCTTGGGCTTGGGCTTCTCTTCATCCGCCTTCTCGCTGGCATCGACGCTCTTCGACACGGCGAAGGTGCTCGCACTGATGCCGAGCAGCGTCAGCACTGAGGCAGGCACATCGGGCAACGCCTTCTTGTCCAGCACAACGAGAAAGAAACTCAGCGCCACGACGAACGTGAAGACGAGCAATTGGAAGCGGCCCATGCTGGCGTAGCCCGCCGAATCGCAGATCAAAAACTCCAAATTGATCTTGCCCGTTGCCACATAAATGCAGATTTGCAGCCCCAGCACCAGAAGCAGGAACAGCAGCACGTACCCAACGCTGACCTTCAGCCGGTCGAGCGGTTGTGTTCCCTCGCCCAGCGGGACCAACAATAGGGCCGCGATCACAGCCAAGGCAATCACCACAGTCGCATACCGTGTAATCATTTCTTGTTCATCCTCGCCGACAAAATCGAAACAAATAGAGGAACAACCTTTGAGCCCATGAAGAAGGCGTGGCTTCCACCGACCATGGTGAGCAACTCCGCCGGAGGCTCGGGGAGACGGGTTGGATCCTTCACCACCATCGCCAGGTACTGCATCGCCCCGAATAATGTGAACACCAGCATTTGCAGCCGTATCGGACTATGTCCCCGCCCATCGGCATCGCGCAACAGTCCGCGCATGCGACACCCGCCGGCAAGAAAGCGACCAGCCACAATCGCGGCCATCGCCACAAACAGCAACACCGAGGTCTTTACGGTAAATCCGAACAATAAATCCAGCATCGTTTGAAATCGGTTTGGCCAGCATACCCAACCCCACCCACAAACGCAATCCCCATCCGCACCACCGCCACCTGAGCGATGATAAAGGAATGAGGCTGCTGCGCGTCTCCGTTCTGATTCTCCTCTGCTCTCTTTCCGCCCTCGCGCAAATGAAGCTGAACATCCGCCAGTTGTCCAGCTTCATGGAGTCTTCCATCCGGCTCAAACATCCCGATAAGCAAGTAGCCGAATACCTGAAGAAAGTCACGCTTTCTGAGCAACTGGATGAGCGCACCATCGAAACCTGGCAGGGGCTGGGCATCGGACCGCGCACGGTAGAAATCCTGCGCACGCTGGCCGAAGCTTCGAAGTCGCTGCCGAAGGCGACGCCGCCGGCGCCGAAGCCCGTCGCTCCCACCATTCCACCGCCATCGGCAGAGGAGCAGAAGCACATCCTCGACGAGGTGACGAAATACGCGCTGAGTTATGCCAAGCGCCTGCCCGATTTCATCTGCGTCCAGGTAACGCGCCGCTACGACGATCCCACCGGCCTCGAATTCTGGCGCACGCTCGACACCGTTACGGAGCGCCTCACCTACTTCGAACAGAAGGAAGATTACAAGGTGGTGATGATCAACGGCCGGACCACCGACATTACGCACGACAAACTGGGCGGCTCCTCGTCATCGGGCGAGTTCGGCACCATGATGCGCGAGATCTTTGAGCCGGAGAGCGAAACCACGTTCCGATGGGATCGCTGGGTGACGCTGCGCGGGCGCCGCAATCATGTGTACCGCTACGCCGTGTCCCAGCCGAAATCGAAGTACCGCATCGATTACCAGCGCACCATGAGCATTGTTCCTGCTTATCAGGGACAGATCTACATCGATGCCGATTACCTCACCATCAGCCGCCTCACCATGGAAGCCGTGAACATCCCGGCGAGTTTTCCCGTGCAACAGGCCTCCACGGTGCTCGACTTCGACTTCATCAAGATCGGCGAATCCGAGCACGTACTGCCGCTGCGCGCGCAGGTCCGCATGCGCGAGGGCAAGAACCTGGTGAAGAACGAAGTGGAGTTCCGGCTCTATCGCAAGTTCGGGGCCGACGCCACCATTAAGTTCGATACTCCCGATCCGCTGCCGGAAGAAGCGACGCAGGAGCAGCCTCCCCAGCCGGCGCCGAAAAAGCCATAAGCTGTAGCAATGATCCGCATCTGGCTGTGGCTGTGCATCGCCGCCCCGGCACAACCGGCGACCTACTATGTCGACGCGGCGCAGGGCCGCGATGCCGCGCAAGGAACCACGCCATCCAGCGCCTGGCAATCGCTGGCGAAGGTCAACGCGGCCGCGCTGTCAGCCGGTGATCGCATTCTGCTCAAGAGCGGCTCCCGCTGGTCCGGACAGCTGATCATTCCATCCTCCGGCGCGCCCGGAAAGCCGATCGTGGTTTCCCGTTACGGGGACGGCGCTCTTCCCCGCATCGATGGCGAAGGCCGCGTGGAGAATACACTGCACTTGCGCAATGCCGAATACGTGGAATTGCGCGATCTGGAGATCACCAACCTCGGCGGCAGCCGGGCGCTGCGCCGCGGAGTGTATGTCGAACTCGAAGACTTTGGCGATGCCCGCGGCATCGTTCTTTCCGGTCTTTACGTGCACGATGTGAACGGCATCCAATCGGAAAAGGGAAACGGCGGGATCATTCTGCGCATACAGGGAGGCAGGAAGCCCACCCGCTTCGACGGCCTGCTGGTGGAAAAGAACATTGTGTGGAAAGTGGATCGCACCGGCATCGTGCTGCAGAGCCACTACTGGCCGCGCGAGCGCTGGCATCCCAGCCGCAACGTTGTGGTGCGCGATAACCTGGTCGAAGATATCGGGGGCGACGGCATCGTCGTCTGGGCGTGCGATGGCGCGCGCGTGGAACACAACATCTCGCGCGACGCCAACCGCCGCGCCGATAGCTTCAACGCCGGCATCTGGCCCTGGTCCAGCGACAATACCCTCTTCCAACTGAACGAAGCGTCATTCACCCGCACCACCAAAGACGGCCAGGGCTTCGATTCCGACTACAACTCGCGCAACACCGTTTTTCAGTACAACTACAGCCACGACAATGAGGGCGGATTCATCCTCATCTGCAACGACGGCAGCCATCCGCGCTCGCGCAGCATCGGCAATCATGGCACCATCGTGCGTCACAACATCAGCCGCAATGACCGTGAGCGCATCTTTGATATCAGCGGTGAAGCCACCAACACGCTCATCCACGACAACGCCATCTACGTCGGCCCCGGCATGGAGGTACAGATGCTGCTGCTCGGCAACTGGGGCGGTTGGGCCAAAGGCGCCATCTTCCGCAACAATGCGTTCCTTGTGGAAGGCGGCGCCATTTATGGACATCAGGTGAAGCGCGACGCACAAGGCCGCCACAGCCTGGCCCCTGGCTTCGGCCCGGCACAGGACATCGTGTTCGAAGGCAATCGCTATGCCGGCACTCATACGCACCGGCCTGACGACGCTAAAGCGATCGTCGAGCCCGCCGTCAAAGCACCCGCTTTCGATTGGCAAGGGCCACGCTTCGATCCCGCCTCACCCGCCGGTTTCCCCGAGTTCCTCACCGCGCATCGCCGCTGGCTGATCGGCTTGCTGGAGAAGCATTTCCCTCCCCTGCCCCGGTGATACGCTAGTTTCCAGTCATGCTCACTCGCCGGTCTTGCCTGCTCGGATCCACGCTTGCTTCCGCTGCGCTCGCCCAGCCCGGCCCCCGCGCCGCGGCGAAGCAACCCAACATTCTCTGGATTCTCTCCGAGGACATCAGCCCGCAACTTGCCTGCTATGGCGAGCCACTCATTCAGACACCGAACCTCGACCGTTTCGCCGCTCAGGGCACCCGCTTCACGCGCGCCTACACTACGGCTCCGGTCTGCTCGGCCAGCCGCTCGGCGCTCATCACCGGCCAGTATCAGATCAGCTTCGGCGCCCACAATCACCGCACCATCGACAAGAAGCCGCTGCCTTCACCCGTGCGCCTGGTCACGGACCGGCTGCGCGAAGCGGGCTATTTCACGGTGCTTTCCGCTCCGGGCGCCAGCAAGAAAGAGAACAAGCAATCGGGCTCAAAAGGCTCCGGGAAAACCGATTTCAACTTCGAAGCTCGCAATCCGTTCGATGGCTACGATTGGTCGCAACGCCCCGCCGGCCGCCCCTTCTTTGCCCAGCTCTCGCTGCAGGAGAGCCACAAGGGCTACGGCTGGCCGCTCGGCCGCAAACTCACGCCGCGCATTGACCAAAGCAAGCTCAAGCTGCCACCCTACTACCCCGATCACCCCGTCGCGCGCGATGAATACGCCAATTACCTCGAAGCCATCCAACTGGTCGATCGCTACGCAGGCGAAGTGCTGGCCCGTCTCGATCAGGAAGGCATCGCCGAGAACACGCTCATCTTCTTTCTTGGCGACAACGGAAGCTGCCAGTTCCGCGGCAAGCAGTTCCTCTATGAAGGAGGCATCCGCGTGCCGTTGCTGGTGCGCGGCCCCGGCGTTGCCAAAGGCGCCGTGCGTGACAATCTCGTGAGTTCGCTCGATGTCACCGCCTCGACGCTGGCAGCCGCGGGCGTCGCGATTCCCTCCACGCTGCACGGCCGCGACATGCTGGCCGCCAATCGCACCCCGCGCACGCGCATCTTCGCCGCCCGCGATCGTTGCGACACGGCCATTGAGCGCATGCGGTGCGTCGTTGATTCGCGCTATAAGTACATCCGCAACTTCCTTCCCGGCATCCCCTACATGCAGCCCAATCCCTACAAGGAACGCGAGTATCCGACGTGGAACCTGGTGAAGCAGCTTCATGCCGAGGGCAAGCTCAACGCGGTGCAATCGCTGTTCGCCGCGCCATCGAAGCCGGTGGAAGAGCTGTACGATCTACAGGCTGATCCGCACGAAGTCGCCAATCTTGCCACCGCCGCCGAACAGCAAACGCGCCTCAAATCCATGCGCGGTGAACTCGACGCCTGGCTCACGGAAGTGGGCGACTACGGCGTGCGCATGGAAGACCCGGTCGCCATTTACGAAAATTACTTTGGGCGCCGCTGATCTTCAGCGAATTCTCATCTTTCCCTCATCCAATGGGGCGTCAGGCCCTGCATAATCGTCTCACGATGCACATTCAAATCGTCACGTTCCACCTGAAAGGCATATCTCCTACCGAGTACGAACAGGCATGCGAGACGCACTTCGCCCCCGCCTTTCAGCAAGTCCCGGGCCTCCTCAGCAAGGTCTGGCTCAGTGATCCGGAGTCCAACACCTTCGGTGGCGTCTACACCTGGCGCGACCGGGAGGCCATGCAGGATTACTTCCAATCGGCTCTGTTTCAATCCGTCGCCACTCATCCGAACCTGGACGGCATCACCACGCGCGACTTCGGCATCCTTGTCAATCCAACTCGCGCGACGCGCGGAATCGGATAGTCTAAACCTATGTCCGCGGCTCGCCAAGTCAAGCAGATCCTGGCGGAGAATGCATCACAAAACTTCATTGGCCGTAGCGCCGAGCTTGCGGTCCTGGAGCTATGCTTGCGCCCCGAAGGGCCTCTCGCCGTGTGGGTCCATGGGATCGCGGGAATCGGCAAAACGGCTTTGCTCACCGAGTTCGCGAAGCGGGCCGCCACTGCCGGCGCTCACATTGTCCTTCTCGATTGCCGCTCCATCGAACCCACTGCCGGCAGTCTGCTGGACGCCCTGGGAGACAGCCTCGCGCCGCGCGGCGGGAGGCGCACCATCCTGTTGCTCGATTCCTACGAGTCCTTCCAGTTGATTGACTCCTGGATCCGCCGCAGCTTCATTCCGGAGTTGGACCACTCGGTGCGCATCGTGATCGCCAGCCGCTATCCACCTTCGGCATCGTGGCAACTCGCGCTCGAATGGCAAGGGCTGCTGCATCTGCTGCCCGTAGCGGCGATGCCGGATGCGGACGCGATCGAGATCCTCACCCGCGCCGGCATCAGCCGCCGCGACTCGCAGAGGATCAACCGGCTGGCGGGTGGATATCCGCTCGCGCTGCGCTTGGCCATCTCGTCGGGGTCCAGCCGGTTGCGCGCCCACCCCGAACCGGAGTCCGCGCAGGAATTGATCCGCCAGTTGGCCGCACTCTATCTGAACACCGTGGACGATCACGATACGCGGGTGGCCCTGGAAGCCGCTTCCGTCGTGTACTGCGTCACTCGCTCGCTAGCCTCGGCCATGTTGCCCGGCCTCGCACAGGCCGCCTATGAACGGCTCAACGCCTCCAGCTTTGTTCAATCCACGCGCAATGGGCTCATCCTGCAGGAGCCGGTGCGCTACGCACTGGCCTCCAGCCTGCTTTCCTCTGACCCGCAGCGCTTCCAATCCTATCGCCGCGCCGCGTGGCGTCAACTGCGCACGGAAGCCGCTGCCGCCAGCCGCGAGCAGATGTGGGCTTACACCAGCGGCATGCTTTATCTGCTCCAGAATCGCGCCGTGCGCGATGCCTTCTTCCCGGCCATCACGCCAACTATTGAAGTAGAGCGCGCCTCTGCTGACGATGGCGACGCTATCCTCGGCATCGCCGTTCAACACGAAACTCCAGCGTCGGCTGCCATTCTCCACAAATGGTGGACACAGGCGCACAGCGCATTCCGGGTCGTGCGCGGCGCCTCCGGCATCAGCGGATTCTATGTTTTCGTGGAACTGCGCGACAAAGAGATTCCGCGCATGGAGGACGATCCGCTGATGCGCGAATGGCGCCGGCATTTGCGCGAATGCCCCCTGCCGCCGGGGCAGACCGCCGTCTTTCTCCGCCGCTGGCTCTGCGCCAAGGCAGGGGAGCACCCTTCCCCGGTACAAGCATCCTGCTGGCTCGATGTGAAGCGCTCCTATGTGGAGCTGCGGCCCTACCTGCGCCGGTGCTATCTCGCCGTGTGCGACGTCGCTCCCTACGCCGCTACCGCCAAGACGCTGGGCTTCCAGATCCTCGATGGATACTCCGCCACCATCGACGGCGTCACCCACCGCATGGCCGTGCTCGATTTCGGACCGGGGTCCGTCGACGCCTGGCTGTCCGGGCTGGTCGCTGCGGAAATTGGGGTGCGCGTGGATGGCCTGCTCGATCTCGAATCGCGCGAACTGGTTGTCGGCGACAAGCGAACACCGCTGAGCACACTCGAGTTCGATTTGCTCTGCTACCTGCAGGATCGTTGTGGCAAGGCCGTGGCACGCGCCGAGTTGCTGCAGCAGGTCTGGGGCCGCCGCACCGCTTCGGAAAGCAATGTAGTGGATGTCGCCGTACGCGCTATTCGCAAAAAACTCGGACCCCGCGCCTCCATGCTCACCACTGTCCGTGGCTTCGGGTATATGCTGCAACCATCGGAACGAAATCCACAATGAATCGGCGTACCTTTCTTCCCCTGCTCACCGCGCCCGCGCTTGGCGCAAAGACGAAGCGCCCGGAGATCGTCAACGCCCACTACTTCCGCGCCCACATGTACACCATGGTGCCGCGTCACGTACGGGAAGACCTGGAATGGATGGCCGGCGCGGGCTGCACGCATCTCACGCTTGCGGTGCTGGAACAGGATCTGTTCGCCGCGGTGGAAAACATCGAGATCGTGTGCAATGAAGCGGCGAAGCGCAACCTCAAGGTGATCGCCACGCCCGCGCGCTGGGGCGGACTCACCGCCGGCGCGCCCAAGGTTCCGAGCCTCTTTTCCGCACTGCATCCGGAAACCTGGATCCTCAACGAAGACGGCTCCACTTACCAATCGCCGCGTGTTTCCGGAGTCATCAGCAGCATTCATCATCCCGCTACTTACGAGTTCTTCTGCCAGTCGCTCACCACGCTGTTCACCAAATTCCCCATCGACGGAATGATCTGGGACGAGCCTAAAGGCTTCCGCCTCGATTACAGCAAGGCCGCCGTGGCCAGGCTCGGAGCGAAGGCCCCGCGCGAGGCCCACTGGCAGGCCACCGCCGATTTCTACGGCCGTGTCAGCCAGTTCGTGCGCGGCAAGTTCCCAACGAAACGCATCGCCATGTTCATCCAGGCGCACAGCAACATGCAGCAGGTGGAAATCTGCGCCCGCATCCAGGGCATCGACACCTTTGGCTGCGATGGCCGCCCCTGGGATCTCGACACCGATAAGCAATGGGCCACCGGCGCTAAGCAGGAGGATCAGGAAAGCGGCAAAGGCAAGGTGTTGTTGGGCAAGGGTGAGCAGATCACCGCGCTCGCGCGGAAGCACGGCAAGAAGGCGCTGATGCTGGCCGAGAATCACAACCTGCCTGCGCCGATGCTGCCCGCCATGGAACAGGGTCTGCCGAAAGTGCTCGCCCTGCCGTTGGATCATTTGATCTTCTACTATTACCCCCGCAATATCGCGGACCCGGACCGCAACATGGCTATCATCGCGGCGGCGCTCAAGCACGCCTGGTAGCTTCTCGATCTAAAGGACGCTCCACGACGCATCCATTCTGGTCCACTGATCCTCGGGATTGAGTTCCATCTCAGGGGCGGTAAGGCTGCCGTGACCTTTCGGACAGACGAAGATGGTGGCCGCGGGGTCAAGCACACTTCCCCAGGAACCGAGGCTGACAGGCGAAGCGAGGCGGCGCAAACACGCCGGGCAGCGCCGCCGTTGATCGGACATGCACCACGCCGCCAGCCACCCGCTGGCAAACAGGAACCCCAGTGAGGTGGCAACGCGAGAGGCGATCCACCATGTTTCATGAGGGAGTAGCGCGCGGTGCACGATGCCGGCGGATTCCATCCAAATGCAGGAGAGCGTGAACAGGGCGAGCAGCGTCTTTGCGCCAAGGAACAGGGCGGATCGCCAGCCACGAAGAGAATAGGTGTGGTTCAGCACGGCGTGCAGTGCAATCGCGCCGGCCAGCGTGAGCACGAATGCGTGCCCGAAGACGAAGTCGGTTGCCGTGCCTGCCTCCATCCACAACCGCGTCAGCGTAGGGAGTCCGCCCGTGAGCACCGCCGTGCACAGCAGGATCACGCTGAGCACCGCAAACGGCAGAACCGGATGCCCGGCAGCAGCCAGCAGTTGCTCCGGCGAGAAGCGCGTAAACACAGCGCCGCGAAAACACTCGCGGCTGAACGCGGCCAGCAGCATCTGCCCGTCGCGGGGGAATTCTCCACGCTCGATCAGCGTCCAAAGCGAAGTGAGCACCGCGGAGTGAGAGGCCCGCCATTGGCGCCGTTGTTGGGCAGGCACAAGCGCCGCCACCAGCCACAAGACAAAGCTGTGGAACCGCGGCGGCTGATAAAAGTTCCGCATGGGAGTTTGCTCCCGTCAATCGTATAGACGGTACAAGTGGGAGAAGTGTTCCCCCATCTGCCGGCTGATGCTCTCTGTACGGTATCGCCGGATCGGTTGGATAATGGAGAAGGTAAACCATCATGTGTCTCGCTATTCCCGGGCGAATTCTTGAAATCGAAGACGCCGAGACGGAGTTCCGCCAGGGCAAAGTCGACTTCAACGGCGTGCGCAAACAGGTGAATCTCGCGTTTCTCCCCGACGCCAAAGTCGGCGAATACGTGTTGGTGCACGTTGGCATCGCCCTGCACAAAATCGACGAAGCGGAGGCGCAACGAACCTTCGCATTGCTGCGGGAACTGGACGAGTTGGATGAAATATCTTGACGAGTATCGCGATGCCGCGCTGGTGCAATCGCTCTCCGCGGCCATCCGTTCCGCAGTCACTCGCCCCTGGACTTTGATGGAAGTTTGCGGCGGCCAAACCCACAGTATTCTCAAAAGCGGACTGGAGGCGTTTCTACCGCCGCAGGTTTCTCTGGTGCACGGCCCGGGGTGTCCGGTGTGCGTCACACCCATCGAACTGATCGACAAGGCCGTCGCCCTCGCCTTGCGCCCCGAAGTCATTTTCACCAGCTTCGGCGATATGCTCCGTGTACCGGGCTCGGCGCACAGCCTCTTCGATGCCAAGTGTGAAGGCGCAGACGTGCGCATCGTGTACTCCCCGCTCGACGCAGTGCGCTTGGCCCAGAGCAACCCCGATCGCCAGGTGATTTTCTTCGCCGTCGGGTTTGAAACCACGGCGCCGGCGAATGCCATGGCGGTGTTCCAGGCGTCGAAGCTCGGGCTGGCGAACTTCAGCGTGCTGGTCGCGCACGTGCTTGTTCCCCCGGCAATGGCGGCGCTGCTCGAATCGCCGCAGTCCCGCGTGCAGGGATTCCTCGCGCCCGGCCATGTCTGCACGGTGCAGGGCTATGAAGAGTATGTGCCTCTGGCGGAACGTTACCGCGTGCCCATTGTCGTCACCGGCTTTGAGCCCGTGGACATTCTCGAAGGCACGCTGCTCTGCGTGCGCCAACTCGAAGAGGGACGGGCGGAAGTGGAGAATCAATATTCCCGCGTGGTTCGCCGCGAGGGCAACGTGGCCGCCCAGCGAATGGTCCGCGAGGTGTTTGCCGTGAGCCCGCGCACATGGCGCGGCATCGGCGAAATCCCGCAGAGCGGATTACAACTGCGCGACGCCTACCGCGGGTTCGACGCCGAAGAACGTTTTCCCCTCAGCATAGGCGCGGTCCGCGAACCGGAAGTCTGCATCAGCGGACTGGTTTTGCAGGGCATACGCAAACCACAGGAATGCCCGGCGTTTGGGACCGCCTGCACTCCGGAAAGGCCGCTCGGAGCGCCAATGGTTTCGAGCGAAGGCGCCTGCGCGGCGTACTATCTTTATGGCCGGCGAAACAGTTAAAAACTTCGCGCTGCAATGCCCGGTGGAGTTGCCATCGGATCAACGCATCGTCATGGCGCACGGCGCGGGCGGGCGTCTCACTCAGCGCTTAATCGAACGCGTGTTTCTTCCCGCGTTTGCCAACGCACCATTGGAAGAGCGGCATGATGGCGCGCTCATCCAGCCCAACGGCGCCCGCCTCGCCTTCACTACCGATTCCTATGTGGTGAAGCCGCTGATATTTCCCGGTGGCAACATCGGCGACCTTGCGGTCAACGGCACAGTGAATGATCTGGCGATGTGCGGTGCGCGGCCGTTGTATCTCAGTTGCGGCTTCATTCTCGAAGAGGGCCTCCCGATGGCTACGCTGGAGACCGTCGTCGCATCGATGCGCGCCGCCGCGCTCACGGCGGGTGTACAGATCGTCACCGGCGACACCAAGGTGGTCGATCGCGGCAAAGGCGATGGCATCTACATCAACACCTCCGGTGTGGGAGTCGTGGAAGGGCCGTTCACCAGCCCGGCGCGTGTCGAACCTGGCGACGCCATCCTTCTCAGCGGGGACATCGCCTCGCACGGAGTCGCCATCCTCTCGGTACGCGACGGCCTCGAGTTTGAAGCGCCCATCGTGAGTGACACACGCGAACTGTGGTCGCTGGTGGACGCGCTCTTCCGCGCCGGCATCGATGTCCATTGCCTTCGCGACTGCACCCGCGGCGGTGTCAGTTCCGCGTTGAATGAAGTGGCGCAGGCACGCTCGCTGATGCATCAGATCGAGGAGTCCGCGATTCCGGTTCACGACGCCGTCAAGGGCGCATGCGAACTGCTGGGTCTCGATCCGCTCTACGTCGCTAACGAAGGACGCTTTGTGGCCTGGATACCGGCCGCGCAGGCCGCCGAGGCCTTGCGTGTGCTGCCGGAAGGCGCGGCTTCGATCGGCGTAGTGCTCGACAAGACGGATCCCCTGGTGGTGATGCGCAGCCGCATCGGCGGCAGCAGGGTAGTCGACATGCTGTCCGGTGAACAGTTGCCGAGAATCTGCTGAGCGCCGACGCGGCCGGCCTACAACTTAGAACGTGACCTTAATCCCCAGGTTCACCGCGCGAGGGCCTGTGCCCCCAACACCCTGATTAGTCACCAACCCGGCGAGCGTCCCGGTGATCCTGCCGAAGTTCGCGTCGCCAAGCGTCGTATTCGGATTACCAAACGCCGGCGAGTTGGTCACGTTCGTCGATTCTCCGCGCAACTCCACCTTCACTCGCTCCGTCACTTCAAACTTGCGGAAGATGGAGAAATCGAGGTTGCCCAGGCCGGGGCCGGTGAAGGTGTTGCGGCCCAGGTTGCCGAAGTGAGGCGTGCGGCCGTCCGCATCAAGCGGCTGCTGCACGAAGCACGACGCCGTCACCACCGGCACGCAGCCCGTAGTGTCGAACCACGTCGCACTTCCGATGGTCCCCGCCACGGCATGCGTAACGTTGAGCTGGTTGCGCAGATCGGGCGTGATGCTGCTTCCCGGCGTGTTGGCGCTGACGTTGGTGCCCAGCGTGAACGGACGCCCCGTCATCAGGCTCAGCACGCCATTCAGTTGCCATCCGCCCGCTACCCAGCGGCCTACTCCACTGGTGAGATACTTCTTGCCCTTCCCGAACGGAAACTCGTACACGTAGCTTTGCACGAACGTGTGGCGGCGGTCGAAATCGAGACGCGCATAGCTGCGCCGCTGCTGGATGTAATTCCACAGTCCACCATCTTCGGAAGACATTCCCAGCGCGTGGCCCAACGTGTATGCGGTGGTCATCATGAATCCTCCGCTGAAGCGGCGGTCAATCTTCACCTGGAGACTGTTGTAGTTGTTGCTCACACCCGCGTAACGGTAGTTCACATCCGTGTTTTTGTTGAATTTCTGGAACAACGGTTTTCCGTTCGATCCGGAATTAAATACGAACGATGCGTTCAGGTTGTAAGCAACAGGAGCACGCACGGTGTGGTTAGCGACGTAGGCGGCTTCAATGGTGAAGTTCTTCGGAAGCTGGCGCTGCATGGCCATGTTCCAGGTGACGAGGTAACCTTCCCTGTAGTCCAACGGGATGTTGTTGTAGGTGGCGGACAGTAATCCCGGCGTGCCCGCGTTGATGATTCCGTTGTCGGGAATGACCGCGGTCGTGGGGGCCGGGAAGCCCGTGGACATCGCAACGAATGAGCCGTTGGGCGCCTGTGCCTGTCCGAACGTGTTCGTATTGGGAAACACATTCGTCTGTTTAATCGGGAAATTGTAAGCGTAGGAGTTATCCGGAAAGGGAATCCAACTGAGTCCGAATCCGGAGCGCACCACCGTTTTGGGGTCGATGCGATAGGCCATGCCGACGCGCGGTGCAAATCCGGTGTAGAACGTCTTGCGGCCGAGGTTCATGGGGTTGTTGCCCAGGCCCGCCACCACCAGCGTATTGTTGCTCGGATCGTAGTTGGAGAAGCCGCCCTTCAGCCGTGGCGTCGCCGGCGGGTAAAAATCGTGCCGCAGGCCAAGATCGATGGTCAGCTTCTGACTCACCTGCCATTTGTCCTGCAGATAGCTGAACACCATCCAGGCGCGATAGGCAGGGAACGCCACCGCGAGGTCGCGCTGAATCTGCGACGGCACATCCAGAAGAAAACTGGCGAGGCCGTTCACCTGCGCCTGTACGGCGGCGCCGGAGGTGGACGTCTGATTGTTTCCGTAGCTGAACTGGCCACGCGGGCCACCGGCATCCTGTGTCTGCAGCAATTCGTCGCGCAGACGCCGCACGTCCACACCAAACTTGATGGTGTGGTTGGATTGAATCTTCGTCCAGTTGTTCACCAGGTCGATGTTCGTCTCGGCACGATTCCACGGCAGGCTGTTCACGTAGCCCACCAGCGGATCGGCATAGCCGCCAACACTGATCGTGGTCAACCCGCTCGACCAGCGGTCCAGGTTGACGCCGCGAATGCCCAGCGCTTCCGAAGCATTGGTGCCGATATCGAGATTCTCCGCCTTGTTGCTGTAGCGGCCGACGCCGATACGCGCTTCGGTGATCAGCGTGGGAGAGAGCAGCCGCGTGTAGTTCACCGCGGCGCTTTGCGTGCGATTGATCCCTGTGGCCGCGAAGCCCTTGCCGCCGCCGCCGTAGATGCCGAACCGGCCCGGGTCAGTAACCACGGGACGCTGGAAGCTGTACCGCACGGAGAAGCGATCCTTATCCCCTTGCTGGTGATCCACCTTCACGTCAAAGGAGTCCTGATCCTTGCTGCGCGTGGTGGCGCCGGCGAAGTTGTTAATAAGGTTGTTGTTGATATTCGTCGCCGGCACGAAGGAGAGAATCTTCGCCGAGATCGGGCTGATACGGGAAGTTGGGATCTTATTATCGGCAAATGGCTGGCGTCCGGCGCCGGTGATGCGGTCCCCGGTGGCGGGGTCATAGACACGCGCGGTCTGGCTGCTGAAGTCGCCGGCGCGGAAGGGAGCGCCCGGCACCGTAATGATGAAGCCATCCCCGCGTCGATCGGCGATGCGCAGATAATCGGCGAAGAAGAACGTCTTGTTCCTCACGATCGGCCCGCCGATGTTGCCTCCGAAGTAGTTGTAGGTGGTGACCGGCTTGGCGGGCTGAAACGTTTCGCGCGCGTTGAGGTGGCTGTTGTTGTGAAACTCATAAGCCGCCCCGTGAATCTCGTTGCTGCCCGATTTGAGAATCACGTTCGTGACTGCGCCGCCTGCGCGTCCCAGTTCCGCTTCATAGTTGCTGGTGCTGACGTCGACGTTCTGAATCGCCTCGATAGGCGGAATGAGAATGGTGAGTAGTCCGGTGCGGTGGTTGTTGTCCACGCCTTCAAACTGCACGTTGTTGCCGAGGCGGCTCACACCATTGACCTGCGTAGTGAGCGAACCCTGTGAATTGAAAAACTCCGAGTGCGGTGCGAACGCGCGTGTGGTGCCAGGCACCAGGTTGAGCAGCGATTGGAAGCTCCGGTTATAGCCGGTCGGCAGGTTTGCCAACTGCGTGGTTTCGATCTTACGGCCAGTATCGGCGCGATCGGTTTGCAGGATGGCCGCCTCCGCCGTCACCTCAATGGTTTCGGTCAATTGGCCCGGAACCAGCATGAGATCGACACGCGTGGTGGCATTGACAATGACGTCAACACCCGTACGGGCAGCCCGCTTGAAGCCGGGTTGCTCCGCCGTGACCGAATAGGTGCCCGGAGGCAGATTGGGGAAAGAATAGTTGCCGCTTTCATTGGTGGAAGCGGTGCGGCTCACGCCGGTGTTCGTTTCCGTAGCGGTGATTTTTGTGTTGACCACGACTGCGCCAGAGGCGTCGGTAATGGTGCCGACCAGCGTCGCGGTTACGGCTTGACTCCAAACATCGGCAGTCGAGCAAATAAGTAGGCAGCAGGAAAGAATCAGACTTTGAATCTTCATCGATAACCTCATTACGACCGTTCTTTTGAACTGAACTCGATTGGCCAAAAGTATAGCCGATTTTTTTCGTGTTTGCGGAACGCCGGAACGCCCCCAGCGCCCGGCCCATCAGCCGTTGTGCCACAATCGACTTCGAATGGTTCACCTCATCACTCTCGATCCCGCGCACTTCCATGCCGCACTCGTACAAAAGGAAATGTATGCGGGCGTATCTCCCGTTGTGACAATCTACGCGCCCCTCGGCCTCGACCTCACCGAGCATCTCACGCGCGTCGCCCGCTTCAACCAGCGTGCCGCCGATCCCACTGCTTGGGAATTGAATATCCACACCGGCCCCAACTTCCTCGACCGCATGCTCGCCGAGCAGAACCCGGGAAGCGCCGTCGTCCTCTCCGGCCGCAACCGGTCGAAGATTGAGCGCATCGAACGCTCCGTGGCCAAAGGCTTCCACGTGCTGGCCGACAAGCCATGGATCCTCCGCTCCGTCGATCTGCCGCGCATCGAAGCAGCCCTCGACGCCGCCGACCAGCAGGGCATCGTGGCCTACGACATGATGACCGAGCGCTATGAGATCACTTCCATCCTGCACCGCGCGCTGGTCAACACGCCGCAAGTGTTCGGTGACTTGCTGCCCGGCACACCCGATGACCCGGCGGTATTCATGGACAGCATGCACCGGCTGATCAAAACCGTGGGCGGCTTCCCCATGCTTCGCCCACCCGATTTCTTCGACATCGAAGAGCAGGGCGAAGCCCTCAACGACGTCGGCACGCACCTCGTCGATCTGGCGCAATGGATCGCCTTCCCCGATCAGGCCCTGGACTATCGCACCGACATCGCCATGCACGGCGCGCGGCGCTGGCCGACCGTCCTCACCGCCGATCAATGGAAGCTGGTGACCGGAGGCGCACCGGTCCCCGCATCGCTCAGCAGCTTCGTCCACGGCGGCGACTTCCACTATTACGGCAACAACTTCGTTTCTTACTCCATTCGCGGCATCCACGTGCACATGAACGTGCGCTGGGACCTGGAAGGTGTCAGCGACACCTACGTCGCCCGCTTCCGCGGCTCGCGGTCCAGCATCGAAGTGCGCCAGGGCGAAGCGGAGAATTTCCGGCCCGAAGTGTACGTAGTGCCCAACCCAGGCCAGGCGAATCTCGCCGCGGCAATCGAGTCCCGGCTCAAGGAACTGCACTCGGAATTCCCCGGCCTCGGCGTGGAAGAGATCAACGGCGAATTCCGCGTTAGTATTCCCGATCAGTATCGCGTCGGCCACGAAGCGCACTTCGGCGAAGTGACCCGCCAGTTCTTCGCTTACCTCGACAACCCCAAGGCCATGCCCGCCTGGGAAAAGCCGAATATGCTGGCGAAATATTACGTGTCCACCAAAGGTGTGGAAATGGCCGCTCAGCCCGCCTGATCCACCGCCTGGATCAATGCGCGAATATATCCGTACACAAACGCCGTGTATTCTCCACCGCTATCGCTGGGGGAAAACACGGCGTGGTCCGGATGAATCATGTACTCGAAGCCAACCTCTTTGTAGGCGCGCATCGCCTGGTACATGTTCACGTCGCCTTCATCCGGCGCCACTTCCATGAAATCGTCCCGCCGCCCTTTGATATTGCGGAAGTGCACATTGAAGATCTTCTTGCGCGTGCCGAAATAGCGGATCACGTCGAGGATCTCCTTGCCCGGATTCGCCAGCATTTCCGATACCGACCCCTGGCAAAAATTCAACCCGTGATACGGGCTCTCCTGGATCGCAATGAATTTCTTCAGCCCCTCCACGGTGCCTAGAACCGCGTCCACGCCCTGATAGCCTTGCGGCGGCACCGGGGAATCGTTCGGATGGCACGCCATGCGGATCTTATACTCGTTCGCCACCGGAATCACGCGCTCCAGAAAATACGTGATGCGCTCCCAATAGCGATCGGCATTCACCACACCAGCACGCGTGAGCGGAACATCCTGCTTTGCATCCTTCAACCGGTATGTGGAATAACTCGTGTCCCCGCGGCCCGGCGTCCGCCCCGTGCGCAGCACCCCGAGGATGCTCATGTTGTATTTGATACAAGGAATCTTCGCCGCGGCGCAGTTCTTGATCATGGTCTGAATCTGCTCGATGTCGCGATCGCGTTCCGGGCTTTGGCCCAGCATGATCGCAGGGTGCTGCTCTCTGTCGATATGGCTCGACGGCAGGAACGGCGGATCGAGGATGTCGACGCTGACGTCGTACTTGGCCGCCGTATCGGTGAGCTTCTTCAATTCATCCACAGTGGCATAGAGTCGCCCGTCGGCAATCTGCGCCCGCGCCACCACGTTGCGAATGCCAAATCGCCCAAGCCCTTTGAATCCGGCCTCGGGATCGCGCGGAGCCGTGCGCCGCGGGCGTTCCTCCCCACCAGGAGCTTCGCTTCTTCCACGCCCGCCTTCGCCGAAGCCTCCCCGCCCGCCGGGAGGTCCGCCGCCCATCAACACGGCGCCCAACTTCATCAAAGCCCGCTTCGGAGCGGCCGCGGCGGGAACAGGATCAAGGGCCGAAGCAGCAGCAACAATGGGCCCGGTGGATAGAAACTGACGTCGCTTCATGCCAACGTAGTTTATCGGAAATCCACCTGTTCAATCCGCTTCACACCCAGAACCAGAAACCCGGCGCCCGCCAACGCAATCATCGCCGCCAGCACAAACGCCAGGTGAAACCCGCCCGTCACCTGCACAATCCATCCGGTGAGCAAAGGCGCGGCCACACCCGCCAGGTTCGCAAAGCCGTTCTGCAATCCGGTCCATTTGCCGGCCGCCAGTGGTCCCGCCAGCGTCTGCGTGATGGCGAAAATCGTGGGCGTATAAATACCAAATGCGATGCAAGCCAGAAACAGCAGCGCCATCGCGCTCGACTCATCGCGTATCACCGCCACCGGCAGAATCATCGTCGACAGTGCCAGGCCGGAGCCCGCGAATGTCTTTCGCACTCGTGTCGGACTCCCGCCAACGCGGATCCACCGGTCCGCCAGCCACCCGCTGGTCACCGAAACCACGCCGATGATCAGGAACGCCAGCGAGCCGAACACCGCCATCTTGTCTTTGGGGAAATGACGTTCTTTCTCCAGATATCCCGGCAGCCAGGTGATCAGAAAATACCAGAAGTAATTGGCGCAGAATTGCCCCAACGCCGTCGACCACGCCGCCCGTTGCCGCAGGATGGCCCGCACACCCACCGCGCCTTCCGTCTTGCGTTGCGCGCCCATTCCCGCGCCGCGCGGCGCCCACAGCCCCCACGGAATCAACCAAAGCAATCCCGCCACGCCCAGCAACACAAAGAACGGGCGCCAGCCATAGCGCAGAATCAGCAACCCGCCCATCAGCGTCCCGAGCGAAGTGCCTGCCTTCGTCGACGCATCAATCAACGCATTGGCCAGCCCGCGATGATGCTCCTTGTAGTTGCTTGCCAGGATGCGCGCATACGCCGGATAGGCCACCGATTCGCCGATCCCCAACAGCAGCCGCATCCCGAAAATCGCCACGAAACCTTGCGCCAACCCCGACAATACCGTTGCCGCCGACCACACCAGCAGCCCTGCCGCCAGCACCCAACTCACATGAAAGCGATCCGCCACCCACCCCGAAATCGCCAGCAACTGGAACGAGGCATAGGTGAAAAAGAACCCCGACAACAACAGGCCCAGTTGCGAGTCGCTCAACCGTAAATCCCGTTGAATATCCGTCGCCGCCACCGACAGATTGGTCCGGTCCACCAGGCAGATGAAGCTGCACGTGACCAGCAGCGCGAGAATGGTCCACTGCCGGCCGGTCATGCTGCCACCGTAGCACTGTATGATCAGAGAACGCCATCCATGGGATCCCAAGCATTCCTCGCCGCCCGCGATTTCCTTCTCCGCCATCGCCTCGACTACCACGCCGCTTGCGAAGGTTTCACATGGCCCCGCCTCACCCAGTTCAACTGGGCTCTCGATTACTTCGATCCCATGGCAGCCAACAGCCTCGGCCCCGCGCTCACCATACTCGACCACGACGGCGTCCCCACCACGCGCACCTTCGCCGAACTTTCCGCGCAATCCAACCAGGTGGCTAATTACCTCCGCCGCAGCGGTGTCAAACGCGGCGGTCGCATCCTGGTCATGCTCACCAACGAAGTGCCCCTCTGGCTCACGATGCTCGGGGCGATGAAGATCGGCGCTGTGGTAGTCCCCGCCACCACGCTGCTCTCCCCAGCCGACCTGCAGGATCGCTTCGACCGCGGCCGGATCCGCTTCGTCGTGGTGAATCCCGCGCACACCGCGAAGTTCGATGGCCTCCGCTCTCCCTTCACTCGCCTCGCGCTCGATGAAGCCGGCAGCGAACCAGCACTCTTCACTCCCGATGGCCCCACCCACGCCACCGATCCCCTGCTGCTCTACTTCACATCGGGCACCACCGCGCAGCCGAAGCTCGTGGAGCACTCCCACGCGAGCTACCCCATCGGCCATCTGACCACCATGTACTGGCTCGGGCTGCAACCCGACGACACGCATTGGAACATCAGTTCTCCCGGTTGGGCGAAGCACGCCTGGAGCTGCTTCTTCGCTCCATGGAACGCAGGCGCCACGGCCTTCGCTTACAACTACGCGCGCTTCCACGCCAAAGACGTGCTGGAAACACTGGTCCGCCACGACATCACCAGCCTCTGCGCCCCACCCACTGTCTGGCGCATGCTGATCCAGGAAGATCTCGCCGCTTACCCGGTGAAACTCCGCTCCGTCACTTCCGCCGGTGAGCCGCTGAACGCCGAAGTGATCAGCCGTGTGCGCGATGCCTGGGGCCTCGACATCCGCGATGGCTACGGCCAAACGGAAACTACATGCCTCATCGCTAACTCGCCAGGCCAGCCCATCGTGCCCGGCTCCATGGGCCGCCCCATGCCCGGCTATCGCATCGCGCTGCTTAACAGCGAGGGCGCGGAAGCATCCGACGGCGAGGTCGCTATCGCCCTCGACAACGCACCCACCGGTCTCATGCTCGGCTACTCCGGCGATGCCGCGAAAACAGCCGAGGTCACCAGCGGCGGCTACTACCGCACGGGCGATATTGCCAGCTGCGATGCCAGCGGCTATCTCACCTACATCGGCCGCGCCGACGACGTGTTCAAAGCCTCCGACTACCGCCTCAGCCCGTTCGAACTGGAGAGCGCGCTGCTCGAATTTCCGGCCATCGCCGAGGCCGCCGTGGTTCCCAGCCCGGATCCGGTGCGCACCGCTATTCCCAAAGCGTTCGTAGTTCTCGCGCCCGGCCACACGCCGACGCGCGACCTCGCCCGCGATATCTTCGCCTTCTGCCTGGAACGGCTCTCGCCCTACAAGCGCATCCGCCGTATCGAATTCGCCGATCTGCCGAAAACCATCTCCGGCAAAATCCGCCGCGCCGAACTGCGCGTCAAAGAGCAACACGCCACCGCGCGGGGCGCGCTCGAATTCTCGCTCGACGATTTCCCCGAACTGCGAAGATAGAATGAGGGAATGTCCTCGATCCCTGCGGATCCCATATCGATCCAAAAGGAATTGCGCCAAATCCTCGAAAGCAGCGCCTTCGCCAATGCTGCGCGGTCCCGCCGTTTCCTGCAGTACGTAGTGGACCGGACACTCGAAGGCAACGCCGCTTCCATTAAGGAGTCCGTGCTCGGCGTCGATGTCTTCGATCGTCCGCCCGACTTCGATCCCAAAACAGACACCATCGTGCGCGTCGAAGCCGGAAAACTGCGCAAGCGCCTGGAAGAGTATTACCAAACCGAAGGCGCATCATCCGGCCTGCGCATTCAGATCCCCAAAGGCGCATACATCCCCGAGTTCCAAACGCCGGCCCCTGAGCCGGAGCAACCAACACAGCCTCCAGCAACGCCGCCCCGGACCCATCTCCGCCCTATCCTGGCAGCCGCCATTCTTCTCACTTCGCTCGCCATATGGTGGCTGACCCGCACGCCCAGCCCACAACCCGAAGCCGCAAATCCCTCCGTAGTAGTGCTGCCATTCCTCAACCTCAGCACCGATCCCGCCAACGGCTACTTCGCCGATGGCCTCACCGAAGATCTCACCAATGCCCTCGCCCGCACGGGCAGCCTCTCGGTCGTCGCCCGCACATCGGCTTTCACCCTCAAAGGCAAACAAGAGGATGTCCGATCCATCGGCCAGCGATTCCATGCCGCCTACGTGGTGGAAGGAAGCGCCCGCCGCGAGGGCCAGCGCATCAAGATATCCGCGCAACTCATCCGCACATCCGACGCCAAGCAACTCTGGTCAAGTGCCTTCGAGCGTGATCTCACCGATGTCTTCGCCGTGCAGGCGGAGATCTCCCAGGCTGTCACCAACGCACTCCAGCGCACGTTGACCACTCTCACTTCCAAACCCTTCAAACCCCTCACGGTCAACCCCCAGGCCTTCGATCTCTACTTGCGTGCGCGCCACGCCGCCGGCACCGGGATTCTGCTCGACTACACGCCGGTGGAAAGCCTCTTCCGCCAGTCCATTCAGGCCGACCCATCCTACGCGCTCCCCTATCTCGGCCTCGCCGAAATGTACGTCCAGGCCGACATCCTCCAGGTGCATCCGACCCAAAGCCTGGTGAAATCCGCGAAAGCAGCCCTCGCCCAGGCTTTCGAACGTGCCCCGGACCTGGCCCGCACGCAGGTGCTGATGGGCAGCATCGCCGCCCGCCACGATTACGATTGGTCCGCCGCCGCCAGCCACTTCGAAAAAGCCATCCAGTTAGACCCGAATCTCGCCGCCGCTCATTACTCCCGGGCCGTCGACCTGCTGGCGCTCCAGAGCCGCTGGCGCGAAGCCACCGCCGAACTCAACCGTGCCCAGGAACTCGATCCCTACTCGCCGGTCATCACCATCGCCCGCCCCTGGCTGCTCTGCCTCCAACGCCAGTTCGACGCCTGCCTCACCCAGGCACAGGAACTGCGCACCGCCTTCCCCAATAGTCCATCGCCGCAAATTCTCATCTCCGCTGCCCAGTTGGGAAAAGGCGATCTGAAGGCGGCCACGGCTACTTTCGAAAAGCTGCTTCCCTCGCCCATCGCGCAGGCGTTCCTGGCCCACTGCCAGGCTCGCACCGGCCACAGGGCGGAGGCCGAACAAGCGCTTTCCCGGCTCACCGCGGCATCCAACCGCGCCATCGTTTACGCCGGCCTGGGGGACATCGCGCGCGCCATCGAATGGCTCGACAAAGCCCGCCTCAACCAGGAATCCTATGTCGGGCTGGCCCGTGTCAGCCCCGAGTTGGATCCGCTCCGCAACGACCCTCGCTTCCGCGCCCTGCTGGACACCATCGGCCTGTCCGACGCCGCGCTCAACCGGCCTCGTTAACAGTGAACGTAACCTTTCGTAACATGCGGAAACATAAGCGCTTCACGCTTCCCATACCCGCGGTTACTCCCGTTCCCAAATCCTCCTAAGCAAACTGGAACAGCAAGCCGGGTTCACCCCGGCCTGCGATACAGACAGCTTCCAAGGAGAAACGAGAATGCCGCACCTATCCAGATTGAGTCCCCCCGTAGAAGGGATATCGGAGTACATCAACATTGACGCCAAAGTGGGCCGGGATTGTGCCAATCGATCCGGCGATGTGGAGATCATTCAACGCCTGGTCGCGATCATCGCCCGGAACTCGGACATGGGGATTCCCTTCCCCACCGGCCGCTTCGATGCAATCACCGGCTACTACATCTTCGCCATCCAACTCAGTGCGCGCCGCAACCTTCCCGGCACAGTCATCGACGGCGCCATCTCCCCCGTGCCCGCCGGCCAACTTCACTATCGAAGCCATGGAACCTACTGCCTGCTGCACATCAACGCCATCGCACAAGAGACCAACCCCGCGGCCTACGCCGAGCTGATCAGCCGATTCCAGCGCCAGTCCACACCTTCCGCGCCAACCACCACCGGCCTCTGCACCGCCAACCGTTATTAAGGAGAAAACGACCATGAAATCCATCTATCTTGTGCTTACCCTCGGAGCCGCCCTCGCGCTCGCTTCCGCTCAACCCGCGCGCGCTTGCACCGCAGCATCTTTGGACGGGAAATACGCCTTCAAAATCAGCGGCTGGCAAGGCTCCGGAGCGGCGGCTGTGCCCTTCGCCGCGGTGGGCGTGCAAACCTTCGACGGCCGCGGCGGCTTCACCGCCACCAATACCACCAGCTTCGGCGGCGCCGTCATCCGCAACTTCACCTTCCGCGGCGCCTACACCGTAAACGCAGATTGCACCGGAAGCATGACCGCCGACTTCGGCAACGGAGTCACCGCCACCCAGGATTTCGTTATCGTCTCGGAGGGAAAGAAGATCTACGGCATCGCCGCCGACCAGGAGACCGCCTGGAGCGGCACTTTCCGCAAAATGTGAGCCCGGATTATGGGACCAGATGCGATCGCGGGCAGCGAGCCTGCCCGCATTCGACAACACATTTCCTTTGCTCAATAATGGATTCAGATTGCCGAAGACGGAGGAACTTCATCACATGGCGCACGCCGCTCGTTTGCCCCACCCTGAGTCCGGATTGTCGGACTACATCAACGTCGACGCCAAGGTCGGACGCGGAAAACCAAACCACCATTCCGATGTCGAAGCCGTGCAACGGCTGATCGCCATCATCGTCGGCGCATCCACAGTCGGTGAACTTGGCATCCCCAACCCGACAGGCCGTTTCGACGCCGTCACCGGCTACTACATCTACGACATTCAGGCCAACGCCCGTCACTATGCCCGCAACACCATCGTCGATGGAGTCGTCACACCGGTGCCCCGCGGCCAATCCACTTATGGAGGCATCGGGGTCTACTGCATCCTGCACATGAACGCCATCGCCAAAGACGCCAATCCCACGGCCTTTGCCGAACTCCTCAGCCGCTATCAGCGCCCCACCACCTGATCCTGGAGCGTGTAAGCAACTCTTTACACCATCCGCGAAACGCCGCGCCCGCCGGAGGAATACATATCAATAGATTCCCTGAGTTTCCGGCGGCCCGCAATCGCCGGAAAAGGGCAGGCGTAGATCGCCCCCGCGCTACGCCTGCCACTTTTTCCCTCAACCCGGCCAACAGTGGTAACATGTCCCCTCATGGCCACGAAACTCGCCAGTCTGGTCTCCCAAATGGACCAGATCAATGAATTCGACCGCGAACCGGTCCACGCCTCCCATATCCAGTCCGCCTCCCGCTTCGCCGGACTCTTCGCCGGGGAACACGTCGCCGCTACCGAATTTGTCATCGGAGCGTTCTTCGTCCTGCACGGAGTCCACGCCAAAGACCTCCTCATCGGCCTCCTCATCGGCAACATCCTCGCCGTCCTTTCCTGGACTTTCATCTGCGCCCCCATCGCCGTCAGCACGCGCCTCACGCTCTATTGGTATCTGCGCCGCATCGCCGGCCCCGGCCTCACCCTTATCTATAACGTCGCCAACGCGCTGCTCTACTGCATCCTGGCAGGCGCGATGATTTCCGTCAGTTCCACCGCCGTCGGATTTGCCATGGGCATTCCCACGCCATCGCTCAACGATTGGCTTCCCAACAGCGCGGCATGGGTTGTGGTCACCCTCCTCATCGGATGCCTTTTCACTTTGCTCGCCGTTTTCGGCTTCGCCGCACTGAGCCGATTCGCCGGCGTCTGCTCCCCGTGGCTCTTCCTCGTCTTTGTGGCCGGCGCCATCGCCACTTTTCCGGCACTGGGCGTCCACACCAATTTCGACAATTTCTGGGAAATCCTGGAAACGAAAGTCTGGAATGGAAAGCCCGTGGAAGGCCAGGAACAATTCGGGCTCTGGCAGATCGCCTTCTTCGCCTGGTTCGCCAATCTCGCCATGCACATCGGCCTTTCCGACATGGCGCTCTTCCGCTACGCCAAAAGCTGGACCTACGGGCTGTTCACTTCTACCGGCATCTTCCCCGGCCATTACCTCGCCTGGATCTGCTCCGGCCTCATGGTGGCCGCCGCCAACCGCGAAATGGATCCCGGCCGCATGGCCTATGGAGCCGCCGGAGTGGCCGGAGTGCTCGCCGTTATGATCGCCGGCTGGACCACCGCCAATCCCACCATCTACCGCGCCGGTCTCGCCCTGCAATCCGTCACCCCCAATTGGCCGCGCTGGAAGCTCACCCTCTACACGGGACTGATCACTTCCGTTCTCGCCTGCTTCCCCATCTTCTTCGTCCGCCTGCTGGACTATGTGGCCATCTACGGCCTGGTGCTGATGCCCATCGGCGCCGTCGTCCTCACCGAGCATTGGATTTTCCCCGCCCTCGGCATCGCCCAGTACGAGGCCGAGCGCAAAAATCTTCTCTTCAATTGGAAGGTGCTGGTGGTGTGGATCGGCACGCTCGGGGTCTGCGCCATCATGCCGCTGCACCTCTTTTACCGCTGGCTGCCCGCCTACTTCCTCGCCATCATTCTGTACATCGTCCTCAACCTGGGAGAAAGGAAAGCCCAATGATCCTGCTCATCCTCGCCATTGCTTCCCTCGGCGCCGGGCTCTATTCCGCCATTGCCTACTTCCTCGGCGCCCAATCCCAGCAGTCCTATCACAACCTGCTGCTGGGAGCTACGCTTTCGTGGTTTGTTTTCGCGACGATGTGGGCGAGCCGGAAGCCGAAGCCGTAATCCGCTCCGCCGCCACGCGGAATCCCTCGTACTGCTTGGCAAACATCCCCGGCGCCACCAACGGCATCAGAAACAGCGCCAGCGTGTTCTCCACCACGCTCAATCCGGCTGCGTTCAAAAAAGGAGCCTCGGCCGAACTCGGCACCAGCGTGGCCAGTTGCACATTGAGGAACCGCAGGAAAAATGAGCCCGTAAACAGCGCGGCCAGCGTCAGGATGCTCGTCCGCCAGCTCAGCAGCCACATCACCTTGAAGCTTTCCGTGTAATTCATTTCCGCCGGCAATCCGTCGCGCAGCACCTTCAGCCGGAATTGAGGGTAATTGCGGCGCATCATCCGCCGCACCAGCCACGGAGCCACCAGCAGCAGGTACGGAATCAGGTACATCAACTCCGCCCCCTGCGACTTGATCTCCAACAGCACATACACCGTGAACGACCACAGCACATCGGTCACCACCGCCGGCCACGTCAATTGCCACGCCAATGTCAGCCGCTCCGCATAGTGCAAAGGGCAACGCCACAAACCCGAGATTCCTGTAGATTCCATCAATTTCAGTCTGCCTCACGAAGCGCCGGCGCCGCTTGCCATCTCCAACCGCCGGAAATCCTGAGTATACTATTGGCAATGCCGTACCGGATGTTGGGGTTTTCGCCGGAGGACGACCCCGAGCGTTGGCACAGGCTGCGTTGCTTCGCAGACCGGGAACAGGGCGTCCGGCTGTCGCATGCCCTTTATGTTTACCCGGTGCTCCTGCTGCTGCTCTACTTCACCACCACCATCTTTCAGGACCATCCCTACTGGATTTGGGCCATGGTGAGCGTAATTGTCTTCGCTCTCGGCCTTCGTGTTGTAATTCTCGTTCGATTTGATTCCATTTACCAGAAAGACCCTCGTTTGTGGCGCCTGCTCCTCGCGCTTACCGTGCTTTTGATCGCCGCCTTTTGTGGAGTACTGGCCGCCGCGGTTATCTTCACCTATGGGTTTGACAGTTGGGTCTACAGCCTCGTCATCGCCTGGGTCGCCGGCATCACCGCCGGCGCAGTCATCTCCTTCACTCCCAACGCCCTCCTCGGACGCATCCAGGTTTGCAGCGTTTTCTTCCCCATCATCCTCACCGGGCTCTGGCTCGGCACGGCACACGGCTACGCCTTCGCGTTCAGTTCCGTCATCTTCGCCGTCTTCCTTTTCGTGCAGGGAGACCGCCTCAATACCGCCTACTGGAAACAACTCGTCGACCGAGACCGCGAAGCCACCATCAACCGCGAACTGGAAACCGCCAAGAAATCCGCCGAAACCGCCAATCGCGCCAAAACCCAGTTCCTCGCCAACATGAGCCATGAGATCCGCACTCCCATGCACGGAATCCTCGGCATGGTTCAATTACTGCAGCACTCCGGTGTCAACCCGCAGCAGAGCGATTACCTCCGCCTCCTGCATGGCTCCGCCAAAGACCTGCTGCGCGTCCTCAACGATATCCTCGATCTCTCCAAGATCGAAGCAGGGAAACTCGCTCTCGAGGCCATCCCCTTCTCCCCGGGGCGAGTGACTGAGGACGTCGCCGCCGTGCTCTCCACCCAGGCGCATGACAAACAGGTGGAGCTTCGCATTGCCGTATCGCCAACCGTGCCGGCTTTCGTACTCGGCGACCCGGTCCGCCTCAAGCAGGTCCTGCTCAATCTGGTGGCCAACGCCCTCAAATTCACTGACCAGGGCTACGTCGAGCTCAGCGTCGAGGCCGGCCCTGTCTTCGGCGGCCACGCCGATCTTACCTTCCACGTACGCGACACCGGTATCGGCATTCCCGCCGCTCAGCAGCGCGATATCTTCGAAGCATTCGCCCAGGTGGATGGATCGGTCACACGGCGCCATGGCGGTACCGGGCTCGGTCTTTCCATCAGCGCTCAATTGGTGGAGTTGATGCGGGGCCGTATTGAATTGATCAGTGAGCCCGGCAAAGGCAGCGACTTCTTCTTCACACTCCACCTGCCCTGCGAAACCATCGGCGCCGAGCCGGCCGGCGATGCAGCCCCTTCCGATCCCGGCCGCCCGCTCAAGATCCTGCTTGCCGAGGATAACTCCCTCAACCAGATCGTCGCCGTCCGCCTGCTCTCCAAACACGGCCACCACGTCCACGTCGTCCCCAACGGCCGCGAAGCCATCGCCGCCGTTGAATCCGGACATTTCGACCTGATTCTCATGGATAACCAGATGCCTGAACTCTGCGGCATCGAAGCCACTCAGTTGCTCCGCGGAAATGGGTGCGCCCTCCCCATCGTCGGCATCTCCGCCAACGCGTTGCTTGGCGATCGCCAGCGCTTCCTCGACGCGGGCATGGACGGCTACGTCGCCAAGCCCTTCCACGCCGAGGAGCTATACGCCGAAATCCGCCGCTGTCTACAGGCTTCCCGAATGCCGCTTCAGTAGCTGCGGCAAGCTTTGCGTAAACGCCGATCGCGCCAGCACCAGGTCCGCGCCTGCCTCCTGCGCCTTCAATTTCAGGTCGCCCTGAATATGCGACACATAGCCCAGTATGCTCACCTGCTTCGTCTCCGCGCCGGCCTTCATCGTCTGAATCAGTTCCACCGGCTGCGCCGTGTGGATATTCAAATCCATAATCACGAGCCGCGGCTTCTGCTTTACTCGCTCCAGAAACTCCTCGTCCGTCTTCACGTACTCCACCTGCATCCCATTGCGTTTGGCCGCCTCGGTAATCTTCACCGTGAACATGAGATCACCCACCAGGGCTAAAATTCTTCTGTTGTCCGGCACGTTCGCCATAGATCTCTTTTAACTTGTATTTGACGTTGGTTGGCCACACTTCCGGAGATTACCGGCCGCAAGCCTGTTGGAAGGTCCACTTCATAGTAGCCGTATCCGCGCCGCGCATGCAACCGATCTGGCGCTTCCCCGCTCCAGCCCTGGCATGGACCGTCCGGCTCAGGTGCTAACCGCGGTTCGATCGAATACACTCTAAGGTATCTATTATGCTGGCCGATGACGACGTCACCAGTCTGCTAAACCGTCTTTGGGATGGAGACCACTCCGTGGAACCGGAGTTGATGCCGTTCATCTATGAGGAGTTGCACCGGATCGCCAGGGTGTTCCTCGGAAGAGAACGGGCCGGACATACGCTGCAGCCCACTGCTCTCATCCACGAAGCGTTTCTGCGGATGACCAAGACATCCACGAAGGTGTGGCACGGAAGAAACCACTTCTTCGCCGCGGCGGCAAACGTCATGCGGCGCGTGTTGACCGACTACGCCAGACAGCGCAAAGCCGTGAAGCGCGGCGGCGCGAATGTGCGCATCGATTGGGACGAGGGGCTGCCCCTGTCGGACGACACCGAGGAAACCATCCTGCTGTTGGACGAAGCGCTGGAGCGCCTGGCGAAGTTCGCCCCGCGCCAGGCAAGAGTTGTTGAGCTGCGGTTCTTCGCCGGCTTCTCCATGGAAGACATCGCCTTGCACCTTGGAGTGGCAACGCGCACGGTCAAGCGCGACTGGAAGGTCGCCAAAGCATGGCTGTTCGGAGAACTGTCCGCCAACGGCAACCGGTGCCTGGGAAATGTCACTTCCCGGCCCAACATTCCGCCATCCTCATAAGGAGCCATAAGTGTGACCGCGGAACGCTGGCAGCGTGTCTACGCACTGTACACCAGAGCACTCGATGTGTCCCTCGACACACGGGAGAGCTGGTTGCGGAACCAATCCGGAGACGATCCCGAAGCGGTGCGGGAAGTGATGCGTTTGCTCGCCTTGGAGAGCCTGGCGGATTCGTTCATGGAAGTATCCGCGGCTTCGTTGCTCGATCTGGGCAAGAACCAGCCTCCCGTCTTTGAGCCCGGCGATGAAATCGCAGGCCGCTATCGGATCGAAAAGCTCATCGGCAAAGGGGGAATGGGAGAGGTATTCGCCGCGTTCGACACCGAAATAGGAGTGAATATCGCCCTCAAGACGGTTCACATCAGCCGCCTCGACGACCCTTCCGCTCAACGGCAGTTACGCCGGGAGGCACAACTGGCCCGCGACATCACGCATCCCAACGTCTGCCGCATTCACGACATATCCCGCCACCGGCTGGACGGACGCAGAGGGGAAGTGATGGTGCTTGCAATGGAGTTACTCGATGGACCCACGTTGCGGGACTATCTGGCGGCGTCGAAACCTATTGCCGAAACCCAGGCGCTCGAGATCGCCTCGCAGATCTGCCGCGGGCTGGCCGCCGCTCACGAAAAGCGCATTGTGCATCGCGACTTGAAAGCGGCCAACGTCATTCTGTGCCAGGAGAAAACCGGACTGCGGGCCGTCATTACGGACTTCGGGCTTTCGCGGCGGCAAGGCACTCTGGGACCGGAGACCGAGAAATCCATCACCCATCTGCTGGGCACGCCGGACTACATGGCCCCGGAACTGTTCTCCGGAAAACGCGGCGACGTCGCAAGCGATATCTACGCACTGGGAGTTCTGCTGTTCGAATTGGCCGCCGGAGAGAAGCCCTACGGGCCTGCGGAGAGCCTGGAGCACTTGTTGCGGCGCCTGGAGCAGCCTGCTCCGGGACCGCGAACACGCAATCCGCTCACCAGCGAGATATGGGATGAGACAACCAGGGCATGTCTCGATCGCGATCCAAATCGGCGTCCTGCCAGCGCGCTGGAGGTGGAAGCAATGCTCCGCGGCACAATCCGCGTTGCGCCCAGGTTCCCGCGCCGAGGCATGCTGCTGGCGCTCGCCGGATTGGGTACGGGTCTCACGGGCGCATCACTATGGCTCCGCGGTCCGAGCGCCTTGGTCGTCTATCCCATCGAAAACCGCAGCGGAGACGCCGGGCTCAACTACCGCGGCGCGGGGATGTGGACGGAACTGATTCGACAGCTCATGTCGCTGCCAGGCTTTCGTGTGATGGCCTATCCCGACCAAAGGCCCAAGGCCCCGCATTCGCTGCCTGCACGGCTGGCGCTCGGCGCCTCGATTCAACCCGATCGGAGTATCGTTCTCGATTTGACCAAACCCGCCAGCGGCACTGTCGTTTGGACCGAGCGCATCGCTGGCGAGGATAATCTGCCGGCCCTGCAGCGTAAAGTCTACGATGCCTGTGTGCGCGGTCTGAAACGCGCTTCTCCGCTCGGGTCGTCTTTTGCTTCCATGTTTGCGTCAGGGGGACAGAGCCAAGCCGCCGTCACCACCAATGCCCAGGCTCTGGGTTACTACTTCCACGGAACGTTTCTGCTGCGGTCGCGGACCATCGGCGATACCCTCGAAGGCATCCAGTATCTGCAGAATGCGCTTCGTCTCGATCCGCACTTCGCCCTGGCGTACGCAGCCATTGCGGAGGCGCAGGTGGGACTCATCGAGAATTCCTACCGCCCCACGGCAGAATTGCTGCTGGCCGGGCATGGCTACGCCGAGCGCGCGGTGCGGGAAGGGCCGCAGTTCGCCGAAACCCATTTGATCCTCGCCTCATTCCGGCAGATGGTGTGGGATTGGGACGGAGCGCGGGCAAGCTTCCAGGAAGTGTTTCGCAAGCAGCCGGAGTCCGCACGCGGGCATGCCTGGTACGCGGGCATGTTGCTCCAGTTTGCGGCTACGGACCAGGTGCTGGCGGAGTATCGCCGTGCGATGGCCGCCGATCCGTTCGATCAGATCATTCGCAACGGCTACGGAATCGGTCTCTTCTTCTGTGGCCACTATGATGAGGCCATTCGCGTTCAGGAAGAAGCCGTGCGGACGCGGAATTCGCTCGTCGGGCGGCAGCATATCGGCAACGTGCATGCCTGGCAGGGCTACCGCAGCACCGGCCCGGAACGGAGCGAACACTTCCGCGTGGCCTTCGAACAGGCGGCCGCGGTGGAGGAAGCGGAACGGAAAGCTCCTCGTGGCGCCGAGGCCGGTATGCGTAACTCCGATCGGATGTACTCGCTGTTCCACGCATTGGCCGGAAATAGCGGCGCCGCGGCTTCCTATATTGCAAAGCTCGAGGCAGGCATCCACGACGGGCGCGTTTCGCCCGCGATGATCGCGCGTGCCTACGCCGCTCTTGGAGAGAAGGACAAGGCAATGGACTTGATTGAATTGGCTTTGGCGCGAAAAGACCGTGTATTGATGTATATTCGAACAAACCCATTCTTCCAGGTGTTGCAGCCGCACCCTCGTTATCAGGCAGTGCTCAGGGTGATGCAGTTGTAGTGAAATATCGCTCCGCGAAAGGAACCAGAACAGCTATGGCCACGAAGAAGAAAACGGCAGCCAAAAAAGGCGCCGTCAAGAAGGTAGCCGTGAAGAAGGCAGCCGTCAAAAAGGCAGCCGCGAAGAAAGCCCCCGCAAAAAAAGCGGCGGCGAAGAAGACAGCCGCAAAAAAGCCACGCCAGAAGTTGACCGCAAAAGAACTGACAGCCCAGAAGGGCTACAAGAAACCTGCCGACCCAGGCCATGAGAGGAAGCGTGGCAAGGCGGATGACACCGGCCACGAACGCGATTCGGTCACCACGTTTGATACCGGCCACGAGCGGGAAGATGCCGGGCTATTTGACACCGGTCACGAAAGGGAAGGGGGAAGGCTGCTCGAAGTTGGCCATGAGCGGAAGCGGCGCCGTTGATGCGGACGGAGGCCAGAGGACATAAGTCCAGAGGACATAAGTGATGACCCGTAAGAGGCCCGGCGGAGGCGCCGCCGGGCACACCCCTCTCCATGGGAACGGCGCGACGGAAGCGCAACGCCTGCTGGCTCTGCACCTTTCCCAGGCGGGCAACCCCGATGAGTCGAAGCAGATTCTGCGGCGCCTTGCTCGCCAGTATCCGAATCTCCCCCTGGTGCGCGCGGACCTCGGCGTGTGCCTGTTCCGCGAAGGGCAGTGGGCTGCCGCCGCACGCGAATTTCATCACGCCTTGCGCGTAGACCCGGACGATTGGGAAACGGCAGTCTATCTGGGAAACGCCTTGCGCCTCAGTGGTAAAACCAACGCAGCACTCAAGGTGTTCCGCAGGCTGATAGATACCGGTTGCACGAAGCCTCTGGTCTTGGAGAGCTTCTACCGCGCGGCATTGGAGGGCGGCGATCTGGAGGGAATTCTGCCGGACGTGCGCCGTATCCTGCAGCGCAATCCACGACTCAGCTTGGCTCACGGGATCGCCGGAGAAATCCACTTCGAGCACGGACGCGGTGACGCCGGATGCGATCACCTCAGACAAGAGGGACGGTTGAACCAAAGCGCGGTGGACTCCATCCGGATTTACTACATGCTGGGCAATCCTTCGTCCAGTGCGCCCCAGGAAAAACGCGTGATCTCGCGGTGGGTGGAACGCTACACCACTGCTCCCCAGCAGCCCCCCGCCGTGGCTACCAGGCTCCGGCGCGGCCGGCTCCGAGCGGGTTACCTGACAGGCGAATTCACGCGCGTCCCCGCCTGGTATTTCATCTTTCCAATGATCCGGTATCACAACCCCGCCGCCGTGAGTGTGTATGGCTATCACAGCCGCAAGCGCACCGACGACCGGACTCAGGAGTTCGCGAGCTACTGCACCGCCTTCCAACATGTCGCCGCGTGGAGCGACGACCAGATCGCCGACCGCATCCGGCGCGACAAGATCGACGTGCTCGTGGATCTGTCCGGCCATTTCGACGACCAGAGACTCGCGGTGTTCCGGCATCATCCAGCGCCGGTTTCGTTCACTTACCCGAATCATCCAAGCACGACAGGCGTGCGCGAGATCGACTATATCTTCACGGACCGTTGGATCGATCCCCCTGGAAGCCCAAGCAAGTACGTGGAGCAACCGTGGCGCCTGGAAAGTGGCTGCGTCCCGTTTCTCGGGTTGGAGAGTGCACCGGCTGTGAGCGAGCCTCCCGTGTTGCGCAACGGCTACATCACCTTCGGTATGCTGCAGAAATCGTTGAAGCTGAACGATGTCGTATGGGACCTGGCGGCTGGGGCGATGCGCGCTGCTCCCCGTTCACGCCTCATCCTGCGCTACAACTGCGCTGACCTCGATAATCCGCGTTCGGCGGCATCGCAGCGGATTCGCGGGGAATTCCGCAAGCGCGGCGTTGCCGGATCGCGCATTTTCCTCGGATCGCTGCTGCCGCGCGCGGAGTATCTGGCGCAGCGCAGGGAATTCGACATCGCACTCGACACGTTTCCCTATAACGGCCAGACCACCACCTGCGACAGCTTCTGGATGGGCGTTCCAACGGTGACTCTCTCAGGGGAGACTCATGTTTCGCGAGTCGGCGGTTCACTGCTGGCGCGGATGGGAATGCAGGAGTGGGTCGCAACCTCGGTGGAGGAATACGCGGCGATTGCCGGCCGCGAGGCTGCGAACATTCCTCAGCTCATCAGGCTGCGGGCAACGCTGCGCAACACCGCGCGCAGAGCGCTCAATCCGGCGCGCTTCGGGCGCGAAGTCGAACAAGCATTTCTCACCGCAAGGCGTCAGGTTGGATCGTGATCGTGGAGCAGCTGCAGGCCCTTGGTATAGGCATCGCCAGGGAAATCCTTGATGGCGGCATAGACGAGGGACCGCTGGGTAATCGCCTCCCATAAATGATGGAGTGTCTTCGTCGATTCGAAAACCTCTTTACCCAGACGCAAGGCGATGATCCAGGAGGCGAGGTTGTCGGCCGGATAGTGAACACCGGCATAAACGCGGCGGTCGCCGATGTCGACGGCGTAGTGCTGGAGTGCAACGAAAGAATCGTCCTCGGCGAAGCCGCTTTTCAGCCATTCGTTGATGACGGCGCCCACACTGATCATGCCGGCCAACCCGTGGCCGCTGTTCATCGATGGCGAATCGGCGGAGTCTGCGTGATGATGGCGGAAGTTGCGCATCCCTGCGACTTGCGCCATTTGATAGGGCCGCGGCCGCTGCAGGTGGCGCTTCAGTTGCTTGCTGGTCGATGCCATCTTGTTGTCGAGCCCTGCCACGATAAGCACGGGAATGCGCGCCAGACGCTCCGCCGAAAGCGTGGCGTCGTATTCGGCGTGCATCCGGCCAAGAATCGAATCGTCCTCTCGCTCGAAGTGTTGTTGGTGAGTGGAGCGCACGGGTCCGGCAACAGGGGATTGCACCAGTTGATTCATCATGTCCGCGGCAGGATCCTGGAACTTCGCCATGATATTGAGATCGGCTTCGGTAATGGCGCGCCGCATTTCCTCGGTGCCCGCCGGCCAGTCCTTGATTGAGAAATCATACTGGGGCCAGACCGCCGTCCCCACCACCTTTAGAGTGTCGGCCACAAACTGGTTCCAGGCGTTGCGCAACGCACCGCCGCTGATTCCCTGGCCGATCTTGAAGTCTTTCGGAATGCCGAAATTCTCCTGCGTTGCGGCAATGTCGGATACGGTTTGAATTCCCCAGGGAGGGAATACAGCCGCTTCGGGCAGTTTGATTGGATTCATGGTTCTGTTCAAGATAAAACAATCAAATGCCGGTGGCTACCATCACCTCCGCTCCATAACCCTCACCCTTTGCCAGTTGGGCGTGCGTGGCCGGAACATCTGCTAAACTGGAAGATTACGCGCGTTTCACCACACCACAACTCGCGTTTGAGAGGATTCTTTCAACCCATATGCTAACCGCAACCCAACTGCGCCCGGGCATGGTCATTAAGTTCAACAACGAACTCTTCTCCGTCTTCAAGATGGAACACCGCACCCCCGGCAACCTGCGCGGTTTCGTGCAAGTGAAAATGCGGAACCTCCGCAGCGGCTCCCAGATCGAACACCGTTTCTCCTCCGAAGACCGCGTCGAAAAGGCAGTGATGGATGAGCACGAAATGGAGTATCTCTACGACGACGGCGAGTTCTACTATTTCATGAACATCGAAAACTACGAGCAGATGCACTTCACCAAAGACACCCTCGGTGATGCCACCAACTACCTCGTGCCCCAACTCAAAGTCACCGTCGAGTTCTACGAAGGCAAGCCCATCAGCGTCGAACTTCCCCCCAGCGTCGATCTCACCGTAGTCGAAACCGAACCCGGCTTGAAGGGCGCCACGGTCTCCAACGTCACCAAGCCCGCCAAGCTCGAAACCGGCCTCGTCGTGCAGGTCCCGCCCTTCATCAATCAGGGCGAAAAGATCCGCGTCTCCACGTCCGAAGGCACCTACCAGGAACGCGCTTAACCCAGCGCCAGTTCCACCCACACAATGCGGCCGCCGCCTGCGGTGGCCTCTATTTCCACGGCGTTATAGCCTCGCCGTAGTGCCGCCAACGGCGCGGTGAAGCAGAACATAGGCGCCGGCGAATGCGGCTTCTCCGGCTTCCGGTCCGAAACAAACGCGCACGGCTCTCCGTTTACCAGCACCTTCCAATCCCGCGCATCCGCGCTTTCCACCCCGAGACGCACCTCCGCCTTCCCTGCCCCAGGCGCCGGCCCGATCGGGACACGAAACGCCCGCCACTGCCCCTTCGCAATCGACTGCGGCAACGCAATCGCTTGAGCCTCGCCCGGAGCCCACGTGTCCGCATACGTCACTACGTGCCGCCGCGGCTTGCCCGCCAGCGTCGCCAAACTACCCGCCTCGCGCAGGATCCGTGCGTTGTCGGCGACTTGATCAATCGCCGTCTCCGAATCCATGTAGTTGAACAGGTATACACGATCCACGCCGCGATCGAGCAGCGCCGCAGCCGCGCCGCGCACGGTCTCCAGTGAGTTCTTCTGATATGGCTTCTCACCCGGATGCGCCCGCAGCAGCAATTCCAAGCCCGCGGCCAGTGTCACATTCGTTCCCTTGAGTAGCGCCTTCCATTGCTCCACCGGCATGTCCGGTTCAATCGTCGCCCAGAACGGCGTGATCACCAGAAAATCCACCAAACCGCGCTGCGCCCACGTGACCGCATCCATCCCCAGGCCCAATGCCGATTCCGGCCGCGACGCCACGCGCGCTCCCAGCCGGATCCTGTGCCCGCGCTTCTTCTGCTGCCCGTCCAATATCCGCCGCACTTCGGCGGTGAACTCCGTGAGCAACTCCGCGCCTTCGCGCTCATGCCCCGGACGGAAGTGATACCCGAAGCGCATCCAGTCCAATTCCAGACCATCGAAATCGTAGCGCTCCGCCAATTCACGAACCAGCTTCAAATGATACTCGCGCACCTCGCGCCTGCCGTAATCAAACGCCCGGTCCGGCCATCCCGCAAAGCGATACGGCACCCGCCGGTACTCCGGATGCGAACGCCAGAACTCGCTGTGGATATACGCCTTCTCATCGTCGACATTGTGGATATCATTCATCCGCATCGACACCCACGGCGACAGCTTGTGCTTCCGCGCCTGGGCAATCCACCGCGCGTACAAATCAATTCCGTCTTCGTTCAATTGCCACGCCGCGTGAATCCACTTCCGCGCAGACTTCCGTCCCTCCGGCGTCAAACTCGCCATCAACGGCTGATCGTCCGGCCCGTTCGGATCATATCCATGCCAGATGGGATCCCATACCTTGCTCGCATATGAAGTTCGCATCGCATTCACGTTCAGAATCAACTCCCGAACCTGCGTGCCCGCGTATTGCTCCACCCACCCATCTACATCCTGCAGCGTCAATCGCTTCCCATTACGCGAGGTGAAGAAATGGCTGCTGTCTTCGTTGAAACTCAACCCGCCCGCCGCTGCACCGGGCGCAGCCATCGCCGCCATCGAGGCCAACCACTCCCGCCGCGTCACTTCGCGCACCGGAAGCCGAGATTCGGCGTCTTCTGATTCGGCCGCACCCAATTGCGGAAAAACACTGTGATCCGCGCCGGGCTATCGGACCACGCACCCCCACGGATCACTTTGTACGATCCCGTCTCCGGCCCTTTGGGATTCTTCGCCGGTGAATTCTTGTAGTACTCCCGCGTGAACCAATCCGCACACCACTCGCTCACACTCCCCGCCATATCGAACAATCCAAATTCATTCGGCGCATACTTCGCCACCGGCCCCGCGCCCGTCTGCGAGTTATACAGCGCCAGCTTCGCATCGGCCTTGTCGCCCCATGGATACGAAAGCCCGTCTTTGCCCCCACGCGCCGCGCGCTCCCATTCCGCTTCCGTCGGCAGCCGCTTCCCGCGAAACGCGCAGTACGCCGATGCATCCTCCCAATCCACGTTGTAAATCGGATGCTCCGCGGCCTCTTCCGGCATCTTGCCATCCAGCCAGTGATAAGGAGCTTTGCGCTTCGTTGCCGCCACAAACTCCGCGTACTGGCGATGCGTCACTTCCGTCTTGTCCAGTTGGTAGGCGTCGAGAAACACCTTGTGATCCGGCCGGTCGTCCAATAAAACAACGGGCCGCATCGTTGTTTTATCGTCGGGAGTCAGTTTCGTCCGCCCCATGGTGAACTCCCCGGCGGGAATCGTCACCATGTCCTGCGCGCAAAGCGTCGCAGCCAGCAGCAACGCGCTATACGAACAGATCCGCGATCTCGTCATCCATCACCATCTCGGTTGCGCCGAGCACATCCACATACCGGTACGCCCGCTTCGATGGCGTATTCGTCAGTTCCTTCTTCCAGTCAATGCCAATCGCTGAATAGATGGTGGCGTACACGTTCTCCGTTTTGGGCTGCATGCGCTTGTACTTCCAGCCCGTATCCACCACCGTGAGCCCGTCCTTGTCCGTAGCTCCCAGAATACGGCCCGGCTTCACGCCACCGCCCGCGAACAACGAAATGTAGGCCGGATTGTAGTGATGCCGCCCCGCGTTCCCATTCAACGCTCCCGGCGTCCGTCCGAACTCGGTGATCATCACCACCATCGTTTCATCCAACAGCGTCTTGCCCTTCTCCCGTGGCGAAGCCGTCGCGCTCAAATCGCGCAGCAGGTTCGCCATCGCCCGGTCAAATTCATTGCAGCGGATATAGTGGTTCGATTTCGAAGCGTGATTGAAGATGTTCTTATGGTGATCCCAATCCGGATGCGTGATGTGGATGTACCGCGTGCCCGCATCGGCCTGAACAAGGTTCCGCGCCAGCAGGCAACCGAGGCCCACTTCGTTTTCCCCGTACCGCTCGCGCTCTTCCTTCGTCATCGCGAATGCCTTCGGCCAGCGCGCATCGCCCAGCACCTGATGCGCCGAATGTTGAAAATCGCGAAAACTGCCGAATGCGCGATCGCGCCCTTCGCGTGAAGGCGCCATCGCCTTGTCCAATTCATGCAGCAGCCGGTAGCGCTCATCCAATACCTGCAGTGCTTCGCCTTCCACTGCCGTCGCGCCCACACCCGCCTTCAGATTGATGTCCAGCACCGAATGCTTCGGATGCAGGAACCCCGTGGTGATCGCCCCGCAGCCCGATGTATCCAGGTTGCAGCCAATGTAAGTCGGAAACGTGTCCGTCTCCCGACGCTGCTTCTCAAACTCATACGACACCACCGAGCCCACACTCGGAATCTCCGGAGCAATCGCCGGATTCAACGGGCGCCCTGCCTGCGTGTAGTATTGCCCGCGGAAGTGCACCACCTCGTGGCTCTTCATCGACCGCACGATGGACACTTTGTCCATCTCCTTCGACATCTCCGGAAACAGACGCTGGCTCAAGTACAAATTGTTGCGCACCGGCCGTACATCCAAATCCTTCGGCGTGCCCGCCGATTCCTTGAAATCGAACGAATCGAGATGCGAAATGGCGCCCGCCAGCTCAATCACAATCGCGAACCGCGCCGTCCCGCGCGGATTCGACTTGCCCGCCGCCCGCGCCTCGACCGGCATCAGCGCCTGTTCGGCAAACGAGCCCAGCAATCCGTAACCGCCCAACCGCAGTACATCGCGGCGATGAGGTAGAAATTTGGAAATCGGCGTGCGCATAGGTGCCTCAGTAATTAAAGATGAACTCCGGACTGTTGATCAACGCCCATTGCAGATTCTCCGCCCCGCGGCGGCGATCCTTATCCAACGCCTGCACCGCAACGGCGCGCTCCTGCTCGGTCGGCCGCCGGCTGATCGTCGCCATAAACAAACGGTCCGCCAGTTCCGGATTCGTTGAGGATTCCTTCAACAAAGCCTCCACCCGCGTCCCGCCCATCGCCAGCACCCGATCCGTCACAATCTTCGATTGCATCAGCAGCATCGCCTGCAACGAACTCGGCGGCGCCTTCTTCGGCATCTCATCGCGGTTCGATTGCCCGAAAATCTTCATGAAACCCTGCACTTCTTTGTCCGCCTTCTTCGGCTCAGACATCTGCTGCACCATCGGCACCTTCTCCGTACCGGAAGAAAACGCGGCAGGCTTGTTCGTCGCCAGCGCAATCGCATCGTGCAACTCCGCCGCGCTCAACATCCGCACGTACTTCCGCGCGTAATAGGTGTTGTACTGCTCTTTCCACTCCCCATCAAACTGCGAGCTCAACTGATACGCCGACGACGTCATGATCCGCCGCATCAGTTTCTTGAAGCTGTAATTGCTCTGCTGGAAATCCCGCGCCATCGCATCCAGCAACTCCGGATTCGAAGGTTGCAGCGCCCACCCCGCGGGCAGATTGTTGCGGTCATACCGCGCCAGATCGAAATCATCCACCGGATCCACAATCCCGAAGCCCATCAGCTCCGCCCAGATGCGATTGGCAAAGGCCCGTGAAAACTGGATGTGTGTCGTCAACATTCGAGCCAGTTCGTCGCGATCATGCTGCCCGGCGCGCGGCTCCTCGCCCGTCAGAATGAAGCGCGGCTTGCTGCTGCCACCGGTGCGCGCCACGCGCACAATCGACTCGGCCTTCGTGTCATACCCTGGAGCCTCATCATCCACTGTGTATTCCTGGTTTGCCTGGTAGCCGTTCTCCCAGTTCATGATCTGCCGCGTCTTCCCGTAGAAGCCCGCCTGCCGGAAGAAATCTTCGCGCTTCTTGCCAACCAGAAACACGTTCACTTTCTCCAGGTGATTCTTCCCGTCATGGCAAGAAATGCAAGCGAGGTTCAACCCCAGAAACACCTTGCCGTAAGTCACCGTGAACTCATCCACGGTATCGGGAATGTTCACCAGGTCCATCCCGTCGGGAGCATCCGGATCATCCTTCGCCTTCACGAAATCGCGCGCGAAGTACAACCCGCCCGGCACCGAAAAACTCGTCTTCCCCCCGCCAGTCAACAGATCCGTGGCCACTTCGTTGTAAGGGCGGTCCAGCCGCAGCCACTCGCGCAGCCAGTAGTGAAACAGGTTCAACCCGTATCCCATGCGCCCGCCGGCACGATACAAATCCTCGAAGTAATACGTCCACTTGTCAATGAATCCGTTGCTCGCCAGCAGCCGGTCCACCAGCTTCTCGCGCTTCGCCGGATCCTTGTCCGCAAGGAACGCGGTCAACTGGTCGTACGCCGGAATCCGTCCCGTCGCATCCAACCACGCCCGCCGCGCGAACTCTTCATCCGATGCGAGCCGGGCATGCGGCACACCGTCCTTCTTCATCCGCCCGAAAATATGTTCGTCGATGTAATTCCGCAGAGGCACATCCGCCGCCCCCGCGCGCGCCGGCAACTTCGCCGCCACCTGCGAAGTAATCGCCGCCGTGTTCTTCTTCCCATCCGAGGCAGGTTGGAACAGCACACGATGCGCCGCATCAATCTCATCCTGCCCGTGCAGGCTGGCCGAAGCCTGCTTCAATCCGAAAATCTGCACCCGCTTCCCATTCACTTCCGCCACGAACAGCCGCCCCTTCGAATCCGTCGCCATCAAATGCGGCAACTGCAACGTGTCGGGATTCCCCCATTGCGATGCAATCGAGCCATCGCTCAGATTCAGATGCGTCATCTTATGCGCATCGCCGTCGGAGATGATCAACTGCCCGCCATGCACATGCAGTCCGAACGGATTGCCAAATCCCTTCCACTCCGCAACGAACTTCCCATCCGCCGTAAACACCTGCACGCGGTTGTTCCCGCGATCGGCCACATACACACGATCCTTCGCATCAATCGCCAGCCCGTGCGCCGTGGCAAACTCGCCTTGCCCCTTGCCCTTCTTGCCCCACGACTGCAGAATGTCGCCCTTAGTATTGATGCGCGCCAACCGCCCGTTGCCCGTGTCCGCCACCACAATCTCGCCCTTCGACGTGAACACCAGATCGTCCGGCGACTTGAAATTCCCTTCCAGCGTCAGCAGCAGCTTGCCCGCGGGAGTGAACTTGCGAATGTTGTTCAGCTTGTTGTCCGTCGTCCACAGGTTGCCATCGCGATCCACGCGCAGCCCGTGCGGCACTTGAAACATCCCGTCCCCAAAGCTCCGTACATGCTTGCCCGCGCGGTCAAACACCATCAGCGGTTTCGGACCGCGATGCAGCACATAAATGTTGTCCTTTGCGCCAATCGCCACCGCCGACAACGCGCCAATCTCTTCATTCGCCGGGAACCGGAGGAATCCCTCCGATGTTTGACCCATCGCGAACAGGGGACACAAAGCAAGTACGAGGCTGCGCATAGGGATCCAGATAGAAAGGACTATATCAAGGACAGCATATCAGTGTGCGGATGCCTTGTAAAGTCTAGAATAAAATATTTCAGATTTTTGCCTGTCAGTTGTGATACACTGATTTTCCTGTCCATGGAATTCACCAAAATCGCACGCCGCCGTGCCACCGATGAAGTCTACGACGCACTCCGGCAAGCCATCCTCACCCACGTTTTCAAACCAGGACAACGCCTTCAAGTCGAAGAGATCGCTGACAAACTCGGCGTCAGCATCACCCCAGTCCGCCACGCCATCCAGCAGCTCTCCGCCGAAGGCCTCATCCAGGTTCATCCCCGCAGCGGCACCTACGTCACTTCCCTCTCCCCCCGCGAAATCGAAGAAACCTTCGAAATCCGCCGCGCCCTCGAATGCCTCGCCGGCGAGCTCGCCGTGAAACGCATCACCGGCGAGCAGCAAGCCGAGCTCCGCGGTCTGCTCCGCGCCCTCGCCCTCCCCGTCGAGTGCGCCGCTGATCGCCAGCGCCATGAACAGGACAACCAGCGCTTCCACGCGCTCATCATCGAATCCTCGGGCAATCAGAAATTGTCCCAAATGTACGCCGAATTGAACGCCCATTTACAAATCGCCCGCGTACATAGCGCCAATGCCGATTGGCGCAATCGCCTCGCCCAGGAACAACAGGAACATGAAGACATCGTCGCCGCGCTCGAAGCCAGAGACGCGCGCCGCCTGGTGAAAGCCCTCACTGCGCACATCGAACGTGCCCAGCGTTCGCTCGCCAGCATTGTTAGCGGAGGAAATGCTTGACCGAATTCCAGGGGATTTACCCCATACTCGCCACCCCATTCGAGGATAACGGCGCAATCGACTACACATCCCTCGACCGCCTCATCGACTGGACCCTCGATCAGGGCGTCCACGGCCTCGGCCTCTTCGGCAACGCCAGCGAAGGCTACACGCTGCTCAACGAAGAGCGCGCCCCGCTGCTGCGCCACATCGTGAAGCGCGTCAACGGCCGCGTGCCTTTGATCGCAAGCTCCGGCCACACCGGCACCGATGCCGCGGTCGCTCTCAGTAAAGAAGTCGCCGATCTCGGCGCCCACGCCCTCATGGTGCTGCCGCCCTATTTGCTCAAACCCGATGGCGACGGCCTCATGTTCTACTTCGACGCCATTAGCAAGGCTGTGTCTATCCCCATCATGGTGCAGGACGCGCCGCTCATGACCGGAGTCGCCATGCCCGCCGCGCTGCTCACCCGCATGGGCCGCGAAATCCCGCAGGTCAAATTAGTCAAAGTGGAGGCTCCGCCCACAGCCCCGAAAATCACGGCGCTCAAAGGCAGCGGCCTCACCATTTTCGGCGGCCTCAACGCACAGTTCCTCATCGAAGAGTTCCAACGTGGAGCCGTCGGCACCATGCCCAATAACGACATCCCCGCAGTCTACGTCTCCATCTGGGCCCACCTGCAGGCAGGCCGCACGGCCGAGGCCTGGCAGGAATTCTCCCGCGCTCTACCTCTCATCCGCTTCCAACTCCAACCCGGACTCGGCGTCTCCGCCATGAAACACAACATGGTCAAGCGCGGCATTCTCGCCTCCGCCCGTGTGCGCCATCCTACCTCCGCGCTCACCGGCGAAGGGCTCAC
>JAFDVS010000090.1 GCA_018268935.1 Acidobacteriota bacterium | reverse complement strand
ACTGAAATTCCGGGCCGCCCCAGAAAATCTAGTGTGTCAATTCCAGGCGTTTGGTCGTTTGACAACGTTTGCCGAAACTGCGGCGTTGATGCCCGCTGGCCGAACAAAGGAACGTGTTGACGCGGGTCCAAGTGAAAAACGGTGACGAATCGCGCATGCTGTTGGCTGGCGTCGCGATGTGGACTTCGACGGCGCCGATTTTCTGTGGTCCACCTCGGGACCCGAAACATCCGAACGCTGCATGCTGATACACCAAGGATGCGGACATCAACCTTGCTCTGATGAGGGAATCCGAGATGCGGTATCATAACCCAAATTGAATGAAACTCCTCGTATGCCCCTGATAGGTACAAGTTTGACCGGTATCAACCCGCTTTCCCTGAAAGCTGAGATTGAACGTGCAGTCGCTTGGCCGGTGGACTTCGTTCAGATCAATTTCGTTTACGCCCCGGCTAGCGGGATGTCGCTGTTCGGGGAGTTCATGATTGCCCATCTAGCGGCTTGGTCCAACTTGCCAATCCTAGTGCACTACGAGGGAAAGCCCTCTTGCGAAGCGATCAAAGATGCGATCGCATGTGGGGCGGACCTAGTCGTCCTCCCCGCGGCCACAATCGATACCGATCTCGCCCAAACGATCCGGGAGAGTCAAGTAATACTGGGCCTGGCGCTTAGGGAAGTTGCAGACCTGCCTCGGCTAAAGGACTACTTGCCTGAATTTGTGTACACGACTTGGGGGGCCATGAGCCCGCGAGTGGTCTATGAAGCATTTTCCAGCGCTCCCCATCCGCCCTTGGTAGCGCATTTCCAAGGGCAAGTACTCAATCGTGAAGTGGCTGCGGCATCCGACTTGATCGTCTTGGATTTGTTCGACACATCAGCGCCTACGGAACTCGTTGGCAAAGTCTCGCAGCAAGCATCCACTCCTATTAGCAAGAGGATTCAGGAAGCGTTTCCGCACGGACTCCCAGTTCCTCGCGACCACGAGCGCCTTTTCCGACTGTTTGAGAATTTAGATACCCGCCTGCCATTCATACGGCAGCCAAAAGCGAGATCTTAGCTTATGGACAGATTAATCTACGACATAATGACATTCGTCCTCAACTTGGGAATCTCCGGGTTGGCCATATGGGTCTCTTTTAAGGCTATTGAGCTCGCGAAGGCTGACAGTCTTGCTGCGCAGCAAACCCTCGAGCGACTCATGACAGAGCTGCGTGGCGTTTCTGTGCGATCCGAGAGAACCGAACGAGCCACAGAACGTCTATTTGATAACCAGATGCAGATGGTGATCGCAGCAACTCTCGCAGGGGAGCAAAACGCTTTGCGTCGCTTGGGTGGAGCGACCCCCCAGATCGCAGAATTGCTTTCCACTGTGCCTGCGTATGCAAGGATTCCAGAGCAGGATCGCAAGAATCTACTTGATCAGGTAATGACGCAGGTAAGGGCGTCTGTAGAACCACAGGGGAAACGAACGGTTCCGCCCGTCGGCATCTCCGACTTGGATCTCATGGAGATCATTAATGCCTCGGAGAACCCGCCTATTGCCGAACGGTACATTCAAACGGTGTATCAGAACCCCAGTCTTCTCTCGATTGACACGCTGCGATCAACCGACTACGAGAGCTACGTAAGAGTGCTCGACTTTCTAATCAGCAAAGAGGTTATTGCGGTACAAGAGGGACGTTTAGATGTTGGGCCAAAGTTCGCCGCGCAGGTCTCCGCCCACTTTAAGAAACCAGAGTAGGTCTGGTGTGACTCGCGCTCCCATTCTCAACTTCGGAATCGATAGTTACGGTCTGCGATTCCAAGGTTGGTCAGCAGACGATCTGCTTTCGTACTGCTGCCACAATGCTATTGGCATTGTATCGATCGACTTGCAGGTATTCCAACTCACTTCGAAGGAGGCAGTAGCTGTAGGCCTGCGAGCAGCCGATGAAGCCATCGCCGTTCGAGCGTCCGGACCGCCGCTTGTTCGGTCGGTTGGCGCGTCGTTGGAGGCGACTCCATCCCAAGAGTTTGAGCGGGCACTCCGAATTTGCAACGATCTCGGCGCACGGTCTCTGCGTACATTTGCAGTACCCGTTGGCCAGCGTCCTTCGAGAAGATGGGACCCGAAAGAACTGGCTGGCCTCCGGGAAATCCTGCAAAGACTCGTTTTTGCTGCGGCGTCGTTGAATATCACGGTCGCCGTTGAAAACCATCAGGATCTTAGGGCCGAAGAAATCCTAAGCTTGATAGAGGGAATCCACCCACAATGCGTTGTGTGCTTCGATTTTGGCAATCAGTTTCATGTCACGGAAAGCCCATTTGAAGCATTCACACTTCTCGGGCCCTACACGACTTACTGCCACGTCAAAGATCTTGCTTTCCGAACTGGCCCATCTGGTCTCTATGTAAGGGCAGTGCCATTGGGAATGGGCGGCCTGCCGATTCGAGCACTTCTTGACGTTGGCTTGTCACATGGCATCAATGATTTCATGTTGGAGATTTCAACAAGCCGGGCTCCGAGTCTAGTGCCAGTAGTACAGCCGTCAGTGACCCAACCGCCGTCACAGAGGGCGTTCTGGAGCTTTGTCAAACAGTACGAGCGTTGGCCACGGGAAGTCGATGCCTATCTGTCTCGGGAGAAGGCGAGCACCTCGGAAATCGCCGCTCAGGAACTAGAGCACATACGATGGAGCTTGAAGTGGTGGCGGTCGGAACTGGCCACCGTAGTCACACAACGGAGTAAGCAATGAAAGTGTTCTCGTCTGATATCAAGTGGGAAACGTCCGCATCATCGGAACTCGATTGCCGAGACCTTACGGCCGAAGTACGGGCGCGAATTCGCGAGTCTGGCATTCGAGATGGAATTGTCAATGTATTCGTGCCTGGCTCAACGGGCAGCATTGTATCGATTGAGGCCGAGGAGGGTCTATTTCAGGATCTGCGCGGAATCGTGAAGCGGCTGGTTGATGGCAATGCAGCATACGAGCACCAGCGGAGGTGGCAAGATAACAACAGTCACTCTCACCTCCGCGCGACCCTACTCGGTGCAAGCCTCACTGTACCGTTGCGAAACGGTGACCTTGCCATTGGAGCGTGGCAGCAGATCGTCTTCGTAGAGTTTGATGTCAAGCATCCGAGAAAAAGAACTGTGCTGTTGCAAGTATTAGGAATCAGTAGTGCCGAATGACTCAACTATGGTGACCGACGCGATCGAATATGCCTTTTCGGCGATTGACGGTCTTCGCGCAGGGATAGCAAGTCCCCCTGCCGGTTTCGATGCAGCATTGCGTGTGGTTCTATCGTTACAGGGAAAGGTAGTCACGACTGGAGTTGGGACGTCTGGCATCATTGCCCGACGCTTTGCACATCTGCTGACTGACTCCGGTGTGCCAGCGCTATTCGTTCATGCCACCGAGCTCCTCAATGGTGCCGGCGGCGTTCTGACGCCTCACGACGCCTTGTATCTTATCTCCAAGTCGGCGCATGGAAATGGCCTCGGCCGTCTACCAGCGCTGGCCGAAGGAAGAGGCAGCAAGCTTGTTGTTCAGGCGGGGTGCAGACCGCCTTGGCTTGAGGCCCACAACGTGCTGGTCGAGCTAGACTTCTCTCAGACTAAAGATCTCTTGGGTTTGGTGGCGACGGGATCGTCGTTGCTGAATGCCCTCGTTTGCGATATGCTTTGTTGGAGCGTATGCCAGCAGCGCCAAACGGTTTCTGGGCTGCGCGCAATTCATCCCGAAGGCGGCGTTGGCTTAGCGCTTTCTGTGGAACCAGAGGCAAATGAGTAGATGAATCGGAATCTTGAACAGCCGCTCCTGTCGGCTTCTGTATTGGGGGCGAATTGGCTCGCGTTTGGCGAGGCGGTGTCGATCGCGGAAACATCCGGCGCAGATTTGCTCCAGATCGATGTTGCGGATGGCATTTTCACACCTACGATCACATTTGGCGAGGAACTCGTAAGGCGAATCCGCGCGGCAACATCTCTTCCGATTGAAGTGCACCTCATGGTATCCCGACCCCAAGACTGGATTTCGATGATGGCCGATGTGGGAGCCGACTACATCATATTTCACTACGAGGCGGTTCAGCGCCTGCAGGGTATCGTTGATCAGGTAAGAAAACGAGGCGTAGGAGTTGGAATTGCACTTAATTCGGAGACACCAGCCGAAGTGCTGGAATATGTATTGCCATATATTGACTTAGTGACTGTAATGGCAATCCTGCCCGGCTTTGCTGGTCAGAAGTTCATCCCAGAGGCGATGGAGAAGGTTACTAGACTACGCCGCTTGATTGACAAAACCGGCTCCAAAGCGTGTATCGAGATCGACGGTGGAATCAAGGCACAGAACATCAGCTCCGTGGTTGAGGCTGGAGCCGACATTGTCGTTGCCTCGTCCGCCATCTATCAGACTCCTGATCCAGCCTTAGCGACGACGGATCTGAAACAACGGATGAAGACCGGTTGGGACATCGCCAACCGCAAAGGGAACGTTCTGCAATTTGTGACTCAGGCACAGGATCTCGTTCAGCGTCGGTTGCGTTCACATTCAAACGACGACTCGGTGGCTTTAGTTTGATTGCTTGTTGGTTCGCATTAGAGCCCAAGGAGTCTTTAATCTGCCCCAGTCTCTTTCTCCAGTCTCTTGACCTCCTCGCGAAGTTCCTTCAGGCGGGCCTGAGTTGTGGTGTTCTTTAGAAGCCCCTGACGACACTGAAAAGCCTCCATCTTCCGCCGCGCGTCGTCGAGCGCTTCGTCGTCGATCATCGTGTAGCGGTCGTCCATCGAGGTGCTTTCGTGGCCCATCATGTCGCGCCGGGTTTGGCTGTCGATGCCGGCCTTGCGCATTTGGAAGTGCGCTGAGCGGCGGAGGTCGTGGAAGTGGAGGTCGATGGGCTCCAAGCCGTCGGCCTTCATCTTTTCGCCGAGCGCGGTGACGGCTTGCCGCCAGAAGGCGTCGGAGCGCTCCGGCAAGACAACAAGACAACACTGGTCAACGCCTGCCTCGACGGGCGGACGAAGCCTTCGAGCGCTATGCGCTCACGGCTAGCGAGGCGGCTACCGGCCTAGCGACATTCCGCGCCATCGCCAAGAAGTATCCGCACCGCGAGCCAAGCAGCATTCTTTTGGATCTCGCGGAAACCTCCGGCGACACGGGACGCTACTTTGCCGCCGCGAAGGACGCAGGCTTCTATGACCTCGCGTTGAAGTTCGCGGAAGAGGGCCGAACCGATCCGCGCACGTTGAGCCGCGCTTCGCGCGACTTCGGGGGGAAAGAGCCGACGTTCGCGATGACGGTGGGACGACTGGCGCTGCAGCGACTCTTGCAAGGTCACGGCTACGAGATAACGTCCTTAGATGTCCTCGATGCGCGTATGGGCACTTTGTGGCCGCCGCCGAAAGACTGGGGCTCAGGGAGTCCGCCGTTGCGGATTCCTTGGCGATGGCGAACCAGGCGAGATCGAAGCCGCCCAGTCCGCTCGCGGATGCCGTGCTACGGGCAATCAAACAAGGTGTTGGTCCCCGACAAGGAAGCCGTTTTGGTGTCGCCTAAACGCAGTGCTGGGTAGCGAAGATCTCTAACCCATCAACACCGTGCCCGGTGAAGCCGTATTAGAACCGACTCTCGGTTTTGGGCACGATTCTTGACCCTCGGAGAGGTCAAAAATGGTAGCGCAAATGGTAGCGCCAGGTACCGGAAATGGGGCGAAACAGGGAAATTAAGGGGAATCGGCGATTAGTAAGTAGCTGTTCTGTCAATGACTTGGGGAGGAGAGGGAAACGCCCGGACCGCTTCAAGTTCTAGTTCTCGCAAGGGAGTGGAGGTTCAAGTCCTCTCATCCGCACCAAGTATTTTATAATCAATAACTTAGAAGAAATTGAATTGCGGTGTTGAGTTCGGTGTTGAGCGATGCCGCAGTTTGACTTTCTAGCTCCTGCTGAATCCACAGCTTTCTGCACCCGCCCGGTGGACCATCTCTAAGCCGGAATCCAGCATCCTGGAATTATGCCGGGGAGTTCCTTTGGAGTCCCTTACCCGCCCTGACAACGGGTGGGCCGGGTTTTATAAAACCCCTACGGATGGGACCATCCCCAAATTTCACTGTCCGACTCGCCCCACCGCCAGAACGCCCCGCCCCGGCGCTCCAGTAGCCCCAGGACGAATCGCCAGCCGCCCGGTGGAACCACACGGCATCCCCGGCGACGGCGACGGCTTCGTGGTCTACAGTTCTCGAACCTTCGGAACCAACGGACATCCTGACGACGCCACCGGAGATGCGATTGATTCAGGCGACTCGAATCCCACAGTGGGCATCTTCCGTGGTTCCAATACCCTCGATGGAACGATCAGCGTCTTGTCAACCTGCTTCCAAGCACCACAGACCAATCGGTGAAGAGGGACGACCCGGATCTTGACCGGATCGCCGTTCAAGGCGAACTCAAATGCGTCTCCGTCTTCAGCACTCAGGCATGTTCCGGGCGGCAACACTGCGTTGTGGGCAAGGCCGTTGCGATACCAGTGTTCGAGTCGCTTGATCTGCTTCGTTTGGAGGTCCAGGCCAAAGCAGGGGTGTTTGAAAACGAGAAACGGCTCTCCTTTCGGGATCTTGTTGCGCTTGTCGAGAGAGAGGTAACCGCCGATGGCATCAACGGCGCAGAAGAGCAGCAGGGTTGCTGGATAGCCCAAGCACCCTCCGTCTTCCTTCCTGAACTTCAGACACAAATCCGAAGCTCTCAAGTATTCTTCTATCGCCTCAATCGCCACACCAGCGGCGTCAGAGTGAATCGCCATGTTGATCCCGATTCTCGAACACCGAACGGCGGCGTGCAAGGGGTTGGCGAACCGCAAGCCGCAAAGTGACCACTAGCATCCCCATGTGAGTTGGACTACGACGGTGCGCCCGGACTCGATTCAGTGGCTCCCTTCGGGCGGATGAGGGCGTCCACAGATCGTCATCGGCGGATGAATGTGCAAGCCCAACTTCGTAAGAACATCGGGGAGTATTTCCGTCAGAAGCGTGCCAGCGACGGCGATGGCAAGATCGGCGTCATCATCGCTGGCGGGTCCACCCCTGTGAATGACGGAGTTCCGGGCCTTCTGGACTTCTCCGATCTCTTGCCAAAGGGTTTTCAAAGAGTCCGCTCGTTTAAATGTCTTGAGATCAACGCCGCCGAACTGAGTCAGAATCTCTGCCAACAGGCTTTGAAACCGCTCCATCCCTGTGTGCTGCGTCGTCAGGTCGGTCACGAACGCCGCAACACCTTCGGTGTGTACAAGTCCATAGACAATCGGCTTCAGGAACACGTTCTTGACGGCAAGCTCCGTGCCTGTCACGGCGAAGATCAATGCGGCTTTCGGGAACGACACCCTTAGCGATTCGGCGTACAAAAGCGACTCGTGCGCTGCCTGTGCCAGTTCAGGGTGTGCCACATAGTATGACTGCAACCGTTCAGCCGTGAACTCACGGACGGCATCTTCATAGAAGTACATGCCGTGGTCTTCAGCCCATTGGGGGCCGACCTGTTCGTATGCTGCTTCGTAGAACGCATCTTCAGCGGCTTCCCGCTCCGCATCACAAGGTTCGTATCCCATCAGTGAAACTCCCTCAGAAACGTATAGCCCCTTTCCGCTGGCATCCTGGGGCAACAAATCAGCAGCGCACGCATCGAAGTATCTTCCTCAATCGAGGCCGCTCAGGACCGTGCCGAACGAGCAGTCCTGACGCAACAGGGCCAACTTCTTCTTCGACAGCGTTAAGCCCCACTCGGGCGAACTCTGCTTGCCCTCTCCGTAATCCCTGCTCTCGAAGATCCGGTTTGGCTGGCCGTCAACGCACGAGGGGATCATCCACAGCGATGGGGGTTCCCCGCCAACGAATTGAACCAGGACAAGCACCAGCCGAGGGTCGATTACGAACTTCGACTTCTGGAGAAAGACGTATGGCGTGCCCTTCCCGGCTTCGAGACGGAACGACTTCACTTGGACATCGTAGTGGTTGCCTGTCCGGGTGCGGATCACGAAGTCAATGCCGTGATCGTCAACCTCACTGCTGAACACGTCGCACCCGAAAAGTACAAACTCCATCTTGACGAGGTATTCAGCATACCTGCCGAGTTGAAGCCGATTAAGGCGGCTCCAGTTGTGCCTGTCTGAATTCGTCGCTGCGTCCATTGATTACGTCATCCCCAACGCCTTCATCGCCGCCGTCATCGGGTCCGAGAAGAACACCGGGTCAACCCGCTCCACGATGTCGCCCGAGACTTCCAGGAAGTTCCGTTTGTTCTCCAGTGGGATGAGCGCCTTCCGTGCGCCGTTGTCCATCGCCACCTGCAACGGCTCGGCCAGAGAGCGCATTGCCTTGATGTTGCCCTGGATGCTCAGATCGCCGAGGATCACGAGACCCGCCTGAACGGACTGGCGCTTCAGTGCCGAATAGATGGCGACGACCAGGGCGATCCCGGCCTCGCACGGTACGTGGTTGCTCAACAGGTCTATCGCCTCAACGTGGAAGTCGGTCGTGTCAACCTGCTGGCCGATCCCCATCTTCACCTTCTGGCCCATCAGATAGGCAAAGGCCCGGTTGATGGATTCCCGCATCGGCCCCTCGACGCCGCCAGCGATCTTCAGCTTGCCTGTGCCGGGGGAACAGCCAACCTCCAGGCGGTACAGGCCCACCTTGGCGTGATCGTCCACAGAAGACGTATAGACCGACCCCGGTGCCAACGGATCGAGTGAGATCATGTCCCGGCCACCCTGTTCGGGCACACCGACGAACTTCTCCTCTCGGGTCTCGTTGTCGATCATCGAAAACGAGGTCTGGTGAAACTCGAACGAACCCATCTTCTTGAGTTGTTCCTTCACCCGGCGACGGCCTTCGAGCGCCAGTTCCAGCAGTTCAGCGACTTCATCCTTCGACAACTCGCCGTTCGGGTAGACGAGCTTTGCCAGCCCAGAAACGGTTTTCCGAACCGCCTTCACGTCACGAGACTTCAGTTGCGATCCGAGCGAGAAGCTGTGGTCGAAGAGTTCGGTGAAGGTGTGCTTCCGAAGCTCCCGCAGCGCCTCGGCCAAGTAGTCCACCACGAAGCCGTAATGGTTCGTGAGGAAGTCCACCTTCATCTTCGGCATCTCCCAGCCGGGGATGTAGAAGTGGATGCGGTCGAGGAATGCCATGTCTTCCCGAATCACATCGGGCATCGGCATGAACAGGTGTGAAGAACGCACCATGACTTCGACGGGCTGGTTCGTGTTGCCGAACATCGCAATGGAGGCGGCACCGGACAGCGAATCCTTGCCCCGAGCAAAGGTGCCGGATTCGCAGTACGTCTTGAGCGTGGTGACGACTTCTTTCGGCATCTTCTGGAGGTCGGCCACTTCGTCAAAGCCAATGGCATCCCAAATGCCGACCAGACCCATCTTCCCGGTCGCCATGTTGAAGAACAGATTCGCCACGGTCGTCGGGCCAGTGAGCAAGATCGTGTACGGTGACAACTCCTGGTAACCGTAGCTCTTCCCGGTTTCACGAGGGCCGAGTTCCACCAAGTTGTAGTTGGCCTCGGCAAGCGGGATCAGACGGATCAGGTAGTGCAACTTCTGGCGGCGACTGAAGTACGACGGCTCCAGGCCGATGGTTCGCATCAGGATGTCGATCCACTCGTCTGTCGTGAACTGGCTGCGGCAAGCCCGGTACTCGCCCAGGTCAAACGTGGCAAGCTGGATCGGCTTCAGGCTGTCAATCCAGAACGGGCTGCGCTTGCCCTTCTGCTCTTCGTCGTACTGATGGCGCAGGTCGAGTTGAACCCAGATGCCGCCCATCAAGAGGCGGTCATAATCCCGAAGGAAGTGCTCCGGGATGTGAACGTGCTTGTGCCCAAAGTTCTTCAGTTCCGCCCAGTGCTTGTCGTCGTCGGAGACGTACCGCACCTGCACTTTGTCGATAAAGGTGTGCTTGCCCTTGTCCTTCACCATCGACTGCGCCTTGTTCGCTTCGTCGGGCCGCACGAAGTTCGACGCCAGCGTGTTGTTGACGACCTTCAGCCCCGCTTCAATCGCTACGGGGTCGTCGGTGGCGCAGTACTTTCCCAGCAGGTATTCCAGGACGAACACCGGGACGTTGGCACCCACCTTCACCTTCCGAACCAAGTCCTTGCGAACTACCTTGCCCCCGAAGACGGACGCTGCTTTCTTGTCGAGTTCTGGCATCAGTTCTCCTTACAGCGAAATCGCAACCTCGATGGTGATCGGCGGCAACAGTTCTGCGCCCGTGGTAGCGTCGAGCAGACACACCGCCACCGTCTTCTGCGAAATCTCCTCCGTGACCATCACCGTTACAGTATTCGGCTCAATTCGCTTGTTGTCGTTCTCCGCAGCCTTCAGCTTCACTTCCCCCGTCGCATTCTCGAACCCATAGGATGCGCTGACAGGCTGCGAAACACACTTCTTGTTGGCTCTCAACTCAATTCGCACGGTAGGCGGTTCGATTCCGAACAGGCTCGATTGATCCCCGGCGATCTGCACCGAGAAGAACCTCGTGGTCAGCTTCGCCGTTCCGGGCTTCAGGGTCCACTGGATTCCAGACGAGAGTGCCGCCGCCTTCGTCACGGAACGCATGACAACGACGGGCACGATCAATTCCTGCGGCGACAGGCCACCGTGGAAGTACGCTCGGCCACCGCCCTTCGATTTGAAAACGGCGAACGTCCAAGGAGTCGCAATATCGAACTCGCTTTCGACTCCCAACGACACCAACGATGTCCGCAGATAGGACGGCTCCGATGTGCCACCGACGCCGATCCACACCCGTCGATGCAAGTCTTCCACCTTGCCGCCAGGAGCCTCGATCTTCATGTCATCACCGATTTCCTCGGCGAACAGATGGCCGTGGTCAGCCACCAGCACAATGGTTTTGATGCCGTGATCGGCCAGGACTCGCACTCCTCGCCGCAGATGACTGAGCACTCCGTCGATCTGGAGCCGAGCCTGTGCCACGTTGTCGGCCTCGCACAACTCGTCAATCTCTTGAGAGGTAATGAGGATCAACGCTGCGCCCTGGATGCCGTCCTTAACCTTCTTCGTCGGTTTCGGGAGCAGGTCTTCCAGCTTCGCCTCGAACACCGTCACGCCAGCGTTCTCTTTCAAGAACGCCACCCGGTCCTTCCGATCCTTGATGACGGTGCCGCCGATCTCAAGCGCCACCTTGCCCCCGCCCACAGCGACCACTTTGGCCGATTCATTCGCCTTCGGTAGCAGAGCAGCCATGCCGATCTCGGTGATCGTGGGGATCGTGCCGACCGCAGCTTGCAGAGTCAAGTCGAAGTCGTCCTTGAGAAGCCGTGACAGTTCCCGAGCCATCTCGAACCGCAGAGCGTCCACCCACACGTAGGCGACCTTCCCATCCCCGAGAAGAGGCTTCACCTGTTTCTCAAAAATCTCCCGTTGTTGAAGCAGTCCCTTCACTGGCGGCTTGGCCTTCTGAAAAACCGTCATGAAGTGCTTCGCCAATTCGGAGCCGACCTCCGTGTATCGTCGTTCGGCTTTGGTGATGAGCTTTTCCAACTCGGGATGTTCGCCGCTGCCACCGAAGTCGAAACTGTAGTTGCGGCTCTCCATGTTCCGGTGGTGCGTATCCAGGAAGCACCACGGCTCGTCGTCGTCCGTATATGCCTTGAGAAGTGCCGGGAGAGTTGCCGGGGCCTTCTTGAGCGCCTTGCCGACTCGATCCGCTTCGATCAAGACTTCGGCTGCGGAGGAGATCAGCGCCCAACGAGCCTGGACCTCGGGTTTGACATCAGCCCAGAACCGGGCCAGACGTTGTTGGGCCAATTGCAGGAGAGCCGGGTCCGCTGCGTTACAGAGCCCCGTCTCGACATGCACCATCAAGGCTCGTTCCACGCAGAAGAATGTTTCGTTGTCCTGGAGCAGTTGGACAGGAAGTTCGAGCTTGCCAAGGCCAAGCTCTTCTTCCACCTGATTCGCCAGCTTCACGTAACTGTCCCGCAAGTCCCGCCTGTTGCGCCACGTTCGAGCGAGGCGCACGCAGGAGTCCTTCCCGCCAGCACTGTTCGCCACTGGAACTGACGAAAGCGAGGAAGGCACATGGCCCTTCAGAGAGTTGAGGAGGTCGGTCAGAAGAATGTGCCGCCCCAACCGGACACGCCAATTGGATAGGGCTTCAGCACCGGGGAGGTCAATATCGAAATTCGCTTGCAGCAGGTGTTGAAGTTCCTTCTGGGCTTCCTTCTTGCTGATTTCCTCATCGGCCTCGTTACTGCCGAGGAACGCCAATGCGACATCCTGCGGGTTGGCGGAACCGAAGATCAGCATCAGAAGGCCAGTCGAAATGTCCTTGCCCTTTTCAGCAAGCGAGTCCAGGTCGGCCAGCGAGAGCTTCCCGGCCTCCACCTGCCGCTCAATTTCGGCGACCTGATCGTCGCCGAGAATGGGCCGCAGCGCATTTCTGCCAACGACCGAGAGCCGGGTATTGCACACTGGCGGTTGTTGCCGAGGCTGCATGATGACCCCGGCGCAGTCCAGTTCGACCAGGGCGCTGTCGGTTTCGGTACGTTCCATCGGCACGTACACGACCAACCGGGGCGCTTCGTTGCTGTCGAGGAGTTGATCGACTTCTTTTCGCAGTCGCAGGAAGCTGCCGTTGTATCGAGCGACCGTTGTCTTCGGGATCGACAATTGTGCCGCCACTCCGCTGTAGGCTTGTTCCGGGTCGTACCAGACAACCAGCTTCTTCTCATCCACCTGCTTTGCGATCTGTTGAACGAGGGCTTCGGTGACTACGGGCATCACTTCACCAGCCCTTTCTGCCGAAGCTGCTTGCCGATAGAGGACCACTCGTACTTCCCGGCGAGGAGTTCGTCCCAGTAGTTCTTCGCTTCCTTCCACGGAACCAGCTCGTGAAGCGGTGCGATGTTCAGAATCACGCCGTCATTGAGATCCGGCTCTAAGTGGAGACTTGCCACTCGACGCAGTTTGGCCTCGAACTCCTGCAACTCTGACAGGAATTCCTCTTGCCGTTCCAGTTCCTTGACGAGTCGCTTCACTTCCTTTCCCGCATCCCCGACTGACGACTTCTGGGTGCGGAGGGCATCAACCCGGCTGCTCTCAAGGCGGATCTTCGGTTCGACGTATTTCACCAGTGCCTTAAATAGAAGATCCTTGTCGAGACGGTGGTAGTAAAGCCATAGCGCATAGTTCTTCTTCGATGACTGAAGAAGCCAATATATGGGAGCATTGCGGCGGCTCTGGGAATAGCGGCTCAGGTGATCGTCCCAGAAGCTCCCCTTCCCCTGTTTCCGCATGTATTCACGCAACCCGGCCAAACCTAGCACTTGGCTGGACTCAGCTTCAACGGCTTCGGCCCGTGCCTTCCAGATGGCCTCCAAGACATCTCTAACTCTTCGGATGATGTCGTCGGCATGTTCTGGGTCGTCTACGAGCACACCATCCCAGTTGATCCGCAGAGGATACGGACCCGGACTTCGAGTTTCGGGCAACCCATCCGGCCCTTGGAGCATTGCTGGCGAACATACGGGATATGGTGCGAAGAGATCTTCCTCATGACTCAAACCGTCGAATGGGGCCGCTCGATGGCATATATTCCACCTGCCCATTGCCGCCCCAACCGCAAAGGACAAAACGTCGCATGTGATCGAGCGCAGAGTCACGGGACTGTCAGCGACTTCCGTGCCATCCTCAAATGGTTCGGCTTGTAGCTCGGACTGGTCCCGCTGTTGCGCCGAGGATCGGTCAACCGCATCTTCGCAAAAACGCCTCTCGTCATCGGACAAGCCGATGATTGTCGTCAAACCTGCATCAATCTCCTCCTCCGCACTGCGAATCGAAGCCAATAGTCCTGTGGTGCGGTCCACGTGGGTTTTGTAGAGATCCTGGAGCGATTCGGCTGATCCCACAATGATGCCGTCGAACTCTCGTGAGGTTTCCTCCGTGGTGCGGAGCAGCTTTGAGGCTCTGACACAACGAGATTCGCTTTCGGCGATCTTCAGACGCTGCTCTTCCTTACTATCCGGGTAGACCAAGGATTCAACGTAGCCTTCCGAGTAGAAACCAAAGGACGTGAGGAACTCCAGGCATGCACGTGAGAACGTCGAGTTGAGTAGCGAAAGGTCGTAAAGAATGCAATCGGGAGAACTCGGAAAGACGCCTGGGCCATTAGAACTGAAAATTGTCTCCCGAGGCATAATCCGCACGCTGAAGCCGATCTGACTCCGCTTCGAGTACGTAAGGGCATTGCGATGGACATATTCCTCCCGCTTGCCAGTGAGCAGAACGACCATTTGTCCCTTCCGGGTTCGGTATTCCGACAACGCTGACTCAGACCAGTCAACGACCAGACGGAAAGGCAAGTAGTGTTTTGTGAATTCACCTCCTTTCGCATAGACTCTCCATGTGCCAGTCGGGTAGAGCCTCGAAACGGGAACTTCCCACCACAGGCGAACGAAGCGGTCGTTGTTTTTCGTTTGCATCCCCTGCTTTACTTCGGCAACGTCTCCCAAGAGAACTGCGTCAGAGAATCTTCGGATGATTGTCGGCGGAACCCAATAAGCAATTGGGGCATTTGGCACGTCTTGCAGCCGAAGCAGGTCAAACATGAGCATGTCGCAGGGTCGCAACGCTTGGAGCATTTGGTCCTTGTTGTCTCTTCTCCTGAGGTCCAACGCCAGCGGAGTGTCCAGGCTGGTGGACAGAACCATTAGGACCGTCTCGACAAGAGCGGTGTCGAGAATACCTTGGCCGAGGTCCACGACAAGGGATAGCGGAGCATCGGAGGAAAAGAGGCTGGTTTCTCGCCATGCCGTAAACCGAGACAGGAACAGTGGTGTTCGTGTCATGATGATGCCCACTGCCCCTTGAGAACACAGGCGGCTCTTTGACATCTCCACGAATGCTGTAGCCAAGTCGTGCCGACCCGCTGGCCACGACTTCTCAATTACCGGAGCAGCCACCGCCGTCTCAGCGCCGAAGGGCGGATTCATAAGCACCACGTCATAGCGTTTATGGCAGAGATCCACGAATGAGAATCCCCGCACAGCGTCCTCCGTGAAAAGCTGTCGCTGAAGCCGATGTTCCCCATGTGCTCTCTCGGCGTACCGACGCAGAGCTTCGATGACCTGCGCTTCAGCATGCTCAAAGAACTTGTCGTCCGTGAGATCCGACAAGTCGAACAATGACTCCTGTTGCGGCTTTCGGGTCAACTGGTCCATCGTGGCTTGAGTAAAGAGGAGCGGCTGACCCGTTCGGTCGGTGGCTTGAGTCGTCTCTCTTACCCACTGCTTCTTGGCGGCGGCGACCGCATCCCGAATCTCTTCTTCGATTCTCAGAAGAGACCCAACCTCCCCGGCCAGCTTCATCTTGTCGAAAACGACTTCTACGACTTGGCCAAGAACCTTCGGCTCCAGTTGGGCAACGAACTCTCTCAGCATCTGCACTTCACCGGGCATTGGTTCGGCGCAGACGAAGTTGGTTCGTGTGATCTTCGGACGATCCTTTTTCAGCCCCATTTCCTTGTACGCTCTCTGGCAACGAAGCCATAGCGCAAGGGCTGCAATTTGACTTGCACGAAGGTCGATATCGATTCCGTGAAGATTGTGAGCCAAGATTAGGCGGGGAACATTTCTTTGAAGGTCCGGGAGCGTCGGGTAGACCTTTGCAAGATCTGAACCAAGATCTGGATCGGCGTAGGCTTCTTCGTAGATCGTCAGCAACAGGTCGAAGCAGTACAGCAAGAAGTGGCCGCTTCCGCAAGCAGGGTCAAGAACTCTGAGTTGCCTCGGGTCTTTCTTCGGACGTTTCGGAAGGCGCACCGCAGTATGGACGTGTTCTTCGCTCCCCGAGAGGGTCTGCGGATTGGAACCGGACTGTGACTGATCTTCCCTCTCTCTGAGGAAGTGTTCGCTAGGAGCCTGGACTAGAAAACGACAGGACTCCTTCAGCTTCGATTCGCCGTTGCGCATCTCAAGCCACATCCGCCCTAGCGTGTTGTCAGCGAGAAACTCCACAACATAGCGTGGTGTGAAGAACTGATTGCGAAAAGCGAGTTCGTAGGCAGTCTGAGGGGTCTGGCTCTCTTTACGGGCTTGCTCTCGTAGTTCTTTGGGGGTGAAATACTGATACACCCATCCGATAGTCTCGTCTTGGGACCAGATGCCAGTCCACTCTTCTCGAAGATCGATTTCGTCGGGCTTGATGCCACCACTGTTCAGCAGGTCGAGTACTTCATCCAGGATCTTCTGCCGAGGGTAGAGTCGATTGGCCGGGTCGTTCGAGTTGAACAGCACACCGATTTCGTCGGAAAGCAAGCCGCCAAGCCAATCGAGAAAATGGCGATACGCAACATCCTGGTGCCCGGTGTTGAACAGGCGCTCGTCTTCAGGGTGGTCGGCCAAGTAGAACTTCACCCCGTTCGAGTTAACGCCCCGGCTGACGGCTTCTCGGAACTTCTGCCCACCGATGTAGACCTCTCGGGCTTCCATCATCTTGTAGGCGCAGAACCGATTCAGGTGCGTGAAGGCGATCTCCCGGATCAACTGGTCGAGAGCGTCCTTCGGCTTGAACCCACGAGCTTTGATGTGATTGAAGTGGTCGAGGATGTCCTTGCGTGCGGACTGCTCTTCATCGCTCAGGTGCGTCATCGGAGCATTCGGATCGGCGGTGACCTGATCCTTCTTTGCAAAAATGGCGTACTTGCCTTCAAGCTCCTGGGAGATCGACTCCTCCAGCAGTTTGCGGCACTGCGTTACGACGTTCCGAAGCCTGTTGCGAAGTTCTTGATCCATGTCACGCCACTCCCCGAGATGGAGGCACAATCGTTAGCTGCTTGAGTTCTTTCATTCGGTTGGTCACAAGATCATCGAGCGCAAGGCAGACGACCCGGATGGTCTCGACGGCCTGTTTCGCCCACGGATAACCGATCTCCTGGATCGGTCCAGAAGGATCATCCTGGGATCGGTCTGCTCGATGAACGATGTCATTGCGCCGTTTCACGGTCGCATCGAGGGTCTCCTTGATTTCGTCTTCCGTGCGACCGAGCTTTTCGGCGATGAGGCTCCAAGGATTGTCCAGGCCGAGCAGCACGCCCGTCACATGTATGCCCCGTTTGCCGCTGAGATAGCTGAAGTCCAGACTGCTCACCATCTTGTTGGCGACGAAGAGAGGATCGGGGTCGGACAGGATACGGACCACTTCGTCCAGAGAGAACGTGAGGCTCCTGAATTGGGCCTTGACCTCCTCGTCCTTCTTGGGAACGAAGTCCCGGCCCCGCAGACGGATCACTTCAGCCAGATTGTGGCGCAGGAGAAGCGGGAGGTACGTTTCGAGTCCCGTCGCAGCGGTGACGACGGATTGGCGCAGCAGGTTGCTAAGGGCGCTGCGCTTGATGGCGGCGGGTGGGACTTCGGCCAGTTCCCGGATTAGGCCGAGGAAGATGCCGTTCGAGATGACCAAGAGGCTCTCATCCTCATTCGCCTTTACCAGTTCTCGGAGCGAACGCAGCAATGCCTCTTCCGTGTTGAGAGCGTCGTGCTCCAACAAGCGGAAGACCTTGAGTAGCAGGTCCGCTGGCCGGATGTTGTCTTCAAAAATCTGGCGAGGACTGAGCATAGTTCACTCCAGAATGATGATGGCCCCTTCGTCGATGTACTTCTGGAGCGAGTCCCGGATCAGTTCCAGCGCCTTTTCGAGTTCGGCTTGCGTTTGTATGGGCCGATTGAAGAACTCCGAGGCTCGGACCTTCCTGACGGGTGCCTTCTTCTCAGTGCCTATTGAGAGTTCCTGCAACTTTACCAGGACGGACGATTTCAGTGCTTCCACAGCGGCGATGTCCGACTCCATCTCCGTTAGGCTGGATTTGCCAAGAGACGTGCCGCCCTCGACTGCTTCCTTGTCGCTTTCAATACCGAGACGAGCCTGGAGCGGCGAGAGCAGCGAGGAAGCCATGCTCGGATTGTTCGCTTCCAGGGATGCCCATTCGCTGCGGTTCTTGATCTCGCCGATAGCGGATTCATACGCCTTCTTGCGGCGGTCGAACAAATCGCAGTAGGCGGTTTGATAAGCCCCCAGCACTGCGGTCGTCTTCGTTCCGATCTCGCTCCAGGAATCGAGGAAGGATTCAGACGCAAGGATCTCTCTGAGCGTCGCCACCGTGCCCTCCAACTCCGGTGGTGGATTGTGAGCCAGAAGCCGCTGCCAAACCTGATCGGTGGCTTGCCGAGCTTGGCGCAGAGTGCTGATGGTGTCTGGCGTCAGCGATTCCCGCAGTTTCCGCACCTTGTCTCTGGTCTGGCCGAACTCCTTGCCGTTCTCGGTGAGCAACCGAACGCAGTCATCGGAAGCAGAAGATTGGATGCCAGTCAATGTCTGCTGGTATTCCGAGAGCATGTTGAGGATCGGAAGACGGTGCGCCTCGGCGGTTGCCTTGAGCGGGTACAGCTTCTCCAGTTCTTCCGCAGCCACTTTTTTGAAGGCCGTGGCGATGGCCCCTTCCTCTACATCGACCTCTTCCCCGGTGAGGTCTTCCAACTGCTGCACGGCTTGGGTCAGCGTCTTGAGGCCGACTGACTGCCGGGGCGAGAACAACGAGGCACGGAAGGCCGGATTGCTGGTGAAAGGAGACCGTGAGGCAGGGTCCTGGTAGTTGTGGAATCGGTTGCCCTGATACGTGACCTCGATCTCACCAGCCCGGAACAATGTGGCGAGGATCAATCGGAGCATGTCCCGCTCCCATCCATACGGAGTGCCGCCGAAGCGCCGCTCCAACGCCTTCCCCATGCGGGTGTCCTTGTTGCCGTAGCTGTGTTCGCTTTTCAGGTAGTCGAGGACTTCCTTGGCGACAGAAGCGTTGGTGTTGACGACATTCTTCGGGCCTTCCTTGACGACCAACCCAAGACCGTGTTCGTTCTGGTAGAAGACGTTCGGTAATGCCTTCAGGTCAGCCGCCTTGAGGATATGCTCGGCCTCGTCTCCCTTGAGTGACCGAGATCCCATTTGCAGCTTCGGATAGAGATCGGGAACAACCTGCCCGAAGAGCTTCTTCAGAATCTCGCTGAGACCTTTACCCAAAGCGGAAGCGTCTTTCTGGACACCCCGGAACATGCCAGTGCCACGTTCCATCGCCTCGGTCAGCTTGTCCCGCAGCCGGGTCTCGTAGCCGTTCCTGGAGTTCTTCTCGTCCTGAAGGCAGGTTGATTCGTCGGGGCTGATCTTTTGCTGGGCGCTGAGTTGGTTGTACTTGTCTACCATTTTGCGGGAGGCGTGAAGTTGAGCGACCAACTCGTCAATCTCAGGCGTCAGGCAGAACAGCCAGTACAGTTCGTTCTCGTGAGACTTCTGCTGGCTCTCCGTGCGGGTGTCTTCGATCCGCTTCGTGAGTTCATCGGCGTCGTCGGCCACGCAAAGCGTCAGCGGCAGTTCACCCTCGTCGCCTATGCTCGTGCCATCGACCGTCATGCCAATGCGGAACGACCGATTCTGATAGCGATACGTCTTGAATTCCGGCTCATCGAAGATTTGCTGAAGGGCGGTTCGGGTCAGTTCGTTGCGCTCACGAGGCTTCGGTTCCAGATGGCCCCGGCGCTCGGTCTCCCAGTTCTTCTCCTGGGCGGTCTGGAGTTTCCATCCTTCCTCGGTGTTGCGAATGAACTGGGCGTCGTTCAATCGCTTCACCGCAGATTGAACTTCGGTGAGCGGCGTAGGCTTGCCGACTCCATCCACCAGGACGGCGGCAAGGTTGGCCTCGGTGCGTGGGAGGTCACGGATGAACTCCAGGAGGCAGATGGCCTTGGCGACACGGAGCGCCCAGCCGTTGTCTTCGGCGTCGTTCTTGAACCGCTCGGCAATCTGGTAGATGTCGGTTCGCTTCTCGTTGGAGAGGTTGCCTTCGACCAACTCGAACACCTTGTCGAGCGTGACGAGCGCACCAATAGGCCTCTTGGCGAAAGCCGTGCGATCCGACACGAGCATTTCATAGGCTTGCTTGATGATGGTGCGGTTGCTGCCACCATAGTGCCGAGGAGCACCGGGTTGAAGCCGAATGCCCGACATGATGCCGATGCAAAGGTCGATGTAGTGCGGCGGGTACGGGTAGAAGTGGATGAAGTCGCTCTCGTTGATGTCCGTGCGCCGGGTGGTTCGTTCCAGTCGCAGCGCAGCGTTCAGGTTGCCCTGGTTGTCGCCAAACAACTTCTTCAGCGGCTTCTCGGCGTCCGGCTTCTTCGCCAACACACGCTTGGTCGCCACTTCCCGAATGTCGGAAGGAGCCAGGTCAACCCTGTACCGGAAGCGATCCTGAAGTTTCGCCAGTTCAACACGCTTCGAGTCGATGGCGGCGACAACTTCATCCAGTTTTTCCTGGGATGTGACGACGATCCAGCAGGGAGCCTTGATCTTGCCCTCTTTGAGCAGGTTCTTGCCGACCTTGCCGAATTCCTCGATGGTGGCACGAAGGTCTTCGATCTTGTCGCCACTCCGGGCGACGTGCTGGCCCACTTCGTCAATGATGAAGACGAGCGCCTTCCCTGGACGGCGGCGACCCCAGAGATCGAAGGTGCGCCTGACGACCTTGCTCACAGAGATGGATGCGTCCCGGTTGCGTTGCGAGTGCGCCCAGGAATCCGGCGACGTGTAGATGCTCTTATCGAGTTCGTGAAGAATGGCGCTGGCCCTGGACAACTTCTGCGCCCCGGCCCGGACGATCTCCCAGTCCTTGTTCAGCAGCTTCTTGCAGGTGGCGATGAACTCTGGCAGCTTCCCTTCGGCCTCAAGTTCGATCTCAAGCTCGGCAATGTCGAAGTCCTCGGCGTAGCCAAGCTCTCGTAGCAGGACCGTGTACATCAGTTCGGCGATGCGTTGCGTGACCTTCCTGGTATCGGCTTCCTTGGCGACCTCGAAGAGAATGACCTGCGTTGGCGTCTTGGCGTTGATGAGATCGAGCAAGTCGCCAATGCGTGTGTCCTTCTTGGCCGGGTCGAGAAGCTGCTGCTTGAACAGCCCGGTGAAGCTGTGCCCGAGGACCTTGCGGTTCTCCAAGGCGTAGCCGAGGTTCTTGGCGAACGAGCTTTTACCGGAGCCGAAGAAGCCAGAGACCCAGACGCCAACGCTCTCGTGTGGTTCGCTCGGGGCTTCCGCAATGGCCTTGAAGAGATCGTGGTATTGGTCCCGAATGCTGTCGGTGGCAATGTACTCGGTGATCTCCGAGTAGACGGATTGTTCGTCTGCCTGATCGACCTGGATGATCTCCTCGATCTTGTGCGTCAGGTCACGAGTCAGTAGATCGCCAATTGTCTTCATGTGGTTTCCAGTCACGTCAGCCATAGATTTTCACCCGGTAATTGCCAAGCGCATCCCGATCCTTGAGGTCCATGAACCGCAGCCCGGTCGTGCCTTCGATGGAGCCGGGGTAGAAGAGAATGGTCGGCACCTTTGTCTTGCCGTGCATCTTGTCGAGCAGCATCGACATGTGGAAGATTCCTGGCGACATTGCAGCCACTCGGGTCAGGAAGACCACCGAGTTCTCGGGGTCGATGGGTGCAAGGCGTTCAGCAAGCAGATCCCAAAGTGGCACCCAGACTTTGCTCGATAGGTACGTCGTCAACTGCTGTTGGGCCTCAACGAAGCCCCGCTGCTTCTCCAACTCGATTAAAGCGTCCAGGCCCTCGTCGTCGTCCTTTTCGTGGACCCTTTCGAGCGCAGACCACAGCAGATCCGACATGGGAATGATGTGGACATCTCTGCCGACGCCCAGGAGCCTGGTCTCCAGGAGCTTGATCTCCCGGCGCAGGTCCCATTCGGCGGTCGGATCATAGCGGAGGATGGCGAAGGGTAGATCGTGGTACACGCTGATCCTCGGCGGTTCGGCCTTCAGGTCGCTTTCGAGAAGGGCGATGCTATCTTTGAGCGAGGACATTCGCATACTCCTCAAGAGATTCGGCAGGGAAGGTCAATCGGGTGACGCTCCCGGCAACGTGGTACTCCAGCAGGTCTCGCTGGTGCGCTTCAAACAAAAATCTCTCGACGGCCTCCCGGCGCAGGAAGAACAGCTTCCAATCGGGCAACTCGATCAGCTTTGCGCCCGAGGGTTGGTGCTGCTTCAGGTAGAAGGCGATGTAGGTGAACGCTTCAACCGGGAGGTACGACGGAGCGATCCGCTTGTTGACGGCACCCTGAAGCACGCCGAAGTCTCGGAGCGTTGACATCAATCCTCTAACGGCGTGTTCCACTGTCGATTCGGACCAGCGGCTTGTTGTCTTGCCTTCATCCACCCACGTCCTCAGTGCTCGGTGAAGGTCAGCCACCGTGACATGCACATGCCCCTGCTCCTGCATCGGGGCCAGAACCTCGGTGACAACATCGTGAAGGAGTTTGTCGGCATTGGCGGAATGGTAGAACAGCACACGGTCCAGGGCGGCGCTTGGAAATTTCTTGCGGACCAGCGTGACCAATGCCCTCGTCACGGCGGGTTCGCTCATGTAGCGATGCCGGAAGATCCCTAGAATGTCCTCGACACGAGAGCGAGACGCCTTTCCAAAGACGTTCTCATGCCGCACCCGGCTGAGGTTCTGTTCAACCGTGGCCTCTACGTCCCAATGGGAAAGCAGCGTCTTCGTATCGCCGATCAAAGCCCCGGCTTTGATGATTCGGGACGTGTAAGGAGCCGAAGACGCAATCTGCCTACCCCGTTCGCTGGTGTTCGCTGCCATCGGCCTTAGCGCATCCTCTGGCCCAGTTCGAGTTCGAGAGCCTTGCGATTCTTCTCGATCATTTGAACGAGGATCGCCGACACGCTGGCACGGCCACCTTCATCCTTCGCTCGATAGAAAGCGACACGGTTCAACAACTCCCACAAGTCCGCTGGGATGTGGACACCAGTGGTCTTGTATGGTCGGTCCTTTGGTTCAGACACGGCAGTCTTCTTTGCCATGCACCAAGTTTACCTCTTGTCAATTGTGGATTGCTGACAGCCTCACTGGAGCATAGACGGCTAAAATCTTGCGGAGAGGACCCAATCGGAAAGTCTCAATCGGAAATCGCTACCCTCCCTGACATTGGGTGGGGCGACTGTACTACACCCTGGCGGATTGTAGCTTTTTCAGATTTCACTAGGCTCTTCACCGGGATGGGGTCCGTCAAGCGGCTCTGTCGGTTTCGAGAAGTGCAATCCTGGAGTGTATGTCGCTGCGACCCGAAGAGCGCCTGTCGGCTGAAGCCCTGCAACGCTTTCTTCAGGAACAGTATGCAATCACGTCCTCCTGGTTCGGGGTTGATCCAGATCCGCCCGATCTACGGTTCGAGATCACTCGGCCCGATGGTTCCGCCGAGTCGTGGGCGGTGGAGGTTACCGGGCTGATTCAGTACATCGAGTGGGATGGAAACGAAGTCAACCGCAGGATTTTCGAGCCAGCGGTGTTCAAATTGTGCAAACGCCTCAATGAAGACCTTGGGCCGCATATGAAGCACGGCTACTGGCTGAACGTGACCGGGCCGTTTGATGCTTCTGTTTTCCGTGACCTCGAACGTCGGATACGTGCGTACATCGACACTGGCAAGACCGATGAAGAGGCATTGGACTACGCCGAAGCTCATGCCTCTGTGATGGACGAGATTCGGGGCGACCCTAACGACCCAGGAGTACAGTGGGCGGTCCAACAAGTCGTGCAGGATCGGATCAAGGTGACGATCAAGGGTGTCGCTGGCGGGAAGGGTATCGTGGCGTTCTCTGGGATCAGCGGCACCGCACGAATTCCAAACACTGACAAGTTGGCCGCTGATGTCGATGCAACATTGCAGTATGCGACGAGGCGAATTCTCGACGCCAAGCTGCCTCGAATGGCGAAGGTGAACGGCTTCGACCGGAAGGTGCTGTCCGTCTGGAGCGGAATACCGTTTGTCAGTGCCGATGATGTGCGGGAGCAATTCCGTGCATTCGACCCGAAGGGGATCGACGGCATCTTCTTCTTTGAGTACGGAAAGAACCGGGTTTCGCTACTTCTCGATTCCGGCTTGAGTTTGGCTGTTTAGACAAGTCGGATGCCGCTGCCGGGTTCACGGCCACCCACTCATATCGTCAATTGACAATTGGCAACACAAATGTTATCATGGGCTTGAGAAACGAACTGTATCGGGGTTCAGCCACCTTCTCTTATGCCATCTGAACTGATTCTCTCCAGCCGCCCCAAGAACACCGAAGTTGGCCCCCTTGCAGAAATCGCAGACCGGGCCAGCGAGTTCATCCACCACTCGAAAGCCGCCAGCACCGTCCGTGCCTACCGTTGCGACTGGACCCACTTCGAGTCCTGGTGCAAGGCGCACGGCCAGGCATCGCTTCCGGCCACTCCTGAAACCGTGGCGCTATACGTGACTGACCTTGCGACTACCCACAAGACCGCAACGATCATCAGGCGCATATCTGCGATTTCACAAGCGCACCAAATCGCCGGATTCGAGACTCCGACGAAGACGGCCCAGGTCCGACTCGTTCTTGCCGGAATCCGCCGAACGAAGGGCACCGCCCAGGCCGCAAAGACGCCAGTGCTCGTTGATGACCTGCGCCGGATGATTTCTCGATTGCCGAACAACCTCCTCGGCGTTCGTGATCGGGCTTTGTTGCTGGTTGGCTTCGGCGGCGCTTTCCGCCGCTCGGAGCTTGTCGCCTTGGACGTGGCGGATGTTGCCGTCACCCGAGACGGCCTTGTCGTCACGATTCGGCGCAGCAAGACCGATCAGGAGGGCGAGGGACGGAAGCTCGGGATTCCTTACGGCAGCAACCCTGCAACCTGTCCTGTCCGCTCACTTCAGGATTGGTTGGCACAGTGCGGCTTTACGGAAGGTCCGATGTTTCGCCCAATTGACCGCTTTTGCCGAGTCTCCTCTATGCGTCTGTCCGCCGCCGCCGTTGCGGACATTGTGAAGCGATATGCCGCCGCCGTGGGCCTGAAGGCAAGCGACTTCGCAGGGCATAGCCTTCGCTCCGGGCTGGCGACATCGGCAGCAATGGCCGGGGCGTCGGAGCGGTCGATCATGAGCCAGACCGGGCATCGGTCGGTGAACACAGTGCGGCGGTATATCCGGGACGGCTCGTTGTTCCGGGAAAACGCCGTGACGGTCGTGGGCTTATAACATTGGAAAGGAGATTGATGATCTGCGAACCATGCAAGGCCGGGAGACACGAGGACTGCACCATTTCTGGCTGCGAGTGCCCGGAGCGGCGAGAGCAGGAAATGGTTGAACGGCGGCTTAGATCGATTCGTGCGACCGACGAGCGATTGGCGAATCATGTCTACACGACATTGATCTTCGGCCCGTCTGACGTTGCTCGACTGCTGACCGACGCAGCCGGGAGCGATTCGGTGCGCCTCTTCGTCCAGCAGATCCTCAGCGCAGTACGGTCCATGAACTGCTAACAAGACGACGAATGAAGAAGAAGCGGCCAACAATCCACTCTGTCCCGCCAGTTGCTCCGACTGCTCGGACAGAAGAGCACTGGCACAACGGAGCCGACATCGAAATCAGCTTCTATGCTCGATCCCTCCACCACACCGCAAAGCTACTTCTGAGCCGACTCGACCGTACCGAAGACCCGAAGACAGCCTGGGATGTCGGGCCGATCATTCTGCTCTACAGGCAAGCGGTCGAACTCCAGATGAAATTCTTGGTCGGCGAAGGCAGCAGGTTCCTCGCATCGCCTACCGATCACATCACGCTATATAAGACCCGTTCCCTGCGCTGGCTGGCTCAGATCGTTTGTCAGATCATCAAGGCGGTCCAATGGGAAGCCGAGTTCAAATGCGCCGGAATCGCCAATCTTGCCGAGTTCAGCGCCGTCATCGCCGAACTCGAAGGGATGGAGCCAATTTCGGCGGCGGTTCATGCGGAGAGGTCGAAGAAGCACCTGGGCGATGTGCCGCCGCAATTGAGCAAAAAGAAGATCCTCGAATTCACTCCGAAGCTCGATGCGTTAATTGACCTGTTGGCTGCGACGGCTGACGGATTGGCCGCAACTGCGGATCTGATGGAGATAGGCCCAGGAGGGCACAAGCCGACGATTCAGTGAGCCATCGACTTCCGAAATTCCCCGACCCGAGCACGAGCAGCAGCAGCTACTCCCGGATCAAGTTCAGTGGCGATGTATCTGCGGCCTGATGCAACACAGGCAATTGGGACCGTTCCGCCGCCGACAAAGGGATCGACCACGAGTTGTCCTGGCTTTGATAGGTGCTCAACCAGATACCGCATCTGAGAAAGACCTTGACCCCACCTGTGATAGCTCTTGTCGTGATCGCCGGGCATTAGATCGGTCATGAAAGGCAGGGACGACCGCCCCATCTGCTTCAATGGGCGCTTGCCGAAGACGACGACCAATCGCAGAACGTTTATCATTCTGCGATTGAAGATACGGGTCGATTTGTTTCCGGCGTCTTTACGGACGCCACAGATCCAGTAGTAGTCGAGATGCTTGGTGATCTCTAAGAAGACCTGATCGAAGAAAAGCTGCCCACAAAAGACGGCGCACAACCCGCCCGGTTTGAGCTTCCTTTGAGCAAGTCGAGCCAGCTTGCCGTAGAGCGGAAGTGAGTCTTTTTCGTAGGGCGGGTCGGTTAAGATGAGATCGACCGAACCGTCCTTGACCAACTTGTCCAATAGCGAAAGATCCCCGGTGTAAATCTCAGAACCTTTCGGGTCGGACTTGAGTGCCTGTTTGCGAAGTTGCTGCCTCGTGCGCTCTGCAATGGCCTCCTTCGCCTCTTTGATCGTGAGCGTTCCGGCAACCAGTTGCTCAACGAAATCAGGCGACTGCTTGGCGATCTCGGTGACGGCCCGAAGTCTATTTGGTGACACCCCAAGTTGTGAGGCGGCTACTTCTCGTTGTCGTGGGCCAGATGGCTGCTTGGTGGTAGGTGCCACCACCAAGCACAGCGACCGTGCGGAGCCACCCTTCCGGGCACGCTGCTGGTTTGAGAGGGCCACACGCCGCTGCATAATGCGATAGGCGATGGCCGCTCTTTGATCGGTGGTGAGATTTCGCCGCCCGATCTGGTGCTCCTCGATCCACAGCTTTGCCGCTTCATCGTTCGGCAAGTCGATCTCGACGGTCAGATACGGAATGCCGAGCCGTTCACAGATTTCAAATCGGTTATGGCCGTCGAGCAGAATGCCTCTCCAGAGAACGAGGGGATCACGGCACCCCTCAGCAACGAGATTCGCCTCAAGCTGCTGGCGCTCCTCTTTAGTCAGTGGCCCGATGAGCGACCGGAACTCGGGGTTGATCTGGATTCCTCTGTTGGATTGCGGCGGTCGTTTGGGATAAGGCTTTATCATAGACTCGATTTTCTTCCGGTTCTCTGCTTGCTCTCGTTTGCTCCCCAAGAATGCGAAGTAGCGGCCCTTCCGTTGTTCGGACCTAACATCCAGCCCCATTTCACGCAATCGGCTGACACTGCGGGTGCCATACAGATCGTAGGCGTCCCTGGAAGAGATCCGCTTGCCGTCAGGTTTGATGATCGACGCCCGGTTGCCGCCTCTCGACATCACGCCGACGAATATCATCCCGGCTGCTTGGTAAATCGTCCCAACCTCGCCAGCTTCGGCATCGACTGTACAAGTGACTACTTTGTATTTCTCAGGCAGCATCCGCATTGACGTGCGGATCAGCTTTGACGCTGAGTGCGGATGCGCCCAATGGACACAAGCTCCTCGTGAAAGACAGATGATCTTGCCCTGCCACCCGAACTTGCTCCACGCCAGATTCTCGCCGTAGTCCACGCTGTAAACCACGACGCCGCCACAGATGCCATCGAAGAAGATGCCGTAGCAATGAAGAACGAATGCTGGCATGGTCTTCAGCCACTCGTATTTCTCGATGATGTCTTTGGCTTGCGAAGGCGTGATCTCCGTGACGACTGCCGTTCCGATGTCCGCTGTGTACGTCGGCTCGGTCGCTGCCAGTTGTTCTCGGATGAATCGCTGATGGGCTTTCATGGGGTCCCAAGCCTTCGCAATAATCGTCAGTTTCCGAAAGAAGCCTTAGTATAGCGTTCGGTTCGAGCCGGGGCATCTTAGGTATCCCCAAGCCCCTCGGTGCGCTCTACGGGTCGGGAAACGCCGTTCCTGGCCCATCCTGCCTTCACCTGCAACTGGCCGTAGTCCGAGAACGTCTCTAAGCTCATGGCGGAAATTCATGAGGTCGAAGAACGAGAGCGGCGGCGGTTCAGGCCGTTTGTGTGGGTCGTGACGCAAGACGGAGCACACAGCCTTCTGACGGCCCTCGGAGAGCGACAGGTGAAGGTCTTGTGGCTTCCGAACGGCTTCGAGACCCTGCCAGCGTCCGAGCAAATGTCGGTCGTCCAGCGCCGGATTCGAGAGCACTATCAGGAGACGGGTGGCGAGTATATCGGCTTCGGGCGAATCCTGCGCTACCAGTTCGCCCACACCTTCGACGCCAGTATGGTGTTCGACGTGGGCGGCAACGTGGTTGAGAGCAACGGCGGCGGCTTCAAGCTACCCGACATTTGGCTGGAACTCGCATAATTTCAATCGGCGGCTCCTCGGCACATACCCATCTTGGATCGACGCACACACGCACGCTCAACCCCGCCTTCACAGACACCGCTTCGGTCGCCGCTGATATGCCGTTAGCCGAGTTGAACACGGCTATACCGCTATCCATGTGCTCCGATCCGTATTCCCGACTGCGCTTCATTCGGCCCTCGGCGTTCGCCAGGGCGACTATACGAATTCCAAATCCGAAGAATCGGATATGCCGTACCGCCCGAGGTATAGCCGGATTCCGCTGAACGACGACTCAACCTCGGCATCAAGCTGGTCCCGGTTGAGATTCCATTCCCGTAAGGCGTGTGTGTATGGTGGTCGCCGTCGCCCTGGTTGGTTCAAGATGTACATCACAATCTCATGGTGAAGTTGCGGCAGACTGGCGATGGCGGCTGGCAGGATTTCGGACCAAGCGGAGAACATGACGAGATTTATGTCGGTGCCCTCCGCTGGTCCTTCCAACCGTTGCCACCAAATCGGCTACCCTGCCTTGCCTCTCCGGTTGAACACGGTCGCATCAGCTTGACGGATTTGACGGCGGCGGATTGAAATCGTGGAACCATTGACATCATCCAACGCTTCGGCCTCACCCACGGACACCATCAACTCTTCGTGTTCCTTCAACCGGATGCCGACCCACGCCTTTCCGCTGACTCCATTGATTCGTGCCTGTCTCCGCTCGAATCCCCGCTCCTCCATCATGTGATTGAACGTCCGACCTTGTGCTGGTTCTTCACCTTGTCCCTCGCACCATCGTTTGTAGGCGTCCGACAGTGCGATGACCGGGACTTTCTCGCCAGGATTTACGACACACATGTCCTTCAAGAAATCGCTGAGGAAGTCGTTGTGGGCGAAGAGTTCGGCGGTCGCTGTTTTGACCGACTCAGGGATTTCCAGCCCATGTTGACGCCATTCGACGCAGCCTTCGACGGCCCACGCCAGGACCGCTCTCAGGAACCCGGCGTCCTGCCTCATCCGATTCTTCAGCATCGGATCGAACTTGACGGCGGGATCGACTTTCAAATCGTTGTCAAACGGAATCTCGATGTAGCGGCGCTTGTTCCCGCTGTCCGTGGAATCGAAGCCAGGGCGGTAGTTCGTCTGGAACCAGAACTGGTGCGTTGGCCGGAATTCACGTTCTGATTTGTAAAGTGCTCGGGCAACGAGAGCATCATTGCCGGATGCGCCCTTCATGAAGGATTCCTGAAGGCGGCTCCCCTTTTCGATCTCGGATACGACGACGATCCGCTTGCCTTCAAGACGTGCAATGTCGCCGGATGCCGCCGCCGAATCTCGCTTCTGCCGCAGCACCGAATTAGCGTCCATCGCACATGCGTAGTCGGGGCCGAGCGTATTCGTGATCCAATCCATAAAGGTTCCCTTGCCAGCGTTGCCGGGGCCGAAGAGAATCATGATGCGCTCTTCGCTCTTGTCGCCTTGGATCGAATAGCCAGCTACCCGCTTCAAGAAGGGTTTCAAATCGGAATGCTTGCGGGTGAATGCGTCCAAGCTCTCTTCCCAAGCCGGATGGTTCGCCTTGGGATCGTACTCGACCGGACACAGGTTGCTCAACATCAATTTTCGATCATGTGGCATCGTGTCCCCGGTGTACAGGTTGACGACAAAATTGGGGCAGTTGAGCAGGTTGGCATCACGGTCGAAGTCAGCATGGAAGCAGGTAATCCGGGCATCCGATTCAGCGGAAATGATCGTCTTGGAAACGCCGTCAGCATTCTCGCTGCGGTTCGCCCACTTCAAGAGTTCACGCTTTCGTGCCTCGAACTGTGCCAGAGCAACCTTGTCCTGGTCCTCGTCGCCAGTAGTCGTGGGCATCTTCATTGCGTCGGCCTCGGAGCGGATGTCGGCGGCGATGCCCTTCGCAAGTTCTCGGATGCGCCGCACTAGGTCCTTGCGCCACCGCACGCCGTCCCAAATGTACCAGCACCCTTCATCCACGCAGTAGCGGATTTCGTCGTGGTGCTTGTCTACGAGCCGCTGCCCATTTCCGGCATCGGTCAGATTGTAGGTGGTCTGCGGTCGGTCGATTCCGAGCAATTCCAGCACCCTATCAACGACAGCTTTCGGCATGATCTCCGTCAGCGTTGGATAGCCGAACAGGTGGGTGGTCGAATCGTTGGCGAACGTCTTGTACACTGACTTCACATCGTCTTCGGCTTTCTTTTCGTCGCCGTTGTACCCCTCAGAATTCCGATACGCCAGCTTGACGACCATAGCCGCCTTTTCGACGGGCATCTCATTCCGTGCGAAGACCCCGGCGAGAGCAAGGATTGTGTTGTGCCGCTGGCCTTCGACCGGGAAGTGCTTGGCGAGAAGTGCGGTCGCAGCGATCAGTCGGAATCGAGATTGCAGTTTCTTGGTTTCAACGAAGACTGGTTCCGTTGCGGAATCATTTTCAAAGCGCACTTCTTCGGTAAGCCCGGTCTTCGGATCGCAGTTCAAAGACGGCGGGAAGACCGTCTGCTTGCCTCGATTGCCGTCTTCCTTCACGCAGCGGTATTCGATAATGCAAACGTCATCAGTCGGGTCCACGATCTTCTCGGTCGGCATCGACTTGTCGGCATACCAGATGAAATGTGACCTTGGCTTCGACTGACGGCCAAACACCAGAGTCTTGCCCGTCTTCTCCATCAGGCCGTCCAGCACTTCGGCACCAATGCGAACGGCTTCTGGCGAGTCGCAGTCGATGTCGGTCAGGTTCTTGTTGCCGCCGAGGAGAATGCCGATGTTGCAGGGATCTTCAAGATCGGAATTGCTGAATTCGTGGTTTGCGGCTTTGGTGGTCCAGCCGAGGTACTCAGGCTTTTTGGTGGGATGTCCGTCTGTGTATGGAATTGGAAGCGGGTCCAGTCCCATCTCTGTGTACTGCTTGAATGCGGTGTAAATATTCTTCGATAGATTCATTTTCCTTCCTGCCGCTGGCCCGGACCTCATTCCGGCCAGCGGTCTTCGTTTTTCTACTTCACTTCAACTCGCTCCAGGTTCATCAGCTTCTCAACATCAGCCCTTTCGATCTTGATGATCCTCGGGCCGAACCTCTTGGCCGGAATCAGTCCATCCCTCACCCAACGGACAACGGTTCCAGGTGACACTTCCATCTCGTTGGCTACTTCTTTCGGCGTCATGTATTTGGTCATGGCTGTCCTCCGTGAGGTATTTATACGCTCTGCTCTTAGTGCGGCCTGTGTTCGCTGTGATCCATGCCGTGTCCTACCTTTGCCGCTGACGGGGAACGGGTGTTTCCAATCATGCCGACTCCGTTTCCGGTCCCGTTTCCAATTTCGATGTCGCTAACTATCAGATCCTTAACCCCCTTTTGGGACTGTTTCCAAAGTTTCCATATGTTCTGAAGAGTTGGGAATGAGAATCCATCCTTCCTACTCCTCCACCAGACAAGCGGCAAGCGCCAACTCCTTGCAAGAAGTGGAAACATCGGAAACATGGACACAACGGCATCAACGTCAATGGCTTACAGGATCGTGAAATGGAAACGCCAGCGGAAACAGAAGCGGACACTATCCCTCGACCAATCGCCCTTGTTCTATCGTCCCACCATCTCGTTTTCTGTCAAGTTGCCGGGCCTTGGGAGCTAAATAGCAACCGAAGGTATCAACATGAACCGCCGCCCGATCCACACCCATTGCATGACACTTCGCATCGAGCCATCGCTCAACGAGGCGCTGGAAGAAGCGTGTTGGGCCAGCCGTACCAGCAAAGCGGCCTGGACAAGATCCTTGCTTCGTCGGAGCCTTGGCATCGCTGACCCGTCGCCTAGCCGACTGCGGGAAAGCCGTGACCGCAACAGTCTGTCATGCAGTTGGCCGGGAGCATCCGAATGAACAGGCCACAATGGACCCTAGAGCCGAACCTGCTCACGCTGGCTCCAAAGATTCCGGCCTGGACGCTGTTTCGCAGGAAGCACCAGCCACGACGAAGGAAGTCGTCATTGCCTCGGCCAGCATCGCCAATGACGTTCAGGCAGTTCGTCCGGGGTCTTTAGGGTGTCCAACTTCAGCTTGGCCCTATCAGGTCAGTTCTGATCTTGCCGACGAAGAGCGGGATGTGGCAAGGCATCCTCCTCCCTTCAATAGCTTGTCTTTCCAGAAGAGGCAGCGGCCCAACCAGATTTCCGTGACGAAGCCTGAACCCTGCTTTAGCGGCACCGCTGTTCTCAAGTACAAGGCGCAAGAACTCGTCCAATGCCTCGCCGTTGGATCTCATCTTGGTGTCGTCGGTTCGGTGCGTGCGGAACTCATGGACCACTAGCACGGCCTTCCATGTGGCCCGAGCCTCGGCCTCTGCCCGTATCTCCTCTTCGATCAGCGTGCCAGCGATGGCTGCGAAAAGCTGGTAGGGGAGTTGGGCGATAACAGGAGAGAGAACGATTCGTTCCTCATCTTCAAAGGCCGGAATGCCGAGCAACGAGCAGGTGAGCCAGTTGAGCCGATCAGGAAACCGTGTCCGGGGAGTACGATTTCGGGCTTTTTGAAGTTCTTCTGCTACGGTGCCGCCGAAGGTCTCGTCAGCCTTGGCTTCAATACATATCGTCATGCTGCGACCGCCCTGCTTTGCAGTCAACGACAGATCATGACATCGTGGCCCACGATTCCCGAAAGGCAGCGCCGTCTCATGCTCGGTGATCCCACTGAAAATCACCGCTCCAGCCGTGGCATTGTGAGAATTCAGCAGCTTCGTCAGTTCTTCAGGGATGGTTGGTTCACCACTTGCCGTCCAGCATCGCCCAAGTTCAAATGCGCTACGTCCCTCTTTCCAATGCCTGTCCTTCCGTTCGGGCGGCATTGCATACTTCTCCCAATCGCCAAAAGTGCGGATGCGATCACCTGCGTAGCCCTCAATCTCGACGTTTCCCATTAGTGTTCGGTCACCCGGCTCTCTCGCCGTGTTTCAAGCGCCCTTGTGTGCTCACGGATTCGCCTTGCAGCCATCTCAATCATCGCAAAATTGGGATTAGGGCCAACGCATCGTCGCAGCCGATCCGATTCGTTGCTGTCCTGGCCGCAGTCGTCCCGTCTGGCTTCCCTGCGGATGAGCTTGGGCGCATCAAAACATATCGTACCGTTTTTGTTCTGAGTAGTTGTCAGCGACCCTGGCGCATAAAAAAAAGTTCGTCACTCAAAAGACCGTTCCAAATTGAAAGACGGCACGCCAGCCCCGATGCAACTCGTTGATCCTGTTAGGGGCCGTCTTTCAACTCAGATGAATAGAAAAACGAGAGGGCAAACAACCACTCAAGTCCTTTAGATACATCTACTTAGGGCATTGACCGAATGCCCAACTCGTGGTTTAATGGTGTTGGTCGAGTAAGTTGCTACCCCGTTCGTAGCGGCCCTCCACAGCAAAGCAAAACTCCCTACAACCACGGCATCGCCCGAAGCGCCGGAAGAAGAGTTCTGAGCGTTGGGGGAGAAGTGCGCCTGTACGGGAAAGTTCGGATCGTTGGCACCTGGATCGTCCAGGCCAGTCAGCACCGTTGACAATCACCCTATCGCTCAACCCGGCCAATTGGCGAATGAGCGATCAAAGCCGTGGTAAGTGCCCCGGCAATTGGAACGACACCTATGAAATACACATTTGGAATTAACGTCACACAAAGCAAAAGCAGAGACGGCTACGCCGAAGTTGTAGCCAAAACCGAAGAAGAAGCAAGGGAAATAGCCGAAGACACAGATGTCTATTGGGATTTTGACCCCTACGACTACCCGGTTTTGGAAATCACGGCGGTAACACAAATCGGACCGTCCGACGAAGAAGACGACGAAGACTGACACAAGGAAATTTGCGGACTCGCTGACGCCGGGTGGCCGGATCGCCAGCGCCGCCAACGTCAACCAAGCCGCTGCATTGTTCAGCGGCACAACCAGACCGCCGAGCCGTGTCGGGAAGTGCCCCGGCGAATTTGTTCGGCGGCTGCACGAGTCGTTGTAGAGAAGCGGTTGCGTGAATATGAATCCTGAACAGGGGAGCGACAGAAGCGAGGTCCGCTGATGGACGCCTGTACCAAGGAATTCGAGCAGCGGAGAGCCGCATACGACTTGTTGCCGGGGAAAGCCATGTTAGTCAATGATCCACTCACAAAAGCCGCTCTTCAAGACGTGCAGGAAGGCCGTGTTCTCACCTTCAAGGAAATCTGTGCGAAGTGCCGCATCAGCAAGGAATTCTGCCGAACGACGTTTGCGAAAGACCCGAATGTCTTCAAGCTCGGAACCGAGTACCGAGTGCCACAGTCCGTCTTTGATCGGTTCCTGGTCGAGTCGCTGCGTAAGAATACTGAATCAGCTGCCGCAAGGAATCTGCGGCTCATACGGAAACGGGCAGCACCGCCGCCTGTTTCTTCATCGACTCGTCATACGCCGAATCCGAGGCCACGAACGTTGAATGTATTGCGTGTGCGTAATGCTTTTCTGTAACGCCAGTGTTTGCGTGACCCAACCATCGACTCACGAATTTGATGTCCGTTCCAGCATTCAAATGCGAAATGGCGAATGTATGCCGGAACGTGTGAGGCGAAACGTCGTGCAGAAACGCCTTTGTAGCTGCCGCCTTCTTGATGGGCTTCATTACCTTCGTGTACCAATTGTTCGTTGCAGTTTTTGGTTTTCCCTCGCCTGACCAGAACCAGTACCTCTTGCCATGCTGTTGTCCTTTGAACGGCACCTTCCTCAGAATCTGTTCGACCTCGTTTGGGATCGGCACATAAACCAGTTCTTTCGTCTTTCTCATTTCGTGGACTCGGATTGCCCAGCCGCCGCCAGACGCTCTGGTGACAAGCTGAGTGTCATGGAGTGTGGTCGCATCCGAGATCCGCAGCCCGGCGTATCGCATGACCATGCAGAACGCAAGCAGTTCAGTGGCATTCTGTGAACCGCCATCGAACTTTGCGATCTCAGCGAAGATACGTTGCTGCTCTTTCGGCTCCATGCCGTACTTCTTCTTGGTTTGGCTGGTGACCTTGATCTTGGTTGCTTGGTTCTCCTCAAGCCACCTGCGTTCCTTACAGTACCGGAAGAAGTGTCGGAGTCGTTCGAGTTCGGCCTTCTTGGTCGAGTCGGCCAGGGGTTGATCCAGAACGATTCGTTCCTCCTTGCGATTGCGTGTAGGCTGGAGATTCACCCACGATTCTGTGAATTTGGTGGTGACATCCAGGCTGTCGAATTCCCGAATGTGGTTGTAGCCTTTGATCTGACACCACGGCAAGAGCCGCTGTTGCAGAAGCACACTGAAACCAGTTTGGGTGTTCGCTTCCAGGTTGCGACCTTTGGGTCCGATGCTGGTCAGGAACGAATCGACCACGTATCGTATGGTTGGGTTATCGCCTTGATCGGTTTCCGGCTGCGTCGTAGCGCCCCATTCCAGCCACAATTGGGCGACGGCAACGGCTTCTTCCCAATTCGCCGTTCTCGTTGATCGGTTGGAGATCAACCCCTCGGTTGTCAGGGTTCCTTCCGCTGAGATCGGACACTCGCAGTCTTTGGCTTTCTCCTTTTGATTGCGTGGCTGGAAGACTCGATGGTTCTGCGGATAGCCCTTCGTACAGGTTTTCGTATGGCGGCGATACAGGTTCAGCATGGTTTCGGCTTTCATAGTCATGAGGATTTAGCGTCAAGTCCTCTGACCCATTTCCAGTCTACCATGCTGTGTTGAGTTCGTGTTGAGCGATACCCGGTCTGAACGGTCTGAACGGTCTGATATAGATGTATCTAAATCAACAAGTTACAGATTCTAAATGGCCCGACTCGGATCGTTCGTAGTGGAGGTTCAAGTCCTCTCATCCGCACCACAACGGCCCAAGCTGACTCACCACCAACTTGCATCAGCCCCCGGCCCACATCACCCCCTTTACAGCCCACTCGCCAGCGCCAGCGCCGCCCACGCCGTCGCGGCAGCGGACACAAACTGATCCCGCCCATGAGCAAAGCCCGTTTCAAAATACGGCTGGAACCCGAGCGTTCGCGATCGCAGAAACCAGCTTCCGTCCGGAAGCTGAGTGCGAAGCAAATGCCGCACACCACCCCTGTAAACCGGATTCGCCGGCTGCATTCCGCTCACCCGCAGCGCAAACAGCGCTTGGCCTGTTGCGTACGCATCGGGCGCCATGCCGCTCCGCTGCGGCCATCCGCCCTGGACATCCTGTAGTGCCGCTAGCGCGCCGGCCTGCTCGCGGATTTCGCCCGCCCTGCCGCCGCCCCAAATCAACCCCAGCAGCCGAAACACGTGGCCCTGCGTATCGTTCGGACGCCCGGATCGGAGATAGGCCAGAGCTCGCAAGACGCGCGCCGCACTCTCCTCGCCCCGCCCGGGCGCCAGATAGCTCTTCAAAGCCCGAATGGCCAGAGCAGTATACACAAATGGAGTCTTCCCGGCCAAAGGGGGGCGCATATCGCCGCCCTCCCAGCGCCCATCCGGCCACTGCAGCGAAGCAAGGCACGCGGCAGCCGCGTCGGTAGCGTCATTCCGCGGAACACCTTCTTCCGACAACGCGAACAGTCCGTAGCTCACACTGCCAAGGAATCCGAAAACGGCGCAATTCCCCATCAGAAAGTTCTCTCTGCTCGGCGCCCACGTGCGAAGGGTCGCCTCGATTGCCTCCTGGCGGAACTCCGCGGAAGCGATTCCGTGACGCGCCGCAACCGAAGCGGCCACAGAGGGAAGACTCTGATGGTGGCACGAAATGCATCCCATCCTCTCGCGGAACCGGCGATCGGCTATTTGCAGCCTGTCAAGCGCCAGCCTCACGGCTTCACCAATTTCCCGGGGTTGGGTCACCGGCTCTGGAGCCGGCGGCTTCCAGCTACCCCGGCCTCCCCCCCGTGCCAGGAACAACTCCGCCACCGCAGAGTTACCTTGCAGGGATGCCCAATCGAAAGCGGTACGGCCCAGCTCGTCACGAGCATGCAGCGAAGCCCCCGCCTCCAACAACCTCCGCACCACTTCCAGGCTGGGATCCTCCGCTGCCGCCGCCATCATCAGCGGCGTCACACGGAGCGTACCGCTGCGGTTTGCGTCAGCCCCGGCGTTCAGCAAAGCTCGAACAGCTTCGGCATCGCTGAACGAAGCAGCAAGTGCCAGGGGAGGTAGTGTCCGCGCCAACTGACGAACATCGGCGTTCGGGTCGGCGCCCAAACCAAGCAGTGCCTGCACACCTTGTGCAACCCCACCAACCGTTCGTGGCCTCAAGCTGAATCCCGTCATCTGAAACAGGCCCGCAAACGGGGAGGAACCAGCAACCACCGGCAACGGGCGCTTGGCGGGAAGCAAGCTACGCAACGTCCCTTCATTTGTGGAATAGGCGAGCGTCTGCAAATTCACCCGAATGGGGGCGTTTGGGATCAACGGCATCTCCGCGTCCGGATCCGCACCGGCTTTCCTTAACATTCGAAACACCTCACGGTTCTCACGAAACGCCGCCGCGAGCAGGGCTGTCCCCCCATCCTTGCGGCGCGCGTTTACATCCGCCTTGGCGTCCAGCAGCACGCGCACCTTCGCCGCGTCTCCTGTCGCCCACATCAGCGCCGTGGAGCCCTCGGCTGTCTTTGCATTCACATCTGCCCCGGCCCGAATCAATGCGCGCATGTCGCGCACGGAGCCGAACGCCACCGCGTACATCAGCGGCGTCGCCCCATGGCCGTCGCGCACATTCAGATTCCAGCCGCCGCCACCTGCCTTCAGACTCTGCTCCACCTTGCCGGAGCGGGCGGCATCCAGAAGGTCCCCCCTTTCCGCTCCCTGCAAGCCCACTGCGAAAATCAGAGATAGTTTGAGAACAGCCAGGCGCATGACCGGGATAGTCGCCCAATCACCCTTTCCAATCGAAGTACCGCACCGCTCTGAAACCGTACGTACGTTGTAGTTAGAACAACTTGGGACTACGCTGACCTAATATGGCGAACGCAACAACGGAACCGAACGTTCTGCCGAACGCGATTCTCGGACAGTTGGATAAGGTCCTCCGCTGCCCGGCATTTGAATCCGCCGAACGTTCCAGCAAAGTCCTCCGGTTCCTCGTTGAACAGACACTGGCCGGCAAAGGCGATCAACTCAAGGAATACACCATCGGAGTATACGCGCTCGGGCGGCCGGAATCCTTCGACCCCAGGATCGACTCCATCGCGCGAGTCGAGGTCTCACGCCTCCGCACCCGGCTGGACCACTACTACGCCACTGACGGCAAGGAAGACCCCATCGTTTTCGTTCTCCCCCGCGGCGGATACGTCCCGAAATTCGAGCCCCGATCACCCGCCGCGCCCCCCACACCTCCGCCGGCAGCCAACCGGTCATCGAAGCCACTGGTTGCACTCGGTGTCGTGGCCGGCGCCCTCGCGCTGGCAGCATTCGTCCTGGCCTGGAAGCCCTGGCGCTCCGCCACTGCACCGAGACGGCAGACTCTCGAGTTTGATATTGCCCTGCCTGCCGGAGTTCGTTTGGCCAATGTGGTCGGAACCCAGATGGCGCTTTCCCCCGATGGCTTGAGCCTCATCTTCGTCGCTGCACGCCCCAACGGGGGATCGGAATTGTGGCTGCGAAAATTGGATCGCCGCGAGATGAAACCTCTGCCCGGCACCGAAGGCGGACGCGGCCCATTCTTCTCCCCCGACAGCGAGTGGGTTGCCTTTTGGTCGGGCGGCAAGCTGAGGAAAATCGCCATCCGCGGTGGTTCGCCTACCGTGCTCTGCGACGCGCCGGATTTGCTCGGCGGCAGTTGGGGCGATGACGGCCAGATCGTTGCCGCACTCACCTCCGAAGCCAAGCTGTGGAGAATTCCGTCCACCGGCGGCAAACCGAACGCAGTACTCGATCTGACCCCGCAGCCGCTACGCCTTCTCTGGCCGCAAGTGCTGCCCGGGTCCCGCGTCATTCTCTTCTCAAACATCGGCACTACCCCGGACTCCGGGTCAGTCGAGGCGTTCTCGCTCGCTACCGGCGCGCGCAAGGTTCTCGTGCGGGGTGGCACCTTCGGCAGATACCTCCCAACCGGGCAACTGGTGTACGTGAATCAGGGAACCCTGTATGCCCAGATGTTCGATCCTGCCTCCCTCCAGTCAACCGGAAATCCCGTCACCGTCATCGCTGGAATCTCCGAATCTCCGGTGTTCGGTTTCGCCCAGTTCGACTTCTCCTCCACTGGAATAATGGTTCACAAGCGTCAGTCCGCCGGCGAGAAGTTCTCCCTCAATTGGATTACCCAGGACGGATCCATCAGCCCCGTAGTCCCCGAAGTTGGCTCCTACCTCTGGCCTCGCATCTCCCCGGACGGCCGTGAAGCGGCCTATTCGGCTCTTGTCAGCGGCGAGTCGCGCGTTTGGGTCGCTCGGCCCGGCGGCGCCGCACCCGTCGCCCTGACCCCTGACGGACGCCACTATTCCACACCTCTCTGGACCCCCGACGGCCGCTTCCTCATCGTACAAGGTCGAGGCACCCTCGAATCGATGCCCTACCCCGGATCCGCAACGCCAAAGGTGCTGCTCAGCGGTGGTGTCTTCGTACCCTGGTCGTTTTCCCCCGATGGCAAGCGGCTCGCCTTCTATCGCATGGATCCATCAACCCACTTCGACTTGTGGACCGCGCCCGTTGCAGTCGTCAACGGCGCCTTCACCCTCGGCAGCCCCGAACCATTCCTCCGCACCAAAGCGGTGGAAACTTATCCCGCCTTTTCCCCGGATGGGAAATGGATCGCCTATGTGTCTCTGCAGTCTGGCGCCTACGAGGTCTACGTGCGCGCCTTCCCCGGCGACGGCAGGGAGGTCCAGGTGTCGCGCGGCGGCGGACGGCTTCCCGTCTGGAGCCGCCAGCGACAGGAAATTCTCTATGAGACAGAGGATCACCAGATTATGGCCCTGGAATGGCGTGTCCGCGCCGGAGACTTCGAGGTCCGCCCCCCGCGCCCCTGGTCCACTGTGAGACTCGCCGAAACTGGCGTGTTAGCCAATTTCGATCTGTCATCCGATGGCAGAATCCTCGCTTTGCTTGCCGGACCCACCGTCGGTGAACCCGCGGAATCGCTCAGCGTAACGCTGAACTTCTTTGAGGAGTTCGAGAAACGGTCCAGCCGCTGACCCTCATATCTTCCTCAATCGAAAGCGTACGTACGCAATGAAGCCGGTTCGTACTTCTGGCCGCCACACTCCCTCCGGCACGATTGCCCGTGTGGGAGACAATCCCGCCAATTTCTGCACAGGAGTAGAAAAGATGACAAAGTCGAAATTCTCGAACCTCGTTGGCGTTGCCGTACTTGCATTGACCATTGGGAACGCCCCCGCCGCGGCCCAATCCGACGAGGACCGCGCCTGTAGCCTTGCCACGTTGAAAGGCACCTTCGGGCTGGTTGCCACCGGCACCCGGCCCGTCCCCGGCTCCAACCAGACCGAAACACATTCCACTCTGGCCCTGCGAAGCTATGACGGCAAGGGCGGCCTCAAGTCTTGGCCCATCGTTTCGCAAGGCCAGGTGAGTGGCGTCGCCCAGGGCACCGGAGCGGTCCAGAACGGCGCCTACGAAGTGAACCCCGATTGCACCGGCCAGACGACATTGACCATCGTCACTCCAAATGGTTCCGTGCAACTCAACGCCCGCTTCGTCATCGTGAATCACGGCCTCGAAATCATCGAAGTGCCTGTCACGCCGGGAAATGTTGCGGCAGCGCGCCTGCAGCGGCAGTAGATCGAGCATTGTTCTCCAACGCGGCGCGACGGCCCGGCCCCCCCCGATCCGTGAAGCGCCGCGTTCTCGAAATGCAGCACGCCCCTACACAACCAACAAGCGGGCTACGATGTGGATGGACGCACAACACAACAAGGCCCCCATGAAATCCCTCTTCGTCCTCGCCTCCGCCTTCACATTGCTATTTGCCCAAACCGATCCTGCCCAACCGGTGCTCGCCTCGCGCACGGCCAGAATCCTCCGCATCGACGGCATACTGTTCAAAGACCTGAACAAAAACGGCCAACTCGATCCCTACGAAGATTGGCGCCTCCCCGCCCAAACGCGGGCACAGGATCTGGTCTCGCGCATGACCCTCGAAGAAAAGGCCGGCTTAATGGTCGGCCCCTCGCTGAATCCCGGCCCAGGCGGCGCGGTCAGCGATCAGCCCACTTACGGTACGAACCCCTTCAATCCCGGGCCACCGCAATTGGTCTCGCCCGCCACCGAGCACGCCCTGCACCAGCTTCACCTGGCGCAGTTCATCATTCGCGCCAATCTTCCCCCGCGCCAAATGGCCACCTGGCTCAATGCCGTACAGGAAGTGGCCGAACGCACCCGCCTCGGCATTCCCCCGCTCTTTGTCACCAATCCCCGCAACCATCTGGGCGCCGGCGCCAACTTCGGAATCATGGAAGCAGCCTCCGCCTTCTCGCAATGGCCGGGCACGCTCGGCCTGGCCGCCACGCGCGACGCCAAGCTGGTCGAGGAGTTCGCCTCCATCGCCGCGCGCGAATACCTCTCCGTAGGTCTGCGCGGCGCCTATCACCCAACGGCCGACGTCGCCACCGAACCCCGCTGGAACCGCTTCTCCGAAACTCTCGGCGAAGATGCGAACCTCACTGCGGAGTTGATCGGCGCCCTCATTCGCGGCTTTCAGGGCCCTGCCCTTGGCCCTTCCAGCGTCGCCGTGGTCACCAAACATTTCCCCGGCGCCGGCCCGGCCGGCAGCGGCTTCGACGCACACTTCCCCCATGGCAAAAACCAGGTATACCCCGGCAACAACCTCGACTACCATCTCCTCCCCTGGAAAGCCGCCATTGCCGCGGGTACGGCGATGATCATGCCCTACTACGCCGTCCCCAACGGCATCGCCAAAGAGGCAACCGGCATGTCCTACAACCAGGAGATCGTAACCGGCTTGCTGCGCGGCAAACTCGGTTTCCAGGGCGTGGTGAACTCCGATACCGGCATCTCCACCGGCATGCCCTGGGGCGTCGAATCGCTCACCGTCAAGGACCGTTATCGCAAGGCCATCGAGGCCGGCGTCGATCGCATCGGCGGCGACGCCACCCCGGAACTGATCGTCCAACTAGTGAAAGAGCAGAAGCTAACCGAAGCTCGCATCGACGAATCCGCACGCCGCATCCTCCGCATCCACTTTGCCTTGGGCCTGTTTGAAAACCCTTACGTGAATCCCGACGAGGCCGCCCGAACCGTGCGCAACAAAGAGTTCGAACGCAAGGCCGGCCTGGCGCAACGCAAATCAATTGTTCTGCTCAAGAACCGCGACGCAATCCTCCCCCTCAAGCCCGGCGTCAAAATGTATATCCAGGGCCTCGACCCCACCGAAGCCGCACGCCACGGCTACGTGTCCACAGCCAGTCCGGAAAAGGCCGAGGTCTGCATCGCCCGCGCCGCCGCGCCCTCCGGCGGCTTCATGGCGGGCCGCAGCACCAGACCCATTGACCTCACTCTCCCCGCCGAGCAGCTTGCCCCGCTGCGGTCCCTCGCTCAGAAGTGCCCCCTGGTCACCGTCCTCTATCTCGAACGGCCCCGGGTCATTCCCGAGTTGGCCCAGGACTCAGCGGCACTGTTAGCCACCTTCGGAGTCAGTGACGAAGCCCTCTTCGACGTCCTGACAGGAAAGTTCGCCCCCAGCGGAAAGCTGCCCTTTGAAATGCCGTCTTCCATGGACGCCGTCCGCGCCCAACTCGAAGACATGCCGCACGACTCGAAAAATCCCCTCTTTCCCATCGGCTTCGGCTTGTCCTATCCAACTCCAGCCCGGTAATTGTCAACCTACTTGACGAATTGCATCATTGTCTATATAGTTGACAATATGCCCATTACAGCGGCGGAAAACCTTGTCTGGGAAGTGCGCCGTGCCTTCCGCGATCTCGCCGCCGCCTCCGGACGCGAACTCGAGCCCCTCGGTATTCTCCCCAAAGAACGCGCCTTCCTCGAATTCCTCGCCCGTGAAACCCAGCCCCTCAGCCTCTCCGCCATCGCCCAGAAATACTCCGTCAGCCGCCAGCATATCCAACAAACCTACCGCGCCATCGCAGCCCGCGAGTGGATCGAAGAAGTCCCCGACACCGAAGACCGCCGCACCGTCTGCCTGAAGCTCAGCAGAAAGGGTCACCGCATATGGCTCAAGATCCGTGCCATCGACGAGGCCTTCTTCGAAAGGTTGGCAGCTTCCCTTCCCCCCGCAAAGGTCGAAGCCGCCACACTTCTCCTCCAGCAGCTTCGCCGGCACATCCAGGAAGAGGGCCGTCAATGAACAGCCACCCCGCAAGCCGCAATTCCGCAACGTTGCCGCCAAAAGCGTTACTCATTTCCCTCCTCGCCCAACTCCCGCTCAACCTGCTCTTCTGGCCGCCCAGTCTCGAAATCCCATGGATACTCGCCGGTGTTGCTCTCTTCCTTGCCGGCGCACTCCTCAACATCTGGTCCGATCAGCTCTTCCGCCGGCACAACGTCGGAGTCTGCCCGTTCAGCCCGGCCCCCATCCTTCTCGAAACCGGCCCCTACCGCTGGAGCCGCAATCCCATGTATCTCGGCTTGGTCTGCATCGCCGCCGGCCCTGCCATCTTCACCACCGTCTTCTGGAACCTCATCGCCGCGGCGGCCTTACTGGTATGGCTCCACTTCCGCTACGTACTCGCCGAAGAAGCATTCCTGCGCGAGAGATTCACCACCGCTTTCCTCGAGTACGCCGCTGCCCGCCCGCGCTGGCTCGGATTACCCGGCCCCTCGCGTCAACTGCACACTGCAGGCTCCCGCTAGCTCCCCATCCCCTTCGCCCTGGCCAACCGGTGCACCTTACGGACTGCCCGCGTCACTCGCTCACTACTCGCATCCAAACCAGGATGAATCGGAACATACAGGCACTGTTCTTCGCGCCGCGCCATCGTATGGTTCACCACCAGCGCCCGCATCATCCAAATCGCCTGGCGCACATCCGCGCATTGCAGCCCCAACCAACTTCCGTATTCCACTCCACCCTGTCTCAAGCCAGTTGCCGCAAACACCTTCCCCGCTGCTTCTGCTTTGGCCCGGTCCACCAACTCCATCCCCCCACCCGAATCAACCGGACGGATGGGTTGCAGCAAAGGCACCTCCCGATCCCCAAATACCTCCGCCATGCCTCGCAATTGCGCCATCTCCATATGCCCGTCGAAGTAGTGGTAGGTCTTCGCCACCGCGGTCACCACGTTCTTGATTTCCTTCTCCAGCCGGTAATGCGGACCGGCAGGTAGTTCCACAACATCGCCTTCCAGGTGCGCGGAAACATTCTCCATCGCGATAGCTCGTGCCAGCCACCCTGCCATCACCTCGCTCGAGCACATCACCCGAATCCACCCCGCATTCGCAGATGCCTCCACTGCCAGATCCGACACCATGCGAATCCCGCGGCAAATCTCTTCCACCACACTCCGGTACCGCTGCGGTTCCGCCTCCACCTCTTCTTTGCTCGCCGCTTCCAACAGCTTCCCCTTGTGCGGCGGCCCGCCTGCCATCGCCAGATCGCAGAAATGCCCCCAGATTTCATCCCACGCCACCCTGTTGGCAGCATCGAATTTCAGGCTGGCGGACCCCATCGAAACCGGCTGCACATCCTCATAGCGATCCTGGTATTCCTCGGGAAGCACCATCCGCACACGCGCCTCCAGCACACTCAATTCATCATCTTTCATCTCTCTCGTATCATCTCGCTCGCCGCAAAGCACCCGCAACAATGAAAAACCACAATGCCGCTCCCCCGGAATGCTCCCCCCCAATCCGCAATGAACTAAACCGCTTCGCGGTAT
>JAFDVS010000008.1:37991-38272 GCA_018268935.1 Acidobacteriota bacterium | reverse complement strand
AAAGTGAATGGCCGTTAGCTGGCGGCCTACGGCGCAGTCGCTATCCTCATGCTCAACCTCGATGAAGCGATAACCAAGTAGTAACCCGAGTGAACGAATTCGATAAATACCGCTTGGCCATCACACGGCGCCATTTCTTTTCGCGCTCCGCCGCTTCCGTCGGCACCGCGGCGCTGGGCTCCTTGCTCGCTCGCGATGGATACGCCGCCACCAGTGGCACAGGCGGCCTGCCCGGCCTCCCCCATTTCGCCGGCAAAGCGAAGCGCGTCATCTATCTCTTC
>JAFDVS010000008.1:13272-37874 GCA_018268935.1 Acidobacteriota bacterium | reverse complement strand
CCAGCGCCTCACCGGCATGACGGCGTATCAGGCCAAGTTCCCCACCGCGCCTTCCATCTTCAAATTCGCACCGCAGGGCAAGAGCGGGATGATGCTCAGCGAGCTGCTGCCTTACACCTCGAAGGCCGCCGACGACATCTGCCTCATGCGCTCCCTGCATACGGAAGCCATCAATCACGACCCCGCGGTCACCTTCTTCCAGACCGGCTTTCAACTCGCCGGCCGACCCAGCATCGGCTCCTGGGTGTCCTACGGATTGGGCAGCGAAAATCAGGATCTGCCCGCTTTCGTCGTGATGGTGTCGCAGGGGCTCGGCAATGCGCAGGCATTGGCCGATCGCCAGTGGTCCAGCGGCTTCCTGCCAACTAAGTACGCGGGCGTGAAGTTCCGCGCCGGCGCCGATCCCGTGCTCTATCTCTCCAATCCCGATGGGTACGAAAGCGCCGCCCGCCGCCGTTTCCTCGACGATCTAGGCAAGCTCAACGACCTCAAGTTGAAGGACTACCAGGACCCCGAAATCGCCACCCGCATCGCCCAATACGAGATGGCGTTCCGCATGCAGAGCTCAGTCCCCGAACTGACCGATCTTTCCAAAGAGCCGGAGCACATCTTCGAAATGTACGGCCCCGATGCGCGCAAACCCGGCTCCTACGCGGCCAACTGCATCCTCGCCCGCCGTCTCGCCGAGCGCGGCGTGCGCTTCATTCAACTGTTCCATCGCGGCTGGGATCAGCACGGCAATCTCCCCAAAGATCTCGCCAAACAGTGCATGCAGACCGATCAGCCTTCCGCGGCCCTCATTCAGGATCTGAAACAGCGCGGCATGCTTGATGACACCGTCGTCATCTGGGGGGGAGAATTCGGACGCACGGTCTACTCGCAGGGCACGCTCACGGAAGACAACTACGGCCGCGATCATCATCCGCGCTGCTTCTCCATGTGGGCCGCCGGCGGCGGATTCCAGGGCGGGCTCACGTATGGCGAAACCGACGACTTCAGTTACAACGTCGTCAACAACGCCATGGAGGTTCACGATCTCCACGCCACCATGCTCCATTGCCTCGGCGTCGATCACCTCCGCCTCACCTTCAAATTCCAGGGACGCCATTACCGCCTCACCGACATTCACGGCAAAGTCGTGAAGGACCTGCTGCGGGCGTGACCGAACGCGTCTTCCGCTTTCTGCTCGTGCTGTCCGCTTCGGTGCTGCTCTATGGGTCGCTGTACCCGTTGGAGTTCCGCGAGACCCCTTGGCCTCACCTGATCTACCGCCCGGCCACGGTGCGGGCACTGCAGCTCGATGCCATCCTGAACGTCCTGGTCTACATCCCTCTCGGCGCCTTCGCCGCGGCGGGATTTCGCACATGGCGCGCCCGCGGATTGGCTTGGATCGCACTATGCGCCATGTCCCTGGGCATCGAATACACGCAGCTCTGGATTCGCACCCGCACAGGCGACCTGCGCGATTTCTACTGCAACAGCTTCGGCGCATTGCTTGGCTTGCTCGGCGGCGTGTGGTTGGCCCGCCGTCTTCGTTTGGAACGCCTGGCGAAACTCTGGCGTCGCGACCCCGGCGCGTGGCTGCTGCTCATTTTCTGGATGCTGTGGCAGTTATTTCCGTTCGTCCCACTCGCGCGCTTCGCCAAGCTGCACGAACTGATCGCGCTCTGGTCGGCGCCCTCGCTTTCGTTCCTCCAGATAGGCGATGCATTGTGCAGCGGCCTCGCGCTTGGCCTGTTGACGAAGAGCGCCGGCGCGCCTTGGGCCCTGCCTTGCGTGGCGGCGACACTGCTTCTCCGGGGCTTCATCATCGGCAACACGCTGCCGCTGACGGTCTTCATCCCGGCGGTTGTCGTCTTCGCCATATGCCGCCGCATGCGCGTCCCCATTGGATTGGCCGCATCACTGACGGTTACCTGGTTGCTCCTCCGCGAGTTGTATCCGTTCGCCTTTTCCCGCCACGCGGCGTCGTTCCACTGGGGCACTTTCCACTCCCTTCTGGAAGCGGAACGCGTCGCCGCCGCGCGCACATTGTTAGGAAAGCTCTTCCTCTACGGCGCCTCATTGTGGATGCTGCTTGCCGCCGGGTGGCGATTGTCTTTGGCCGCCCCGCTCCTCGCTTTGCTCCTGCTCGGATGTGAGTGGTTGCAGCGCTATCTCCCGGGCCGGACCCCGGAGTTGACCGACCCCGTGTTAGTCCTGCTGATGGCGGCAATACTGGCTATGGCCCACAAATTCAGACATTGATAGTCTGTTTACAATGCTTCGTACGCTGTTGGTCTTCTCGCTCCTTTCCTTTTCGCTCGCCGCGCAGGATGCCCGCGGGCGTATTTCGGGCCGCGTGCTCGATCCCTCAGGAGCTCCCGTTCCCACGGTGGATGTCACCGCCACCAACGCCGAAACCGGCGTAAAGGTCGCCGCCAAGACCAACGATGCCGGCGCCTACGACCTCCTCTACCTCCAGCCCGGCGGCTACACGCTTACCGTAACCGCCGCCGGCTTTAAAACATTGGAACGCAAGAATGTTTCCGTGCGCGTCGGCGACCGGCTGACCGAAGACCTCACCCTCGAAGTGGGCCAAGTCAGCGAGTCCATCAGTGTCACCGGACAAGCCACGCTCCTTGAAACCGCCACCGGCAGCCTCGGCCGCGTCGTCGATTCCCGCCGCATCGTCGATTTGCCCCTGCCCGGCGGCAATGCCCTGTCTCTTTCCCGCCTCGCCCCCGGCGTCGTCAACCTCGGCGCGCCCAATCACCCCAGCCTCGGCCCCGCCGTCGAAGTCCTCTCCAATCTCTCCGTCAACGGCACTCGCAGCGGGTCCATCGAGTTCACTGTCGACGGTACCCCCAGCATGTGGGGATCGAACGCCGCCTACGCCCCGCCCACCGAAGCCGTCGCCGAGTTCAAGGTGCAGACCGCCACCTACGACGCCAGCGTCGGCCGCGCGCCGGGTGGCAACGTCAACGTCGTCCTCCGCTCCGGCACCAACGATTTTCATTCCATCTTTCACTGGTTCCACAACAACAACAAACTTCAGTCTCTCGACCTCTTCCAGCGCCAGAACCTCTACAACGCCGCCACCGGCCCCGTCACCGATGACAAAGTAAAATCCGTCAATCCGCTCAACATCCTCAACCGCTTTGGATTCACCTTCAGCGGCCCGGTCTACATCCCCAAGGTCTTCAACGGCAAAAACAAAACATTCTGGCTCTACGCGTTCGAAGGGCTCACGCGCCCCGGCGTGGAGCGTGGCAACAGCTTCTACACCGTGCCCGATGCCGCCGCGCGCGGTGGCGATTTCTCAAACCTCCTGCGCCTGGGCACTGCGTATCAGATCTACGATCCGGCCACCATCGCCGCCGCGCCCAACGGCCGCTTCTCGCGCCAACCGCTGCCCGGCAACATCGTGCCGACCTCTCGAATCGATGCGGTGGCGAAAAACTTCATGCCCTTCTGGCCCGCATCCAATACCACGGGCACTACCGACGGACGCAACAACTTCACCTTGCTCCCGCGCTCCTTGAACGAATTCTATTCGCACACCGCCAAGGTCGATCACAACTTCAACGATCGCCACCGCGCCTTTGGCCGCTACAACCAGACCTACAATCTCTTCTCCTCCGGCCAGGTGCTCGGCACCATCGCCAACGGCCAGGATCGCTTCCGCCGCAATAACGGCGTCGTCTTTGACGACATCGTCGTCATCTCGCCCTCGCTGTTGAACGATTTCCGCATCGGCTTCACCCGTTTCGATCAGAGCTTCTTCCCCCTTTCGGCGGGCTACGATTTGAACAGCCTCGGCTTTCATCCGAGCCTCGCCGCAGGCATCAGCCCGCAAGCGATTTCCTTTCCCACCATCAACGTCGCCGCGTTTCAAAACCTCGGCACCGGCACAAATTCGCGTTCGTTCTCCAACTACATGACGCTCACCGACGATCTTTCCTGGTCGCGCGGCAACCACACCCTGCGCACCGGCGCCGAGTTCCGGATCTATCGCGAACACAATTACAACTTCGCCAACATGACGCCGACCCTCAACTTCGGCACCACCTGGACGCAAGGCCCTCTCGACAACTCCCCGGCCGCGCCCATCGGCCAGGACTTCGCGTCGTTCTTGCTCGGCATTCCCTCCGGCGGCCAGATCAACGTCAATGACTCCGCTGCTGAGCAATCCCTTGCGCTCAGCTTCTACGTCCAGGACGACTGGCGCATCCGGCGCAGCCTGACACTGAACCTCGGCCTGCGCTGGGATTACGATTCTCCCATCACGGAGCGCTTCAACCGCAGCGTGCAGGATTTCGATTTCGCCGCCACCAACCCAATCGCCGCGCGCGCCATTGCCAACTACGCCCAACGGCCCATTCCCGAAATCCCCGCATCGCAATTCCGTGTCATGGGCGGATTACGCTTTGCCGGAGCGGGTGGGTCGGATCGTAACCTCTGGATGCCCGACCGCAACAACTTCGCTCCGCGCATTGGCCTCGCGTGGACACCGATGAAGTCCACCGTGATTCGCGCCGGCTACGGCGTCTTCTTCGTCCCCATCGGCGCGGACCGCGGCGCCGTGAACCTGAGCGGCTATTCCATCGTCAACACGCTGGTTGCCTCCGAAGACAATGGCCGCACGTTCCTCGCGTCTCTCTCCAATCCATTCCCCCGTGGCTGGTCGCAACCTCTGGGCGCGGCGGGCGGCCTTTCCACCGACGTCGGCCGCGGCATCAGCTTCTTCTTCCCCCAATCACGCAATGGCTACATGCAGCGCTACAGCTTCGGCTTGCAGCGCCAATTGCCTGGGGAAGCCGTCGTCGAAGTCACCTACGTCGGTAATCGCGGAACAGGCTTGCTGACTTCGCGCCAATACAACGCCGTGCCCAATTCCTACTTGAGCAAATCGCCCGTGCGCGATCAGGACACCATCAACTTCCTCACCACGCAGGTGCCCAACCCCTTCTTCCCGCTCCCCGGCACCAATCTCTCCGGCCAGAACACCGGCCGCCAGCAACTGCTCCGGCCCTATCCGCAATACACCTCCATCACTTCTTCTGAGCCCATTGGATATTCCTGGTATCACTCGCTGCAGATGACCGCCGAGCGCCGCTTGAAGGGTGGAGTCACCGCCCAGTTCAACTGGACCTGGTCAAAATTCATGGAAGCCACGGGCTTCCGCAACGACGGCGACGCCTTGCTTGAAGAGCTGATTTCCGATCTCGACCGTACGCACCGCTTCGCTCTGAGTGCGCTCTACGAACTACCATTCGGGCGCGGCAAGCGCTTCCTCTCCAGCAGCAATGGAGTCGTCCGCCAGATCGTTGGCGGATGGCAGGCGCAGGCCGTCTGGCAGCGCAACACAGGCTCGCCCATCGGCTTCGGCAACGTCCTGATGGTGGATGATATCCGCAAGGCGCGTCTCGAAGGCAGTGCGCAAACGCTTGACCGCTGGTTCAACACCGACATCTTCAACCGCGTCCCCGCGCAGCAGTTGGCCTCGAACCTTCTGGTGCACTCCTCGCGCTTCAGCGGCCTGCGCACGGCGGCCGTCGACAATTGGGATATCTCCGCCGTGAAGAATTTCCAGCTCGCCGAAAAGTGGCGCTTTCAATTCCGCGCGGAGTTCCTCAACGCCATGAACCACTCGAACCTGGCCGGACCCAACACGGGACCCACCAACACCTTGTTCGGCCGCGTCACCGCCACCACCGGCTTTCCGCGCTACATCCACTTCGGCCTGAAACTGATTCATTGAGAAAGGGGCGCCGATGACCGCAGACGATTTCCGCCGCATCGCACTCAGCATGGAAGGCGCCGAGCAAGGCTCGCACATGGGCGCCGTCGATTTCCGCGTCGGTGGGCGCATCTTCGCCACGCTCGCTTCCGTCAATCAGGGCTACGGCAACCTCATGCTCACGCCCGAAATTCAAGCCGGCTTCCTCGAAGACCGGCCCGATGTCTTCCTTCCCATCGCCGGCGGATGGGGCCGCATGGGCATGACGCACATCCGCCTCGCCGAATCCACCGAAGACGTCATGGAAGGCGCGCTGCGCACAGCGTGGAAGCTGCGCGTCGACATGAACGCGAAGACGAAAACGAAGAAGAAAAAAACGAAATGACCTTTCTTCCCAGGTTGTACGCCATCGTCGATACCGTGACGCTGGAGCGCCGCGGAATGGATCCACTGCGCTTCACCGGCGCATTGCTGGAGAACGGCGTGCGCCTCCTCCAGTACCGCCACAAAGGCCCTTTCTCACGCCGGGTATTCGCCGAAGCCGAAGCCTTTGCGGCCCTCTGCCACGAGGCGGGCGCGCACTGTGTCATCGACGATCGCGGCGACATCGCACGAGTCCTCGGCGCCGGCCTCCACGTGGGCCAGGACGATCTCGCGCCCGCCGATGCACGCCGCGTCATCGGCAACGCGCTGCTGGGCTTTTCCACCCATAACGCCACCCAACTCCAGGCTGGCGATCAGGAGCCCGTCGATTACCTGGCCATCGGCCCCGTCTTCGCCACCGGCTCCAAAGAAAACCCGGACCCCGTGCTCGGCGTCGACCAGATTCGCGATCTGCGCGCCCTCACCACCAGGCCGCTGGTCGCCATCGGCGGCATCACCCTTCGCAACGCGGAAGCATTGTTCCACGCAGGCATCGATTCCGTCGCCGTCATCAGCGACCTCCTCCCCGCCGATGACGATCTCTCCGCACGCATCCGCGAGTGGGTTCGAGCAACGGCCTGAGTGTGCCGCAGCCACTCCAAGTGCTGTAAGTTATGAGGGTGATCCAATTCGCGTTGCTCCTGGCCCTCTCCGCCCAAGCGCAAGACCTCGAGCCTCAAGCCACGGCGATCCTCCAGAAAAGCTGCCTGCAGTGCCACAGCGCCGCAACGAAGATGGGCGGACTTGTGCTCGAAAGCCGCGCCGATGCGCTCCGCGGCGGAACGACAGGCGCCGCACTCATACCCGGCGATGCATCGCGCAGCCTTCTCATCGAAAAAATCCGCGCCAACAAGATGCCCGTAGGCAACCCGCTCCCTGCCTCCGACAAAGACACGCTCGCCAAATGGATCGACGCCGGAGCACGCTGGAACGCGAAGCTCACCGCCATCACCCGCAAGCGCGCAGGCCGCGACTTCTGGTCCCTCCAGCCCGTAGCCGTGCAAGCTCCAACACTCCCCACCAATACCCCCGAAGCATGGAAGCAACACCCCATCGATCGCTACGTCTATGCCGCCATGGCTGCGAAGAAACTCCAGCCCTCCCCCGAAGCCGATCGCCGCACGCTCATCCGCCGCGCCACCTTCGATGTCACCGGCCTGCCTCCCACACCGGAAGAAGTCGAAGCCTTCATCGCCGACAAAGCCCCCGATGCCTACCCCAAGCTCATCGATCGGCTCCTCGCTTCCACCGCCTACGGCGAGCGCTGGGGCCGCCACTGGATGGACGTCATCCGCTTCGGCGAAAGCCACGGCTACGAACAGAATCATCTTCGCCCCAACGCCTGGCCCTTCCGCGATTACATCATCCGCTCGCTCAACGAAGACAAGCCGTTCGACCGCTTCATCACTGAGCACCTCGCCGGCGACCTGGTCGGCGTCGACGCCGGCACAGGCTTCCTCGTTGCAGGCCCGCATGACACCGTCGGCAATCAGGCCGAAGCCGCCAAGCGCCAGCAACGCGCCGACGATCTCGACGACATGATCAACGCCACTGCGTCCGCATTCCTCGGCCTCACCGTCAATTGCGCCAAGTGCCACGACCATAAGTTCGATCCCATTGAGCAGCGCGATTACTACCGCATGGCCGCCGTGTTCGTCGGCGCTATTCACACCGAGCGCGAACTCGCCACCGCCGAGGAAAAGCAACGCTACAAAGCCGCCGCGGAGCCTCTTGAAGCCGAGCTCCGCACCGTCACCGATCGCATGGCCGCTATCCGCAAAGAAGCGAAGCCTCAGGTGGAAGCACAGCGCGCGGCCATCCTCGCCAAATATCGCGAAGCCCCCGATGCCCGTCTCACCGAAGAAACATTCCCGCCCATTGCAGCCCGTTTTATAAAACTCCACATCGAAGCCACCTCCTCAGGCGCAGGCGCGGCCCTCGATGAAGTCGAAGTCTGGAGTGCCGCACGCAACGTAGCCCTCGCCTCTACCGGAGCAAAGGTCCACGCCACCTCCGTCCGCCGCGCCGATGACGACGCCGAAGCCTACTCCGATCAGCACCTCACCGACGGCAAATTCGATCGCCGCTGGTTCGCCGCCTCGGCGAAGCCCGTGGACATCATCATCGAACTGCAGCAGCTCGCGACCATCGAAAAAGTCTCCTGGTCGCGCGACCGCATGGGTGGATTCATGGGCCGCTTCGAAGGCCCTGTCCCATCCAACTACTGGATCGAAGTTTCCTCAAACGGCCAGCAGTGGAAACGCGTTGCGTCATCCGAAGGCCGCCTCCCACCCCGCGATTCGGATCGCGAGCAGCTCCTATTACTGACCGTCCTCAACGAAGCCGCCCGCACCGAATACCGCCAGCTCGAGCAAAGACAAAAATCCCTCCAAAAACAACTACAAGCCGTGCCCAAGCCCCCGGCGGCATACATCGGAAAATTCGAAGCGCCCAAGGAACCCATCTACCTTCACAAACGCGGCAACGTCATGGACCGCGGCGACATCATCGCCCCGGCCAGCCTCTCCACACTCAGCATCGCGCCCTTCGCCCTCAACCCCGATAGCCCCGAAAGCGAACGGCGCATGGCCCTGGCCAAGTGGATCACTGACCCCGCCAATCCGCTCACTCCGCGCGTCATCGTCAATCGCCTCTGGCAGCATCACTTCGGCAAAGGCATTGTCGCCACGCCCAGCGACTTCGGTTTCAACGGCGAGCGCCCCACGCATCCCGAACTCCTCGATTACCTCGCCAAACGCCTCCAGGAGCACGGCTGGCGCTGGAAGCCGGTGCATCGCGAAATCCTCCTCAGCATGACCTACCGCCAGTCGAGCGCCCATCACGCCGCCAACGCCCGCATCGACGGCGATGCGCAGTTGCTCTGGCGCTATCCGCCGCAGCGCCTCGAAGCCGAAGCCATCCGCGATTCCATCCTCGCCGTTTCCGGCAAGCTCGACCGCACCATGGGAGGCCCCGGCTTCCGGCTCTATCGCTACACCGTGGACAACGTGGCCACCTATTATCCGCTGGAAAAATTCGGCCCCGAGACCTACCGCCGCGCGGTGTACCAAACCGCCGCCCGCTCCGTGCGCAGCGAGATGCTTGGCCAGTACGATTGCCCCGATTCCTCGCTCCCCGAACCGCGCCGCTTCGTCACCACTTCACCTCTGCAAGCGCTCGCGCTGCTGAACAATTCCTTCCTCCTCGATCAGGCACAACACTTCGCCCAGCGCCTCGAAAAAGAAGCCACCGGCGAGCAACGCATCGACCGCGCGTTCACTCTCGCCTTCGGCCGCAAACCCGACACAGAGGAACGCACCGCAGCCAGCAAGCTCATCGCAGAACACGGCCTCGCCGCCTTCTGCCGGGCCCTGCTCAACGCCAACGAGTTCATTTACGTGATGTGAGCCACCCATGAACCGACGCACATTCCTCGACAGCATCGTCCTCGGCCTGCCCGGCATCGCGCTGCAGCAACTCATGGCCGGTGGCCGCGTCACACCCCACCACACACCGAAGGCGAAGCGCATTCTTCAGATCTTCTGCCCCGGCGGCGCATCGCATCTCGATCTCTGGGATTACAAACCCGCGCTCGAAAAGCACCACGGCAAACCCATGCCCGGCGCCGAGAAGGAAGTCAGTTTCCAAGGCGCGAACGGCAACCTCATGAAGAGCCCGTTCCGCTTCCTCCGCCGCGGCCAGAGTGGCAAATACCTCACCGAAATGCTGCCCCACCTCGGCGCGCACGCCGACAAGATGGGCTTCATCCACTCCATGACATCGCGCACCAACACGCACGGCCCCGCCTGCGTGATGATGAACACCGGCTACGTCTTCGAAGGCTTCCCCAGCGCCGGAGCCTGGGTCAGCTACGCCCTCGGCTCAGATAACGACAACCTCCCGGCTTACGTTTCCATCCCGGATGTCCGCGGCATTCCGCCTTCCGGCCCCGCCAATTGGACCGCCGGCTTCCTGCCCGCCGAGCACCAGGGCATCGCCTTCAACGCGGCCGAGCCCATTCAAAACCTCCAGCGCCCCGCTGCTATCCATCAGAAGGAAGACGACGACACTCGCGACTTCCTCCGCGCTCTCAACCGCCGTCACGCCGCGCGCCACGAAGGCAACACCGATCTCACCGCGCGAGTCGCCGCCTACGAACTCGCCGCGCGCATGCAACTTTCCGCCCCTGAAGTTTCCGATCTTGCCAAGGAGCCAACGTCGATCCACAACCTATACGGCACGAAGGACAACAATCCGCTCATCGCCGCCTACGCTCGCAATTGCCTTCTCGCCCGCCGCCTGCTCGAACGCAACGTGCGCTACGTGCAGCTCTACTGCGCCTCCCGCGCTTCCGGCGTCGATGGCCTGCTCAACTGGGATGCGCACAAAACGCTCGAAGCCGATTACCAGCGCCACTGCCCCATCCTCGACAAGCCCACCGCCGGTCTCATCACCGACATGGAATCACGCGGCATGTTGCAGGACACGCTCATCGTCTGGACCACGGAATTCGGCCGCATGCCCACGCATCAGGAAGGAACCCTCGGCCGCGATCACAACCCCGATGCCTTCACCGTATGGATGCTCGGCGCCGGCGTCAAAGGCGGCTCCAGTTACGGAGCTACCGACGAGTTCGGCCGCCGCAGCATCGAAAACATCTCCACCGTGCACGACGTCTGGGCCACCGTTCTCCACCTCATGGGCCTCGATCACGAAAAGCTCACCTGGTATCACAACGGCCTCAACCGCCGCCTCACGGACGTTCACGGCCACGTCGTCCGCGACATCCTGACCTGATAATTCCGACAGCGCCCTGGCTCAGTAGTTGCCGTTAGTCGCCGAGGAAGATTTGCGTGATGAGGAAGGCGTTGCGGTTGTCGACACCGATTCCCGTGCGGGTGTAGGTGCGGCCGAGGAGATTGGCGCGATGGCCGGGGCTTTTCATCCAGGCGCGGACGGCGCCACGGGCGGGGTCAGGAGTCCCGGAAGACCGGTAAATGTTTTCGGCACAGGCGGTGCATTTCACGTTGGCGGTTTTGAGGCGTTGAGCGACGTCTCCGTGCTCGGGGTCGTCATGCGAGAAAAAGCGGCGCTGGGCCATGTTGCGGCTGTGTTGGCGGGCGAGTTTGGTGAGTTGCGGGTCCGGGCGGAGTGCGGGCAGGCCACGGGACTGGCGTTCGGCGTTGACCTGGTGGAGCACCTCGTTTTCGAGGGCGGTGGCGGGATCGGCGGCGGATGTGGGAGTGAGCGAAAGGGCGAGGGTTAAGACAGCCATCCTCATGTTTCTATTTTGAGGGATGCGGTACCATAGCAGCCACTTATGGAATACGTGATTGGGATCGTGCTGGGAGCCGTGGTTGCGGCGTTGGGGCTTTTCGTTGGGTTTGATCGCGACCGTTCGTTCTACCCCACGGTGCTGATCGTGATCGGCGCCTATTATTCGCTGTTCGCGCTGCTGGGCCCGCCTTCGGCGCGTCCGATTGTCGCCGAGACCGCGGTGGGATGCGTGTTCCTGGTGGTGGCGGTGATGGGGTACAAACGGAGCCAGTGGCTGGTGGCCGCGGGAATGGTGGGGCATGGCGTGTTTGATCTGTTTCATCATCTGCTGATCGAGAATCCGGGGGTTCCGGTGTGGTGGCCGGGATTTTGTATGTCGATTGATGTGGCGCTGGGGGTGTGGGTGTTCGGGCTTACTTATCGCAGAGCGAGGTGAATCGTTCGTGGCACACCGCGCATCTGGTAGGGGCGATGGTGAGCAAAATGTTTGTTAAAGAGATCTGGCGGTATCCGGTGAAGTCGATGGCTGGGGAAGCGTTGCGGAGTGCGACGTTGACACGGCTGGGCATTGACGGGGATCGCGTGATTCTGACCGTGGATCCGCGGGGGCGGCTGATTACGGCGCGCACGCACGCGGGATTGCTGGGGCACAAAGGGACGACGGATGCGCACGGTATTCCGCTGGTGGATGGACGGCCGTGGACGGATGCGAGTGTGTTGGCGGATGTGCGCAAGATTGCCGGAACGCAGGTGGAATTGATCCACGATGAGTCGGCGGACCGCTTCGATATTCTGCCGCTGCTGGTAGCTACGGATGGCGCGATTGCCGCGTTTGGCAGAGACGGGCGGCGGCTGCGTCCGAACCTGGTGATCGGCGGTGTAGAAGGATTGGAGGAACGCACGTGGCCGGGGCGGAAGCTGCGGATCGGCGATGTGGTAATCGGGATCGACAGTCTGCGCGGCAGGTGCGTGATGACAACTTATGATCCGGATACGTTGCGCCAGGATACGGAGGTGCTGCGGGATATCGTGGCGCGCTTCGGCGGGGAGCTGGCGCTGAATTGCGCGGTGGAAGAGGGGGGCGCGATCGAAGTGGGGCAAGCGGTGGAACTGGTGTAGGCCGCGTTGCGGCTGAGCCCGGCGGTGATCGTCGCGGTGGTGCGCTCAATTGAAGCCAATGTGGCGAGGGCTGTGGGGATGGCGAATTGGAATGGGGCGCTGGGCGCATCCGCGGCGGAGATTTGTGGAAGGACTGGAGCCGATTGTTGTGCGAGTTGCATCCAAGAGCGTGGGATAGAAAGGACGGTGCATGCGGGTTCTCACGGTTTCGGGCAGTCTGCGGGCTTCCTCGTCGAACACGACGCTGCTGGAGGCCGCGGCGTTAGTAGCTGCAGCGGGTGTTCGATTGGAACGATACTCGGGGTTGGGGGAGTTGCCGCATTTCAATCCGGATGACGACGGCGAAAATGTTTCAGCGCATGTGCGCGAATGGCGGCGGCAGTTGCAGGCGGCGGATGCGGTGATTTTTTCTACTCCGGAATATGCGCATGGTGTGCCGGGGAGTTTGAAGAACGCGCTCGATTGGGTAGTAGGAAGTGGGGAACTGGTGGGCAAGCCGGTGGCGCTGTTTAATGCCTCGGCGCGCGGGGTGTTTGCGCAGGGCGCGTTGACGGAGACATTGCGAGTGATGTCGGCGCGGGTGGTGGAAGGAGTAACGGTGAACCTGATGGGGACGAAGTGGGAGGCGCGCCAGATTGCGGAGGATGCGGCAATGGCGGGGCTGCTGCGCGGGGGGTTGAGAGCGCTGGGGGAGGCTGTGACGGATGGCGAGTGAGAGGTGGGGTTGGCCGGTTCTTAGCGCATCCGGCGGATGGCCGCCGCTAGCGCCGCCACAGCAAGCAGAGCGAACGTCGCCGGCTCCGGGACCGAATCTGCGGCGTCCGTGACCAGAACATCGTCAATCGCCCCATTGGAGCCGGCCAAAGCCGTGCTCGAGTCCCATCCCGCCCGGCCTCCGAGAGGGTTGGAGAACGCGCTGTTGATCGTCCCTGTGTAGCCGCCAGTGGTGAATGAACCGAAATCGGTGATGTCCTGGAAACCGCCGCTTGAAGAGAGATTTCATTGAGGAGAGTTGGACAATTCTCTCATCCGAGCGGGTGGTGGGCGCGACAGGACTCGAACCTGTGACCTCCTGCGTGTGAAGCAGGCGCTCTAACCAACTGAGCTAATCGCCCTCGCACACCCGGACCGTACTGCGCCAACACCCTGACAACTGGTGCCGAGACAGGGACTTGAACCCTGACGCCCTTGCGGGCACTAGCCCCTCAAGCTAGCGCGTNNTCTAACCAACTGAGCTACGCGCCCCCGTGGGCGGGAACTTTCAGTGTAGAACAACTGAGACGATTCCCGCCACAGCGGTGGAATGAAAATTCGGCGCCTGCGGCCGGCGAAAAGACCCCGCAAGGTGCGATATCATTGTCGCCATGCCAACCCACCGTCCCGACCTTGCCGGCCGCCGGTTTTTTCTGCGCGCGGCGGGTATTCAACTCGCATTGCCGGTGCTCGATTCGCTGCGGCCGAATCTGCTGGGGTCCGGGCTGGCGGTGGGCGCGCTGAGCGCGCAGGCAAAGACGGTGCGCCCGATGCGGATTGTCGCGGTGGGCAACGCGTTTGGCTACTATCCTCCGCAGTTCTTTCCCAAGGAGAGCGGCGCGGGCTACGATGCTCCGCATCTGCTGGAGCCGATCGCCAAGGAGCATCGCAAGGACATCAGTGTTTTTTCGGGCCTGGATCACGGAGTGAAGGGCGGGCACTTCGCCGTCCATTCGTTCCTGAGCGGCGTGCGCCAGGTGGATGCCAAGGGCATGCCCGATGGCAACATCAGTCTGGATCAGCGGGCGGCGGAGGCGGTGGGCGGGGCGACGCGCTTCCCTTCCCTCACGCTGGGTTCAGAAGAAGGACTGCATGGCGGCTGCATGATGAGTTGGACGCGCAGTGGCACGCGCGTGAATCCGATTCAAGGGCCGCGCGAGCTGTTTCGCAAATTGTTTGTCAATGAGAACGAAGCGGACCAGGCGCGCACCAAGGACCGGCTGGTGCTGCAGGGCTCTATTCTCGATGCGGTGAACGATGATGCGCGGTCGTTGAAGCGCAGCCTGGGGGCGCGCGATCAAGGCAAGCTGGATGAGTACTTCACGTCGGTGCGGGAAGTAGAAAAGGTGCTGGAGCTGCGGCAGAAGTGGGCGGCGATTCCGAAGCCCAAGGCGGGGATGGAAGAGCCGGAGAATCGCGGGCTGGTGAACGATATTCCTGTTTTGTACGATCTGATGGCGCTGGCGCTGCAGACGGATTCGACGCGCATTGCGACGCTGGAGATTGCCGGTGGTTTTGAATCGTCGGTGCTGGGCGTGCGCAAGGAGTATCATGCGCTGTCGCATCACGGGCAGGTGCAGGAAGCGATTGACCTGCTGGTGAAACTGGAGCGCTATCAGACGGAGCAATTCGCGCGCTTCCTGACGAAGATGAAGTCGATTGAAGACGGGGACGGCTCTTTGCTGGATCACACGATGGTGATTTTCGGCAGCGGCATGGGCAATGGCAACGCGCATACGAATTTGAATCTGCCGGTGGTTCTGGCGGGCGGCGGCTTTGCGCATGGCCAGTATCACGCCTTCCCGGCGAACGGGCTGAACCGGCAGCCGCTGTCGAACCTGTTCCTGAGCGTGCTGCAACGCTTTGGCGTGGAGCAGCAGAAGTTCGCGCTATCCACCGGCACACTGCGCGGAATCTAATCGCGATGACGCCACTGCTGCTGTTTGCCTTCGCCGCCACCGATCCCGCGGCGAGTTTCCTCAATACGTATTGCGTTTCCTGTCACGGGGAAAAAGTGCAGATGGGGAAGCGGCGCTTTGACCGGGCGCCGGTGGATTGGGAAGCGGTGAAGGGCCGAGTGGAATCGGCGACGATGCCGCCGAAGACTGCGCGGCAGCCGAGCAGCGCGGAGCGGCAGGCGTTTCTCACGCACTTGGCAAAGCAGGCTCCGGAGAAGATTGTGCTGCGGCGCCTGAACCGGCGGGAGTATCTGAACACGATTGGTGATCTGTTTCAGATGCCGATGGATCAATTCGACCCCACCAGCCGCTTTCCGCGCGATCAGCAGTATGCGCACATGGACAACATCGGCGAGACGCTGGTTACCTCGGGGTATCTGCTGGAGCAATACCTGGACGCGGCCGATGCGGTGATCGGCAAGGCGCTGCCGGGCACAACGCCGCCTGCGCCGCGGACGTGGGTGTTCAAGGATCACTTCCGGCAGCAGAAGGAACTCGATGGGGCACGGAACTTCAACAAGCTGACGCAGTACATGTCGCTGTTTGAGCATCCGCGCACGCCACACTATGAAGGCGCTTATGCTCCGCTGCATGCGTTTTCCGAAGGCGTGCCGTATGACGGCGAATATGAAGTGAAGGTGCAGGTAGAGGCGCTGTACCGGAAGAATCCGTATGATGCGAAGCTGCTGGGCACCGATCCGGAGGCTCCCTTCCGGTTCGGTGTGGTGGCGGGGAATGCGCGCGCCGGCTATTTACAGCACGAGCAGCCGATTCAGCCGCTGCTGGGGGAAACAGAGATCGCCGATGGCGGGCCGCAATGGCTCACTTTTCAGGTGCGTCTGGACGCGGGCTATCAGCCGCGGTTTATTTTTCCGAACGGGATGAACGATGTGCGGCGCGTGTTTTCGCGTTTCGCCCGCGAGTATCCGCAGTTCCTGCCGGAGGATCAACGGAAGGTAGCGGCGGGGATTGTGCCGGGGCGCATCGCGATGATGAAGTACGGGCAGATTCCGCAGATTCGCATCCATCATGTGGAGATTCGCGGCCCATTGAACGCTCCGGCTGTGCCCGCAAGCCAGCGCGTGGTTTACGGCGATCAGCCGTTCGCGGTGGAGCGCACGCGGGAGATTCTGACGCGCTTTGCTTCGCGTGCGTACCGGCGGCCGGCGAGCACGGAGGAAGTGGACCGGCTGATGGGGATTGTGGAGAAGCGGCGCGCGGCGGGGATTGGCGCGGAGACGGCGATGCAGGATGCGTTGAAAGCGGTGTTGTGTTCGCCCGCGTTTCTGTATCTTTCGGCTGCATCGGAGCAGAAGGGACGGCTGAACGCGCATGCGCTGGCGTCGCGGCTTTCGTATTTCCTGTGGTCGACGATGCCGGATGAAGCGCTGCTCAAGAAAGCCAACAGCGGAGCGCTGTTGAAGGATGAGGTGCTGCGGGCGGAGACGCGGCGACTGCTGGCGAGCCCGCGGTCAAAGGCGTTTGTCGAAGGGTTTCTCGATAGCTGGCTGAATTTGCGGAGCCTTGGCGATATGCCTCCGGATCGCGATCAGTTCGGAGCTTACTACTTCGACAATCTGCAGGATTCGATGAAGACGGAAACGCGGATGCTGATGCGGCATCTGCTAGATGAGAACAAGAGCCTGCACGATTTTATGGAAGCTCGGTACAGCTTTTTGAACCGGCAACTGGCGCGGTTGTACGGCATGCCGGATGCGATCCCGGCGGCGGGCGGGCACGTTTTTCGCAAGATGGAGTTGACTGATGCGCGGCGCGGCGGGTTGCTGGGGCATGGGAGCATTCTCACGGTATCGGCCAATGGGATTGAGACATCGCCGGTGACGCGCGGGGTGTGGATGCTCGAGAACATTTTCGGAACGCCTCCGGCGCCGCCTCCGGACGATGTTCCGGCGTTGGACCCGGATGTGCGCGGAGCGAAGAGCATCCGCGATTTGCTGACGAAGCATCGGGAGAATGCGGCGTGCATGTCGTGCCACCGCTCGATTGATCCGCCGGGTTTTGCGCTGGAGAACTTCGATCCCATTGGACGGTGGCGGGCGAAGTACCCGAACGGGGCGGCGATTGATGCATCGGGGCAATTGCCGAGTGGGGAAGCATTCACGGATATCACGGGGTTGCGCGAGGCGCTGGCTGGGCGCAAACCGCAGTTTGCACGGTTTCTTACGGACCGGCTGCTCACGTATGCGTGCGGGCGCAAGTTCGATGCTGCCGACCGGCCGCGGATTGAGGCAATTGCCGCGGTGGTGGAGAAGAAAGGCAACGGGCTACGCGACCTGGTGGAACAGATTGTGTTGAGCGAGGCTTTCCGGGGAAACGGCAATTAGCCACAGATGGACACGAATCCACACAGATGATCAGTGTGGATCTGTGCCAATCCGTGGCTTTGCATTTTACTCTTCTTCTTCCTCTTCGCCGGTCTGAGCGGCCTTGGCAGCGGCGACGATCTTTTCGGCCTGCAGCGCCGGGACGAAGTCGTAGTGATCGAACTCCATGGTGAAGGAAGCGCGGCCCTGGGTCATGGAGATGAGGTCGTTCTGATAGGTGAGCATTTCCGACATCGGAACCATGGCGCGGACGATCTGGGTGCCGCCCTTCGTATCCATGCCTGAGATGCGGCCACGGCGGCCGTTCATATCGCCCATCAGATCGCCGGCGAACTCCACGGGGGCCTGCACTTCCACCTTCATCACCGGCTCCAGCAGTGTCGGCTTGGCGATCGCCATCGCTGCTTTGAACGCCTTGCGGCCGGCGAGTTTGAACGACATTTCCGAGGAGTCGACATCGTGATAGGAACCGTCGTAGAGGGTCACTTTGAAATCGACGACGGGATAGCCGGCGAGGTAGCCCTTCGCGGCCGCCTCCAGAATGCCCTTCTCGATCGCGGGAATAAACTGGCGGGGCACTGAGCCGCCGAAGATGGCGTTAGCGAACTCGAACTTGCCTCCGCGCGGGAGCGGCTCCATCTTGATCTTGCAGTCGCCGAACTGGCCGTGGCCGCCGGTCTGCTTTTTGTGGCGGCCCTGCACATCGGCGAAGCCGCGAATGGTTTCGCGATAGGGAATCTTGGGGGATGCGAGCGCGACATCGACGTGGTAGCGCTTCTTGAGTTTGTTGACGACGACTTCGACGTGCTGCTGACCGGTGCCGGCGACGAGGAATTCCTTGGTCTGCGGATCGCGGTAGAAGCGCAGGGCGACGTCTTCTTCGAGGATGCGCTGGATGGCCTGGCCCATGCGATCTTCGTCCTGGCGTGTTTTTGCTGTTACGGCGAACGCAATGGAAGGTTCGGGGATCTCCACGGCAGGATAGGCGATGGTGTCGCCTTTTTCGGAGAGCGTATCGCTGGTGAGCGTATCTTTGAGCTTGGCCACTGCGCCGATATCGCCGGCTTTGAGCTCCGTCACCGCCTCCAGCGTCTTGCCGCGCAGAATGCTGATGTGGGCCAAACGTTCGGCGGTGCCGGTGCGTTGATTGACCATGTTGGCGTCGTTCTTTAATACGCCTGACATGACCTTGAAGTAGGACACGCGGCCGGAGAACATGTCGGCCACTGTTTTAAACACAAAGAGGGCGGCATGTTCTTTGTCGCTCACGGCACGCTCACCGGGCTGGCCGTTGATGGTGACCTTGGCTTTACCGCGGTCGGAGGGATTGGGGAAATATTCGCTGAAGAAGTTCAGCAGTTGATCGGTGCCAATGTTGTGCAGGCCGCTGGCACAGAGGACGGGGTAGATGCGGCGGTCCAAGACGGCCTGGCGCAATCCGGAGGTGAGGTGTTCAATGCCGATGGTGCCCTGTTCAAAGAACTCTTCCATCAATGCGTCATTGCCTTCGGCGACCATTTCCACCAGGGCTTCGTGAGCCTTTTCGGCGGCGGAGGCCAAGGCCTCAGGGATGGGGCATTCCTTTCCCTTCCCGTCCCCATCGGGCGTGTAGGTGTACGCCTTCATGTAGATGAGGTCGATGACGCCTTTGAAATCCTTTTCTGCCCCGATGGGAATCTGCACAGGGACGCAACTGCGGCCTAGGGCCGATTGCACGCTTTCCAGCGTACGTTCAAAGCTGGAACGTTCGCGATCCAGTTTGTTGATGACTACCGCGCGCGGCAGTTCGAAGCCATCGGCGTAGCTCCACGTCTTCTCCGTCTGCACTTCGACGCCGGCCACACCATCTACAATGGTGAGCGCCGCGTCGGCGGCCACGAGCGAACCTTTCGTGTCATTGATGAAGATATTGAACCCCGGGGTGTCGAGGAGGTTGATCTTCAACTTCTTCCAATCAATCGCGGCGACGCCGGTGGAAATGGTGACCTTCCGCGCAATCTCCTCTTCGTCGAAGTCGGTGATGGTATTGCCCTCATCGACTCGGGTGAGGCGGTTCGTAACGCCGGTGGTGAAAAGGATACCGGCGGCCAGGGAGGTCTTTCCGCAGTTGCCGTGGCCGATCAGCCCGACGTTGCGAATTTCAGTGCTTTCGTAGACCTTCACTTCGTGTGACTCCGATGGATGAAATTTGACTACATAACGGAATGAGTGAGCAGAACCAAATCGGGATAGTAACACAACTGAGATGAAGGTAGGATGGAACGGATGCTAGCGGGACATATGGGCGCGGCGGTGGCGGCGCGGCGATTTGCGGCGCGAGGGAATGTGGGCTGGCTTGTATTGGCGGCGCTGTTTGCGGACGTAGTGTTGTGGGTGCTGATCCTGCTGGGCGTGGAGCGCGTGGTGATACCGGTGGACCCGGAGACGCGGCGTTATCTGACGTTCGTGTTTCCCTACTCGCATAGCGTGGTGGCCACGTGTCTGTATGCTTGCGTGTTTGCGGCGATGGGTGTGCAGTGGGGTGGTTGGCGATGGGCAGGGTGGCTGGGCGCGGTGATGGCATCGCACTTCGTGTTGGATGCGCTGGTGCATATTCCGGACCTGACGCTGGCGGGCGCCGATACGCTGCGGTTCGGGACTTCCTTGCAGACGCAGCCGGTGGCGGCGTTGGCCGTGGAGGCGGTGCTGACGGTGGCCGGGCTTGTTGTTTACTGGCCGGTGAGGCGCAATGCGGTGGTTGGGGTAGTGGTGGTGACGCTGGTGCTGACGGTGGGTGGAACGTTGTGGGGACCGATGCCGGAGAGTGAAGCGCAGGCCGCGGTTGGGCCGCTGCTGACCAACGTGGGATTGATTGCGCTGTGCTTCTGGCTGGATCGGCGCTAGCGGCTCCACTGTGAATTAAGCGTGCTATTCTGGGGCTGAACATTGCTTTATGGGTCAGCGCACCAGCGCTTCCAGTGGATGGCAAATCCGCAACAGAGACCGGAACTTCGCTTCCGGCAGGGAGTTTCCAACAATGAAAAAAATGATAACCGGCTTCGTGGCCGGCATTCTGTATTTATATCTACTCACACATTCCATCTTTGGCCAGGATCCGCGCGGCACCGTACTGGGGCGCGTGGCCGATTCGAGCGCGGCTGTCGTGCCCGATGCCGAAGTAAAAATCCTCAATGAGGCAACCGGCGTGGTCATCGCCGCCAAGGCGAATGCGGCCGGCAATTTCGTCATTCCGTACTTAATCGCAGGCACGTACACGCTGAGCTGCGAAATGACCGGGTTCAAGAAATGGACGCGGCCGGGGATTCAGGTTCGTATTCAGGACAGCGTGGAAGTGAACATCGATCTGCAATTGGGCGCCACTTCCGAAGTGGTGGAAGTGAAGGAGACCACGCCACTGCTCTCCACGGCCGAAGCATCGCTCGGCCAGGTGATCGATGAACGGCGCGTGCTGGAATTGCCGCAGTTCGCCGGCAACGCGATGGACCTTGTGCACCTGGCTCCGGGCACGGTGAACGGGACCAATCTGCGTCTGCGCAAGGCGGGTTTCAACTCCGCGCCTTCGACGTTTTCCACCGATGGCGGCGGCAACAACCAGAACGAATTTTCGATTGACGGCGTTTCGAACACTTATTCGGATGGCACGGCGCCGCGCGTGGCGTTTTCGCCGCCGCAGACGGCCATCAGCGAATTCAAGGTGCAGACCTCGGCGTTTGATGCGTCGCTGGGCCACACGATGGGGAGCACGGTGAACGTGTCGACGAAGTCGGGAACGAACCAGCTTCATGGAGAAGCGCATGAATGGTTCCGCCACTCGGCGCTCGATGCACCTTCTATTTTTCAGAACCGTTCGGGGCAGAAGATTTCCATCTATCAGGACAATCGCTACGGCGCGTCGGCCGGCGCTCCGGTGTACATTCCCAATGTCTACAACGGAAAGAACCGGACGTTCTGGTTCTTCGCCTATGAAGCGAACAAATTCGGCAACCCGGATTCGGGCGGCAACTCCACGTCCTCTGTTCCGACGGCGCTGATGCACCAGGGCAATTTTTCGGAGTTTCTGGCGCTGGGCGCGGCGTATCAGCTTTATGATCCGCGGAGCACGACGCTGACCGGCGGCCGGTATGTGCGTACGCCGATTGCAGGCAACGTTCTGCCGGCGTCGCAAATCGACAAGGTGGGGCAGAACCTGATGAATCTGCTGCCGACGCCGAACCAGCCGGGCACGCGCGACTTCCGCAACAATTTCTATCGCTCCGGCAAGGCGCTGGAAGACTACTGGGTGTGGCTGACGCGCATAGACCACACGGTGAGCGAGAAGCATCGCGTGTTCTTCCGCCTGCACCGGGACTTTTGGGAAGAGGACAAGAACCGCGACTTCAACAACTCGGTGCGCGGCGTCATTCTCAACCGGAACAACAAAGGCCTGGCGTTTGACGATGTGTACGTATTCAGCCCGAGCTTCCTGGTGAACTTCCGCTACGGGCTGACGTTCCAGGATTTCCCGGAGCGCCGTGCCTCGCAGGGCTCCGATTTGTCGGCACTCGGATTCTCCAGCCAGTTGCTCTCGCAATTGCCTGATAAGCAGCGGGTGACGCTGCCGAGCACGACGTTCGGACAATTCACGGGCATCGCGGCGTGGGAATCGCAGGATGGCTACACGGCCTCCACCACGAATTCTTTCACCGGCAACTTCACGAAGATGCGCGGGAATCACACCTTCCGTTTCGGCCCCGAACTGCGTGTGTATCGCGAGAGCAGGAACCGCTATGGGGCGGCGCTGTCGCCTCAGTTGAGCTATAACGCGACCTTCGTGCGCGCCAACGACACGGCAGCCAATCCGACGGCGGGCGGCGAAATCGCCTCAATGCTTCTGGGCATCCCGGCAGGCAGCATGAGCCTGGTGGACAGCTACGTGGAACAGGACAAATACTGGGCCTTTTATGTGCACGATGACTGGAAGGTGACGCGCAATCTGACGCTGAACCTGGGGCTGCGGTATGAATACGAATCGCCGATCACGGAGCGGTTCAACCGTTCGGCCATCCACTATGCGGGCACGACGCCGAATCCGCTGAACGATGCGGCCCGTGCGAATTACGCGCGCTCGCCGATTCCGGAATTGCCGGCGGCCAGCTTCGCGGCCATGGGCGGACTCACCTTCGCGGGAGTTGCGCCGAATGGACGTGACTACTGGACTCCGGAGAAATCGAACTTCCAGCCGCGCATCGGTTTCGCCTATCAGTTGAATCCGAAGACGATTCTGCGCGGGGGTTATGGATTCTTCACCGCTTCGATCGGCGTGAACTACAGCAACACGAACCTCACCGGGTTTTCGCTGGCAACGCCGATTCAGGCATCGCTTGACAACGGCTTGACGTACATTGCAACGAACGCGAATCCGTTCCCGACGGGGTTACTGAAGCCCGCGGGCGCATCGGCCGGATTGCTGACGAACATCGGGCAGGGGGTGAGCTTCTTCCCGGATCGGCGCAGCCATCCCTACTCGCAGCGATTCAGCTTCGGCATGCAACGCGAGTTGCCGATGAAGGCAATGATCGAGATGAGCTATGTGGGCAACCGCAACACGCGGCTGAACATCAACCGTGAGCTGAGCTTTACGCCGGGACAGTATCTGAGCAAGTCGGCGACACGCGATCAGGCCACCATTGACTTCCTGGGTCAGAACTTCCCCAATCCGTACCTGGGGCTGAATCCGATTTACGGAACGGTGATGTCGCGGGCGAACCTGCTTCGCAGCTACAACCAGTTTTCGAGCGTGCAAGTGCAGGGCGATCCGGCGGGCTACTCCTGGTATCACTCGCTGCAATCGCGCATTGAGCGGCGCTTCGCGCAGGGCTGGACGTTGCAAGCGTCCTACACCTGGTCGAAGGCGATGGAAGCCACCGAGTTCCTGAACTCGGCCGATGCCATGCCGTATGAGAGCCTGGCGGGTTTGGACCGCACGCATCGCCTGACGGGTTCCGGCATCTGGGAAGTCCCCTTCGGCAAGAAGCGCAAATGGGGTTCTTCCTGGGGTAAGCCGATGGACTTCGTGGCGGGCGGCTGGCAGTTGGGCGGCATTTATCAGCACCAGTCGGGTGCACCGCTCGGCTTCGGCAACCGCATTTTCAATGGCAATTTGAAGAACATCGTGAAGCCGGAGAACGAGCGCAACGTGGATAGCTGGTTCGTGCCTGCCGCAGTGGCGGGTTTTGAAACGAATGGAGCGCGGCAGTTGGCGTCGAACCTGCGGGCTTTGTCGCTACGATTCAGCTCGGTGCGCGGCCCCAACCAGGACCGCTGGGATTTCTCGATGATTAAGAACTTCCCCATCACGGAACGCGTGGTCATGCAGTTCCGTGGCGAGACGTTCAACGCCCTCAACCATCCGAACCTGTACGATCCGAACACCGATCCGACCAGCGCGAGCTGGGGTTCGATTACGGGCCAGGATACTCCCCGTTCCTGGCAGTTGTCGTTGAAGTTGACCTGGTAGGTTCCGCTAGCGCGTGGGGCGGCCGGTGCCGCCCCACCCAACCGACTCGCTTACGCTCGCGGCTCCGTAACACTCCTTGGTACGATAGTAAATTACCCCGCACACATACTTCTATGGGAAATATTCTGCAATCTCTTCCGATCGGAGAGAAGGTCGGCATTGCCTTCTCCGGTGGACTCGACACTAGCGCAGCTATCTACTGGATGCGCCAGAAGGGCGCGGTGCCGTTCTGCTATACAGCGCATCTCGGCCAGCCTGATGAAAGCGATTACGACAGCATTCCGCGCAAGGCGCTGGAATACGGCGCGGAGAAGGCGCGGCTGATCGACTGCCGCCATCAACTGGTGAGGGAAGGGCTGGCGGCGCTGCAATGCGGCGCGTTCCACATCACCACCGCTGGGCTGCCTTACTTCAACACGACGCCCATCGGCCGCGCGGTGACGGGCACGATGCTCGTCGGCGCCATGAAGGAAGACGCGGTTCATATCTGGGGCGACGGCAGCACCTAT
>JAFDVS010000008.1:8527-13247 GCA_018268935.1 Acidobacteriota bacterium | reverse complement strand
GGCAACGACATCGAGCGCTTCTACCGCTACGGGCTGATGGTGAACCCGAAGCTGAAGATCTACAAGCCGTGGCTCGATCAGGCGTTCATTGACGAATTGGGCGGGCGCAAGGAGATGTCGGAGCTACTGGAAAAAGCCGGGCTCAATTACAAAATGAGCAAGGAGAAGGCCTACTCCACGGACTCCAACATCTGGGGCGCGACGCACGAGGCGAAGGATCTCGAGTTCCTGAATAAAGGAATGAAGATCGTGGAGCCGATCATGGGCGCGGCGTTCTGGCGCGACGATGTCGCGGTGAAGCCGGAAGCGATCACGGTCACTTTCGAAGCAGGTCTGCCGGTGGCGTTGAATGGGCAGACGTTCGACGATCCGGTGGCGATGGTGCTGGAGGCGAATGCCATCGGCGGCCGTCACGGACTCGGAATGTCGGACCAGATTGAGAACCGCATCATTGAGGCGAAGAGCCGCGGCGTGTATGAGGCTCCGGGCATGGCGTTGTTCTTCCTCGCCTATGAACGGCTGATCACGGGCATCCACAACGAGGGCACCATCGAGCAGTATCACTCCATGGGCCGCCGCCTGGGCCGGTTGCTCTATGAGGGCCGCTGGTTCGATCCGCAATCGATGATGCTGCGGGAAACGCTGCAGCGCTGGGTGGCGAAGGCTGTTACGGGCGAAGTGACGGTGGAACTGCGCCGCGGCAACGATTACACTATTCTCGACACGAAGAGTCCCAACCTTACCTACAAGCCGGAGCGGCTGACGATGGAGAAGCACGAGGGCGCATTCACGCCGCTCGATCGCATCGGCCAGTTGACGATGCGGAACCTGGACATCACGGATTCGCGTGACAAGCTGTTCGTCTATGCGCACCAGGGCTTGCTGAGCCCGCAGGCATTCGAAGGGATGCGCCTGCTGGACGAACCGTCGGACGAGGAATAGACAGATGGCGCCTGGCATCGTGGTGCGGCAAGGCTGTCCCGAAGATGGCCAGGCGCTGGTTCCTTTACGGATGGCTCTGTGGCCCGATTGTTCGCTCGAAGAGCACCGCAACGAAATCGAAGGACAGTTGAGCGGCGCGGGGCCGTATCCGTTTCCGACGGCGCTGTTCGTTGCGGTTACGGCGGCGGGAGAAGTGGTGGGGTTCCTGGAAGCGGATCTGCGGTCGCATGCCGATGGGTGCGATGCGACTTGCCCGGTGGGGTATATCGAAGGCTGGTTCGTGGCGGAGGGTTATCGCCGGCAGGGCGTGGGCGGGATGCTCATTGCGGCCGCCGAGCAGTGGGCGCGAGAGCTGGGGTGCCTGGAAATGGCTTCCGATACGTGGCTCGAGAATGAAGTATCCATCAGGGCTCATGTGGGGCTTGGGTTTGAAGAAGTGGACCGGGTGGTGAACTTCCGCAAAAAGCTGTGATATGTTCGGGGGATGCACCGAGGAGCCTGGACCCTTGCATCCGCGTTGACGGCGTTGGCCTTGCCCGCAGCCATGGCTGCTACCGCGCCGACGTTTTCCAAAGACGTTGCGCCGATCTTCTTTGCGCGCTGCACGGGCTGCCACCGGCCGAATGACATCGCGCCGATGTCGCTGCTCGACTACAAGTCCGCACGGCCGTGGGCGAAGGCGATTCGCGCGTCGGTGTTGTCGCGCAAGATGCCGCCGTGGTTCGCCGATCCGGCTTATGGGCATTTCGCCAACGACGCACGGCTGTCGGCGAAGGAATTGACGACGATACAGGCGTGGGCGGATGCGGGTGCGCCGGAAGGCGATCCCAAGGATCTGCCGCCGAAGCCGAAGTTTGTCGAGGGCTGGCAGATGGGCAAGCCGGATATCGTGATCGACATCGGTGAGGATCACGTGGTGACGCCGGGGGAAGACGCTTACGATCACTTCGTGGTGAACACGAATTTCAAGGAAGGCAAGTGGATCCGCGCGGCGGAAATCAAGCCCGGCAACCGGCAGGTGGTGCATCACGTCCACGTGCTGCTGGTGCAGGACGATCCGAAGGCGATGGAAGTGGCTTCGACGAAGAACATTCCGTCGCTGCAGAATTACCTGCTGCGCGAAGGAAAACTGAGCCGCATCCGGCAGGACGCGCCGGTGCTGAACGATGCGTGCCAGGAGAAGCTGCCGGATCTGCCGTACCTGACGGGGGACCAGGAAGGCTCATTGACCGCATTTCTGCCCGGGCGCCAACCGGATGTGTTTCCGGAGGGCACGGCGAAGTGGATTCCGCCGGGGGCGAAGCTGGAGTTCGTGATTCACTATGCGAAGATTTCCGGCAAGCCGCAGACGGACCGGACGAGCGTCGGGTTCTACTTGCTGGATGGGCCGCCGCGGCGCGTGCTGCGGCGCATGGATCTGCGCAATTTCTTTATGCAGATTCCGGCCGGGGCCGCTTCGCACGAAGTGAAGCGCTGCTTCACGTTTGAAGAGGATCGCGATTTGCTTTCGTTCACGCCGCACATGCACTACCGGGGGAAAGAAGCGATTTACGAAGTGGTGCATCCCGATGGGCGCAAAGAGACGCTGCTGAAGATTCCGAAATACGACTTCAACTGGCAGCTCAACTACCGCATGCGCGATCCGGTGCGGATTGCCAAGGGGAGCAGGATGATTGTCACCTTCCGCTATGACAACAGCGCGAATAATCCGGCGAATCCCGATCCGAAAGAGAACGTGCGGTGGGGCGATAAGAGCGAAGAGGAGATGATGACCAGTTGGATTGAGTACCTGGAAGTGAAGCCGAAGAGGACGGGGGCGGCGAGCGGCGGGAACTAGGGCTTGGACACAGATGGACACAGATAAACGCAGATCAGTGTTCACCTGTGTTCATCAGTGGCTGATGGATCTTAGCTTGTAACCGATGGCAGGTGCCGCTCGAAACTCTTGGCGATTTCGAGGAGTGTGGCGGCGGACAAGTCGGCGTCTCCGGTGGCCAGGGCTTTGAGCAGTTTGGCGTGCTTCTTTACCTCTTGCGGCAGGTTCAGCTTTCCGCTTGCTTTGCCGCGGATTACACCGGAAGCAAAGAGCGAACCGATGGCTGAGTGCAGCGTCTTGGCGGCATAGCGGTTGCCGGCGATCTCCCAGATTCGGGCGTGGAAGCGCCAGTCGCAATGGAAGAATTCGGCGTGATCGTTGCTATCGGCGGCGGCTTTCATGGCGGCCAGTTCTTCCTGAAGGCTGGCGACACCCTCTTTGGTCATGCGTTGCGCGGCCCAACGCATGACTTCGGGTTCGAGCACGCGGCGCAGATCACAGAGGCGCTCGGCTTCATCGGAGGAAAGCGCGACCACCGAACAGCCGTAGTTGTGGCGTTTGACGACGAGGCCGCGATTTTCCAGATCCTGCAGCGCTTCGCGAATGGGAATGCTACTGACTCCGAACTGGCGGGCGAGGTCGCGTTCGACGAGGCGGTCACCGGGTTCGTATTTTCCGCTGATGATATTCCGCTCCAGCACGTCGGCAATCTGCTCGCGCAAGGAGAGGACGCGGATGGGTGCGGCCGTATGGGCGGCGGCACGGGAGTTGTTTCGAGTACTCAAATTTTTAGGATTCCAGCTTCTTGGGGAGGCCGCGCCGTTCGGGCACAGCCTCCACCTACTTCATTTTCCACGGTTATGCGGTTGCTGCGGACAGCGCCTGATCGAGATCCCACAGAATGTCGTCGAGATCTTCTAGGCCGATGGAGAGGCGAATCATATCGGGCTCCACGCCGGCGGCGGCCTGCTGCTCCGCCGTCAATTGCTGATGGGTGGTGGAGGCCGGGTGGATGACCAGGCTGCGGGCGTCGCCGACATTGGCCAGATGGGAGAACATCTGCAAGGAATCGACGAATTTTCTACCCTTTTCGTAACCGCCTTCGATGCCGAAACTGAACACGGCGCCCGCGCCCTTGGGGCAATACTTCTGCGCCATGGCGTAATAGGGGCTGGAGGGCAGCGACGGATAGCGCACCCACTTCACCTTGGGATGCTTTTCGAGGAACTGAGCCACGGCCAGCGCGTTGGCCAGATGGCGATCCATGCGCATGCCGAGTGTTTCAATGCCCTGCAGGAAGAGGAAGGCATTGAACGGGCTGATGCAGGGACCGAGGTCGCGGAGGCCTTCGACGCGTGCGCGAAGGATAAAGGCGAGGTTCCCGAACGGTTCGTAAAACTTCAGGCCGTGATAGGCGGGCGATGGTTCGGTGAGCATCGGGAAGTTGCCCTTGGCCCAATCGAATTTGTTGCCGCTGACGATGATGCCGCCGATGGAGGTGCCGTGCCCGCCCATGAACTTGGTGAGCGAGTGGACCACGATATCGGCGCCGTAATCGAGCGGACGGCAGACATAGGGCGTGGCAAACGTGTTGTCGATGATCAGGGGAATATTGTGCTCATGGGCGATGGCGGCGACGGCTTCGATATCGAGCACGTTGCCGCGCGGGTTGGAGATGGTCTCGCCGTAGATGCACTTGGTTTTCGGGGTGATCGCTTTGCGGAAGTTTTCCGGATTGTCCGGATCGACGAACTTCACGTTGTAACCCATGCGGCGGAAGCTGACATCGAACTGGGTGTAGGTGCCGCCATAGAGCGTGCTGGCGGCGACCATTTCATCGCCGGACTCAAGCAGGCTGTTGATGGTGAGAAACTGCGAAGCCTGGCCGCTGGAAACGGCGAGCGCCATGGCTCCGTTTTCGAGCGACGCCACACGCTGCTCCAGCACATCCTGGGTGGGATT
>JAFDVS010000008.1:0-8475 GCA_018268935.1 Acidobacteriota bacterium | reverse complement strand
ATGGTCGGAGTTATCGAACGTGAAGGACGTGGTTTGATAAATGGGGACCGCACGGGCGTGGGTGGTTCCTTCCGGGCTATAGCCGTGATGAAGGGCGCGCGTGTTGAATCCAAATTGCCGTTCTGGTTTGTCTGCCATAAGTCCACCATCATACAATCGGCGGGCAGCCTGTGGCATCATTGATCGGATATGAGCATCACTCGCCGGTCCATGCTTCGCTCGGCGCTGGCAGCTCCCCTGCTGTCCGCGGCTCCTGGAAAGACCACGATTGCGATACGCCAGGATCAGTTCCTGATTAACGGCAAGCCCACTTACGCGGGGCGCACGTTTGAGGGAATGAAGATCGAAGGGCTGCTGCTGAACACGCGCATGGTGCAGGGCATCTTCGACGATGAGAACCCGGAAACGGTGTCGCGCTGGAAGTATCCGGACACGGGCAAATGGGACGCGGAACGCAACGTGAAGGAATTTCTGGCGGCGATGAATGAGTGGAAGAAGCACGGGGTGCTGAGCTTCACCATCTGCCTGCAAGGCGGGAGCCCGGAAGGCTACTCGAAGCTGCAGCCGTGGCACAACAGCGCGTATCGCTCCGATGGATCGTTGAAACCGGCGTACATGAGCCGGCTGGAACGGATTCTGGACAGGGCCGACGCGCTGGGGATGATCCCGGTTGTGGGCTTTTTCTACTTCGGCCAGGATCAGCGGCTGGAGGGGGACAAGGCGATTCGCAACGCGGTGGAGCAATCGATGCAATGGCTGCTGAAGAAGGGCTTCCGGAATGTGCTGGTGGAGTTGGCCAACGAGTGCGACAACCGCTCCTACGACCACGATATTTTGCGTCCGAACCGTATTGACGAACTGATTCTGCTGGCGCGGGGCACGAAGCTCAACGGGCGCGGATTGCTGGTGGGCGCGAGCTTCAACGGCGGGCGCGTGCCGGCGGCGAACGTGGTGGGGGCATCGGATTTCATCCTCATGCACGGCAACGGGGTGAAGGATCCGAAGCGCATCGGCGAGATGGTGCGCGAAGTGCGCAAGCTGCCCACCTACCGGCCGATGCCGGTGGTGTTCAACGAGGACGACCACTTCGACTTCGAGCAGCCCGCCAACAACATGCGCGCGGCGCTGGCCGAATACGCCAGTTGGGGTTACTTCGATCCGGGCAAGAACGACTATAGCGACGGCTACCAGTGTCCGCCGGTCAACTGGGGATTGAACACACCGCGGAAGAAGCAGTTTTTCGAGTTCGCGAAGAAGGTGACCGGGGTCTAGCTGATATAATCACGAGTTTCGTGACCTTAATTAACCGATCGCAAATGGCCAAGTTCGGGGCGCTGATTGCCCTCTACCTGGTTGTGGTATTTCTTGTTCCCAAACCCGAGACCGTGAAGCCGGAAGGCTGGCGGCTGACGGGCATTTTCTTCGCCACCATTGGCGGGCTGATGCTGCAGCCGATTGCCGGTGCGGCGCTGGTGCTGCTGGCGGTGACGCTGAGCGTGCTGAGCGGGGCGCTGACGATCAGTTCGGCGTTGATGGGCTATGCCGATTCGTCGGTGTGGCTGGTGGTGGCGGCGTTCATGATCTCGCGGGCGCTGCTGAACACGGGGCTGGCGCGGCGCATCGCGCTGGTGTTTGTGCGGCTGTTTGGAAAGAGCTCGCTGGGGGTGACGTACTCGCTGGGGTTTTCGGATGTGGTGCTGGCGTCGATCATTCCTTCGAATGGAGCGCGTTCGGGCGGCGTGGTGCTGCCGATTGTACGCTCGATCGCGGAGCTTTATGGATCGAAGCCGGGCGAATCGGCATCGCTGATCGGGGCGTTTCTGTTCGGCTCTGTGTATCAGAGCATCTGCGTGAGCGCGGCGATGTTTTACACGGGCCAGGCGAGCAACCCGCTGGCGGCGGATATCGCGACGAAGGCCGGTTACACGATCACGTGGACGAGCTGGCTGGTGGCGGGCCTGGCGCCGGGATTGTGCTCGCTGCTGGTGACGCCGTTGGTGGTGCGGCTCTTTCTGCCCCCGGTGATCAAACACACGCCGGAAGCGGCGGAATTCGCACGGAAGGAACTCGCCGCGATGGGTCCGATGAGCCTGGCGGAGAAGATCCTGGCGACGGTGTTCATCGGGGTGTGCCTGGGCTGGGTCACCAGCGGCACGGTGCACAAGATCGACATCACCACCATCGCGCTGATCGGGAGTTGCGTGCTGCTGCTTTCGGGAGTGCTCAAGTGGGAGGACGTGAAGGCGGAGCGCTCGCTGTGGGACATTTTCATCTGGTACGGGGGCCTGGTGCGGCTGGGGCGGGCGCTGAACGACACCGGGGTAACCGAGGCGTTTGCCAAAGGGGTGGCGAACCTCTTTTCGGGCGAAGGGTGGGTACTGGTGTTTGTGTTTGCGCTGCTGATCTACTTCTACGCCCACTATGCATTCGCCAGCATTACGGCACACATTCTGGCGATGTATCCGCCGTTTCTGGCGGTGCTGCTGGCCAAAGGGGCGCCGATCGGGCTGGTGGCGTATGCGTTCGCCACTTTCGTGAACCTGTCGGCGGGATTGACCAACTACGGGACCACGCCCACGCCGATGTACTTCGCGATGGACTACATCAGCATGAAAGACTGGTGGAAGATCGGGTTTTTCATGTCGATTGTGAACATAGTGATCTGGGGAACGATCGGTTTTGGCTGGTGGAAGTTTCTCGGGATATGGTAGAGTCGAGACAAAAGATTCCCTAGGTAACTTTTCCCGCTCAAGTTTCAGGGACGGGAGGCCGAATTGAAGAATGGAGTGATACCAGCATCGCAAAGATGCCGCAAGAGGGAAATGGCAGGAAACCTGGCCAAACTGGCCTCAGCAATTAGCCGCGCCGGCGGCGCCAAGAAGCAGGCTTCGTTCCAGGATCGGCGAAGCGAGCAACGATTATGGTGCTCTGACTTGGTGACAATCTGGTGGAAAGAAGAGGATAAGCGCTGGAAGCGGCACGGTGTTGGCGTTCTGGAAGACATCTCGCCATCGGGCGCCTGTATTCAATTGGAGGAACCGCTGCCGAAAGGGGTGCGCTTGCGGATCAAGCATCCGGAATGGAAGGTAGAGGGGGAAATCCGGTACTGCGTGTTCCGGGAAGAGGGCTATTTCCTAGGGGTATTGCTGGATGAAAACAGCAAGTGGTCGCGCTCGGCTTTCCAACCGAAGCATTTGATTGATCCGGCGAAAGTGCCGCAACCGAAAAAGAAATAAGGGCGCGTCGTCAGGCTGCTTGCAGGAGGCTGCTTGCAGGCGGCTGCTTGCAGGCCGAGTGTGACTGCGAGCCCGCGCGGTTTGCGATTGCTCCCGCTATGCCTCCACCGACGGTCGCGGCTGCGATCAGCGCTTCGCGCGCCCAGGCGTCGGATTTGTCCATGTTCTGTCAGGAGCAAATAGAAACGCGTGCCTGGCCCTTTGCGGGTGACGCGCGCTGTTTGTCCTGTTGTGCGGCGATTGCCGGGGGTTTTACTTTTTGATCTTGTAGGTGCCGTCGGCCAGTTTTTCGCGATGGGCTTCGTGGCACTGTTTGCAGGTGCCTCCGAGGGCGCCCATAGCGGAGCGCACGCCATCGGCGTTGTTGGCGGAAGCAGCCGCGGCGAGTTCGTTAGCGGCCTTGTGGGAGGCGACCTGCCATTCGGCGGCCTTTTCCATGCCCATGCCCTTCCAGAAGGCGTCGACACCGCCGCCCATGGCGTCGGCGATTCCCTTGGCGTGGGTGGAAACGGCAGCCATATCCTTGGCGCCCATGGCCTTGCGCAGACCACCCATGTGATCGCCGGCGGATTTCATTTTCGTGGACACCTGTTTTTCATCGAGCGCCCACATCATCGAGGCCAGCATCGCTGTAAGCACACCAGCCGCAAGCAGCATCTTCTTCATTTCGAGCCATTCCCTCCAGGGTAAGATTCGGTTTCTCATTTTATCAGGGGGTGGGGGAAGGCGAAAGTGGAGGAGCGATTAAATTTCATCAAGGCGGGGGAATGTCGTATCCTGTAGAAGATGGGCGCTTAGCTCAGTTGGTTAGAGCGCCTGCCTTACAAGCAGGAGGTCGGGGGATCGTGACCCTCAGCGCCCACCAATGAAATCATATACATGTAAAGAAGGCCAGCCTTGGAGGCTGGCCTTTGTGACGTAGATTGTGACGTAACCCCTCCTGCCCGGGTCGATGTCAATTCAGTTGTTGCGGTGCGGTTTCGGCTTCGTTCTTCTCCTGCATGAGGCCGCTTTCCAGCTGATCCAAGACGTTTCGCTTTGCAGCCATGCGCACGTGGCTATAGTGCTCCATCATCGAACGGTCCATGTGACCCGCGACAGACATAATCGTCGCATCACTTGCGCCGGTCTCCGCCATCTCCGTGATACTCTGGTGCCGCAGATCGTGAAATCTGTATCCGGCAAAGCCAGCCGCTTTCGTGAGACTTCGCCACGCAGTTCGCCAGCCCTTCTGCGGTTGCAGCGGGTCGATCTTACCGTTTTCACATGCGGGGAAAACATAGTGCTCGGGTGCCGCCGGAGCATAGCCCGAGAGGAGCGCCGCAAGGAACTGGACGCGAGGCGTGAGGCGCGCAGGCAGTAGTGGCCCCGGCAGAACCATAGCGGCATTCAAGCCGCTACGGAACTACAAGGGGTCATCCGTCGATGCTGCCAGCATTGATGCTTCGCGTGGCTCGCAAATCTTCTGCACTGTCTTCCCTTCCTTGTGATGGCATCACATCGATGCCTTAGCAGCGGCAAAAGATTGTAGACGGAATGTGCCGCCATCGACTCTCTGTACTCCTCGGCGTCTGGCTTCTTGTGGAAGAGATACACTTCCTTCCCGAACTTATGGCAGACGACAGCGTACTTGCCACTGCCGAAGATGTTTGCTCCTAGCCAAAGACAACGGGCAACCTTTTTCCAGTTGTCCTGGTAGTCTTCAAAGACGATTACATTTTCCATTTTTATGTCCTTAATATTCTCCTTGGTGACCGAAGTGACAGAAATGACGAATCGTCGAAGGCATGCCGCACGGTCCGGCACCGGGGCCAGTCTGGATGCATACCCTTGAGAATGCGTCATTCCCGTCACTTGCGTCACTCGTTTGTAAGTTGTTGATACCCTAGATATTTGCAGCCTCTAGAGAAATGACGAACGGTGATTGGTTAGTGAGGGAGTGAGGGAAGCCGGGGTTAACCGGCTATCCCAAACCTCTTCTTGAGGGAGGCCAACTTCTCAGGCGTGATGACCACCTTCGACCCCTTATTGCTGTGCGGAGTCTCAAACCCTATCTCCCGAAGAAGCTGCCCGGTCCTTCGCGGATTTAGCCAATACTCCAACTTGGGATCGTCGATCTTATGCGCCAGCACGCACTCTCTCGCCAAGTCGGAAACGAGCGGGGCATCTTCGTTGTGGTTGAGAAACGCCTCAAGAAGGAAGTACTCTACTGTCGCCTTCTGTTCGTCCTTGGCCTTCAAGTCTTGCACCTTCGCGAACGTCAACAAGTCCTCCCTGTAGCTGCGGGGCGACACCTTACCGGCATTATCGGCGTCTATCCGGTCGGCCAACTCAAGAAGAGGCTGGATGATCTGGCACGTACGCGGAGACAGATCCGGCTCCCGATGCGCGGATGGGCTGATTGATTCGAGGTTCAGGAAACGGAACATGAGTGCTTCGTTGCTGATCTCCAACGCCTCCCGCTCGAACTCTTCGGGCAGTTGGAGCGGGATGTCAGTCCTAGTGGTCTGGCGGGGCATGTAACTGAGGCAGCGGCTTTCTGTGGCCTCATCTCGAAACTTTCGGCGACCGCTGATGATCTTGGGGCCGAACACGTCAAACGGCGTCGGATCGAACCCATTTCCGCCGGGGCGCGGTTCATTGCGGATGACCGGGAGCCCCTTCTGGTATCCCATGTTCAACACCTTGATAATATCCGCTCCCACGCTGGTGTTCTGGAAATCGGACTCGTCTAACAAGACAGTTCCACCGGCAATCTCAATGGTCCGAAACAAAGCGGGTCCCGTTGCAACGCCGGAGATCACGACGGGCCGATAACAAAGCGCCCCGACAGTCATCATCCCTCGCGTCTTGCCGCTTCCAAGCAGACCCAAGAAGCGAAGGTAGGGGACTGCGTTAAACGCCTCGTAGACCCATGTGTGTAGGGCGTAAAGTACCGCTACGCTCTCAAACTCCGGCTCACAATCAAAGTAGGTGCGAATGAAGCGCCGCTTCCGTTCTGCCAACTGTCCTATCGTGGAGAAGTGTGCGGCTAAAGATGGAAGTCTGATAGTTCCCGAATGTATCAGGGGAAGCAACGATCCCAGCGGCTTTGCAGTCTTCGGAGCATACTCTTCGGCGTACTGGACGTTGCCCCTTTCGTAGATTGCGAATCGGAGACCGTCGTCATAATCGTGGACCAGTTCGACGATTGCCGTATCCGGTTTGAAATAGAAACTAATTTGGTTGGCCTGCGTATTGCTAGGCCGAATGATTTCTCGTTTGAAGTTCATTCAAATTCCTTAAAAGAAAGACCCCCAATAAGGGGGTCTTAGCAAACGTGGATCGGCCTCCGCGAAGGCGCGGAGGCATGACATAGGACAGCTAAGCTGCTTTTTTAAAGCGGCTAGACCCTTTCTGGTATGGATGGGTGAGCGCGGGGCGCAGGAAGCGCAGGGCGATAGCGGGAACAACGGTCTCCAGCTAGCAAAGTAGCCGAAGAGTCAGATTAAGGGGCTTTCATGTAAGTGTGATTTGTTCGGGCCGTGACCTGGGGGAGTATTTGTGTTAAATATTCGCCCTTCGACTTTATTCTAGCTCAAAAATGCTCATTTGTCAATTGTGAGGCTTCCAGCAAGCCACAAGGACTCGTCCACTGGCTGAAGCGAAACGAAGATATCCTCGGAATTCGCCGCTCTACTCGGGGTTGTCATCTGTGATTTGCCATTGCCTTTTTGCGCTGGTTTGGGCCAAGCACAACCTTTTGACGTGCTCGTCCATAATCCCCCAAGATATTGGGGCGCGTCAAGAAGTTTATCTATATACGGCGCATGGGGTTACGAAGGTGCGATTTCCGGCTTAGCGCCTCCGAGAGGGTATTTCGGGGCACCTAACAAGTTGTAAACCATTGATAAAAAGGGTATTCCGTGAACCTTGTGTGGTAACACTCGCGCGCGCCTTTTTTGGCTTGAAGCCGGAGAGGGCTGCTGATTTGAGCCGGAATTTCCGGGGGCTGTTTTGCAGCCCCCGACTTTCGCGCCCTCACTTTTCACCTCCGCCCTTTGGGCATCGGGAAAGGAAGGATTTGACGTCATCCATGTGGTAGCGGACCGAACGACCATCAAGCCGAAGAAATTTCGGCCCACGGCCATTCCGCCGCCACTTACGTACTAGGGCAACGCTGACCCCTAGCATTTGTGCCAACATTTTTTCGTGAATTAACATATCCACCCCTAGGATCTCTGGCGGGGGTTATTTCGACCATTTAGCCGCAGGTGTATTTGTAAGATAATGTATGTTATAGAAAATAGGCCACTTGCACGCAGGAAAGAGTGAAGGAGGGCGGATGTCGGCTATTTCGGGAATTTCCTCAGGCTCTCGTTGATGCTCTTCTTTACCCCGGATCTACCATCAGGCTCGTTCAAGAACTCCGACCACGACCATCTAGTGACTCCTGTGCCCTTCCGGTGGGGTGGGGCTATGTCCTGCGCGTCCAACTCCTCGCAGATCTCTTTGAGGTGGCTCTTCCACTTTGGTCCAAACTTGCGAACAACCGCTACAACCGACTCGTGATCCCTCGGTTTAGGCCCCCGCGTCCGACCTGCCGGGTTGACTTCTTCGAGGGTTCGCCTGAGCGTTGGAAGAACCGCCAGCAATGACTCCTTGATCGGCAATTCTACTGTATTGAATCGCACCAATTTGCCACCCACTACGTGAAGCGTGCCGCCAAGCCTCACTTTGACATCCTGATAGCGGGCGAATTCCAAGCTTCGTACCCCTTCGAGATTGTTTGTAGCCGTCCCAGACCAATCCTTGCATTCGACCAACGCCGTCACGATGTCCAACTTGAGCGAGGCACAACCGCCTGGGCAGTTGTTGAATCTGATAGTGGCTTGACACCGCCCAATCAACGACTGGAGACGTTCAGCGCATTCACGCCTTGAAAGGTCGCTAGCAGGCATAGTTCGATGATTCTACCCCAGACTTTGGCGGATTGCCCACTCAATCAGCGGGTTGCGGAATGTCAAATCCATTTTCCGGGGGGGCTCGGGTGGCAAGGATCTTGTGACGTGGATTGTGACACAACAGCCCTTGGATTACTGAGTGTGACGTAGAATTACAGTGCGGTACCGAGGAGCCGCAAAGTGCGCCGAAGGCCTATCAATAGGCGCTTTGGTGATGGTTGGGGACACTCCGTAATAGTGCGGTAGCACTACTTACAAGCAGGAGGTCGGGGGATCGTGACCCTCAGCGCCCACCA
>JAFDVS010000089.1:240-59190 GCA_018268935.1 Acidobacteriota bacterium | reverse complement strand
GGTTTTTCGACGTACACGTCTTTGCCGGCCTGGCAGGCCCAGATGGTCTGGAGGGTGTGCCAGTGGTTGGGAGTGGCAATCGAAACGGCGTCGATGTTCTTATCGTCGAGAACCTTGCGGATGTCGCGGAAGGTGGGGACGGGATTCTTTCCCCGTTTTTGCAGGGAGCCGACGTAGCGCTCCGAATGGGAATCGTCGACATCGACGAGGGCGGCGAGTTCGACGTTGGGCTGGGATGTCCACGCACCGACGTGGCTGCTGCCGCGGCCGCCGCAGCCTACAACCGCCACGCGCACTGTATCGTTGGGACTTGCGAGGCCTCGCACGGATTGGCTTGCCGTGGCCGCCGCGGAACTCATCAGGAAGTAGCGCCTGTTCATTGATCTCCTTCGAGCGGCAAATCGTAGCCGCTTCCTGGAATGCATTATAACTGTCCGGTATAGGTGATAGGGGCCGCCAGCTTGACGTGCGCGGCTCAGCCGATGCGCCGTGCGATGGGCCATTTACGGGCGAGAGGGCGCGGAGACGGTGCGGTATTCCACTTTGCGAATCGCGCCCTTGGTGGCGTAGGTGGCGAAACCGAGCGGAGTATTGAGGTCGATTTCTCCGGGACGCAGGCTGACTTCGCGGCCTTTGATGTCGGCATCGATGATGCTCTTGCCGTCGATCCATCCGCGGATGCGATCGGGAGTGACCTGGAGAAGGAAGGAATACCAGCGTCCGGTCTCGAACTGGAAGATGGTGGAAGTGTCGTTATCGGAGGCGTCTTCGCCATCGAGGCTGGAGAGACCGACGACGGTTCCGCCCCAACCGCCGTTGATCCAAGAACAGAAGGATTCGGCGACGGGGAAGGTGATGCCCGCGAAGAAATCGCCGCCGGCGAGGCGCGCGGCTTCGAAGCGGATTTCGTAGTTGGTTTTGGGGAATTCAGCGCCGGCCCAGGTGATTCCGGTGAGGCGGCCCTGGCCTGTGCCGATGAACAGGGTGGCGTCTTTGATGGTGACCTCGCCGTGGTTGCGGAATGGAGTGATTGTCCAGCCTTTGAGGGATTGACCGTCGAAGAGCGGGCGCCAGTCCTGGGCTCCAGCGGTGGTCACGAGCAGGGCGAGAACGGCCAATCGTCGCATCGTACCTATTATGAGCACTCGTGGTGGTTGTATGTAATATCATCAGAACTCCAACCATGCGCGTTGCAATCCTTTTCCTGCTTGGCGCCTGTTTCGCGCAGGCGCAGAACGATGTCCGGCCCGGGCGATTCCATGTGGAGCATCCGACGCTGCTCAATCTGGGATTCGAGTGGCTGATTGAGGGCGATGCGAATCGCAATGCCACCGTGGAAGTGCGATTCCGCAAGGCAGGGACGCAGGCGTGGAGGCCGGGGTTGCCGATGTTGCGGATGGGCGGGGAGTATGTACATCGAGACCGGGAAGCGATGCAGTACACGGTGCCGCATGGATTCGCAGGGAGCGTCTTGAACCTGGAGCCGGGTACGGCCTATGAGTGTGAATTCACGATGAAGGATCCGGATGGGGTGACGGGACAAGCCGTGCAAAAGGCTACGGTGACCACGCGGACCGAGCCGATGCCGTATTCGGGCGGGCGCGTGCTGCATGTGTACCCGAACGACCATGAAGGGCCGAAACAGGAACCGAGCTTCATAGGATTGAAGGCGGCTTATTACGGGGAGGGTCGCGGGGATTGGACTGCTGTGCGGATGAAGAAGGCGCAGCCGGGGGATACGATCGTGATGCATGCCGGGCTCTATCGCCCGGACCGGTTGAACTATGTCGATCCGCTGAGCGCACCGTTTACGGGTTCGTGGTCCTTGTCATTGAAGGGGACCAAGGAGAAGCCGATTACGATCAAGGCTGCGGGAGACGGTGAGGTGATCTTCGACGGGGCCGGGAATCACAAGCTGTTTGATGTGATGGGGACGGCGCATCATATCTTTGATGGGCTGACGTTTCGCAACACCGAGGTTGTGTTTTTCGCCGGCGATAAAGAGGTGATGGGTGCGGTTGGGTTGACCGTGAAGAACTGCCGGTTCGAGGATATCGGAGTTGGGGTGTGGACAGAGTACGCCGGGTCGAGCGATTTCTACATTGCGGACAATCTGTTTCTCGGGCGCGAGGATCAGATGCGTCTGATCGGGTGGAATCAGGCGGGGATGCGGACCGCAGGGATTTATCCGTCGCATCAACTGCGGAGTTTCTTTGCGGTGAAGGTGTATGGGCCAGGGCATGTGATCGCGCATAACGCGGTGGCTTATTTTAACGATGCGATCTACATTTCAACCTACGGGCCGCCGGAAGCCGATCCGGACCGGCGGGCTTCGTCGATCGACATCTACAACAACGACATTCATCTTTCGAACGATGATTTCATTGAGACGGATGGGAGTACGCATAATGTCCGGGTGTTCCAGAATCGGGGCGTGAATGCGGCGCACAACGGGTACAGTTCGCAACCGGTGTTCGGCGGGCCGATTTATTTCTTCCGGAACATTCTGTATCACGTGCCGGCCGGCGGAGCGTTCAAGTTCAGCGCGGCTCCGGCGGGGATGGTGGTGTATCACAACACCCTCATTGGCGAGCAGACGGCTAGGGAGGGGTACTCCAATGTGCACTGGCGGAACAATCTGTTTGTGGGACGCGACGTGGCTGGCCGCGGGATTATGACTTGGGCCAATGCGACTGCAAACTACAGCACGGATTACAACGGATTCCGGCCGAATCGGGCTGCCAAAGAGCAGTATGGGTGGCTGGTGCCGGGGGCTCCGTTGCGCAGCTTCGGGACACTGGCGGAGTTTCGCCAGGCTACCGGCCAGGAGGCTCACGGGATCGAGGTGGATTTCGATATTTTTGAGAATCTGGCTCCGCCGGATCCAGCGCGGCGGCATCATGTGTACCACTCGATGGATTTGAACTTTCGTTTGAAAGCAGGTTCGAAAGCCGTGGATGCGGGTGTTGCGCTGCCAACGATTAATGATGGGTTCACGGGGAAGGCTCCGGACCTGGGGGCGTTGGAGGTTGGCGGAAAAGAGCCGCACTATGGACCGCGGTGGCTGACTTGGAAGCCGTTTTACAGGTAGGGAGCCTGTTTCATGAGATTTCTTGGGTTGTTGTGGATGGTGGTGATGATTGCGCCGGCGGAGGTGTTGTGGCGCGCGGACTTTGAGACTGGGGATTTGAGCCAGTTTGCGAATACGGGCACGCGCGGGCAGAACGGAACGCCGCGGAATATTCAGGTGGTGACGGATGTCGTGCGGCAGGGCAAGCATGCCGTGAAGGTGACGATTCATCCCGATGATGTTTTCAACGACCGGCAGTTACGGGCTCAGTTGGGTGGTCCACGGATTACGGTGGCAGAGGGGGCGGATACGTACTTGTCGTTCTATTTGTATATGGCCGAGGCTCCGAAGGATCGGGATAATTTCTTCTATTGGGAAGGTGCTCCGCCGCCTCGCTATAACAATGTAATGACGTGGTGGGTGGAGCCGAAGGAGGGCGGCGGGGCGATGATTCGCTATGGCACGGGGAATCTGGGGCGCAATGGAACGGAGTGGGAAGCGGAGTTTGTGACGGGGAAGTGGCATCACCTGGCGATGCATGTGCGCTGGTCAGAGGATGCAACGAAGGGGAATGTGCGGTTGTGGTTCGATGGCTCGTTGGCGATGGATAAGAAGTTGAAGACGAAGGGGGCGGAGGCGGTTTATTTTTGTCAGCCGGGGATTCATCGCAGCCCGCACCGGCCTTCGGTGGATTCGATTTATTTCGATCAGTTCGTGATGGCGGATACGTTGGAGGAGGTGTTGGCTAAAAATTAGCCGCCGGCCTGGAGGCCCGCGTCACCACTACGGGACGAGGGCGATGCTGGCGATGGTGCGCGCGCCGGTCTTCCATTCGGCTACGACGTCGCCGCTTGCATTGACTTCGACGATGCGGCGTCCGGTGTAGTCGTCGAGCAGAAAGCCGCCGCCGGGGACAACTTCGGTGCCGGAGATCCAGCCCATGCGCATCTTCATCTGATTGCCGCCGAAGGAGCGGACGATCTTGCCGCTCTTGTCGACCTCGACCGCTTCGCCAGGGTCGGTCATGGAGACGAGAGTGTTGCCGTTGGCGAGTCGGATGGCGCGGTAGGGGAGACGCTTGGCTTCGCCTTCGGGAATGAAGGTCCAGACGATCTTGCCGGAGCGATCGACTTCGATAATCCTGCCCATGCGTTCGATGGCGATGAGCACGGTGCCTTGTGGTGTCGAGCGCACATTGCGCATTTTCATCTTGTCGAGGTCGGGGCTGGCGTATTGCCATACGACTTTTTTGTCGGGGGTGACCTCGATGACTTCGCCTTTCACGGCGTCGCCGATGAGGGTGTTGCCGTTGGCGAGACGTTCGGCGGCGATGACGTGTTCGCGGCCTTCGCTGTAGCTCCAGACTTCCTTTTGATTGGCGTCGACTTCGATGGCTCGTTTGCCGGGGCCGTTGGTGTAGAGGACGTGGCCGTTGGGGAGCGGTTGCACATCGTGGCTGCGGTTGTTGGGGAGTTTCCAGTGCACCTTGCCGGAAGGGAAATCGACGAGGAGGACCTCGCCGAGCGGGCCGTGATCGGCAACGAGAAGTTTCCGCTGCTTCTTGGGGGCGAGGTGTTTGTCGAACCAGGCGAACATGGCGTTTTCGGCCTTGGCGGCATCGGCGCCTTTGAAGCCGTGGTCGGCGCCATCGAGGCCTAGCAGTTCCGCTTCGACGCCAGCCGCGCGAAGGCGTTCGGTGATCCAAACGGAGTGCTCGTAGGCGACGTAGCGATCTTTGGTGCCGTGGATAGAGAGCACAGGGGCGGCATTGGGGTTCACCCAGTTGAGCGGGCTTGATTTGCGGTGGGCCACTTCCTGGTGTTCGAGATCGCCGCCGAGGAAGAGGGGGAGCACTTCGGCGGCATCGACGCTCTTGCCGTAGGACTTGGTGAAATCCGTCGGGCCGTAGTAGTTGACGACGCATTGCACCTTGCTCGATTGATCGAGGTTCGGGCCGTAGCCTTCGAATTCTTTCACACCTTCGGTGAGCCCGAGCATGAGGGCGAGATGGCCACCGGCGGAACCGCCGACGACGCCGATGCGGTCGGGGTCGATGTTGTATTTGGCGGCATTGGCCCTCATCCAACGGACCGCGGCTTTGGCATCTTCGAGGTGCGCCGGGAACTGGTGTTTCGGGGACAGGCGGTAGTCGATGGTGGCGGCGACATAGCCGCGTTCGGCGAGCTTCACGATGAGGGCGGAGTAGCCCTCGCGCTTGCCGGCTCGGAATCCGCCACCGTGGACGGCGACGATGGCGGCGCGGGGCGGGCCATCGGCCTTGGGGCGGGCGATGTCGAGGTCGGTGCGTTCGCCGACTCGGGAGTATTCGATCCCTTTCTCGACAATGACGGAATCGGGAACCTGCGCGAAGAGGGCACAGGGCAACAGGGCCAGAAGGCTGGGCTTCATCATTAGCTCCACTTGACGGGGGATTGTTTTTCGATCTTGGCGGGATCGAGTTCGATCCCGAAGCCCGGTCTTTCGGGCAAGGTGATCATTCCGTTGACGGGGATGATCGGTTGTTTTTCGAAGTGATAGTAAGACCGCATCTTGGTGATGAGGAATTCGACGAGCGGGCAGGTCATGGGAGACTGGCTGGCGACGACGTGCAGAGCGGCGTGCAGGCTGTGGCCGTGGGGGATGACCTGGGCGTCGTAGATGGAGGCGAGGGAACAGATCTTGGTGAGTTCGCTGACGCCGCCGCACCATTCGGGGTCGGCCTGGACGACGTTGAGTGCGCCTGCCTTGAGGTAGTCCTGGGTGTGCCAGCGGTTGTAGAGATGCTCGCCGGAAGCGACGGGAATGCTGGTGGCGCGGCGGAGCGCGGCGAAGCTTTCGATCTTTTCGAGGGCGAAGGCTTCTTCGATCCAGCGCGGGCGGTATTCTTCAACCTGCTTGGCCCAGCGGATGGCGTAGTTGAGATCCCAGCCCATGAAGGCGTCGAACATGATCTCGACATAGGGGCCCATGGATTGGCGGAGGGTACGGACGAGTTCGACGTTCTTGGCCATGCCTTCCAGGCCGTCGCCGGGGCCGTAGGCGATGAACCATTTCTGGTGACGGAAGCCCTGCTTCTGAAGCGTCACGCATTGTTTGGCGACGGCGTCGGGTTGGACGGAGAAACCGAGGCAACTTCCGTAGGCTTCGACTTTGGCGCGCGTTGGGCCGCCGAGGAGGCGATAGACGGGGGCTTCGAAGTAACGGCCGCGCAGGTCCCAGAGGGCGTTGTCGACGGCGGAGATGGCCATCATGAAGTGGCCGCGGGTGGAGTGGCGGTTGAGGCGGTAGAGCTGATCCCAGAGTGTTTCGCCGGCGAGCGCGTCTTTGCCGGTAAGGAAGGCTCGGAGTTGCTGATCGACGACGATGGCGGCTTCTTTGTCGATGGGGCCGTAGATGCCTTCGACTCCGGCGTCGGTGGTGATTTTTAGGTAGAGCGCTGAGACGGCTGCCTTGCGGGGTGCTGGGTTATCGGCGTCACGATAGGGCTTAGGACGAAGCTCTTCGTAGACGTGATTGGGTTGGACCTGGTGCTGGCGATCCATGCCGGTGAGGGAATCGTAGTGGCCATCGACGCGGGTGAAGGTGACGTCGCGGATGATGGCCTTTGCGGGCTTGCCTAAGAGCCGGAGGGCAGTGAGGAGGTGGAGTGCGTGGCGACGTTGCATCCTCCGTATTGTACTGGAGGCGGGTGTTTGGCAACCTGAGGGTCTGTCAACCGGCGACTAGCTCGCGGTTGCGCGAATGAAGGTGGTCGCTCTGGTACAATCACCCCTACATGTTTCGGAAAGTTCTGGTGGCCAATCGGGGTGAGATTGCGTTGCGCGTGATTCGGGCGCTGCGCGAGATGGGGATTGCGAGTGTAGCTGTGTATTCGGATGCGGATCGGAATTCGTTGGCCGTGCGGATGGCGGATGAGGCTGTGCGGCTGGGGCCGGCGCCTTCGGCGGAGAGCTACCTGCGGATGGATCGGATTCTGGAGGCTGCTGCTTTGACCGGGGCTGAGGCAATCCATCCGGGCTATGGGTTTCTGAGCGAGAACGATGTGTTTGCGGCTGCGTGTGAAAGCGCGGGTGTGAAGTTTATCGGGCCATCGGCGGCGGCGATTCGGGCCGTTGGATCGAAGACTGCGGCGCGGCAGGTGGCGAAGGCGGCGGGGGCTCCGATTGTGCCGGGGATCGAAGAGCCGGTCGATTCGATGGACGAGGCTCGGAGAGTGGCGCGGGAGATTGGGTATCCGGTGCTGCTGAAGGCTGTTGCTGGCGGGGGCGGGAAGGGCATGCGGCGCGTGGATCGGGAAGCCGATCTGGAAGCGGCGCTGCGCGATGCCGCCAGTGAAGCGGAACGCTCGTTTCGTAACGCTGAGGTGTATATCGAGAAGCTGGTGCTGGAGCCGCGGCATATTGAGATTCAGGTGCTGGGCGATGAACATGGGCACATGATTCATCTCGGCGAGCGGGAATGCTCACTGCAGCGGCGGCATCAGAAGGTGATCGAGGAATCGCCGTCGCCGGTGATGTTGCAGTACCCGGAGTTGCGTCATGCGATGGGTGAGGCGGCGCTGAAAGTGGCGCGGGCGGCCGGATACTACAATGCCGGCACGTGCGAGTTTCTGGTGGATGCGAACCGGAATTTCTACTTCCTGGAGATGAACACGCGGTTGCAGGTGGAGCATCCGGTGACGGAACTGGTGACGGTGCTCGATCTGGTGGAATGGCAGTTGCGGATTGCCAGCGGTGAGCGGCTGACGCTGCAGCAGGAAGATATTCAATGGCGTGGGTGGGCGATTGAATGCCGTGTCTATGCCGAGGATCCGACGGCTGACTTCATGCCGTCGCCGGGAAGGATTGAATCGGTGCGCGAGCCTTCGGGGCCGGGGATACGGCTCGATTCGGCGGTGTATGCGGGGATGACGGTGCCGATGGAGTACGATCCGCTGCTGGCGAAACTGGCGGTGTGGGCATCGTCGCGCGGGCGGGCCATTGAGCGCATGCGGCGGGCGATTTCGGAATACAGGATTAGCGGCATCAAGACCAACCTGGAGTTTTTTGACCGCGTGCTGGCGGATTCGGAGTTTCGCACGGGGAGTTTTCACACCAACTACATTCCGGATTTCTTCGCGCGGGCCGGCCGTTCGGTGGCGCCGACAGAGGACGAGATGACGGCGGCGAAGGCGATTGCGGTTTTCCATGAAGCGAAGCGCAAGCCGGTGACGGCTGGGCCGGCTGCGGGGTCGCGGTGGCGCGCCTCGCTTCATGCGGAGGTGCTGCGATGAAGGGATTACCGCCGAACTGGCAGATCTCGGAGATTGAGCCGGGGTTGTATTCGATTCTGGATGGAACACGTTCCCTGGAAGCGCGGGTGAGCCGGAACCACAAGGGATATGTGGTGGATCTGAATGGACAGATCCTGGAGTTTGAACTGGAAGATCCGCGCGAACTGAGTTCGGGGTCGCGGCATCATGGGCGGCAGGGCCGGGCTGATATTGTGGCGCCGATGCCAGGGAAAGTGGTGCGCGTGCTGGTGAGTGCTGGCGATGCGGTGGAAGAAGGGCAGGGATTGGTGGTGGTGGAAGCGATGAAGATGCAGAACGAGATGAAGGCTCCGAAGGACGGGAAGGTCACGGCCGTGAGTGCCAAGGAAGGGGCGAGCATCGCGGCGGGTCAGGTTCTTGTCACACTAGAGTAAGGTATGGCCGATACATGTCCTGTTTGCGGAGGCACCGGGTTTCGCGTCATTGAGCGGGATGGCATTACTGCCGCTGAGCGATGCCAGTGCGCGTTGGCGGAACGCTCGACGGTGCTGCTGGAGCGATCGCAGATTCCCCTGCTGTATCAGAACGCTTCGCTCGATAGCTTTTCGCTGCCGCAGGATAATCCGACGGCGAACCGCGCTTTGGGTCAAGTGCTGACTACGGTGCGGACGTATGCGCGGGAGTTTCCCGGGTTGGAGAAGCCGGGGTTGCTGCTGATTGGCGATCCGGGTACGGGGAAGACTCACTTGGCCGTGGCTGCGCTGCGGTTGCTGATTGCCAAGGGATTTGAAGGGATTTTCTTCGACTATCAGAATCTGCTGGAGCGGATCCGGTCGGGGTATGACCCGAACTCGGGGTCGAGCGATCGGGAGGCGTATCGGATTGCGCTGGATGCCGAAGTGCTGTTACTCGATGATCTAGGAGCGCACCGGGTGACGGATTGGGTGGAAGACACGGTGACGTCGATCATTACTTATCGCTGCAACAACCGGAAGGCGACGATTGCGACGACGAACCTGATTGATCAGGATGCGGGGATGGGGATCACGGAACGCGCGGCTTCGGCGATGGGCGTGAAGTCGACGCTGGCGGAGCGCATCGGGATGCGCGCGCGGTCGCGGATGTATGAGATGTGCCGGATTATCCGGATGCCGGCCGTGGAGGATTATCGGATCCGCCGCAGCCGGCAAACGTTCTAATCATTTGGTAGCTTCGGGGTTGGCTCCAGTTCGCCGTGAAACATGCGGGTGATGGCTCCGGCGAGACGGAGATACCAGTCGCTGGGGAGATCGTGGCCGTCGGCGTCTAGAGTGAGCCAAAAACCCTGATCGGGCGCGTCGGAGCGCTTAGAGGCGAGTTTGAAGACTGCCGTGCCTTCGTCCACTTCATCGAACATGGCGATTTTGAGGACGGTGGCGCCGGCGGTTTTTGCGTTGTAGGCCTGCCGCCAGAGGAATTCACCGCCAAGACGTGGGATCTGGTTGGGCCGGTCGTTCTGCTTCAGGTTGTTCCAGGAGAAGCCGGGGAAGATGACCGGCATGTAGATCTGGTTGTTGGCGGCGGTTTTCTTGAGGTCGGGGACAAGCATGTTGTCCTTCCACCTGTCTGCAAGGTCGAGGGTGGAATAGCGGCCTACGGTCCAGGGTTGGACGATGTCCATCATGGCGTAGGTTTCGCCCCAGTCTTCGGTTTTCTTCGAGTCGTTGGTGAGCGTGCCCCAGCGGGAGGGCGTGCCACCCATGTAGGTGACACGCTCTTTGAACCATGTGATCAGCTCTTTGGCGACTTGTGCTTCCGCGGGCGGATGGCCCGGTCCGTCATCGAGCCCCATGCCCCAGATGGACACAACGGGCTTGCCGTTGTGATGGAGGTACATGGGATGTTCGGTAATTTTCATCTTCTCGACGAGGTAGATCCAGTCGTCCTTCAGGGTTTGGACGAAGGTGTCGGGGTTGCCTCCGGAGATGTCGTACTCGATGGCGAATGCTCGTCCGTGCTCGCGCGCGGCCGCCATGATGTTCCTGAGCACGACATCGCCCTCACGCTGCTTACCGGGGATACCGTTGACGAAGCGCTGGACGAGGACACCGTCGAGACCGTAGTCCTTCATCCAGCGGAAGTGGCGGTTGACCGTTTTGGCGTTACGGGAGGAGAAGAGATAGGCGGGCTTTTCTCCGATGGTCATGTTGGGGACCGGGCATTGCTCGTCGGGTTCCAGTTCGCTCACGTCGGGGTACATGTCGACGGTGAGGGCATCGAGCGTGGGGACGCCGCGAAACCAGTGGACCCAACGGCCGGCGTCATCGGAGGCGCAGGCGAACCAGCCCTGATAGCCGAGGAGCACCTTTTTGTCGATGGTGCTGGGATCGACGTCTGCCGCCTGCGCGAGGCAGGCGAGGATGAGCGGAAGGATGATTCGTCTCACGTCAGAACTCCAGGCGCAGGGCCATTGCCATGGTGCGGTTTCCCGCTTTGGAGGTGATGCGGCCGAAGGTAGACGAGGTAATGCCTGTGGTAGGAGCACCGAGGTTCGGGTGATTGAAGAGGTTGTAGAACTCGGCGCGGTATTGCAGGCGCATGCGTTCGCGAATTGGCTGCCAGCGGCTCATGACGGAGTCGAAGGCGAAAGTTCCGGGGTTGCGAAGATTGGGCTCAGTGCGCGCGCCGGCGCCGAAGGAATAGGCAGGTGGATTGACATAGGCCGTGGTGTCGAACCAGCGATCCATGTTGCGCTCATTGGCGGGAATACTGCCGTCGCGGAGCTTCACGGCGTAGCAACCGAGTCCACTCACGCCGGGGAAACTGCAGGCCGGAGTGATGGAAAGCGGGTTGCCGGTTTGCGCGGAGAGGATGCCGCTCGACTGCCAGTTGCCGAGGATCCATCCGACGATGCCTTTCGACAGGTGAGTCTTGCCGTGGCCGATGGGGAGTTCGTAGATGTAATTGGCGACGAAGCGTTTGTTGACGTCGGCGGCGGAGATGGAGCGGGACATGTTCAGGTCGTAGGGATTGATGTAGTTGGTGCCGCCGAGGAAGCGCTCATTGACGTTGTCGATGAGCTTGGCGCCGGTGAAGGAGGCCTGGAACATAAGGCCGTGATCGAAGGAGCGTTCGGCGCGGAGGGTGAAGCCGTGGTAGATGGAATCACCGATGGAGGCGCGGATCTGGCTGACGCCCGTATAGTGCGGATAGGGGACCAGCAGGCCGCCTTGCCGCACGGTGGCCGCGCTGAGGGTGCCGATGGAGATTTTTCCGTAGAAGGGGTTGGTCACCAGGTTGTTGAGCGCCGTGCCCATGGAGAGGTACGTGGGGTTGGTGGCGTTGCGATTGTAGTTGTTCCAAATGCGCTGGCCGCGGCTACCGATGTAGGCCACTTCGAACAGCATGTTTTTGCCGACTCCGCGCTGGATGTTGGCATTCCACATCTGGTTCATGGGCGTGCGCCAATCGCGCCAAATGGCGCCGACGCCGCTGCCGACGAGGCTGTTGGGATAGGGGCGCAGGCCGCCGACGAATGGGTCGGCCAATGAAGAGCCGGGCACCGGCGTGTTGGGTGCGGCAACAGGCTGGCCGAAGAAGGTGCTGGTGCTGACCGAGGAGCCGCTGCCGAGATCGCCGGGGCTGGAGCCGACGCCGCCGCTGCCGGGGGCATAGAAGATGCCGTATCCGGCGCGGAATACGGTGTTGGTCATGAATGTATAGGCGAGACCGACGCGCGGGGCCCAGTTGTAGTTGGGATCGCTGGGATAGCGATTGTTGGCGCTGGTCATGGTGAGAACACCGCGCTGTCCTGTTGTGGGCTCAATCTGAGCGGCGTCGAAGAAGGCGATCTGGTTGTAGCGCTCCTTGAACGGGGTCTGGTATTCGAAGCGCATGCCGAGGTTGAGGGTCAGCTTGCGGGTGACTTTGTAGTCGTCCTGGAGATACCAGTTGAAGCTGGGTTGAGCGAGTGCGAGCGAAGGGCCGATGGTGAACTGGCCGCTTTCTGGCGCGCCGAGCAGCATACTGGCCAGCGAGTAGCCGGCGGTGGCCGAAGCGAGCGCGGGATCGGGGCCTTGTGTGTAGGCTCGTGCAAAGGTGAAGAATCCCGATGGGTAGTCGGGGCGGAACGTGTTGAACTGGCAGATGAGGATATCAAGTCCGGTCTTAACGGCATGAGAGCCCTTAAGCCAGGTGAAGTGGGCCTGAAACTCGGGTGTGGTTTCGGCATCGATGTTGTGCGAGGCACGGTCGGGGCCGAGGGCAGTGAAATCCGAGCCTAGACTGAAGCGAGGGAAGAGCGCATCAGCGGACGCCGCCTTGAGGTAAGACGGCAGGCCGAGCGTGGTGATGTCGAAGCCGACACTGAGCGGAGTCAATTTGATGACGGAGCGGGTATACCCGGCGCGGAATTCGCCGAACAGGTTGGGGGTGAAAGTGTGCGTATCGCTGAGGGCCATGCTTTGCGAGATGGATTGCTGATTGCCGCCGCCGTTGGTTCCTTCTCCGGGGAAGGCGATGTTGGTGTAGGGGCTGGTGCGTGGTGTAGTTTGATAGCCGTAGCGGAAGAACAGTTTGTTCTTGTTGCCGAAGTTCTGGTCGCCGCGGACGAAGTAGCGGTCAGTCTTTACGATTTGGGCGAAGTTGGCGGACCAGTTGACGTTCACCGTGGGGGAATTGGGGAGCGTGGGCTCGGGGTAGTAGGCGAGCAGCTTGCGGGTGATGGGGTCGAAGCGGCTGGCGGGGACGATGTTGCCGGGGAAGACACTGCGGCTGTAGCGGCTGCCGGTGGTGGGGTCGGAGACGGTAGTGAGGGGATCGAAGACGCGAATCAGGGCGTTGGTGGCAGTGAAGGTCTGCGAGAAGTCGCCTGTTTTCTGCAGCGCGGTGGGGACGTTGGCGGTTGGTGTTTGTACGCCATGGTCGTTCACCTGCTCCCAGTTGAAGAAGAAGAAAGTTTTGTTGCGGCCGTCATAGACTTTGGGCAGGTAAACGGGGCCGGAGAGGGTGAAACCGTATTCGTTGCGGCGTTGGCGGCCTTTGGCGACGTTGTTCCGATTGTTGGCCCAGCTATTGGCATTGAGCTTGTCATTGCGGAGGTAATCGTAAGCGCTGCCATGGAGTTCATTGGCTCCGGAGCGGCCCGCGGCCACCACTACGCCGCCGGCCGACCGGCCATATTCGGCGGAGAAGCTGTTGGTGACGAAGCGCACTTCCTGGACGGCTTCCTGCGGGGGAGTATAGGCATTGTCGAGAGTGGAGTTGTTTCGCGTATCCTGGCCATCGAAGAGAATGGCGTTGGTGTTGGAGCGGCCGCCACTGACGATGGGGCCCGTTCCTGTGTTGCCGGCGGCGATGACTCCGGGGGACAGAGTGAGCAGCGAGTAGGGGCTGCGTCCAGTGGGAAGTTCGATGATCTGTTTGGCGCCGGTGACATAGCCGAGCGAAGAACTCACCTGGTCCACCATGACCGCGCTGGAAGTGACGGTGATCTCTTCGTGCACACTGCCAGGGCGCAGAGTGACGTCGATGGTGGCGATTTGTCCGACGAGGACGGGGATGTCGGAAACCTTGTTGGTGGAGAAGCCCTGCATTTCGACGCTGAGGTTGTATTTGCCGGCGGCGAGGTAGGGGATCTTATAGTTGCCGCTGTCGGTGGTTTCGACCACTGCGGCGACGCCGGTGGCTTGATTGGTGGCCGTTACCTTGGCCTTGGGAATGGAGGAACCACTCGGGTCGATGACCGTACCGGAGATGCCTCCTTGTTCGACTTGGGCATAGATCAGGCTGGTGGCGAAGCACAGGGCCGCCAGCCGTAACAGGGATCGAAATATCATATAAGACTCCTGAAGCAAAATAAAAAAACTCATTTTCTGCGTGACTTATTGTCCGCGCGCCAGATGGCCTTAATGGTTTCCTCCTGGGAGAATCCTTGGGGAAACGCCGCGCTCCTGGTGTTGGCGAAATACCAGCGCAACTTGCCGCCGCCGTTGGGGTCGGGCGGGCCGTTGGTAATCATGCGGCCTCCGGGCATTTCGAGGAAGCCGTCGTGGTCGTGTTCTTTCAGCCAGTTCCAGGCGTAGCGCAACCATTCGTTGCGATACGTTTCGGGCTGATGGGAAAGCCAGGTGATTTCGTCGTAGCCCCAGGTGAAAATGGAGGGCTTTTCGACTTGGGAGGCTTGGCCGGGATTTCGCGTGCCTCCGAAGTTATCGAACTCGACGAGGTAGGGCAGGTGTTCACATTTCCAGCCGCTGGGGGCGATGCCACCACGGGAGCGAAGGTAGAGCCCGTCGGAATAACCGACCTCGAGCACCGCCTTCAGCGGCTGACCGGGAACTTCTTTGGGACGGAGTGGGAAAGAATGGAAATCAAGCAGAAGCTTTCCATCCACCACCGGGCCGCCCTTGGGGACATGGGCGTCGAGAATCACGTAATGGCGGCGCGCTTTGTTCTTAGCGTAGCCACGGATGCGTTCGAGCAGGTCGAACCAGTTGCGGTATTCGGGGTCGCCGCGGCCCATGAGGTCGAGCTGGCCGACGTGGATCGCTTCGATGCCGATGTCCATGTACGAAGCGGCCAGGAAGTAGAACCACATCTTGGTTTCGAGTTGACGGATGTCGGGGACGGAAGAGCCCTTGCGCCAATGGTTCACCATGCGGCCATCGGGAAAGAGCATTTGCTGGTAGTTAAAATTGCGCTCTTCGCGAGGCAGGCGGAACTGCTCGAAGACCCAGACGGGGATGGGGATCTGGTTCACCTCTTCGGTGACGATTTCGAAGAGGCAGGATTGGAGCACCATGTCAGGGTCGACGCGATGCAGCCGGTCAACCATCGTACGGCCTTGCTTCCAGAATTCGGGATCGATGAGGCGCGATTCGCGGCCCCACACGTAGATGGCGCGTCCGGCGAATTTCGCGCCGATGTTCTTTAACATCCGGATGTCGTCGTCGAGATTCCCCGGAGCACGATACATCTCTGTCATCGTGATGGAGCGAGAGAGGTAGTTTTCCAAGACCTCTCGGCTGAGGCTCCCATCGAAGCGGTAATTCCGTTTCGCGAAAGAGTGGCCGGGGAAGGCAAACAGGCAGAGAACAAAAACCGCAGTTTTTGTCATTGACCCTGAAGTCCTTTCGCTACACTCAGTGTACTCCTGAAGTGGCGTCGAAGGCAGCGTTATCGTTACTTGTCTCCGTGGAACGGATTGAAGTCGGTGTTGGTGTCGTAGACGTCGATGCCCTCGGACTTCTTCAATCCGTTCACCACAAGGTAGGTGACCGGCGTCATGGCTGCTTCGTAGACAACTTTGCCAATGTAGCCGGAGAAGATGAGATTGACGAGAGTGGAAATGCCGACTGTGCCACCGAACGCGATGACGATGACAACCACGGTGTCCACCATCTGGCCGACGGCGGTAGACCCGATCGTGCGGACCCAGAGCATTTTTCCTTCGGTGATGACTTTGAGCCGGGCCATGACAAAGGCATTGGCGAACTCGCCGCACCAGTAGGCGATGAGGCTCGCGACCACCAGGCGGGGAACGAAATTGAAGACCTTGGCGTAGGCTTCCTGATCGTGCCATTCGGGAGCGGCGGGCAGGGCGACGATGATCATGCCGATGACAGCGAGCAGGGCCGAGGCAATGAAGCCCGTCCAGATGGCCCGGCGGGAGGCGCCGTAGCCGTAGACCTCGGTGAAGATGTCACCAAAGATGTAGGTGATGGGGAAGAGAATCTGTGCGCCGCTCAGCCGCAGATCGCCGATGGCGACCAGCTTCGGTGCGACCAGATTGGAGATGATCAAAACGACAACGAACGCGTTGATGAGATGATCCAGGTGTTTGTAGCGGGGCTCGAGTTGCATCCTTTTTGATTGGTTACATTCTAACAGGCAGGGTCAAGCTTGCCGTGGATGCCGGCCGTGTGCTTTGGTAAAGGCATGAAGCGTTCGTTGGCCGCGGTGTGTGCGCTGCTGGTTTCCTGTGGGCAGGCGCCGCTCGAAACAGAAGGAATCGACCCGGAATATATCGCCAATTTCAGTCCCGCGCCGGAAGTCATGGAGAGCAAGGAGAATCCCTATAGCGAGGAGAAAGCCGCTCTCGGCCGGGTGCTTTACTTTGAAACGAGGCTTTCCAAGGGGAAGGACATTTCGTGCAATTCCTGTCATCCGCTGGACCGTTACGGGGTGGATGGGCAGGCCACTTCTTCCGGACACCGCGGGCAGCGGGGCTCGCGGAATGCTCCTTCGGTATACTTCGCCGCCGGCCATAAACTGCAGTTTTGGGATGGGCGTGCAAGGGATGTGGAAGAGCAGGCCAAGGGGCCTATGATGAATCCGGTGGAGATGGCAATGACGGATGCGGCGGATGTAGAGAAGACGCTACGGGCGATCCCCGGCTATGCGCCGCTGTTCGCCAAGGCGTTTCCCGGTGAGGCAGAGCCGGTGACGCTGGACCACGCGGCGCAAGCAATTGGTGCTTTCGAGCGGAAGCTGGTGGCCCCATCGCGTTGGGACCGGTTCCTCAAGGGGGACAAGACTGCACTCAGTAAGGAGGAGCAGGCCGGATTCCTGGCTTTTTACAAGGCAGGATGTGTGGTGTGCCATGGGGGCACCTATCTGGGCGGGCAGGTGTTCATGAAGCTGGGCTTGTTCAAACCCTGGCCGAATGGGGCCGATTTGGGGAGGTTCGCTCTCACCGGTAAGGAATCGGACCGCTTCATTTTTAAGGCCCCGTCTTTGCGGAACATAGAGAAGACGGGTCCCTACTTACACGATGGATCAGTGCCAACGCTGGAGAAGGCAGTGCAGTTAATGGCGGAGCATCAAGTGGAACGCCCGGTTACGGATTCGGAGCAGAAGCGAATCGTGCTGTGGCTGCGGTCATTGACCGGAGACCTGCCCACAGGCTACGTCGCGGCGCCGCAGCTACCTTAGGGGTGTTGCTTGCGGCGAATCCAGCCGATCGCCACCAGCCCGATGCCAGCCAGAAGCCAGGTTTGTGGTTCCGGTGCGGAATCATCCAGCATGCCGTAGTATCCGCCGAACGAGGTATAGCCGTAGAGGAAGCCCACCGATCCTATGCCGTTGAGATTGAAGCCGTTCGGGGCATTGAAGACGAAGATCGCCTGGCGCGAAATGAGGGGGGAGCCAGTCAACCCGGATTGCCCGCTGCTCAAACCGCCTACGATGCCGAAGTCGATTCCACCGACTCCAGTGCTGCCGTAAAGGTTGTTGGATCCGAAGCGGTCATTGAGTCCAAGCGTTCCGAAGTCCGCCGCACCCAGCAAGTTGACGTTTGTTGCAGGCAGGATGCCGCTGACGGCACTCTGGAAGGCCCATTCTGCCCCGATGTCAATGGAGGCGTTGGTGCAAGTGGGGCAGTTGAGCAAATTCTGAACACTGTTCACTGAGGCGGAAACAGCGGAAAGGCCGGGCTGAGAAGTGGTGAAATAAACGCCCGTCAGCACGTCGTTGGGCGACGTAGCTGTCATCAAGTTGCTGCTGAGAGTTACCTGCAGAGTGCTATTGCCGACCAGACTGAATTGGACATTGGAGCTTCCGACCGTAAACTCGACGCTGGATGCAAAGCAACTCGCACTGACTGACCATAGCCATAGGCCAAATACGACTAGCCGTTTCACTCACGTTCCTCCTGTATGCCTCTCGCTGCGCAATGCGGGGCTTCCTAAGAGTAGGAAGTCCTGAAGGAGAGGAGAATAGGAGGAAGGTATGATTTTGATGGTACGTTTTGGGTACCAGTAGGGCGGTACTTTTGTTGCCGTGTACTGGGGGACTCCGCCACGTACCATCTATACCTTTCGTCCCTTTTTCGTCCTGGAGCTTGCGAAAAAAAGACGAAAATGAAGCGCTAGCCCTCGCGTATCACCCGTTTCACCGGATCAAACACCATGCGCCGCCCGCGAATCATTGCTTCATCGGCCAGGATAACGGCCACCGAGTGGCTGTAACCGGCGTCGATTGGGGCATTCGGCTGCTGGCGGGAGCGGAGGCATTTGAGCCAGTTGAGCATGTGCGCATCGCTCTCCATTTCCGGGATGGTGGTTCCTTCGGGCACCGGCTCCTCGGCGCCTTGGGTGAGGATTGGGAAGGGTTTGCCTGACCAACCGGCGGCGTCGAGGGTTCCCTTGGAGCCGAAGAACTTGAGGTAGTTGCCGGCCCCGGTTCCGAAAGCGGTGCTGTAGCGGACGAGGAACTCGTCGTACTCGAGGATGGTTTCGACGGAATCGGGGGCGTTGTAGGCATCCTTGTAGCGGAAGGAGCCGCCGAGGGTGACGGAGCGCTTGGGCATCCCGCAGCCGGTGATGTGATGAACCAAGTCGATGAAGTGGACCATGAGGTTGGAATGGGGCCCGCGGGAGAAGTCGCGGTAGCCATACCAGCCGGTGTGCATTTGCGGATCCCAGGGCCGGTCCTTGCGGTTGAACAGGAATGCTTTCCAATCGGTGTCTTCGGGTTTCAATTCGCGGCTGCCACGGCCGTGCCAGTAAGGTTTGATGGAATTTCTTTCTTGTTCGACTTTGAATACTTTACCCAAGCCTCCGCCGGTGACGAATTTCTTTGCAGCCATGGAACTGGGCAGCGAACGAATTTGCGTTCCCATTTGCACAATACGGTCGGATTTCTTAACCGTGTCGACGGCGAGAAGCAGTTCCTTCATTTCCATGGCAAGCGGCTTTTCGACGTAGGCATCCTTGCCGGCGCGGACAGCGTCGGTGAGCATGGTGGAGTGCTGGTGATCGGGGGTGGCGATGATGACCGCGTCGATTTCCTTCATGGAGAGCAACTCGCGGTAAGCGCCCATGGGCTTGGGATCGCCGGCGTTGGCCTGTTTCGATGTTTCGACAGCCTTTTCGCGATGCTGTTTCCAGATGTCGCAGGCGGCGCGGAATTCGATGTTGGTCTGCTCTTTGAAGGGAATGGCGCCCTTCATGAGGGCGTTGATGCCGCGGTCTCCGCAGCCAATCAAGCCGATGCCGATGCGGTCATTGGCGCCGAGAATGCGCTGATAGGAAAGCGCGGTGAATGCGGTGGCCTGGATGGCCTGTCTTCTGCTGGTAGTCATGAAGAAACCCTCCTTGTCAGGATGAAGCAATGAACTAGGGATGAGCGATGAAATCGGTGCGTCCGCCATCGACGGTGAGCACCTGGGCGGTGATGAAGCCTGCCTCTTCGGAGGCGAGGAATGCCGCGGTGGCGGCGATATCTTCCGGTTTTCCGATGCGGCGCATCATGGCTTTCTGGGCGACGGCATCGAAGTTGTGGCCGCTGGCCGCAGCCATCTCGGTGAGGATAAAACCTGGGGCAATGGCATTCACTGTAATACCGGAAGGGCCGAGGTCGAGGGCGAAGCGGCGGGTGAGCGCGATGACGGCGGCTTTGGTGGCGGCATAGAACGTGGTGCCTGCCATGGCGGTGCCGATGGCCGCGACGGAAGTGAGGTTGATGATTCGGCCCCAGCCTCGGGGTTGCATGATGGACGCGGCGGCGCGGGTGACGTGCACGAGGCCATCGACATTGACGCTGCGCATGGGGGCCATTTCGGCGAAATCGAAATCGAGCAAATCGCCGCGGCGCATGATGCCGGCGTTGTTGACGAGGATGTCGATGGGGCCGAGCGTGCTGCAGGTTGCTTCGACGAGGGCGGTGCAATCGCTGGGTTGGGCGAGGTCCGCACCGATCACGGCCGTTTCGCCTCCCAGTTGCAGGATGGCATCGGCCACCTGGTCCGCCTCCTGACGGCGTTCGCGGTAATTGATGGCCACCGCACAGCCGTCGCGAGCCAAGCGCAAGGCGATGGCCTTGCCGATTCCGCGGGACGATCCGGTTACCAGAGCGACTTTACGATTGGTCAAATGCACGTGAGCCTCAGCATCCATCTTATGCGGGATGCCGAGGCTCTGGGTTTGGAGGTAGGAACGGACTTAATCTTCGAGATTGTAGAAGTCGCCTGTGCCGGGATTGGATTGAACGATGGGGCCCGGCATTTGCGGCGGCGGATTCTGATTGGGACGGGTGTAGGCAGGGCCGCGCTTGATGTCGGGGAACTTGCGTGGGATGCCGATCATTTCACGGTAGTCGTCGCCATCGAGGCGATGTGCGCGTTCCTTGCGGCGGGTTCTCTCGTACTCAGTCCAACTCATCTTGGATTTGAGGAAGTTGAGGGCGAAGCCCAAGCTCTGGCCGTCCCAGCCGTAGAGAACGATGGTTTCAATCTTTACGCCGTACATGGCGAGTGCCTGGAGAAAGAACGCCATGTTCTGCTCGTTCGGCTGGTAATGGCCGCTGTCGCTGCGAACAGCCTCGATCTTGCCGTTGATGATATAGATGGTGCCGGCCATGGTGAGGAGTCCACCGCCGTTAAAGGACGAGTGGAATGCGCCGGCGTGGGAACCGATATCGCCGACGTTGGCCTTGCCGAGGTACATGGTGCGTTCGATATCCATGGCGAACATGCAGTAGCCGGGGGTGCAGGTTGCTTTGTCGCCGTTGACCCCTTTGCGCCACATGGCTGTGTAGCAGCTATAGGAGTCGGCGGGCACGAGTTTGTCACTGGCCGAGTCTTCCCACCATTTGTATTGATAGGCCAAGCCACCCTTGAAACGGATGCGATACTGGGCGGCTTCGAGGGGGGAGTAGTATTTTGCACGGCCTTCGCCGTGATCGACGCAGAAACCGTGGGTATGCATGTCGCGTCCGTAGATTTCGCGCAATGACTGGGCGACTTTGGAATGCGAGCAACTCCAAGCGGCTGAGAGGGCATTGACAGCCGATTCGAAGAGGGCAAGGATGCTGGGATAGCGTTGACGGTCGAGGTTGGGATTGCGTTCGTGGTAGGACTTGATCCAGAAGTTGCACGTCATGAAAAGATCGCAGAGGATGACGATGCGTTTTTCGGGGGTTTTTTCCAGCGTGGAAAGCAACCAATCGATGTGAGTGAGAATGATGTCCTTCTTGCGAACCGCAAAGGTCACGCTGGAGTCACTTTGGAACTGTTTCGCCGTTGGGACCTTGGCGTAGGTTTTAACCGACATGGGATGCTCTCCTCTTTCTCTACCTGTACTTTTTTGCGGGCTTGATTACCCGTCTACACAGGGAAGCGACGGAGTGGAGGCCGCACCTACATGAAATTGGAATTTTTTTTGGGGCTGCCGGTCAGGCCTTGATCCGGAGCAGTTTTGTGCCGTTGTCCCAGACGATGCTGCGGAAGAGGTCGGGTGAGGCGAGATCTTTGAGGGCCTGCAATGTGGAGCGGGCGACGCACTTGCCTTTGAGTTGAGGAAGGATGGGGCTGCCACCTGTGCCGCGGCCGTCTTTGCAACTGCAATCGCAGCCAAACATCATTTTGTTTTTGTGACGGGCGAGAAAGCCGCGGGTGAAGTCGGGGTCCCGGGTGAGGGCGTTGAAACCGGAATTGGCGGAGAGGTCGGCGTAGAGATTGGGGTGATCGGCAAGCCAGCGGTCGGTGAGGCCTCCGGGTTTCACTTTGGTGGAGGGATAGGCGATCTTTGAAGGCTCATCGGCGCTGATGTTGGCCCAGAAGAAATCGGCGTGACCGATGAAGGTGGTTTTCTTATGGGCCTTGAGCAATTGATCGAACTGACGGTAGCCAGTGTTCCAATCGCCTTCACCGGCGAAGTGCTCCACTTCCTGAAAGTGAATGAGGACCGGGACACGGAGTTCGGCGGCGAGATCGTAGATACGGCGCATCTCCTTCGAATCGGCGGCGACGTGGTTCTTCATTTCACCGAAGCCGATGGCGCCCTCCTCGACCGCTTTGCGGAGGAGGTTGACGGCGTCGGGTTGGGTGGGGTCGGTGGCGGCGAACCAGGCAAAACGGCTGGGGTGCGCGGCGATCTCCTTCTTGGCCTGCTGTTGAGCGCGAAGGTGGGTCAGCAGGACGGCTTTGGTGACTCCGGAGCCGGTGAGATGATCGACAGACGAAGCGCCATCGCGGCGGGGATGCAAGTGAATATCGAGAACCGAAGTGCCCCATTCGTTGGCCTGTTGGGCAGCGGCCGTGGCTGCGAGTGCGGTGTGGAGAAACGCTCTGCGATTCATGAGATGCCTTCCGCACATGGTATCGAAAGTTGTGTGCGCCCGAAAGGATGCCTCTGAGATAATGTGGGTTCTCCCCACTGCCCGTATTCACTGAAGTTGATTGAGTCATACCGAATGAAACCTGTTTTTTACTTCCTCCTGAGTGCTTTGGCCACCGGGACTCTTTGCGCCGATCAGATTGTTTTGAAAAACGGAGACCGCCTGACCGGATCCATCATTAAGTCGGACAAGAAGTCGTTGACGTTGAAGACTGAGTTCGCCGGCACGGTCGAAGTGCAGTGGGATGCGATTACCGATGTGAAATCGGACGGTACGGTGTTTGTCACGCTGACCGATGGGCAGACGGTGGCCGGGACTTTGACCACGAACAACGGATCGTTCACGGTGCAGACCAAAGATACGGGGACAGTGCAAACCGATCGGGCCAAGGTGACGGGTATCCGCGATGCGACCGAGCAGCAGGCGTATGAGACGCAGATTGAGCGCTTCCGCAATCCGCGCCTGGTGGATTTGTGGGCAGGGTTCGTGGATCTGGGTTTCTCGCAGGCGACCGGCAATTCCATTATTTCGACGTTGACTTCGTCGGCGAACGCGAGCCGTATCACCAGCCGCGACAAGATTGCGGTGACATTCACGTCGATCTATTCGAAGAACACCGTGACCGGGAACAGTTTGTTGACGGCGAATGCCATGCGCGGCGGCATTTCGTACAACGTGAACCTGACGCCAAAGATGTATGCTTATGGATCGACGGATCTGGAATTCGATGAGTTCCAGAAGCTGGATCTACGCTTCGTTCCTTCGGCCGGTTTCGGTTACCATGCGATCAAGAAGGACGGCAATGTTCTGGATCTGTTTGGCGGTGGCGCGTTGAACAAAGAGTTTTTTTCGACGGGTATTCGCAGGACTTCGGGTGAAGCTGTGATCGGGAACGAGTTCATCCGCAAAATCACCGGGCGTACCCTGCTGCGGGAGAAGTTGGTGTTCTATCCGAATTTGACCGAGCAGGGCGAGTACCGTATCAACTTTGACTTGAGCCAGGCCACGACTTTGAACAAGTGGCTGGCGTGGCAGTTGAGCTTCTCCAACCGCTACTTGAGCAATCCGGTGCAAGGGCGGAAGACGAACGATCTGATCATTACGACGGGATTCCGTGTGACCTTTGCGAGGTAGATCTATGGGCGTAACGCGACGTGGCTTTTTGACGGCGGCTGCGGCTCCGGCGGTTTTGCGCGGGGCCAAGCCGCCGAACATCGTGCTGATCATGACGGATCAGCAGACGCGCGATGCGTTGTCGTGCGCGGGAAACAAGTGGGTGAAGACACCGTCGATGGATCGCCTTGCCGCGGCGGGGACACGCTACACGCGGGCGTACTGTGCATATCCGGTTTGTTCGCCGTCGCGGAGTAGTGTTTTCACGGGCGTGCTGCCGCATGCGGCTGGAGTGATGGAGAACGGCAAGCCGATTCGCGAAGGATTGCCGACTTTGGGCGAGGTGTTTTCGAAGGCCGGCTACAACACGGCTTACGGCGGGAAATGGCATCTGCCGAAGTCGTTTGATGGGATGACGGGATTCACGAAGATTGTGGGCGGCAGCGCCTTGGGGAAGAACATGGATTCGCCGCTGGCGGATGCGTGCGTGGATTGGCTGGGGAAGATGCCGAACGATCCGTTTTTCCTGGTGGCTTCGTTCATGAACCCGCATGATATTTGCGATTGGATCCGGCAGCACAAGGGAACCCGCGAGCATCCCGGGTTGGCGTCGTATCCGGACGCGCCGAAGAATCTGGCGGTGGATCCGAACGAGCCGGAGGCGATTCAGTATCACCGGCAACAAGGGTACGATCTGATGTCGCAGGCGGTGGGGATTGCTTCGTCCTGGCGGGAAGAGGAGTTTCGGCACTACCTGCATGATTATTACCGGATGGTGGAGGATGTGGACAGACAAGTGGGCCGGTTGCTGGATGTGTTGGGGAAGGATACGTGGCGGGCAGACACGGTGATTGCGTTCTGCTCCGATCATGGGGAGGGGACTGGCGGGCACCGGTGGGTGCAGAAGGCTTCGTTCTATGAGGAATCGGCGCGGGTGCCGTTGATATTGGCCGGGCAGCGGATTCCGAAACGGAAGATGAATCCGGGGCTGGCGTCGCTGGAAGATCTGATGCCGACGTTTTGTGAGCTGGCTTCGGTGAAGACGCCGGAATCGTGTACGGGGGTGAGTTTGTTGAGTGGGAAGCGGACGATGGTGAGTTCGCAATTGCGGTATGGGGATGCGTCGCGGGAAGGGCGGATGATCCGGACGCACCGGTTCAAGTACGTTTTGTTTAACAGCGGGAAGAATCCAGAGCAGCTTTTCGATTTGGCGAGCGATCCGGGGGAGACTCGGAATCTGGCGGGGGTGGCGGCGATGAAGAAGGTGCTGGCTGAGCATCGCGGGTTGTTGAAGGATTTGGCGAAGCGGACGGGGGATTCGGCGTTCGCTTAGGGGAGGCGAGGAAGCTATGAACAATCCGGTTTCTGTTGTTGTGAATGGGGCGAAGCGCTCCATCGTGGTGGGGCAGGGAATCACGCTGCTCGATGTGCTGCGGGATCAATTGGATTTGACGGGTGCGAAGTATGGGTGCGGGGAAGGGCAGTGCGGTGCATGCACGGTGCTGGTGGAAGGGAAGGCTGTGCGAAGTTGCCTGGCTGCCGCGGAGTCAGTAGCGGGGAAGAAAGTGGAGACGGTGGAGGGGCTGGAGCGCGAGGGGCGGCTGCATCCGCTGCAGGCGGCGTTTCTGGAGAAATCGGCTTTTCAGTGCGGGTACTGTACTCCAGGGTTTCTGATGGCGGCGGAGGCCTTGCTGCGGCGGGTACCAAAGCCCGCTGAGGCGGAAATCCGGCGGGAGCTGAATGGCAATATCTGCCGCTGTGGGACGTATCCGCGAATCGTGGAAGCGGTGCGAATGGCCGCGGGTGTGGGGAAACGCTGATGGACATCAAGACGCGGTACAAGATCGAGACGATGGATCTGGAGCCGGACCGGTTCGAGATCTTCGCTCCTTCGGCACACCAGTTCGAATGGACGCGGCGCGAGTTGTTGGCTCTTCTGGGCGCAGGTGTGTTGTATGTGGTTTCGGCACAGGATGCGGATGCCCAGCAGCCGGAACGGATCGGACTGCGGCTGCATGTCGCGCCGACGGGCGTGGTGACCGTGCTGACGGGTAAGGTGGATATCGGGCAGGGGCTGCGCACGTTGCTGACACAGGCCGCGGCCGAGGAACTGCGGCTGACGCCGGAGAAGGTTCGGGTGCAGACTTGCGATACGGCGGTGACTCCGGATGACGGTGGGACTTGGGCGAGCCTGACCACTCCGCAGACTGTGCCGGCGGTGCGGATGGCTGCCGCGGCGTTGCGGGAAGCGGGGTTCCATGCGGAGTCCATGCAGCGCACCGTGGCTGCCTCGGTGACGTTGACCGCGCCGAAGGATTGGAAGGTGCTGGGGACTTCTCTACCGCCGGTGAGTGGGCGCGATATCGTCACCGGGCGCCAGAAGTACGGAGCGGATGTTCGGGTGGAGGGCATGCTGCATGGCAAGGTGCTTCGTGCGCCTTCCCATCATGCTGCGCTGGTGAAAGCGGATGGATCGGCGGCGGAGAAGGTTACCGGTGTTCGAGTGGTTCGGAATGGGACGCTGGCCGGGGTGGTGGCGGGGGACGACCGGACTGCTTCCGAGGCTTTGCGGCTGCTGAAGGCGGAGTGGAAGGAGACACCGTTGCCGGCGCAGGCCGAGGTGTTTGCGCATCTGCGTAAGACGGCGGAGGCGCCGGTGTTCGTGCGCGGGTCGCGATATCCAGCCGTGCTGGAACAGGGCTCGGTGGTGGAGGCGATGAAGGGGGCAGTGAGGCGGCATGAGGCGACGTACACGGCTGAGTACATCGCGCATGTGGCGCTGGATTGCCGTTCGGCGATTGCCGAGTGGGATGGGGACAAGCTGACGGTGCATTGCGGCACGCAGGCGCCGCAAGTGGTGCGGCGGGAGTTGGCCGAGGCGTTTCGCATCCCGGTGAACAACGTGCGGCTCATTGTTTCGAACATTGGCGCCGGGTTTGGATCGAGGCATCGGGGCGAATGCGAACTGGAGGCGGCGGCGCTGGCTCGGGCGGTGGGAAAGCCGGTGCGGCTGGCCTGGTCGCGGGAGGATGAGTTTCTGGCCGGGTATTTCCGGCCGGCGGCGGTGGTGGATGTGAAGACGGCTCTGGATGCGTCGCAACGCGTCGTGGGTTGGGATTTTCACAATTACAATTCGGGGGCGTCGGGGCTCGCCGTCCCTTACGCGATTGCTAACTCCTACTGCGGGTTTCATAAGTCGGATTCCCCGCTCCGTCAGGGGAGCTACCGGTCACTGGCGGCGGTGGCGAATACATTCGCGCGGGAATCGCACATGGATGAAGTGGCGCACCTGACGGGGTCGGATCCCGTGGAATACCGGCTGCGGCACATCGAAGATACGCGGCTGCGGCACGTGGTGGAAGCAGGGGCTCGGCGGTTTGGATGGGAAAAAGGGCGGCGCGGCATGGGGGTGGCGTGCACAATCGAGAAAGATGCGCGGCTTGCTTTGTTTGCGGAAGTGGAAGAACCCATTCGCGTGCGGCGATTGCTGCTGCTGTTTGACTGCGGCGCGGTGCTGAACCCCGACAATCTGCGGAATCAGTTGACCGGGGCGCTGATTCAGGGCATGGGCGGAGCGCTGTTTGAATCGGTGCGGCATGACCGGCGGCAGGTGTTGTCGTTGCGGCTGAGCCGGTACCGGTTGCCTCGGATGGCGGATCTGCCGGAGATCGAGGTGCAGTTGGTGGACCGGCGGGAGGTGGCGCCGACGGGAGCGGGAGAAGCGGGGATCACGCTGGTTGCTCCGGCGCTGGCCAATGCCTGGTTCTCGTTCAAGGGCGAGCGGCGGCGCGGGCTGCCGTTGTTTACTGCTGGGGAACCAAAACGCTGAGGCGTTCGATGACTTTTTGTTCGTCGGCGGAGAAGGCGCCTTTGTAGGCGTCGCTCTCCATGCGCTCTTTTCGGGCGGCTGGCTCCATCTGGCGGAGCTTGCGGAGTTCGCGCTGCATGGCCTGGCGGCGATCGATGGGCATCTGACCCATCTGGCGGAAGGCGGAGCGTGTGGCCTGTTGCTGCTCGGCGGGCATCTCGGCGAAGTTGCCGTACTGGCGTTCGAGCTTCTTTTTCTGTTCGTCGGAGAGCTTGTTGTAGCGTTCGCGATTCTGCTCGATCTGCTTGCGGCGCTCCTCGGGGAGGTTTTTGAGGACGCGCTCGCGATCCTGGTCGGAGAGCTTGTTGAAGCGCTCAACGACGCGGGCTTTGCGGGCAGCCTTGTTTTTGAGAATCGCGCCCTTCTTCGCCTGGGCCTCGGAAGGATGAGGCGCCAGGAAGAGGAGGAGCGCGGCGAAAGCGAACCAACGGGGCGCCATGGCGAAGTCTCTACATTTTCTGCTGCGTGGCAGGCTCATTGATGGTCAACTGGCGCAGCATTTCCATATCCTGGAGGGCGGTTTCCACCTGTTCTGCATCGAGTTGGCTGTCGGCGACGGTGGCCGCCTCGGGGCCGGAGTTGCGCATCCAGAGACCGACGGCCAAAACCAGTGCGGCGGCGACGGGAACCAGCGGACGCCAGATGGCAGTGCCGCCGGCGGTCATCTTGTTCCACATGCGGCGCCAGGGGGATTCCTCTTCGCGGGCGATGCGGGCCATCAGCTTGTGGTCGAAATCCGGTGAGACGGGCAGTGCCTCAAAGGCGTCGAGCGCATCCCACACGGCCATCTGCGACTCAGAGAACGCGCGGCAAGCCGAGCAGACTTCCATGTGTTTTTCGAAGATATCCACCAGCGCGGGATCGAGCGTACGATTGCAATAATCGAGCAGGATATCCACATTTTCTTCGCCGGAGGCCAGCGGGCAGTGGTTCATCTGGAATTGTCTATTGTAGTATTGTTTCCGGTTTGGTTCCGCCATTGTCTCCCTCCTTCCCCGCTAACTTTCTTTGGTCCCAGTGGCATCGAGGTGCGCCAAGCGCGCCCGCAGCGATTCGTAGGCCCGGAAGAGGAGCGATTTGACCGCCGATTCCGAGCATTCGAGCGCACCCGCGATCTGGGAGTAGTCCAGTTCCTGGTACTTATGCATCAAGACTGCCGCCTTCTGTTTGGCGGGCAGAGCCTCGATGGCATTGCGTACCTCCTGCAGCCGGACTTCCTTCAGCATGTTTTGCTCGACGGTGGAGGATTTGTCTTCCACCTGCCGGGCCATGCCGTCGCCAATTTCGTCATCCAGGCTCTGATGGCCCTTTTCGTGGCGGCCGTCGCGGATGAAGTTGAGCGCCCTGTGGGTCGCAATCCGAAACAGCCAGGTTGTGAATTTGGCCGAAGGCTCATAGGTGGCTCTAGAACGATAGACGCGGAGGAACACATCCTGTGCAAGCTCTTCGGCGACGGCCTGATTCTGCACCATACGGTACAAAAAATGAACCACCGGCCCACGGTGGCGTTCCAACAGCAACTGGAAGCTCGCCGTGCAGCCGTCGCGGACCCGGAGCATCAGTTCGGCATCTCGCTCCAAACCCAGGGCCGCCGTCACACTTTCTTGAACACCAGTTAATGAGGAAGGTTGCGGTTGGGTTTCACCCATGTTTACTCGCCTTTGAGGGAGCGATCCATGAGGTCCCGGAGGGCCACGAAAAGCGATTTCTCTCCGTTCAGGATGGCGCCCACTTGGGCGATAATCGGCAGATCGACCTGAAACTTGCGGCCCAGGTCGAGGGCGGCGTAGGTGGTTTGGACGCCTTCGGCGACCATGCGGGAGGAGGCGAGGAGTTCGGCGAGCGGCTTTCCAGCGGCCAGATTCTGGCCCAGAGTGCGATTGCGGCTGAGCTGGCCGGTGCAGGTGAGGACGAGATCGCCGAGACCTGCAAGTCCCATTAATGTCAATGGTTTGCCACCCATTGCGATGGCTAGACGGGTGATTTCGGCAAGGCCTCTGGTGATGAGGGCGGCGGTGGCGTTGGAACCCAATTGAAGGCCGTCACAGACGCCGGCGGCGATGGCGATTACGTTTTTTAACGAGGCGCCGACCTCGACCCCGATCGGGTCGGCGTTGGTATAGAGGCGGAGTGTGGGGGTGCAGAAGGCAGACTGGATGTCGGTGGCGAGAGAAGAGTTGGTGGAGGCGATGACGACGGCGGCCGGTTTGCCCTGGGCGATCTCCCGGGCGAAGGTGGGGCCGCTGAGGACGGCGATCCTCTCCGGGCCTCCCAGAACATCCGCCAGAACCTCCGAGGTGCGCTGCAAAGTGTGGTTTTCAATACCTTTCGTGGCGCTGACCAGGGGTGTCTGCGGGTGGAGCAGCGGAGCCATTCGGGTGGCGAGCCCGCGGACGTGGTGGCTCGGCATGACGCTGAGGACGATGTCCGGGGTTTCGAGCACTTCTTCCAGGTGGCACGAGGGGATGATGTTTGCGGGCAGTTGGACGCCGGGGAGAAAGATGTCGTTCTCTCGGGAGGCGGTCATGCGCCCGGCAAGATCCGATTCGTAGATCCAGAGGCGGACCTGCTGGGAGCGGCTGCTGAGCGCTACGGCGAGCGCGGTTCCCCAACTGCCACCGCCGACGATGGCGAGGCGCTTCAAGCGCGGGCTCCTTTGAGCCGGAAGACGTTTTCATTACCGGCGCGGAGGCGGGCAATGTTCGATTTGTGACGCCAGATGATGAACACTCCACCGAACAGCGCGGCCAGCAGGACCGGAGCGGGCGGATGCTGGATGAGGTAGACGGCGAGGGGGAACGTGGCGGCTCCAAGGATGGAGCCGAGGGAGATATAGCGGCTAACGGCCACGGTGACGACGAAGAAGATTGTAGTGGCGAGCAAGGGCAGGGGCGCAAGAAACAGGAATGCGCCGACGAAGGACGCGACGGCCTTGCCGCCCTGGAAGCCGAGCATTGCCGGAAAGGCGTGGCCGAGGATGACGGCTACGGCCGCGGCACTCATCCATGTGACGTCGTGATCGGTGAGCCAGGCGGCCAGCCACACGGCAGCGAAGCCTTTGAGGATATCGAGCAGGAGTGTGGCGAGGCCAACGGCCCGGCTGGTGCTGCGCCACACATTGGTGGCGCCGATGTTGCCGCTGCCCAAGTCCCGAACGTCCTTACCCGTGGTCCAGCGGACCAGCAGGTAACCGAACGGAATCCCTCCGATGAGGTAGGCGGCGGCGATGGCGATCAAGGGCTTCATGGTTATTCCAAAGGGAAGGTGGCTAGCTTCGAGTAGACAGATCCTCCCGGACCCATCTTACTCAAATACAGATGAAAAGCCGTGGCATCGAAGGCTCCGAAATCGTCGGACGGGAGGGCGGCGACGGCGCGGCGCATGGCGGCGAGATCAAGGGCTGGTTCGGGCATGCGGGCCAGGGTGAGATGCGGGGAGTAGGCGCGCGTTTCGCGGGCGACTCCGAGCGAGAAGGCGGCCGCTTCGGTTGCAGCGGCAAGTTCGACGAGTTGCTCCGGCGCGCGCACCGCGGCCCAGAACACGCGCGGGCGATGGGGGTTGGGGAACCAGCCGAGTCCACGGATGTCGATGGTGAAGGGAGGAATGCCTTTGATCTCGTTCAAGGCGGCTTTCATTTCGGGGAGACGGGCCTCCGGCCATTCGCCGATGAATTTGGTGGTGATGTGGAGGTTGGCTACGGGGCTCCAGCGCATTTTCGCGGTTGGACGAAGGGCATCGACGAGTTTGCCGAGATTCGATTTAATGTTGTCCGGCAGATCGAGGCCAACGAACAGGCGCATGGTAATCTCCTAGATTATCGTATGATCCTGCCGCGGAGTTTTTATGATCGTCCTACTGTGGAGGTGGCACGCGATCTGTTGGGGAAGGTGGTTGTGCACGGATCGGCGGCGGGGCGGATTGTGGAAACCGAGGCCTATGTCGGGATGCACGATGCGGCGGCGCACGCCTCGCGCGGACTGACTCCGCGGACGAAGGTGATCTTCGGCGAGCCGGGGCATGCCTATGTGTACTTCATCTATGGGATGTATTACTGCCTGAACATCGTGGCGGAGGCGGAAGGGTCTCCGGGATGCGTGCTGATTCGGGCTTTGGAGCCGTTGCGTGGGATTGCCCTGATGCGCCGGCGGCGTGGCGTGGAGCGATTGGAAGCGCTGGCGTCGGGCCCGGGAAAACTGACCCTGGCGATGGGGATCGATCTGCGGTTGAACGGCGCCGATGTGACTGAAGGCGATTTCACGGTGGAGGACGACGGCAGCCCAGCGGAGCACCCGATTGCTGAAGGACCGCGAATCGGGATCCGCAAGGCTGCCGACTGGCCGTTGCGTTTCTGGTTGAAAGGGAACCGGTTTGTGAGCCGGTGATCGGTCACCATTCGAATTCGTAGTTTTCCTCGCGCTGGGATTCGGCGCCGAAGCGTTTGGTGGCGCGGCCGTTCCAATTAGCGCCCATGGGTGCTTTTTCCGATTCGAGGTGATAGCAGATCACTTCCGGGATGAGGGCGCGTTTGGCGCGCGGCCACTGAATGGCGAACAGGACATCGCCGCGGGCTGCATTGGTGTGTTGTTCGGGGTAGCTTCGGACACCGCTGGTCTGCGGATGCCACAACTGGAAGAAGCCGATGGGGACGTAGCCCTGAAAACATTCCGGAATGACGCGCACGCCGATTTCGAAATGGCGGGTGTGGCAGAAGACTTTGGCTTCCTGCTGGAGGCCGGGGGTTGACATAAATTTACGCCAATCGCCGTAGGACGGGACCATGTGCCGGTCGAGGCCGTAGATGAAGGATGGGTCGAGGTCAGCCTGACTGAGGATCTGCCGGGTGAGCGGCGGCAGCATGATATCGGCGTCCATGTGGACGGCCCAACCATTGAGGCTGAGGCGGGCGAGGCCGTCGTTGATACCGGCGCCTTTGCAGAATTGGCCCTTGCGGGATTGCAGACGGTCTGTGGGCACGCACTCCACGTTCCAGTATTCGCAAAGGCGGCGAGTGGCTTTGTCTTCGTGAGAGGTAACGACGACCATCTTGTCGAAGAGGAGGCGATTGTGGGGCAAGGTTTCCGCGAGGAAATCGTGGTAACGGTCGCAGACGACGACGGCTTCGATGAACATAGGGATGACTTCTTTCTAAGGGCGACCCTACGGGGCGCGAGATTGATTTCTGGTTCGAGGGTAGCAGGCGGGTTCGTCTGGCCAGGGTGGGTTTGTGGGAAAGGAGTTGAAATTAGGAGAAAAATAAATCGTATTTCTTCGTGATCGCGCTAGTTGAGTTCGTCGATGTCGATCAGGTGGCGCTTGAGAGCCTGCACAATCGCCTGGGCGCGGTTTTCTACCTGCAGCTTGGTGAAGAGGCTGGCGACGTGCGTCTTGACCGTTTCCTCGCTGATGTTAAGGGCGGAGGCGATCTCCTTGTTGGAGAGCCCGAGGGCGATGCGGCGGAGTGCTTCGGTTTCGCGGGGACTTAGCGTTTCGTGGTTGCCATGGCCGGTGGCGTTGAGGAGCACTCGGCCGACTGAGGGATCAATGTAAGTGCGTCCGGCGGCGACGGCACGGACAGCGGCGAGGAGGATCTCGGGCTCGGCATCTTTGCGCACGTAGCCGGCGGCACCGGCGCGGAGGGCCCCCATCATGCGGGCCTCGTCCGTGGATGCGGTGAGTGCGATCACCTTCACCGCGGGCACCCGCTCCTGTACACGGCGAATGGCTTCAATTCCGTCCATTCCGCCGGGCATCAGGAGGTCCTGTAGGATCACTTGCGGGTTCCATGCGGCGACGTGCTGGAGCAGTTCCTCGCCGGAGGCCGCGATGCCCGCGATGCGGAATTCAGGGAAGGATTCGAGATAGGCCTTAAGGCTCGCGGTGACGACGCGATGGTCATCCACCAGGACGATGGTGATTGGTTTCATCGGACTCTGTTCCATGCTACTGCGTTGCGAGCGGTTCCGATCAGGAACATGACGGTGAGAGCGGTAAGCCCCGGGCTGGCGCGCCGGAAATACATCACCGCGATGAGGGTGACGAGCGCTGCCGCGTAGAGAATCGCACGGCGTGCATAGGTGGACGCTGGTTCGGCAGGTGCGTAGGGGATGGAGAAACTAACGCGGGTTCCCATGCCGGGGGAGCTTTCGATGTCGAAGGCGCCGCCGAATTCTTCGGCGCGAGCGCGGATGTTGGAGAGCCCCTGGCCGCCCCTCTGATTTGGCGCGAGGGTGTCGAAGCCCGCGCCGTCATCGCGAACCTGCAACTGGACGAATCCGGCGCCGGAGGTGAGGGACAGCGAGACATTTTTTGCGCGGGCATGGCGGGCTGTGTTGGCCAAGGCCTCCTGCGTGACCCGGAGCAAGGCTTCCTGCGCGCCGGGAGGAAACTCGCGAGAGGGCGGCAGTTCGCCAAAGGAGCATTGCACGCTGGCGCCCGTGCGGAAGCCGGTGGCTTCGCACTGTTGGCGGATGGCGGAGATGAGTCCGGCGTTTTCGAGCGGCGCCGCGCGCAGTTGATCGAGCATTGCCTGCATTTCTGTACTCGCTTCGCGAGCGGCGTTGCGGATGCTGCTGAGGGCCTGCCGGGCTCCTTCGGCGTCGTTCTCGATGCGGACCTCAGCAGTGGCGGCGGCGGTCTGGATGGCGTAGATCTGTTGCTTCACGGAGTCGTGCAGGTCGCGGGCGAGGCGGTTGCGCTCTTCCTGCCGGGCCGCCTCACGGATCTGATGTTCGTACTGGTTGCGAAGGTGGTCCGTGGATCGCTGCGGGGAGGGTCCAAAGAGAGAAAGGAGGATGACGGATTGCGGGGCGCCATCGGCGGTTCCCCACAGATACAACAAGGCGAAAGCAATTCCGAAGAGGAGGAAGGCGATTTCGGAGGTGAGTTTGGGGCCGGTGACCGCGGTTTGCAGGGCGACGATGAGTGCGACGACCGCATGTCCGATGCCGAACCAGAGAAGCGCAAGGCGGCGGGTGTCTGGGCTCTCGACGGCGGAGAATGCCGCGGCACAACAGCCTGCCAATACGATTTGCGCTCCAAACACGCGGAGGAGCATTGCTTTGCCCCATTTGAGGCCTTCGAGGTCGGCGCCGAACCAGACTCCACCCCACCCGATGAGCGCTGCTCCGGCCATGATAGCGATGAGAGCGTAGAGGCGGAAGATCCATGACGTGTCGATGGCCTCCCACCGGTTGGACGCTGTGTTTTGGCTTGTCATGGACCCAGTGTAGGGTGAGGCAGGCCGCCGTGAACATCACGCGGGCGATGGAAATCGGGGTCCCCCGATTGGGGGATCAGTCCGCTTCGGGGAGCGCGGTGGAACTGGGCCAGATGGCTTCTTTGATCTGTGGCCAACGGGTGCGGGCCACAGAAAGTCCCAACATGGACGCGATCACGAGGGCAGCCACCAGAACTGTGATGGGCGTGGACAACCCTTCTTTCCAGTAACTGAACCAGCGGCCGTAGACTAACTCGGTATGGACCCAGTAGATCAGCAGAGAGGTGGTGCCCAACTGGCGGACCCAGCTCCATCCGGTGACCATGTAGGTGTTCCAGAGGTAGGCGAAGGCGAGCAGCATGAGGATCACGCCGAGCTTGATGAGAACGAGGCCAGGGCTGTCGAGCCAGAAATCGGATTTGGGGTAGAGGGAATAGGGAAGATTGCTGAAGTATTGGGCGGCGATGACCAGGACAAGTCCGAGCCATGCGCCCCACTGCATGGCCTGTTTCAATTCCGAAGCAGGCGAGAGACGCAACACGCTGCCGGCGCTGAGGCCGAAGGCGAGGAAAGCTCCCCAGGGGAAGAAACTGAAGTTGTCGGCGCCGGGGACGAAGTAAGCCCGGAGGAACGGATGAATGGCGCTGGTGTCGAGTGAAGCAATGAGGGGCGATATCCCGGCGATTGCCAAGCCGAGGATCGCGCAGAGGCGGACTCGCTCCAGGGTGGTGAACAGGGCCATCACGGAAACCGCGGCGATACCGAAGCCCATGCAGTTGAGGATGTCGACGCGAAACAACTGGCCGATATCGTTCTGGGGCATGCCGAACAGGTACAACTGGAGACGGAAAGCGATGGCGAGCGCGAACAGGTAGCCGGCGCGGCGCATCGAGATCCACACGCGGTCCCAGCCGGCGGTTCCCTTGCGTTCCGTGCTTTCCATGAGGAATGCGAGCGTAACGCCGGTCAGAAACAGGAAGATAGCGGGGGGCATGCCACCGACAAATTGGGACAGGATGAATGCGTCCTGAGTGCGCAGGTCGGTGCGGGAGAATGAATGAAAAACGTGGCCCTGCAGCATGATGACGGCGGCCAAACCGCGCGTCCAATCGAGGAAAGCCAGTCGGGAGACCTTAGGGGAAGAAGTGAGGTTGGAACTACTCGCAGGATTCGATTCTGGTTGGGATTGTGTCGCCATGAAGGATGTTGGTGCCTATTTTTGGGGGTATTCCCGTTTTACGTTCGCCGGGAGAGCGAGCCGGACCGCAGTGTCCGGCAGGTTCGGATCGATTTTGGTGTCCTGGTAAGTCACCAACATATAATCGCCAGAACCGAGATAAAACTTCTGTTGAATGGGATTCCCGGCCGAGAGGGGGAACCAGATCTCTACCTTCTGTAGATGCGTTCGCGCCTCTTCGGATTTGGGAATGAGCTCCAGTTTGGAGGTTTTTGTGCCTCCGAGCGATTCTTCGCCCGCCAGTTTCAGGTTGTAGCTTTTTTGCAGGTCTTTGACCATGGTTCCGAAACCGAGAAGCAGGAACTGATCAAGGAGTTTGCCGTGCTTGCCAAGGTCGTATTCCTGGACCGTGTTGATCTTGGGGATGAACAGTTCGGCCTTGCGCCCGCGGAAGGCCCAACTCTTGACGTCGGGGGATGTGAAATCGACCCGGACCTGCATTTCCTTGGGCTTAGCCGCCTTGATGGCGATGGTGCCCTGTTCCTCGCTGGTGTCTTTGATGACCGCGGTGTAGGAGATGCGGCGCAGTTTCGCAGTCATGCCGCGAAAGGCTGTGGCCGACTGATCGATTCGGGCTTGCAGTTCGGAAAGGGACTCTCCGTGCGCGGCTGCACTAATCGTGCAGAGAATTGCCAGTTTGGATAACGCTCTCATCCTGAAAGTGGGATGCCTTCCGCCCTTACTCGGTTGCGTACGCCATATAGCCGCGGATCTCTTCCTCGGAATCGAAGATCGGCTCCAGACGAGTCACCCGGTGGGGGCCGCCTGTACGGCTGCGCAGCAACTGGTTGGCACGATCAAGCCGCTGTGCTTCATTGAGATTGACGAGAAGGTCCGGCTCAATCCAGAACTGGGTAACACCACGTTCGGAAGGAAGCATGACGACGCTGGAGGCTCGGGGCTGATCGCGAAACATGGCCCGGGGAGTGAAGAAAATGAATGCGAGGATCAGGCCGACCATTACGTCGTACTGCCAGCTTGCCCGGGGAAACTCCCAAAAGATGAACTTTCGCAAATGGAGACCATCCAGCCGCGGTTGCGGCCAACCTTCTCTTATTCTACCACGCCCCCTTCGGTTATTCTGGAGCAGTATGGACATCACAGGACTGTTGCGCAAGGCGGGATCAGGGGACGAGGAGGCGCAGCAGAAGATCATGCCGGCGCTCTACACCGAGCTGAAGAAGCTGGCGGCAGGGCATCTGAAAAACGACTGGCCGGTTACGCTCAGCGCCACCGGGTTGGTGCATGAGGCGTACCTGCGAATGGCTGGAAGTGTGAACCCGGACTTCGAGAACCGGTCGCACTTTTTCGGAATTGCATCGCGGATCATGCGCAATGTGCTGGTGGATCTGGTACGGCACAACAAGGCACAGAAACGAGGCAGCGGGCTGGTGGTGCAACTGGAGGATTTTGGGGATGTGGGAACCAAGCGCCCGGAGCATTTGCTGGATCTGGACAATGCACTGCGGCGGCTGGCGGAGTCGCATCCGCGGTCGGCCGAGGTGATTGAGATGCGGTTCTTCGGCGGGATGACGGTGGAGGAGTGCGCGACGGCGCTTGGTGTTTCTGCTGTCACCGTGCGGCGGCAGTTGCGATTCGGCCAGGCATGGCTGCAGAGGGAGTTGGAGAAGAAGGCTGAGGGCTGATCGCTTTGCTCCTTGCTTTTCGAAGGTAAAGGCGAGGAGAACGGATTGGCACTTCCACAACGAAAAACAACACAGGCGGCGCTATCAGGTGAAGAGCGAAGAGTCCTGGAGAATGACCTGCGCAGTTATGCCCACAGTCTGATTGGAACGCACGTTGTCGCGGAATACAACGAACAAATCCGGAAATGGCAGATGCATCTGAACCGCGTTGTGGATGCGCAGCAGAATGCCTACAACAACCACAAGGATGTGTTCAGCAGGATGGCCGCGGAGGACGGTATGGCGATGCTCGCGTTATCGTTCGTGGCTGGCCCGATGTTCTCGTGGCTTTCGCACTCGCTGCAAGCGTCGCTGTCGGCTAAGTTCGGCAAATATGTCGTGAACCGGCCCGAGGCCATCGCGGCCGCTGCAAACGGCGAGAAAACTGGAGTTTTGGCGGCGAAGGTCTTTGGCGATTTGGTGAATTCCACGGTCAAAGTGGGTACCGACCGCGTATTCAAGTTGCAGGCTGGCACGGGCGACACGGGCCCCATCACTGTTCCCAGTGATGGCAAGATCGAGAGCTTCAAGACGGTGGTGGAGAATGCGCTCCTGCGGGAGGCGAGCCTGCGCAGCGCGGCCATTCTCAATCTGGCGATGGAGATCCTCAATGACCCTCAATACGGGCAAACCCTTGTCGACATGATGTATCGCAACCTTGCCGGCAGCGTGAGCTTCCCCTACGAACGCCAGGAGGCGATTACCAAGGGGATGATTCGCATTGCCGTGAATGAAGTGCGGGCAAAGTGGGCACGGGACTGGACGTACTTCGGAAACGATCCGAAACAGGAAGATCTCTATCTGATGAGCAAGAAGATCGAGATTGAGATCTGGGCGCTGTGGATTCTGAAGCGCAAGTACCATCTTTACGACAACAAGCATGGGGGCTGGGGGCCGGTTGCGTTGGATGAAGACGCGAACATACTTCGCGAGGCGGTGGTGAACCGGTTGGTGGATCTCGATGTCGTGCTGGTGAAGAAATTGAAACAGGCTTCCTGGGTCAGCACGGGGGCTTCCTATGAGTCGAAGGAAGCAGCGAAAGAGCAAGCAGCTCGCAGGGAAAAGGATCCTTCCATAAAACCTGCGGTGTCGGTGGAAGGGGATTTCGATACGGAGGCGGAGATCAAATCGCTGAACGACTGGGCGGCCAACCATCCACCCGAACTGCTCGGCGGCGCCGTGCAGTGGGTGCCCCGAACGCTGGTGTCGATCGAGCACATACACGCTGCAAAAAAACCGTAACAATTTTGTTTCGGGCCGGCCGGCACGGCTTCCCTGGGCCGACATGCCAGCCGGGCTCGCGCAACTCGGCCGATGGGTGCAACACGAGCCCATCTGCCGGGTCTGTGCGTCGTCCGTTATCCTGGGGACTATGGACATCACGGTGATGCTGCAGAGGGCAGGGGCGGGGGATGCGGAAGCGCGGCGGCAACTGATGCCCGTGTTGTATGGAGAGCTGAAAAAGCTGGCGGCGGGGCACCTGCGTGGAGATTGGTCGGTTACGCTGAGTGCCACTGGGTTGGTTCATGAAGCATATCTGCGCATGGCGGGTGCGGGGAACCAGGCATTTGAAAGCAGGGCGCACTTTTTCGCGATGGCGTCCCGCATCATGCGCAATGTGCTGGTGGATATGGTGCGCTATGAAAAGGCGGAGAAACGATCGAAGGGGATGACGGTGCACCTGGAGGATTGTGGAGATATCGGCAATGGCGGCGAGGATATGCTGCTGGAGTTGAATAGTGCACTGGACCGGCTGGAGTCCGAATTCGAGCGCGCGGCGCAGGTGGTGGAGATGCGCTATTTCGGAGGGATGACGGTGGAGGAATCGGCGGCGGCGCTGGCCGTTTCGCCCGCGACGGTGCAACGGGAACTGCGGTTTGCGCAGGCGTGGCTGCACCGGGAGCTAGCGGGGAATCAGCCTGGGGCGTAATTCAGCGGCTGGCGCGGAGCTGGCGCTCCACGAATGAACTGGATGGGAGTTTGCGGGACCACTGGTCCCAGATGGCGCGGTCCTTCTGCTGCGATAGATTGGCGGCGGACCGGTTGCCCGCAGCCTCGTAGAGGCGGGCCAGGGAGCGAAACACCTCGGAGTGCGCGATGGCCCATTGCAAATCGTTGTCGGCGCGGCGGGGGCTCGATTCGTAACCGGCAGCGAGTTCCTCCCAGGAGCGGATGGCGGCGGCGCGATTGCCTTGTGCCTCCGACAGGTCGGCCTGGGCGCGCAGGGCTGAGGCGGCGAACGAGCCTGGGCCCAAGTGCCCAGGGTAAAGCTTGGATTCCTTCAGAGCCTGGAACAGACGTTCGAGGCGCGTGGCCGCTTCGTCGAAGCGCCGGAGTCTGGCGAGGGCGCGTACTGCGCCTGCCTGCATGTGAAATTTCTCCTGGTGATTGGGGTTTGCTGCCGGCAGACTGCCGCGGACCCGGTTGGCTTCTTCGAACAAAGCAAGGGCGGAGTCCGGATTGGAATCGAGGCGCAGTGCAGCAAGTTCGGCGACCATCGCCGCCAGATTGTTGCGAGTGGCAATATCTTCGGCGTCTGCTTTGATCAGTTGCCGGGCGAGTGTGAGGGAACGCTCCAGAAGGGCAGCGGCATCATCCCAGCGTGCCAGGCTGATGCTTTCGCGCGAGCCGAGCACGCGAGCTTCCTGGTACAGTGCCCATACCAATCGGCGGCCGGTGGTGGGCGACGGACCTTTTTCATATTGCTGCTCGATCACCTGTCGGCCTTCGGCGGCGCGCTGTTCAGCCTGGCCTAAGTCGCCGGCCGAGCGCATGGTCGCCGCCAGGCCCAGTAACGTGTTGGCGAGGTTTGTGGCAGAGGCAGAGGTGCCGCGCTGGCGGTAAATTTCCTTGCGGTAGTCGGCGGAGAGCTGGCCGTAGCGCAGGGCCTCCGCCATGCGGTCGAGATTGACTAAGGCGGCTTGGGCTGTGTAGGTGAGGGCGGCTTTGCGCTCGAGCATCTCCAGGGTGTCGAGGCGGGAGTTGCCGGCGAGGCGCAGCCCCTTCTGCGATGTGGCGAGAGTCGTCTCCCAATCCTGGCCACTGCCGTAGATCCTGGCTTGGAGATCGATGTTGTCCAGTCTGGCGATGGCGGCGGATGGGTAATTGAGCGGCAGCGTGGCGAGGATCTTCTCTGCTTTGGCGAGGCTCTGCAGCGCCTCTTTGGGCTGGCCGAGATTGGGCGTGCCGGGGTTGCTTTGCACCTGGGCCACCTTGCGATAGGCTTCGGCCAGTTCCAGCCGGAAGCGCTCGTCGTCACCGCTTTCGGCGCCGAGTTTTTCGAGATAGGACAACGAAGTAGTGACAAGCGCCTGGCGCGCCTTTGTAGCGCCGGAGAGGCGCAGCATTTCGCGGTCGAGATCGAGCAGGTGGAGGGCGATCTGGCGGACCTGCTGGTAGCGCTGCTCCGCGATGGCGCGCTGTTTCTGGGCTTCTTCGCGTTGCTGGCGCGCTTCGGCTTCCTGGCGTACGGCGATGGTGCGCTCATGCGTCGCGTTATCGCGCTGCTGCTGCGCCTCGACGCGGCGCGATTCGGCAATGGCGCGGGCGGATTCGGCTTCGGCGCGTTGCTGCTGGGCGACAATGAGTCCCGCGGCCAGCCCGGCCATGGCGACTGCCGGTCCCGTGACGGCCAGCCAGTGGCGGCGCAGGAAACGGCGGCTCAAGTAGAGCACGTTGCCGGAGCGCGCTTTGACTGGCCGGAATTCGAGGTGGTTCTCGATGTCTTCGGCCAGTTTTTCCACCGAAGCATATCGCTCTTCGGGCTCCTTGCGGAGAGCCTTGAGCAGGATGCTGTCGAGATCGCCTTCGAGCGATTTGTCGTGCTGGCTGGGCGGGGTGACTGGCCGCTCGCAGATCACGGCTGACATCGCGGCGGGGTGCGTATCGGCGAACTGATGAGGTGTGTGGCCGGTGAGCAGCTTGTAGAGGATTGCGCCGAGGGAATAGATGTCGGTCGCGGTGCCCGTATTGCGTCCGTTCACCTGCTCCGGGCTGGCGTAATCGGGGGTGAGTACGCGTTCGATGGTGGTGGTGCGGTCGCCGGCGAAGTTGATCAGCTTGGCAATGCCGAAGTCGAGCAGCTTGGGTTCGCCTTCGGTGTTGACAAGAATATTGGAAGGCTTCAGATCGCGATGGATGATGAGGTTGCGGTGGGCGTAGGCAACTGCCGTGCACACTTTGAGAAAGATGCGGAGGGTTTTGCGGTGATCGAGTTGGCGGCAGAAGTGGTCGATAGGGAGGCCCTCCACGTACTCCATGGCGAGGAATGGCTGTCCCGCATCGGTCTGACCGGCATCGAGCAGGCGGGCGATGTTGGGGTGGGAGAGCGTGGCGAGGATGCGGCGTTCCTGAATGAAGCGCTCCTGCTGCCGCGGAGTGGGTGCGCCGGCGCGAAGAACCTTGACTGCGACTTGCTGGTCCACCTGGCCGTCCGTGCGTTCGGCGAGCCACACGGAGCCCATCCCGCCACGTCCGAGAAGTTTCACGGGATGGAAGGGGCCACAGCGTTCGGGGCGCTCCATGGAATCGACGATGCCGCTGGCCGCGTTCGCCACACCATCGAGGAGGAAGGTGGTGGCATGGGAGTCGAACTCAATGAGGGACTCCACTTCGGCGCGCAATGCGTCAGGGACGGCATGCTGCCGGTAATAAGCGTTGCGCTCCGCCAACGGCAGATCGGCGACGGCCTGAAACAGAGCGGCGAGATTCATTGCATGGCTCTCCACAGGCGGGTTGTTGGGCCATTAGCGCCAATGACAGGGTCGGACGCGGGGAAGCTGAGGGTACGGATACGCTGCATGGCTGCGGCGTCGGGCGCGCTGCGGCAGAGATCCCAATCCTGGCCATCGGGGTACGCGCCGACGACGAGGAAATCGCTGCTCGCTTCGATGCGGCAGTGGCCCGTCCCGACGGGGAGCAGTGCGATATCGCCCGCTTTTACGCTGACTTCGCGGCCGTTTTCACCGCCGAGCAGGATCCGGGCGTGACCGCGAGCGAAGCCGAGAACCTCATGAGCCGTGGAGTGATAGTGATGAAAGGGATAGACGCCGTTGCGCCATTTGGCGGGCCAGCCGTTCTTGCCGAACACGGCTTCAAGGACCGTGGCGGGGTCGCCGGCGGCCGGGTTGATGGCGCCACGATAGAGCAACACCGGCAAATGGGCGTTGTTCGGCATCCACCCGTTACGCGAAAACTGGATGGATTCCGGATCATTTGCGGCGCCTTGGATGACGGAGGCAGTCCACTCCACGCTGGCCAGCAACACTCCGAACCGGCGGCGATCGATAGGACTCATGGCAGCAACCTCCCCTCGATTCTACATCCAGGCGCTAAGCTGGAAGTACATGGCATTTCGCGATTCCTTCTTCGCACAGAAATTCGGGCTGACGGAACGGGACCTGGAGCGTTACCTGGCTGAAGCCCTTTCGGCGGGCGGCGATTACGCCGACCTGTACTTTGAGTATTTGTTCACCACGTCGGTGAGCCTGGAAGAGTCGATCGTCAAGAACGCGACCCAGGGTGTCTCACTCGGCGTTGGCATCCGGGTTTTGTCGGGGGAGCGGACCGGCTACGCCTATAGCGACGATTTGAGCCCGGACAAGATTTTGCACACGGCGCGGGTGGCTGCTTGTATCGCCAGTGGCCCGGCGTCGCAGACCAAGACGGGATTCGAAGAGGCTGCGAAGCGGGATTTGTACCGGTTGGAAGTAGCGCCTTCCGATGCCAGTCTGCACGAGCGCGTGGCGCTGGTGAAGCGCGCCGATGAAGCGGCGCGGGCGCACGACGAGCGGATAATTCAGGTGCAGGCCGCGTATGCCGATTCGATCAAGCATGTGCTGGTGGCGACCAGCGAAGGCGTGTTGAGCTACGATACACAACCGATGGCGCGGATGGGCGTGATGGCGCTGGCCATGGCCGAAGGCGGATCGCCGGAGCAGGGCTACCATGGCGGTGGCGGACGCGTGTCGCTGGATTTCTTTTTGCGCGAGAAGCCGCCGGAGTATTTCGCGAAGGAAGCCGCGCGGCAGGCGATTGTGCAATTGGGCGCGGTGGAGGCGCCGGCCGGTGAGATGACGGTGGTGCTGGGGTCGGGGTGGCCGGGCATTCTCTTGCATGAAGCGGTAGGCCACGGGTTGGAAGCAGATTTCAATCGCAAGGGCGTTTCGGCGTTCAGCAATCGGATCGGGCAGCAGGTGGCGAGCCCGCTGTGTACGGTGGTGGATGACGGGACAATGGCCAATCGCCGCGGATCGCTGAATGTGGATGACGAGGGCGCACCGACGCAGCAGAATGTACTGATCGAGAACGGTATCCTGCGCGGGTATTTGCAGGACCGGCTGTCGTGCCGGATCATGGGCGGGCAGGCGACGGGAAGCGGACGGCGGGAAAGCTACAAACATATTCCGATGCCTCGCATGACGAATACGTTCATGCTCGCCGGGGAGAGCGATCCGAGCGACATCATCCGGTCTGTGCCGAAGGGAATTTATTGCGCGACTTTCGGCGGCGGGCAGGTGGACATCACGAGTGGCAACTTCGTCTTCTCGGCGACCGAGAGCTACTTGATTGAGGATGGGAAATTGACGCGGCCCGTGCGCGGGGCAACGCTCATCGGCAATGGGCCGGAAGCGTTGAAGTACGTGAGCATGGTGGGGAGCGATTTGAAGCTGGATGAAGGCATGGGCATCTGCGGCAAGGAAGGACAGAGCGTGCCGGTGGGCGTGGGGATTCCGACGGTGAAGATCGACAAGATGACGGTGGGAGGCACTGCGGGATGAGGCTTGCGTTCCTGTTGCTGTGGGCCTGGGGCGCTTTGTGGGCGCAGACCGGGCCTTCGACCCGCGAGATGAACGACATCAATTGGATGGAGTTTCAGGAATGGGTGCCTTCGCGGATTCGTACGGTGTTGCTGCCGACAGGAACAATTGAGGCACATGGCGTGGTGAACAACGGCGCAGACAATACTGCGCCGGTGGCGCTGGCTCGGGCCATGGCGCCGAAGCTGAACGCGTTGGTCGCCCCGGCATTGAATTATGGAATGACCGGGAGCCTGGATGGATACGCCGGGACATTTACGATCAGCGAGACGGCGTATCGCGCCTTTGTGACCGATGTGTTGCGGGGCTTGGCGGCGAATGGGTTCCTCAATATCATCGTGGTAAATGGGCATGGCGGGCCGCAGACGGCGGTACTCAACGACGTCGCGGAGAAGGTGGGACGGGAGAAGCGGGTGCGCACGCTGGTAGTCAATTGGTGGTCTTATTGTTCCGACCTTACCCTGAAGACGTTCGGTGAGGATGGCGGGCATGCGGGATGGAATGAGACCGCTTTCATCCAAGCGATTGACCGGAAGCTGGTGCATCCGGAGCGGTACAAGGCTTCGCTGGCGACCGCGCGCCCGGCAGCAGGGACGTGGTCAGCGTTTCCCTTTCCATCGCCGATTATTCTGTATCAGGAAGGGCAGGGCTATCCGAAGTTCGATCAGGCGAAGGCGGATACGTACTTCGCGGCGGTGGTGGCAAAGATGACAGCATTGGTGGAGGACGTCGTCGGGAAGTGGGACGCGGCGAAGCTGTTTGTGAAGTAGCTACTTCAGGATTTCGCCGTAGAGCTGGGGTTTTCGGCTGCGGATAGCTGCTTTGCCGATACGGTCGTCGAGAGTGACGCGGCCAAAAACCAGCTGGTCTCCTTTTTCGCCGTTATCCTGTGCCACGATTTTTCCCCTCGGGTCAATGAGCAGAAATTGTTGCGGATGGACGAAGGCGACCCAGACACCGTTCTCGAAGGCGCGGGTGCGCATCATGGCGGTGTTCATGTCGCCGAAGGAGCCCCAGGCCGGGACAATCAGTAGCTGGGCTCCCTTGATGGCGAGGATGCGCGAGGTTTCGGGCAACTGGCGGTCGTAGCAGATGAGCGTACCCCAGCGGCCAAGTGGCGTGTCGACGACTGGGAACTGCGTGCCGGTGTCGTTGAACGGTTCGTCCTCGGCGTTGTGCGACTTGTGATAGCTCATGGCCACTTCGCCTTGCGGAGTGAAGATGGCGAGTGAGTTGAACATTTTGTCGCCGCGGCGCTCGGCGAAGCAGACCACAAGGTGGATGCGAAGCTCCTTGGCCAGGCCTTTGAGCCTGGTGAGCAGAGGGCCGTCGATGCGCTCGCCGACGGCGGCAAGGCGCTCACGGGTGATGTCGGGCTGGCGTTTGTTGTTGGCGACGTAGCCTTCGAGGAACCCTTCGGGGGTGACCACTACCTGTGCTCCCTTAGCCACTGCTTCGCGCGTGTATTTTTCGATGCGCTTGAGGTTGGCTTGTTTATCCCAGGCATCGGGAATGACGCGGATTCCGGCCATGGTGAAAGACGTGGATTCGCCAGCCCAAAGGCCGAATGTGAAGAGCAACAGCAGGAGTGGCTTCATGGCTTAGAATTTCAGCGCGTGCACGTATTGGAAGCTTTCGCGGAGGCTGGCCACGGGATCGCCGGGGGTCTGATCCTGCTCGACGAAGAAGTGCTTCACTCCGGCTGGACCGGCGGCCTTGAGGACTGCAGGGATGTCGATCACTCCCTTGCCGGCTTCGGCGAACGCGGTGGGCGGTACTTTTTCGTTGAAGCGTTTTTCCACTCCAGCCTGCAGGTTCTTGACGTGCATCAACGGGATGCGCCCTTTGTACTTCTGGAGCATCGCCACCGGATCGGCCCCGCCGACTTTAACCCACATGATGTCGAGTTCGAGTTGCACGAGCTTGGGGTCGCAGGAACTCATCAGCACATCGAGCAGAGTGCCGTTGCCGGATGGTTCGAATTCGAAGGCATGGTTGTGATAGGCGAGGGTCATACCCGCGGCCTTGGCTTTTTGGCCGGCACCGTTCAGTGTCTCGCCGAGCTTCTTCATGACATCGGCTCCACCGCGATCGGCGGGGGCGACGTAGGGGCAGACGACATACTTGAACCCACGCTTGGCGGCGTCGTCGAGGGCGGCGGGCAACTGCGCCTGATTCTTCATGAACAGCGCGGTGTCGAGATGAACGCTGACCGGCTTGAGCGCGGTCTGCTGGAGGCTGGACCAGATCTTGTCGATGTCGCGGGCGACGGCTTCGCACTCGCGGTAGCCGATCTGTTCGAGGGCTTTCAGCGTTTCGAGCGGCTTTTGGGGGAGTATGTTGCGGACGGTGTAGAGCTGCACGCCAACGGTGCTGAGGCTCTTCGCGGAGGCAGCCAACGTGGCCGCTGTTGCTGCGAGAAAAGTGCGGCGGGTAGTCATTTGAGTCTATGATAACCCCCATGAGAGTGCTCCGAAGAGGACTCGGCCTGGCGCTGTTTGTCTTGCTGATGGCTGCGTTTCCGTGGGGACCGCTGTTTCCGTTGTCGCCATGGAAGCCCGGCTATGAGGTGATGCACCTGGGGCGAGCGGATGTGTACGTTCCATCGGGGATCAGGGCGCCGGCGGCGTACCGGGAAATTGACTCGTATATGCAGAGAGCGGAGGAGTCGTTGCAACTTCACGCGCCGAAACGATTGACGGTGGTGCTGACGCCGGATTGGAACCACTTCCGGCGATTGATGCCGCACATGCGATCGACGGGGATCGGGGCGGTTACGCTGGCCACTGGCACAGTGATTTATGTGACGCCAAAGATCGAGGAACGGAAGTTCGACCACGGCGAATACCTGCGTCACGAGATCTGCCATGCGGTGATTCATCAGACCCAGGGAATTGTGGCTGCCTATCGGTTGACCCATGTGGAGTGGTTGTCGGAAGGGCTTGCGGTTTGGATCGGGGATCAGAAGTCTTACTTCACGAAAGAAGAGATGGTGGCACGGGCACGCCAAGGCGAGTTGCTGCCGGTGATCGATCCTTCGATGCGCGACGCCCGGACGTTTCAGATCCGCTACGCCTATCAGGTGTGGCGCTATTTCTGCGAGTTCATAATGGAACATTATGGGCGGGAAATGTTTCAGCGCTATTTGCGGGACGTGATGGCTGACCCGCCGGCCTGGAAGGGGAAGTTTGAAGCCGTATTTGGGGAATCGCTGGAGAATGCCGTGAAACGTTACCAGGAGAAGCTTCGCACATGATTGGACGCCGATCGTTTCTGGGAGTATTGGGTGGCGCGGCCGCCTGCGGGCAGTCGATGACGGAGCGTCCGCCCAACGTGGTGTTTCTGCTCTTCGACAAATGCCGGACGGACGCGATCGGCGCCTATGGCGAGCGTAAGGTGCATACGCCAAATCTGGATGCGCTGGCGAAAGAGGGCGTGCGGTTTCAAAACTGCTTTACTCCACAGGCGCTGTGCGGTCCGGCGCGCGCGTCGATACTGACCGGGCTACATCCGCATGCGCACGGGTTGCGGCGAAATGTGTATCCAACGAATCCGGGGAACATGAACAGTAACTATCCGGAAGCGATCCCCGATCCGTTCCGTGACAAGCGCTTCAAGCTGTGGGACAACTTTGTGTTCTACCTGAGCAATGCAGGCTACGCCACGGCGCATATCGGCAAGTGGCATTTGGGGCCGGGAAATCCGGGCTTCTACGATTACTTCAAGTCATTCAATTCCACGCTGCGGCACTGGATCGGGGAGCCTCATCAATCGCGATACCGGCCGGATGTGCACACGGAATTAGGGATTCAATTCATCCAGCAGCATGCGCACGAGCCGTTCTTCTTGTACCAGTCCTATTACGCGCCGCATGAGCCTTCGGATCCGCCGAAACAGTGGCTGGAGCACTACCGAGGTGACGAGCATGCCGGCTACTACGGGTCAGTGACGAATCTGGATTGGAACGTGGGGCGGATTGTGGAGGCGCTGAAGAAGGCTAATGTGTGGGACAACACGCTGATCGTGATGACCACCGAGCATGGGCGGAGTTGGGATGCGCGGCCAGGCACGTTGGAAGGGATCTGCACTTCGTATGAGGAGACGTCGCGGATCCCACTGTTGCTGCGCTATCCGAAACGGCTGCCGCAAGGGAAAGTGTGGCAATCCGGAGTGACGCTGATGGACATTGCACCGACGATTCTCGACGCAGCGGGTGTGCAGGCGGTGAGAGGCGGCATCGTGGAGCCGCCACTTGGTCCCGTGTTTCCGCGGCAGAGCTTGATCGAGCGAGTGAAGCGGAATGAAGATCGTTGGACGGAGCCGGTGATCCTGGAGAACATCCCGCAGGCGGCGATGGATGGGTCGTACTTTGATGAGCGCGCCGTGCGCACGGAGCACCACAAGCTGATCCTGCGGAAGTTCGATGCACGGCCCGATATGCGGGCCGGTGAGTTGTATGACCTGCGTGTGGATAAGGAAGAGAAGCGCAACCTGTGGTCATCGCAGCGGGAGACCGTGCGGCAGTTGTCACGGCAGTTGGAGCAATGGGCGCAGGCGCAGAAAGATGAAGTGGGAGTGGAGCTGGCCCGGTATGCAGCAGGGTAGGCGGGAATGATTGTTCCCTTCTTTTTCATGCTGCCGGTTGTATTGCTGGTAGCTCTGGTGATTATTGCCAAGACGTTCTGGCATAGCCGGCGTGTGCGCTGGATGGTGAGCGGTAGTGCCTCGGCAGCCCTGATGACTGGAGTCATTTATCTTGCCGCGATCTTTCATTCGACGTCTTCCACCGCGGCTATCGGGATATTGTTCATCCCGATGGCGATGGGGATGGCCGCGCCAGTGGGCGCCTTGTTTGGTGTGATGGCGCATGAGATCCGGCATGAACCGCGGAGCATAAGGGGTGTCTTGTCATTGATTGTGGTGGTTGGGGTGGTTGGCCTCTCCGCCTTGGTGGGCTGGCGGGTCGTGGAGTTTCAACGGATGAAGAAGGAGAGCGATGGCGATGTGCTTGCTCGTGCTGCTGCCGCCAAGCTTCCACAGCGGGACTATTTTCTTCTGTCTGCTATTGCCGCAAATCCGAAGACACCATCGGGGAGCTTGCTTGCGATCGCCACCTTTCCCGACGACGGGCTGCACGAGAAACGGAACGGGTGGATCAACATGTTTGATCGCGACCAACTGGCCGTGGTGCGCAAGGTGATCCACAATCCCAATGCACCGCGGGAGGCATTGGTGCAACTCGCCGCTTCGAAGAATGAGTACGTGCGGGGAGATATAGCCCAGGAGCATCGTACTCCCGTGGAACTGCTGCGAAAGCTGGCGGCGGAGCCGCACGGGTATCTTGTCGACTGGGGATTGGCATGGAACCGTTCGACGCCAGTGGAAATATTGGAGAGGCTGCCGTACGAAACGGACGCAACAGTGGCACAGCATCTGGGGCACAATCCCTCCACTCCCGCCGCCTTATTGGAGCGGCTGGCACAGCATGAAAAAGCCGTGGTGCGAGGTGGGGTCGCCGGTAACCGGAGCACACCCGAGCCGGCCCTGCGGGCGTTAACGAGGGACAAAGAGCAGTGGGTGGCACGGCAGGCCGAATGGCAACTCCAGCGTCGACGGTGATGGGCGCGAGGGTGTATCGTGAAGTCGGTGGTGGAGCATGGATGCCAATTGGTTGAACACACTGGTGCCGGATGCAATGAAGATGGTGCTGGCCTACGCTCTGGCGGTTCCCATTGGATGGGATCGGGAAAAGGAGGAGCGGACGGCTGGGGTCCGGACGTTTCCGATCGTGGCAGTGGCGAGTTGTGGATTGGCACTGGTGGGCACAAGCATTCCCGGATCGGGTCCGGATGCCTCTTCGCGAATCCTGCAAGGGCTGGTGACCGGAATCGGGTTTGTGGGCGGCGGGGCTATCTTGCGCGATCGCGGGAGCGTGCATGGTACAGCCACGGCGGCCAGCATCTGGAGCATCGGCATTGCGGGGGCGGCAGTGGGCTTTGGGATGTATCACATCGCTATTGTGCTGGCAGTGGTCACGCTGTTGACGTTGCGCCTGCTGCAGCCATTGAAGAAAGAGATCTGGGATCACGAAGAGAAGCGCTGATCAGAACGTTTTCTTCAATGCTTCTTCCATCTGATCCGGATGGAAGCCGTACGGGCCAGGAGCGCTTTTGAAAGCGACGCGGCCTTGTTTGTCGATGACGTACAGCCGGTCCGGCCAGCCGGTGTATGCCTTCTCCGTTGTGTTCTCGATGTTGTCCAGCAGCGCCGGAATTTCGATCTTGAGCCCACGGACACAGGCGTCGGCAACTGCTTCGCGCTCGGAGTTGGTCTTCGGGTCGGTGTAAACGACGCGTTGCCTCTCGTTGACGGGGAGTTGCCAGCCATCGCTCGAATGTGCCTCCTGAATATAGACAACGAAGAAGTCGGCGCGATCTTTGTACTGGCGGTAGAGATTGTTGAGGGCGGGAACCTCCCGCCGGAAGGGCGGTCAAGTGTAGCTGCCGAAGATGAGGATCACCGGGCGGCCCGCTAATTGGCTCAGCCTCACTCGGCCGGATTTATCGTGACGGGCGAGATCAAAATCGGGGGCTGCATCGCCGGGCGAAAGCGATCCACCGCGGGCGATGGTCCACGCTGCCCGAAACGGGAAGCCCACCATCATGAATGGCCCGGGAATGTGCGCTGCCGCGGCGGCAAATTGGCTGGGAGGCAGCCACATGATGGCGAACAGGCCTCCGGCGGCCACCAGGTAGATGCCGATCAGGCTGACGATGGCGCGCCGGAGAATTCTCATTGGTCTCTAGCCGATGCGTTCCTTTACGGGTGGCATGCGGTCGACGAAGCCTGCTTTGGTGCGGCGCAATTCCACGATCGCCGCGGCCCGCATTTTTTTCAGCAGAGCCTGATGCTCAGACTTGATGGCGAGGTTGTCCAGTTCATCGGGGTCTTTCTGCAAGTCGTACAGCTCTTCGAGATCCTCGATCAGCGGACGAACGTACTTGTAGCGTTCATCGCGGATCATGACGTACCAGGGCACCTGGTTGTGCATGGCGCCTTCGCCTTTGGGGATGCTGTTGGTGTCGGAGCCGTAGGTTTGCCCGGTGGCTGTCATGAAGGCCGGGTATCGCCAGCCCTTCTCGGGATTCATGATGAGCGGTGTGAGATCGCGGCCGTGCATCTCCCAGGGGAGCTTTTCCTTGGCGAACGACCAGATGGTGGGAACGATGTCGGCGCCGGCAACGGGTGTTTTGCAGACTTTTCCCTGTGGGATCTTACCGGGCATGGTGAAGATGAGTGGGGAGCGGATGTTGGCATCGTAGGCGGCGACTTTCACTCCGCGGAAGCCATGCTGGCCGAAGGCGAGACCTTGGTCGGAGGTGAAGATGACGAACGTGTTCTTACGCTCGCCGGATTGATCGAGGTAATCCATGATCTTCTTCACGCCTTCGTCGATGGCGTTGACACCCTGGTGATATTGGCGAACCCAATCCATGAAGGATTTACCGGCTGCAACGGGCTTGCCGTTGGCATCCTTCTGCCACATGTTGATTTTCTGGGCCCAATCGGGTTTGCCGGGCCTCGGCGGGAAGATGTCTTTGGGTGTGTCGATATCGACTCCGGCGTATTCCTTTTTGTGGCGCTCGGCGGGTTGGTAGGGGGAATGGACGGCGCCGTAACAGAGCCAGAGGTAGTAGGGCTTGCTCTTGTCGCGGCCGTTGCCCTTCATGAAGTCGATGGCCCAATCGGTGTATTGGTCGGTGGAATAGCGCTCAAGGAATTCGGTCTTGCCGCCCTGGTAGGTGATGGGCTGGTGGTAGTAGTAATTCTGGCTGGTGTCCGGATACTTAGGGCGATTCCAGACGAGTTGGAAATCCCAGTCGCGGCCGTAGCCTGTGTCGGTGCCGGTGTGCCACTTGCCAATCTGCGCGGTGACGTAGCCTCGTTCCCGGAAAACCTTGGGCCAGAAGGGGCACTTGGTTGGGTCGTAGGTGCTGTCGGGATACGTTCCCTGCATCTTCATCGACTCGACCCCATGCTGGTAGTGACCGGTGAGCAAAGTCGCGCGCGACGGCATGCACCATGCGCCGTTGTAGGTGGCCAGGAATCGGACGCCTTCCTTGGCGAGTTTGTCGATGGCCGGGGTTCGGACCCATGGGTATGCGTCTTCGTAGGCGCTGATGGTGCGGTAGGAATGATCGTCGGTGTAGATGAACAGGATGTTAGGGCGATCCGGTGTCGCGCCTTGAACGTTGATGGCGCTGGCGGCAGCACCGGCGAGCAGGCCGAGCATCTTGCGGCGGGATGGGCGGGGTTGAGATTCCACGAGGTCTAGCTCCTTTTCCGATTCCTGCTTTATATCGCAGTTGGGCGGGTGGTGTCACGCGGGGGCCGTGGGGGAGTGCGGTACAGTAAGGATTCTGTGGAATTACTGCCCTTCAATCTGGATGTTCTGCTGAATCCCGCAAAGACAGAAGACGTGAGAGTGGAGTTCAAAGCGGGGTGGGATGATCACATCAAGCAGGCCGTCACCCGTACCATTTGCGCGTTCGCCAATGACTTGCCGAATCTGAACGGGGGCTACATTTTCCTGGGGATTGAGGACTCGCAAGGGCGTCCTCTGCTTCCGCCGCGTGGTTTAGAAGGCAACCTGGAGGCAGTTCAGAAAGAGATTCGTGGGCAGTGCCAGCGGATTGAACCAGCTTGTCATGTGGCCATGTTTTGCGTGGTGTACCAAGACAAACCAATTCTCGTTGTCCGGGTGCCTGCCGGGGATTCGCGACCGTACAAGGCTCCACCCACGATGGAGAGCAAAGATCGTGTTTACTACGTGCGGAGGGGCGCGGAGACGGAGGAGGCACGTGGCGATCTCCTGAACCAGTTGTTGGAACTGACGAACCGGCGGCCTTTCGACGCGAGGGTGAACTCTGACGCCACTGTAAACGACATTTCACCTACTCTTGTGCGTAGATTCCTCTCCGATGTGCGAAGCGGACTTGCCGAGAACGGCTCCGGGCCATCGGACATAGATTTGTATCAACGGCTGGATTTGGTGGCCAGGATGAACGGCCACATCGCACCGCGGAATGTGGCGTTGCTGTTCTTCAACGAACATCCGGAACGCTTCTTTCGTGGAGCGAAGATCGAGGTGGCGCAATTTGGCGACGATGCGGGCGGGGATACGATCGAGGAGCGCACGTTCCTTGGGCCGCTATCCACCCAGGCGAAGGAGGTTCTGAATTATCTGAATTCGCTCTCTGGGCAAGTGCTACGGAAGCAAGCCCACGTCCCGGAAGTGGAGAAGGTGGTGGCGTATCCGCATCCGGCGCTGGAGGAAGCGTTGGTGAATGCTGTTTATCACCGGTCGTATCAGGAGGAGGAACCAACGAAGGTCTATCTCTATCCGGGCAGGATGGAGATCATCAGCTATCCTGGGCCGGTAGCGGGGATCAGTAGAGAGCATTTTTCAGGGCAGCGGCCGGTGGCTCCGGCTCCGGCTCGGAACTCGCGCATAGGCGAGTTCCTGAAAGACCTGCAATTGGCGGAGAAGCGGAGCAGTGGGATTCCGAAGATCAAGCGGAGCATGAAGGAAAACGGGTCCGGGGAACCTGTATTCGAGTTTGATGATGCGCGTACATGGTTTCGCGTGACACTGCCGGCCCATCCGAAGTATCAGGCGTTGCATGCAATTCGAGAGGCGGCGCATTTGTGGGCGACTGGTGAGAAGCAGCGAGCGATAGAGCGATTGCGAGTTGCGAATACCGACCAACCATTTACGGGGGCGGTGGCTGGGCTCTTGATTCAATATCTCGCCGAGACAGGCGAGATTGTGGATGCTGGCGAGGTGTTCCGCCGGTTTCGCGACGACCCTCGCAGGGATGCGAATACCACGCCCTTCGAACGCTACGCGTCCGCACTCCGGTCAGAAGGGCGAAATGCTGAGGCCATGGATGTATTGCTGGACACACCAGTGTACGTAGGAGGCGAATCGTTAGATCAGGCATTGCTTCTCAAGCGTGGCGGAGACTATGAGGGCGCCCACAGAGTTCTTGCAAAGCTTGCAGAACGACACGCGAACGATGCGAAGTTTCTCCAGGAGTATGCACAGACCAAAATGAAAATTGCCGGAGGCGCGCGTCGCAAGGGGGATGTTGCCACGAATCGAAAGCTCCTCAGCGAGGCAGAGTCGTTGCTGCAACGTGCCGTACTGCTTGCCGATGCAGGCGCTCGGCGGGCGTGGTGCTGGTTTGATCTCGCCCAGGTCCGATCCTGGCTTCGCAAACCCGACGCTCAAATAGAAGAGGCGTACAAAGCTGCGATCGAACTCCTGCCCGGGGAAACCCGTTTCGCCGAAGGGTTGGAGGAATGGAGGCGTTCACGTTCCTGAGGTGCTAGGTTGAAGTCGGCATGCGACTCATCCTACTTCTTCTTGTCTCTTCGCTTGCCTCGCTGGCCGCGCGTTCAGTTGTCTCACTGAACGGTACGTGGCAGTTAGGCGAATCTGTTGATCCTCAACCTCCTCAGAGTTTCGGGCATACCGTTCCGGTGCCGGGGTTGGCGCATTCAGCCACTCCCCCGCTCACCGACGTGGATGCCTTCGACTCGCGGGAATTCATACAAGTGTCGGTTCGGGAACGGCGATTGCCGGAATCGGCGCAGGTGCAGCACGCCGGTGTGTCGCGACAGACGCGCAATCATCTTTGGTACAAACGCAGCTTCGATGCTCCGCAGCGCGCGGCACGGCTTCTGCTGCGCGTTCGCAAAGCGCAGTTCGGGCTTTCCGTATATGTGAACGGGAAGCACGTGGGCGATGCGCGGGCGTGCTTTTCTGCGTCGTATTTTGATTTGACCGATGCCGTCCGCTGGGGCGTGAAGAATGAATTGCTGATCAGGATTGGTGCGCATCCAGCCGTGCTTCCGGTATGGTCGCCAGCAGGCACGGATTTTGAGAAGTACAAATGGACTCCGGGGATTTACGACGATGTGGATTTGCTTGTACTTCCGTCGGATGTGTATCTCGAACACGTGCAGGTAGCGCCGCGGATTGCAGATTCGAGCGTCATCATTGAGACGACATTGAGAAATCGGGGCGGGGCGCTGGCGCGAGTGGTGGTGCGGCACACACTGGCTGGCGATACTACTCCGTCGAGGACTGTTGCTGTACCGGCGGGCGAATCCGTAGCGGTACGGGACACCGTGCGCTTGGCGCAGCCGCACCTCTGGTCGCCCGAAGATCCCCATTTGTACACGATGCGAACCACTGCGGACGCCGATGTACTCGACACCCGGTTCGGGTTTCGCGAGTTTCGCTTCGATACCACTACCAAGCGCGCCTTCTTGAATGGGAAGCCGTATTTCCTGCGCGGATCAAATATCACCCTGCACCGGTTCTTCGAAGATCCGCTGGCGAAGCAGCATCCCTGGGATCGGGCGTGGGTGAAGCGATTGCTGGTGGACCTGCCGAAACAATTTCACTGGAATGCGTTCCGGTTCTGCATCGGGCCAGCGCCTGATTTCTGGTTCGATCTGGCCGATGAAGCAGGATTGCTGATCCAGAACGAATTCTTCATCTGGAATGGACGGCAGTATTTTCCGCCGTATCGCGAGGAGGAACTGGTGGCGCAGTACCGGGATTGGATGCGCGATCACTGGAATCATCCTTCAGTGGCGATCTGGGATGCGTCGAACGAGACGGACTCGGACATGTTGCGCGAGCGTGTGATCCCCATGGTGCGCAAACTCGATCTGTCCGGCCGGCCGTGGGACAACGGCTATTCGGTGCCATCGGGGCCAGACGATCCGGTGGAAGATCATCCGTACCTGTTCTCGCGGCTGCGTGGCAACGGCACGTTCGCGATGACGGAGCTGGAACAGATGACCGGCGCAAAGACAACCAACGCCGGGCATCCATCGGCGCATGCAGTGATTCTGAATGAATATGGATGGCTGTGGCTGAGGCGGGATGGGACTCCGACGCTGCTGACGGAGGCGGTCTACGAGAAACTGTTGGGCAAAGATGCCACGCCCGAACAGCGGTTCCGCTACTACGCCTACTGGCTCGCGGGATTGACGGAGTTCTGGCGCGCGCACCGCAATTTCGCCGGTGTGCTGCATTTTACCTGGCTGACTTGCTCGTATCCGGGAGTGAAAACCGGGGACCATTGGCGCGATGTGGAGACGTTGGAATTGGAGCCGCATTTCGCGGAGTGGATGAAGGAAGCATTCCGACCGCTGGGAGTTTACATCAACTTCTGGGGTCAACGGCTACACGCCGGTGAGCAGCGCAGCTACAGCGTGATGATGGTGAATGACGATCCGGTGGCCCGGAAAGGGAAGTTGACATTGTCGTTCCGCGGTGGGGAATCGCGAATGGTGGAGGTTGAGCTTCCGCCGCTGGGAGCACAAACCTGGAATGTACGGCTGGCGGCGCCGGCGGCGATAGGCGAAACGGAACTGATGGCCACAGCGGAAGTGGCGGGCCTTGAGCCGACCCGGAGCAGACGATGGGTGCGCGTGGAATAAAAGCGGGCGCGCCATGCCCAATTTAGGCTAGAATAGGCGCTTTGTGCGGCGTTACGGATCGGGCGGTTGCGCCACGGCCCTGTCAGCCGCTATCATCGAGCGAGTAACCCCTGGAGGATACATGTCCATTGAAGCAAAGGTGAAGCAGATTATCGTCGAGCAGTTGGGCGTTGATGAGGCGCAGGTGGATTCCACCGCCTCTTTCGTCGACGACCTCGGCGCTGATTCGCTGGACATCGTGGAATTGGTGATGGCTTTCGAGGAAGCGTTCAATATCGATATCCCGGACGAGGATGCCGAGAAGATCAGCACGGTGAAGGACGCCATCGACTACATCGAAAACAAATCGAAGAAGTAACCCTCGTTTCTGGAATCAAGAAAACGGAAGAAGCAGCTTGTCACGAAGAGTGGTAGTGACTGGCGTCGGCCTTGTGTCGGCGCTGGGTATCGGAACAGAAGAGACCTGGACCGCGTTGCGAGCCGGTAAAAGCGGAATCCAGCGCATCACCCAGTTTGACTGCTCGGCCTTTGCCTGCCAGATTGCTGGCGAGGTGAAGGACTTCGATCCGCTCCGGTGGATCGACAAAAAAGAAGTCAAAAAAATGGGAAGGTTCATCCAGGTCGGAATCGCCGGCAGCGAATTCGCCATGGAAATGGCGCAGTTGAAGATCGCCCCCGAAGACGCGGAGATGGCCGGTGTGTACATCGGCAGCGGCATTGGTGGGTTCGAGGTAATCGAACGCGAGCACCGCACCCTGCTGGAACGCGGCCCGAGCCGCATCTCACCGTTCTTTATTCCGGCGACGATCATCAATCTGGCGTCGGGCTATGTGTCGATCCGCACCGGCGCCAAGGGGCCGAATTCGGCCACTGCTACGGCTTGCACCACCAGCGCGCACGCCATTGGCGACTCCTATAAGATCATCCAACGCGGCGATGCCAACGTGATGATCTGCGGCGGCGCCGAAGCATGCGTCACTCCGATGGGAATCGGTGGGTTCGCGGCGATGCGCGCCCTTTCGGTTCGCAACGACGAGCCGGAGCGGTCTTCACGTCCCTGGGACAAAGATCGCGATGGATTCGTGGTGGGCGAGGGTGCGGGTATCCTGGTTCTGGAAGAACTGGAGCATGCCGTACGCCGCAATGCTCCGATTCTGGCCGAGGTGGTCGGCTACGGCATGAGCGCCGATGCCTACCATATCACCTCTCCTTCCGAAGATGGAGAAGGCGCCTTCCGCGTCATGCGTAACGCACTGCGCGACGGCGGGCTGTCGCCGGAGCAGATCGACTACGTCAACGCTCACGGCACTTCCACTCCGGTGGGCGACAAGATCGAGACCACCGCGATCAAACGTACCTTCGGCGAGCATGCCTATAAGCTGGCGGTGAGCTCCACGAAGTCGATGACGGGCCACCTGTTGGGCGGCGCGGGCGGTCTGGAAGCAGGCATTACCGTGCTGGCGTTGCGGGATCAGATCGCTCCTCCCACGATCAATCTGGAATCGCCTGGTGAAGGCTGCGACCTCGACTACATACCCAACGTGGCGCGGCCGATGAAGATCGACTATGCGTTGAGCAACTCGTTCGGCTTCGGTGGCACCAACGGCTGCCTCATTTTCAAGCGATACTCGAAGTAACGGCGGCACGCACGCGCGCCCGGCATTGCTGCTGGACGCGCCCCTGAGGAGTCAATTTCATGAAAATCATCGTGGCCATCAAGCAGGATGGGTGGGCACTGCAGCGTCGCTNNAAATCATCGTGGCCATCAAGCAGGTCCCGGCCCGCGATTCGTCCTTGAAAGTGTCAGGCGACGGCAAGTGGGTTCAGGAGGCCGATCTTACCTACGAGATCAACGAGCCTGATGCCTATGCGCTGGAAGAAGCGCTGCAATTGAAGGAAAAGCACGGCGGCGAAGTGGTGGTGCTGTGTCTGGGGCCGGAGCGCGCCGGGCAGACCATTCGTGAAGCGCTGGCCAAGGGCGCCGATCGCGCGATTCATATTGAGGAAGAGAACGCCAATGGGCTCGATACGCTCGGCGTAGCACGGTTACTGGCGAAGGCCGTGGCGGGCGAG
>JAFDVS010000089.1:0-124 GCA_018268935.1 Acidobacteriota bacterium | reverse complement strand
CGTGAAGCGCGAGTTGGAAGACGGGTGGTTCCAGTGGATTGAGATGCCGCTGCCTTCCGTGCTCACCATCCAATCGGGGATCAACAAGCTGCGGTATGCCACGCTGATGGGCATCAAGAAGGCG
>JAFDVS010000088.1:4920-41943 GCA_018268935.1 Acidobacteriota bacterium | reverse complement strand
CTGGGGCGGTGAGTTTGGCCGCACCGTGTACTCCCAGGGCACGCTCAATCAACAGACCTATGGCCGGGACCATCACCCGCGCAACTTCTGCATGTGGCTCGCCGGCGGCGGCATCAAAGGCGGTGTGACCCACGGCGCCACCGATGAAATCGGCTTCCATGCCGTGGAAAACCGCCACTACGTCACCGACATTCACGCCACCATCCTCCATCAGCTCGGCCTCGATCCGCGCAAGCTCGAAGTGCCCGGCCGCAAACGCCTCGACATCGACTTCGGCACGCCGATCCGGGAGATTCTGGCTTAGTCTGAAAGAATGCCTGTTGTTTTTTCGCGCCGCGTCACGGAGCGCACCATCGTCAACGTGCTCTATGGCGGCTTCGGACTGGTGCTGCTCCTCCTGCTCGCGGCCGGTAGCGTCGCTCTCCGCAATGGCCGTGAAATTCAGTACCACGCCGAATCCCTGCTCCGTGAACAGGCCCTCGCCGCCCGCCTCATGGAAGAGATCCGCGACGAACAGGCCGTGCTCAACTCCGTCGTCCTCCAACTGGCCAATGAGCCTCAGTCCCGTAACACCGAGCAACTGCTCCGCCGCCTGAGCGAAGCCGACGCCACCCTCAGCCAGATTGCCCGCGAAGCAGGTAGCAGACCGCGCGCCCCGCTTTGGCGCAGTCTCTCCGAGTCGGCCGAAGCCTTCTCCGCCGAAGCGCGCCGCCTCATCGGACGCACCGACATCAACAACGAATCCCTCCGGCCTCTCATTCACCATCACCAGCGAGTGGTCGAACTCACCGACAAGCTCTCCGAAGCCAGCTCCCAGCGTGCCCTCAGTGCCGACACCGCCATCGCCGCCAACGCGGGAGACCTGATGCAGGAATCCGTGCTCCTCCTCGGCGCCTGTATGATCCTGGCCCTCGGCGGCTCCCTTCTCACCATCCGCACCGTGGCCCAGTTGTTCGGCGATGCCCAGGAGCATTCGAACGAACTCAACCGCGTCTCCTGGCAGATGCTGAAAGGCCAGGAAGAGACCGTCCGCCGCTTCTCCCACGAACTCCACGACGAACTCGGCCAGGGACTCACCGCACTGCGCTCCAACCTGGAAGCCATCGATGAAAACGGCCTCGCTGCCCGCCGCGCCGATGCCATCGCCGTGGTGGACGAATGCATCGACAACGTCCGCGAAATGTCACAGCTTCTGCGCCCCGTCATCCTCGATGACTTCGGCCTCGCCGCCGGTCTTCAGTGGCTCGCCGAAAATTTCTCCCGCCGCACCGGCCTCCCCGTCGGCTGCCGCATTATCTTCGAAGGCCGCCTGGAAGAAGACATCGAAACCCACCTCTTCCGCGTCGCTCAGGAAGCCCTCACTAACGTCGCCCGCCATTCCGGCGCCACCCGCGCCGAAATTCACCTTACTCGCGACAAGGACCGCACCACGCTCAGCATCATCGACGACGGCCGCGGCCTGCTGCCCGCCCCCAAGGACAAGGCCCCCAGTCTTGGTATCCTCGGAATGCGAGCCCGCGCCCGCCACGTCGGCGGCGACCTCACCATCGTCAACCGCAAAGAAGGCGGCCTTGAGGTGAGCATCTGGGTTCCTTCCGTGCGCTATGCAGAACAAGAAACTCCGCATCCTGTTGGCTGACGATCATTCCCTCGTCCGTGAGGGCTTTCGCCTTATCCTCGACTCCCAGGCTGACATGCAAGTCGTCGGCGAAGCGGGCAACGGCAACGAAGCCGTCAAACTCGCCGAAGAACTGCAGCCCGATGTCGTGGTCATGGATGTCACCATGCCCGAACTGAACGGCATCGAAGCCACCCGCCGCATCGCCGAAGTTTCCCCCCGCAGCAAGGTCCTTGCCCTCAGCATGCATCGCGACACCGTCTACGTCCGCGAAATCCTCAAGGCAGGCGCCAAAGGTTACCTCCTCAAAGCTTCTCCCCGCAACGACATGCTCGAAGCCATTCGTTCAGTCGCCTGCGGCGATGGCTACCTCAGCCCCGCCGTCAGCGAAGCCGTGCTCTCCGATTACCGACATCACGTCACCAATCCCATTGACCGGCTCACCACTCGCGAACGTGAAGTCCTCCAATTGGTCGCCGAAGGGCGCACCAACAAGGAAATCGCCACGCTCCTCGGCATTAGTGTCTACACCGTGGAAGCACACCGCAGCCGTATCCTCGAAAAGCTCAACCTCCAGAACTCCGGCGAACTCGTGCGCTTCGCCATCCGCAACGGCCTCATTCACTGAAGCCGAAGGTCGAAATACACTGCATAAAACGAGTGCCCGGCTCCCGGTGTGTACGTCTTCAAAAATTCGCCTGGAAACATGTGCCCGTACTGCAGCCCGATGTCGTAGTGACGCGACAGCTTGATCTCCGAAAGCAAATCCAGCTCTCGTCCGACATCCGTTGACGATGCGCCGCCGGCCACCGCCGGCACTAGTGCTGCTCCGTTGAACGCATACAGGGAATCGTAGCGGCTCACCAGCCAGAAAGAATGCACTTCGGATTTCAGAGTCAGCCACTTCTCCGGATGAAACCAGATCCCGCCCCGCACATTCTTGTTGTTCCGCCGCCCCACCTGGTCGGCGATTCCATAAATCCCATGATTCGTCGGGTACAGTTGATCGAACGTGTTCACCACTGCGTCTTTCGGATCCTTGTCGCCCGTGGCGTAGTTGCCTTCCGCCATCAACGTCGGTTGCCAGCGCAGAGTCCGTAACAGCCGCTGCCCCTGCAGTGTCCCAGCCCACGCCGAAAGGTGCCTCGGCCCGACGGATCCCGTTTGCTTGATCAACTCCGCCTCATATCTCCAATCCTTGTGCACCGCCCCCGCTGACCGCACTCCTTCCGTCCACGTGTGCAATCCACCCCCGTTGTGATTGGTCCGGAACAAAACATAAGGCTCCAATTGTGATCCAGGCAGCAACGACCCGATTGAAGCATACGCCCCGTGCAGATTATTCCCCTGCTGGTGGTGATCCCAATGATCGGTGTCCGCCGCCACCACCGAACTGGCGAATATATCCACCCGGTCATGGCCGCGGTGCAACGCCAGCCGCGCCGCGTCGAACACCCGTGCCGTATTCCCCCACTCGCTGGCGCCAATCACCCGCTCACTGCCGAAGGCCATCCGCTGCCGCCCCACGCGCAGATCCCACAGCTTGTTCTCGGTCCCAATCCCAACCCACGCCTGCCTCAGGTCCAGCCGGTCCTTGATCCCGCTCCCCTGATTGGGTAGCCACGCCGCCCGCGCGTCCTGCACCTCTCCGAAAAACTGCAGGCCCGTCACCGGCCGGATCCCTACGGAAAACCGGTATCGCTGCAAGAGGTAGTCGTGGTCGTTTCCCTCCACATAACCGATGCCGTGCTCCCCTTCACTGCGTAGCCTCATCTGTGCTCCCAGACGGAGCCATTGCGGCATGTCGCGATTCAAAAGTCCTGTGTCTTCAGCAAGTAACGAGGCCGAAACGAATAGTAATAATCCACCGATCGCTCGCATCAAAAGTAACGCACACCCTCCTGTCTCCACCCTACCAGCGAAATTCGCGAATCGAGCAGCCCCCCTGAAAACCGTACACGCCCATTCTGGGAAGCAGGAATAGGCTTCCCAACCGATTAGGGCCATGATCAGGGAGTAGCCTCCCGTAGACCTCTGTAGCCCCCCGGGTGGTAATTGCCCCAAGGAGCATCCATGCCAACCTCCAGTACCTGGAAGTCCGACCTCTACTCCGGTTTCCTCGTCTTCTTGATCGCGCTACCCCTCTGCCTCGGCATCTCCATGGCCAGTGGCTTCCCGCCCATCGCCGGCATCCTCACCGCCATCGTCGGTGGTATGGTCGTCTCTCTGTTCGGTTCGGCCCGCCTAACCATCAAAGGCCCCGCCGCAGGCTTGATCGTCATCGCCATCGGCGCTGTCACCGAACTGGGCAACGGCGACATGGCGGCGGGCTACAAGAAGGCGCTCGCCGTTGTTGTCGTGGCCGGAGTCCTGCAGGTCGTCTTCGCACTCACCAAGGCTGGTGTGCTGGGCGACCTTATGCCGTCCGCGGTAGTCCACGGCATGCTTGCCGCCATCGGCGTTATCATCATCAGCAAACAGGCGCATGTCGTGCTGGGAGTCAGCCCCGAAGGCAAGGAACCGCTCCACCTCCTTGCCGAAATCCCGCACAGCATCGCCAACCTGAACCCCGAAGTCTTCCTCATCGGCCTGCTATCCTTGCTGATCCTCTTTACTCTCCCCCTCATCAACATCCCCTGGGTGAAGCAGGTCCCCGCACCGATGGTTGTGCTGGCCGCCGCCGTCCCACTCGGTGTCCTGTTCGATCTGAGCCACCCCCATCTGTACCAGTTCTCTCACCACACTTACGAAATCGGCCCGAAATTCCTCATCCGGCTGCCTGGCTCACTCATTAGCGCGCTGGCATTCCCCGATTTCTCTCAGGTCTTCAGCCCTGTCTCCATCAAATACATCATCATGTTCGCCCTCGTCGGCACCATCGAATCGATGCTCAGCGTGATCGCCGTCGATTCGCTCGACCCTGAGCGCCGCGTCAGCGACCTCAACAAAGACCTGCTCGCCACCGGCATCGGCAACACCGTGGCAGGCTTTATCGGCGGCCTCCCCATGATCTCCGAGATCGTCCGCAGCAAGGCCAACATCGACAACGGCGCCAAATCGCACTATTCGAACTTCTTCCACGGGACGTTCCTCCTCCTCTCCATCGTGCTCATCCCCGGCCTGCTGCAGCAGATCCCGATGGCTGCCCTCGCGGCCATGCTCATCTACACCGGCACCCGCCTCGCCTCGCCCAGCGAATTCCGTCATGTCTACCACATCGGAGCCGAGCAGCTTCTGCTTTTCGTTGTCACGATGATGGTGACGCTGGCCACTGACCTGCTGGTCGGCGTCGGCGCCGGCCTCGTCCTCAAAGTCATCCTCCATGTGAAGAACGGCGTGCCCTTCCGCGCCCTTTTCCGCAGCGTCGTTTCAGAATCGCAAACCGGCGGCATCCTCACCCTTCGCGTTCACGACTCGGCCATCTTCACCAACTACCTTGGCCTCAAGCGCCGTCTCGCCAGCATCCCGAAGGATGTGCAGACTGTTATCCTTGATTTTGAGGACACCTGGGTGGTGGACCACACTGTTCTTGCAAAGCTTCAAAAGTTGAGCAGAGACTGGACACAAGGCCAGTTGATCCTCACCGGCCTGGATGGCCACGCCCCGGCGTCGGCACACGAACTGGCCGCGCGCCGCAAACTGCGCTCCATAGGAGTGGCGCAAGGAGCATAATGCAACCTCTGGAGACTCTTTCCGAACCTGCGCATAGCCGCTCTCACCGGCTCCACGAAATTCTGCATCACGTTGCGCACCTGCTTCCGGTGCAGGGACCCATCGGGGTATTTGTCCACCACAACACCCTGCACGCCTTCGAAGACCGCACCTTTGAAGATGCTGTCTCGGAAGCGGCCCGGATCTTCGGCGCCGAACCCTACATGAAAGAGGAAGCCTACCGCGAGCAGTTGCGCCGTGGCCGTATCCTCGAGTTCGACATCGAAGAGGTCATCGCCGAAGAGCCCGATTCCGTCCTGCTCCCCCAATTCGGCATCACCCGCCGCACGTTGCAGCGTGCCGTGCTCATTTCCGGCATCCGCCCTTTTGAAGCCGGCGCCATCGGCTATATGCTCCACGAAGGTGGGCTGCTGATGCGCCTCCGTACGGATCTGGAGCCCGCCAAACGCGCGCGCATCCTCGAAGCCCACGGCAGCCGGGAGGGTGTCGCCGCCCGCAAGCTCTTTGCCGCCTGCCTCGATCGCGTCAAACTCCCCTCCCCCGCCGAGAGTGCCGCTTCCAGCCGTATCCGCGACGGCCTGCTTGCTTCCGCCGGCGTCGATCTCGACGACTTCATTCATCCTTATTTGATCCGTTTCTCCGAAGTCTTCCTCGACCAGGGCCTCGCCTACTGGCCCATGCCCGATCGCGACCTCGGCTTTTACGCTTCTGTCCGCAAACTCATCACCCAGCCGCTGTTCATCGAACCCAAAGGACTCAGCGGCCTTTGCCGCGCCTTTGCGCAACAGGCCCGGGAAAACGCCGATCCCACCCGCGTTGTCCTCCAATTCCTCGATTCCTTCCGCATCCCCGAACAGGAATGGTCCGCCTATCTCCAGGCCGAATTGCTCGCTCTTCCCGGCTGGGCCGGTCTCTTCAACCGCATCGAGCAGGAACCGTATCTGCTCGAACACAATCGCATTCCATGCTCGCTCCTCGACTTCCTCGCCGTCCGCCTCACCATGACCCGTGTCGCCGCCGGCAATATCTCCCAGGAAGCCGGCCTCGATGCCGATTTTGCCAGCCAATGGCAAACACGCGCCGAGGAGTCGAGCTCCATCGAACTCGAGCGGCTGCGCCAGGCTGCACGCATGTTCGATGTGGCGCAACTCCTCGGCCTCAGTGCTTTGACCATTCGCAACCTCAGTGCCGCTCAGTTCGATGAGATGCAGTTTGAAGTCTCCCGCCTGGACGACCTCGAATGCCGCCGCCTGCTCCATCAAGCCTATGAGCGCCGCCATGAACGCCTCGTCCTCGAACCCCTCGCCTGCCACCGCCGTCTCCATCCCCCCGCCGAACGTAAGGCGCGCCCCAAAGCACAGGTCTTCTTCTGCATCGATGAGCGCGAAGAATCGATCCGCCGCCATTTGGAGGAGTACGATCCCGACATCGAAACCTTTGCCGCTGCCGGCTTCTTCGGCGTCGCCGTCGATTATGCCGGCATCGACGATCCGCACGGCGTGCCGCTGTGTCCTGTGGTGGTGAAACCGCAGCACGCCGTGCGTGAAGTACCTGTCGAACAGGACGAGCGCCTCACCGAACAGCGCCGCGCCCGCCGCGCCATCTGGTCCCGCTTCGCGCAACTCGGCCTCACCTCTTCCCGCACCATCGTCAACGGTTGGATCAGCACCGCAGTCCTCGGCATCCTCTCCCTTTTCCCTTTGATCGCTCGCGTCATTGCACCGCGCCAGTTCGCCCGCCTGCGCGAGAAACTGAACAAGAGCTTCCTGCCCGAGCCGCGTACCGAACTCACTCTCATGCGCAAGGATGCCGAGGGCCAGCACGTCGCCGAAGGCCTGCTGGTTGGGTTTTCCCCCGACGAAAAGACGGATCGAGTCGAAAGCGTGCTCGGCCCTGCCGGACTGCGCACAGGCTTTGCCCGCCTCGTCATCGTTCTCGGTCACGGCTCCACCAGCCTCAACAATCCCCACGAATCGGCCCATGATTGCGGCGCTTGCGGCGGCCGCCGCGGAGGCCCCAACGCCCGCCTCTTCGCCGCCATGGCCAATCTCCCTCACGTCCGCGACCGCCTCCGCTCCAAAGGCATCTTCATTCCCCAGGACACCTGGTTCGTCGGCGGCTATCACGACACCTGCAACGACGACATCGATCTCTTCGATCTCGAACAAGTGCCCGACTCGCACCGCGAAGAACTTGCCGCCGTCCGTGCTTCCCTCGATCGTGCCCGCGCCGGCAACGCCCACGAACGCGCCCGCCGCTTTGAGGCCGCCGATCCCAATCACAACAGTGACCTCGCCCTGCAGCACGTCGAAGAGCGCTCCGAGCATCTCGCCGAGCCTCGTCCCGAATACGGCCACTGCACCAACGCCGTCTGCTTCGTCGGCCGCCGCGCCACCACCCGCGGACTCTTCCTCGATCGCCGCGCCTTCCTCGTCTCCTACGACGCCTCGCAGGACCCCGAAGATCGCGACCTGCTCCGCCTCCTCGGTGCGGTCGTTCCGGTTTGCGCCGGTATCAGCCTGGAATACTACTTCTCCTTCGTGGACAACGAACGTTACGGCTGCGGCACCAAACTGCCTCACAATGTGACGGGGCTGATCGGTGTCATGAATGGCCAGGCCAGCGATCTGCGCACCGGACTCCCTTGGCAGATGGTGGAAATTCACGAGCCTGTCCGCATTCTCTTCGTCGTCGAAACTACCCCCGACCGGTTGCTTTCCACATTCCGCAAGAACCCCGCCCTCAATCAACTGCTCACCAATCGCTGGGTCCGCATTGCCGCAATGGATCCGGTCACCGGCCGCATCCAAACCTACCGCAACGGCATCTTCGAGCCACTCCGCTATATCCCGGAACACATCGGGACAGCGGCCAACTCCATGGATTGGTATCGCGGCATGATCGAACATCTCCCCGCCGCCACCATTCAGGCGAGTCTCTAGGTGCAATTCATGGAAACATTATTGATGGCAATTGTGGCCGCCCCCGGCGCGGTGTTCCTGCTCCTCAGCCTCGCCTGGCTCACCGGCTGGACCCCTTCCGAACGCATTGTGGCGCGGTTGACGGTAATCACGTATGTCTTCGCCTCGGTGGGTACGCTCTCCCTCTTCTTCCTCATGCGCAGCCACGGACTGCTGCAACTCAGCGCAAACCTCGGCCCCTGGTTCTCCGCCGGCAGTTATCACTTCGCCTCCAGCCTCTTTGCCGATCGCCTCTCGCTTCCCTACATGCTGCTCACCGCGACCCTGGTAGGGCTGATCGGAGCTTTCTCCCGCCGCTACCTCCATCGCGACCCCGGCTACTTCCGATTCTTCGCCCTTCTGCAATTGTTCGGCTTCGGTTCTCTGCTGATCTTCAGCGCCGGTTCCTTTGATCTCCTCATCGTCGGTTGGGAAGTGGTCGGCATCACCTCCGTCCTGCTGGTCGCCTTCTTCTATCAGCGCCCCGAGCCAGTGCGCGGAGCACTCTACGTGTTCGCTATGTATCGCGGCACCGACATCGGATTGCTCTCCGCTGCCGTCGCCCTGCATCACTTCGCCCGCTCGGCTTCCTATAGTGAAATGTTCCGCGGCGCCTGGCCCAATCAGTCCCTCAATTTCGATGCGGGCTCCGCCACCTTGATTGCCATCCTCCTGGTCCTGGCGGCCGCGGGGAAATCGGCACAGATTCCGTTCTCCGGCTGGCTCCCGCGAGCCATGGAAGGCCCCACTCCATCGAGCGCCGTATTTTATGGCGCCATCGCTGTCCACGCCGGTACCTACCTCCTCCTGCGGGCCCACCCCATCCTCGCCGCCTCGCCGGCCGCCAGCGCCCTGGTGGTCCTCATCGGCGCACTCACTGCTGCCCACGGCACCATGGTCGGCCGCGCTTGCGCCGACGCCAAAACTTACCTCTCCTACGCCTCGCTCACCCAATTAGGAATCATCTTCGTCGAAATCGGACTCGGCCTGAAGTGGCTCGCCGTCATCCACGTCATGGGCCACGCCGCCACCCGGACCCTCCAGTTCCTCCGCGCACCGTCCATGCTCCACGACTTCCACCAGATCCATTCCGCCGCCGGCGGCCATCTCGCCGCCACCGGAGCACACTACGAAACCGTCTTCCCCGGCGCCATGCGCAACTGGCTCTACCGGCTCGCCATCGATCGCGGCCATCACGACACTATCCTTGAGCGCTTCTTCCTCGGTGCGCTCGATCGCGTGGCCCAAGCCCTTCATGCCATGGAGCGCATCTGGTCGCCTCCTCGTCCCGACACGGATAAGCCTGAATGGAATCAGGAAGTGCTCCAACTCAACTGGAAAGAACAATCCACCACGAGGGCCCGGCAATGAATCAGCTTCCTTTCCCGTTCTTAAGCGTTGCCGTACTGGCCCCAGTCGGAGGAGCACTCGCGGTGCTGCGTACCCGCTCGGTTCGCCTGGCCCGGCTCCTGGCCCTCATCAGCGTCGTCATCTCGCTGCTCTGCGCCTTGGCCACCTTGTGGATCGAGATTCCGCGCGGAGGAGTGCTCGCCGAACCCTGGGCCGTTCCCCTTCTCGGCGCTGCCCAGCCGCTCTTCGCCGCCGACATGTTGAGCTGCATCGGGCTCGTCCTCTTCACTTCGCTCGCGCTACTCACCATCGCCGCCGCCCCGCGCCGTGACCTGAACCGCCCGCGTCTTCAGCAATTGCTGTGGCTCATCGCTGCCGTCGCGGTTGTCTACGTCTCGAATCACCTGCTGCTCCTGCTGGCGGGCTGGGCGCTCGCGGCCTTGCCCATCGCCTTCGCCAACAACACATCGGAGGACGGCGCCGCCGGAACTCGCGCCACTCTCCTCATCAAGGCCGTTCTCACCGCTGGAGTCGTGGCCCTCGGCGCAGCCATCGTCCTTCTCGGCAATCAAGCTGCCGCGGCGGGTATCGTGTCCCCCTACTCGTTGCAGACGCTACGCCAGTCCTCGCTCGCCGGAGGGCAATGGTCCTTCGCCCTGCTCATGCTCGCCGTCCTCTTTACCAAAGGTATCTTCCCCTTCCACTCCTGGGTGCTCACCGCCTTCGACCGCGGCTCTCTACTTAACGCCAACCTATTGGTCAACGCCCACCTCGGCGCCTTCCTCATCGCCAAAGTCGCCATCCCGGTGATGCCTTCCATCGCCATCGGCGCACTCCCCGTCCTCAGCGACGTCGCCCTCTTCACCATGTGCTACATGGCAGTGCTCGCCCTCCGCGAGCGGGCTCCGCGCCGCATCCTCGCCCTCCTGTTTGTCGGCCAGGCTTCCAGCATCCTCGTCGGCCTCGAAAGTGCGACCGAAGCCGGAGTCACCGGCGCACTCGTCCACTGGATCGTTGTTGCGTCCTCCACCACTGCGCTCGCCATCGTGCTGCGGCTCATCGAAACGCGTGTCGGCGCACGGGTCGGCACCGCCCAGTTCCTTGGTCTCGCGAATCGTTTCCCGCGCCTCGCCGTCTTCTTCCTCATCGGAGGACTCGCTCTCGTCGGCTTGCCCGGCACACTTGGCCTTCCAGCCGAAGACCTCCTCATTCACGGCACCCTCGAAAGCCATCCCCAACTCGGCATCGCACTTCCCATCGCCACGGCTCTATTCGCCTGTCACATGTTGCGTCTTTTCTCCATGCTGTTCCTGGGCAAAAAGACATCCAACCTGGCGCTTCTTCCCGACGCGGTGTTGCGCGAAAGAGCCGCCCTCACGGTCCTCATTGCCTTCCTCGTCCTGTTCGGTATGGCGCCCGCCTGGATCATTGACCGGCAAGCCTCGGCGGCTATTCCCTTAGTGGAAAAACTGCGAAGCACCAGCCACCGGGAACGCCCCTTGACCCCGATCGCCAGACTCACCGCCAAACAGTAGCAATCCTTCTCTGTTCCGGCTTCTAACTTCTGACTTCTCTGTCCGTTTGCAATCTCTCCCCGATTCGAATATGATCATTCGAGTTCGCGCCTCAGTTTGCCGCGCTTCTCTTTTCAGGGGGTTCTACCAGACCGATGCAACACCGCATACTCAGCTTGTTACTCTTGGCCGCGAGTGCCTTCGCTCAGACCACAGGTACAGCGACGCTCGTTGGCACACTTACCGACAAATCCGGCGCCATTATTCCCGGCGCCAACATCAGCATCGTTAACACCGAAACGCAATTCGTCTATACCGGCCAAACCAACGCCGAAGGCGGCTACTACATCCCCAACCTCAACCCCGGCTCCTACCGGCTCACGGTCGAAGCCCAGGGCTTCAAAAAATACGTCCGTGAAGGCATCACCCTCCGCACCAGTGAACAACCCCGTATCGACATCCAACTCGAAGTCGGCGCAGTGACAGAGTCGGTGGAAGTCACCGGCGCGCCCCCGCTGCTTGAAACCGAAACCACTGCCACCGGTCAAATTCTCGAAGGCGAAACGATCGTCAAAATCCCCGTCCTCCAGAAGTACGTCTTCCGCGTGCTCCTTTATCTCCCCTCCACATCCAACATCAACGGCCAGCACGTCGTTGGTCAACGCGAGCGCTCCCTCGGCTACACCATGGATGGCGTCGGCGGCAAAGAGCCCGTTCGCTCCATGATCGCCACCACCAACGCCGTCACCTCCACCACCATCGACGCCCTTCAGGAAGTGAAGCTCTTCACCACCGGTATGCCCGCCGAATTCGGCCACGCCGCCGGCGGTCTGCTTTCCACCGTCTTCAAAAGCGGCACCAACCAATGGCACGGTTCCGCCGAAGATCGCTACATTCAGAAAGCCCTCATTCACCGTACCTATCTGGAACAGCTCCCTCGCGTCAATCCTTTCACCTATCACGAACTCTCCGGCACCATGGGTGGCCCCGTTTACATCCCGAAAGTCTACAACGGCAAGGATAAGACGTTCTGGTTCTTCGGCTATCAGCGCCACCACGAAAAAGGCGGCGAAACCGCCAACCTCGCCGTGCCCTCTCCGGAAATGCTCGCCGGCAATTTCAACTTCGGCGGCCTGAACCAGATTTACGATCCGGCCAGCACCGCCTTTGGCGCCAACTCCGCCTGCACGCCGGCCGGTAGCGAGTGCTGGACGCGTCTCCCCTTCGCCAACAACACCGTGCCCCAGGCCCGCTTCGATCCGGCCGTGAAGAACTTCCTCGGCCGCAATCCCTACACCCCGGAAAACAACACCCAGCGCGCGATCAACGCCGCTTCCGGTCCCACCAACAACCTCATCAGCCCCACGAACTACCGCTCCTACCGCACCCGCTTCGACGCCAAAATCGACCAGCAGTTTTCCTCCCAGCACAAAATGTTCGGCCGCTATTCCCAGGTGCGTCACCGCTCCTGGCGCGATCGCCTCTCACCCGAAATCGCCTGGGCCGAATATGACTGGCGCGCCGTGCCGATTCCCATCGACCAGCGCAACATCGTGCTCTCGGATACCTACACCATCAGCCCCTCGCTGATCAACGAAGCCCGCTTCGGCTACAACCGCCGCCGCGGCACCGTCTTCCCCAGCACCATCGGACAGGATTGGGCGAAGCAACTCGGCATCCCCAACGTCTCCGCCGAAACCTTCCCCAACTTCCAGTCCTGCAACAATCAGTCCAACTGCACCGGCGGCACCACCTATTTCCGCCAGGACAACAGCGGTCTCTCCAAGTCGCAGGATGTCGGCGAAGACATCACCTTCCAGAACAACGTGACCAAGGTGCTCAATCGCCACACGCTCAAGTTCGGCTACGAGATGATTCGCACCCGCTATAACTCGCTCGTGTCCGCGCTGCCTTCCGGCACCTATCGCTTCGGCGCCACGGACTTCCCCTTCCGCCCCAACACCGGCAACACCTTCGCCGCTTTCCTGCTGGGTTCGGTCAGCAACGCCGAATTTACGAACGCCATGACCACATGGCTGCCCCGCTGGACATCGCACGCCTGGTACATTCAGGACGACTTCAAGTTCAAGCGCAACGTCACCCTCAACCTCGGCCTGCGCTGGAGTTATGAATCCCCCTTCAACACGAAGTATGGATTCCAGTCGCAATTTGATCCCAACGCCACCGATGCCATCACCGGCCGCCGTGGCGCCATCACGCACCCCAAAGGGCCGCTCGCCAGCAAAGACCTGAATAACTTCCAGCCTCGCCTCGGCCTCGCCTGGCAGGTGAAACCCAACTTCGTCTTCCGCGGTGCGTTCGGCCTCATCACCCAGGACCTCTTCACCAACGGCCTCAGCCAGAACTTCGAAGAGTATTACGCCACGGCTTCCATTCAGGCGCCCCCCGGTGATCCGCGCCCCGTCTTCCAGTTGAGCCAGGGCCCGCCCGCCGTTCGCTTCAACGTTGCCCAGGACGGCTCAGTGCCCTTCATCGGCAGTAACTTCTCCGGCCGCAGCGCCAGTTGGTTTGATCCCAACATGAAGATGCCGTACATCATGAACTGGTCCGGCGGCTTCCAGTGGAACTTCACCCAGAACTGGCTGCTCGAAACCACCTACCAGGGCTCGCGCGGCGTCCGCCTGCTCAATGCCTGGGACATCAACCAGATTCCGCTCAACGTCTCCACCGATCAGAACGTTCTGCGCACCATCTTCCAGGCCAACCAGAACTACAAACCCTATCCGCAATTCGGCACCATTCGCCACTACTCGAACTACGGCGACAACTCCTACCACGGAGTCACCTTCCGTACCGAGAAGCGCTACTCGCACGGCCTCGTGCTGAACGCTTTCTACACCTTCTCCAAATCGCTCAACAACGGCGATAACGACGGCGACACCAGCGGCATCACCTTCTACAACCGCGCTCTCGAAAAAGGCCGCGCCAACTACGACATCCGCCACCGCTTCGTCAGCGTCATGACCTACGAACTCCCCTTCGGTCAGGGCAAGCGCTTCATGAATCGCGGCGGCGTTCTCAACGCAGTGCTCGGCGACTGGAACCTCGCCTGGACCCAGACCTTCCAGTCCGGCCCGCCCTTCACCGTCAGCTTCGCCGGCAGCCCCAATAACTACCTGCCCGGCGCAACCCGGCCTAACCTCGTCTCCGGCGCCGAACCCGTCGTCGACGGCTGGAACATCGGCCCCAACCGCTTCCCCACGCAGGCGCAGGTGCCCTACCTCAACGCCGCCGCGTTTGACTATCCTGCCGCCTTCACTGCCGGAACCATGGGCCGCAACGTCCTCGAAGCACCCGGAATCACCTGGCCTCAGTTCTCGCTCTCCAAGGAGTGGAAGGTCTACGAACGCGCCCGCTTCATCCTTCGCTGGGACATGAACAACCCCTTCAAGAGCCCCAACTACGGTCAGCCCGATTCCACCTTCAACCGTCAGAACCTGGCCAACTTCGGCCGCGTCGGCACCGCCACCCGCGGCGGCTTCTCCGACATCGGAACCGCGCAGCCCAATCACCTGCTGGTCTTCCGTCTGGAGTGGTAACCCGCAAGGGATAGCATCGTACTAAGGCCACGTAGAAACGCGTCTAGGACGCGGGACTACGTGGCCCTTTTCTTTAACCCCGCCATTTTCTCGCCGATAAGCCCATCGTGTCACCCCGAACCAGTCGGCGAATCCTTCTCGGGTCTTTGTTGACCCCACTTCTGTTCGCTTCCGATCACGCTGCGAAACCGGCCACTCCTCCGCCGGCTGCCAAACCAGCGGCCGCTCCGCCGGCCGCCAAGCCCTCCGCCCTCGGCGAAGCCAAGCACGCCGAAGCCAAGCCTGCCCCTCCCGCCAAAGCCGCAACACCACACAAGAAGGCCCAAGTCCGCCACGCCGCCCGCGCCTCTGGCCGCGACGTTGTCAACGTCTCCGATTCGCACGGTGGTGGAGGCCATGGAGCCGGCCCTCAACTCGACCCCGACGACATTCTTCAAGAGTTGAAACAAGGCAACAAGCGCTTTGTCTCCGGCCGCTCCATGCACCCGCGCATGAGCCTGGCCCGCCTCCGTGAAACATCTTCCGGCGGCCAGCATCCCTTCGCCTGCATCCTCTCCTGCGCCGATTCCCGAGTCCCTCCCGAGACAGTCTTCGACCAAGGCGTCGGCGACCTCTTCACCGTCCGCGTTGCCGGCAACGTCGCCAACAACGACGAGATCGCCTCCCTCGACTACGCCATCGAACACCTCAACGTCCCTGTCGTCGTCGTGATGGGCCACACCGCCTGCGGCGCCGTCACTGCCGTCGTCAATGAAGACCGCGTGCCCACTTCCATTGCGCAACTCGTCAAGCACATCGGCGAAGCCGTCCTCCGCACCCGCCGCTACAACCCTTCTCTCAAGGGAAAGGATCTCGTCGAGGAAAGCGTCCGCGTCAATGTCTGGGAGTCCGTGGAAGACATGCTCCGCGGTTCGGAAATGATCGCCGCCCGCGTCCGCACCGGCATGCTCCGCGTCGCCGGCGCCGTCTATCACATCGACACCGGCGAGGTCGAATGGCTCGGCTCTTACCCGGGATCATTGTCTATCCTCCGGTGATCTCTCGAAAAGGGCGGCTCACACTGGCGAAATACCCGAAACTAGCCTTTTGTTGAGATCTGAAAACGCCAGGAACATGGATATCATTTCCCGAAGATTCGCCACTCCTCCGTACCCCTTGAACTTTCCATCTTCGACCCGGCATTGAACCCAATCTTCAGCGGAACGCTCAACTGTGATCGCCTCGAACGCGGCGTTTTCAAGGGCCGTTCCCACCAGATCAATAGTAAGTTCCCACCCCGGATTATCGAGCGTCTCTATCGTCACTCCATAGGCATGCTCCCAATCACCATCACACTGTTCGGCGTACCAACGTTCCAGAATTTCCACGGCATCATGCACAGCGTTTGATTATGTCACAAGGTCGGGTTAGGTCCTTACGGCGTCGGATTGGAGTCTGCACGGCCTGCCGTTTGAGCGACAATGGAAGCATGCCCGACGCGATCACCCGCGATCCCGAAGTGATGCATGGAACTCCTGTCTTTCGCGGCACACGGGTCCCCGTTCAAACATTGTTTGAGTATCTGGAACATGGGGAGTCGCTGGACTCCTTTCTCGAGGGTTTCCCTACCGTCACCCGCGCAATGGCAATTCAGGTTCTGGAAGAATCCAAAGATCTTCGATTAGCCCGCCTCTGATGAAGATTCTGCTCGACGAATGTGTTGACCAGCGCCTCCGCCTGTTGTTTGCCGGTCACGAAACACAGACCGCTGCCTACGCAGGCCTTGCCGGGTTAAAGAACGGTGTACTCCTCGCCTCCGCCGAAGCCGCCGGCTTCGAGGTCCTGATCACCACCGATCAGGAGATTCCGTTCCAACAGAACCTACGTGTCCGTCGAATGGCGATTGTAGTTCTTCGTGCTCCCACCAACCGACTCGTCGACTTGAAGCGGCTCGTGCCCGCTGTCCTTAGGGCGCTCGCCGGGACTCAACCCGGATCTGTCACTTGCATTCCGGACACTCGGTGAAAATTCCGCCTATCCCTCTACACAATCTGCTTGATCACATGCCCCTCCACCTCCGTCAACCGCTCCCGCCGCCCCTGATGCATATAGCTCAGCGCATGCTGATTCAACCCCAACTGGTGCAGCACCGTCGTATGCACATCCCGGAAATGCACCGGATTCTCCACCGCCCGTAACCCGATCGCATCCGTTGCGCCCACCACCTGTCCGCCTTTCACACCACCACCCGCCATCCACATCGTGAACCCGAGATTATGGTGATCCCGGCCCTTGCCCCCCTGTGCTTCCGGCGATCGTCCAAACTCGCCGCCCCACAGCACCAGCGTCTCATCCAGCATTCCCCGTTGCTTCAGATCCTTGATCAACGCCGCCACCGGCTGATCCGTCTGCGCCGCCATCCGCAGATGGTTCTCCTCGATATCCTCATGCGCGTCCCACTGCATATTCCCCGGTCCGCCGCCCGACACCACGCACACAAACCGCACGCCCTTCTCCACCAGCCGGCGCGCCAGCAAACACCGCCGCCCGTAATCGTCCGTCGGGTGCTTCCCAACCCCATACATCGCCCGAGTCGCTTCCGTCTCCTTGGCGATATCAAACACCTCCGGAGCCTCTGTCTGCATCTTGAACGCCAGATCATACGCGTTCATCCGAGCCGCAAATTCCGGATGCTCCGCATACGGCCCTGCCTGATTCAGCTCCCGAATCAGATCCACCGTCGCTTTGCGCTGCGCCTCGGTCACCTGCTTCGGCAGGTCCAAATTCAAAATCGGCTTGTTCCCCGGCCGCAGCATCGCGGGCTGAAACAACGCCGGCAAGAAGCCCTGCGTGTACATCGGCTGGCCCGCCTCCAGCGCGCCTTTGGGATCCGGTATCACCACATAGCCGGGAAGGGAATTGCTCTCTGACCCTAACCCGTACATCACCCACGATCCCATCGCCGGAAAGCCCGGAATAATGCGCCCCGTCATCATCTGATACTGCGCCGCCGAGTGCACCACCATGTCGCCCGTGCAAGACCGGATCACCGCCAGTTCATCCACCACCTGCGCCGTGTGCGGCAGCAGATCCGACACCTCAATCCCGCTCTTGCCGTATTTCTGAAAACTCCGTTTCGTCCCCAGCAGCTTCGCTTCGGCCGTCACGAACTGATACTTCGCCTCGCCGAATTCCTTCGGCCGCTTCTGCCCGTTCAACTCATTCAGCAGCGGCTTCGGATCGAACGTCTCCATATGACTCGGCCCGCCCGCCATGAACAAAAAGATCACCGACTTCGCTTTCGCCGGCTGATGCGGAGGCTTTGCCGCCAGCGGATTCGTCCCTGCCGCTTGCAAATCGTCAGCCAGCATCGAGGCATAGGCCAGCGATCCAAACCCGCAGAAAGCATCGCGCAAAAACTCGCGCCGGTTCCGTGTCCATCGAATATGCTCACTCATCGCTGACCCTCTTAGTTCACGTACAGAAACGAATTCAAATTCAGCACAGCAACCGCAAACTCACTCAACGGCTGCTTCGCCAAGAACCGCAATGCCGCAGCGCGTTCCTGCGCATTCGGCAATCGACCTGCCGCCAGTCGGTACGCCAGATCCACCTGCTTCGCCGCACTGCCCCCAGCCTCTTTATCCAACCGCGCCGCCAGCGACTTCGCCATGCTATTTGCAAAATCCCCATTCAGCAATTCCAAAGCCTGCGGAGCATGCGTGCTCGACTCGCGCCGCGCGCAACTGATCTGCATATCCGGAGCATCAAACACCTCCATCATCGGCAGCCGCAGATTGCGCTTGTGGATCAGGTAAATGCTTCGCCGGTCATGCTCGGCCACGTCCTTAGTCACCGCCCACTGCGACGGCTTATACAACAAATCCACCAATTCCTGTTCTACCGGCACAATCACACTCGGGCCGCCCGTCTTCGCATTCAACCGTCCGCTCACCGCCAGCATGCCATCGCGAATCTGCTCGGCATCCAACCGCCGGATCGAATGTTTCCACAACAGCGTGTTGTCCGGATCCTTCGCCGCAGCAACCGCCTCCACCGGCGATGTAGAAGACTGTTGATACGTCCTGCTCATCAGAATCAACTTGTGCAGCGGCTTCATCCGCCACCCGTTCTCCACAAACTGATTCGCCAGGTAATCGAGCAGTTCCGGATGCGTCGGCCGCATCCCCATCCGTCCGAAATCATTCGGCGTGGCCACAATCCCGCGGCCGAAATGATAGTGCCAGATGCGATTCACCATCACCCGCGCCGTCAGCGGATTCCCCGGCTCGGTAATCCACTTCGCCAGCACCGTGCGCGGATTCTTCAAATCCGCCGGCAACTCCGGCGTATCATCCGGCAGCAGTACGCCCAGCGTCCGAGGCGCCACCCGGTCGCCCTTATTCTGATAATCCCCGCGCGCCAGCACATGCGTCGGCGTCGCCTTGCTCATGTCATTCGACACAGCAAACAAAGCAGGCAGCGGCTCCGGAGTCTTCTCTTCCGCTTCCTTGATCTTCGCCGCCATGCGCGAGCGCTCTTCCCCTTTGAGTCCGCGCATCTGCTTCTTCATCTCCTTCAACTCGCTCTCCACCGCCGCCTTCTTCGCCTTCCACGCTTCTTCTTCTTCCTTCGAAGCAAGTGAAATGTCCCGATCATGCACCGCCGCAAAGAACGCCTGCATCCGGTAATAATCCTTCTGCCGCAGCGGATCGAACTTGTGATCGTGGCAACGTGCGCAACCGAGGGTCACACCCAGCATTCCCGAACCCACCAGGTTCGTCATCTCCGTCATCACCTCGTTCCGGCTGCTGGCCACTTCCTGATTACCGGCGTTCTTCCGCAGCGGCCCCATCCGCTGCAAGCCCGACGCAATCAGCGCGTCCTGATCTTCCGGAAACATTTCATCACCCGCAAGCTGCTCCTGCAAAAAACGGTCGTAAGGCTTGTCCTGCTGAATCGAGCGGATCACGTAATCACGGAAACGCCATGCGTCATTGCGATGCGTATCGTACTCAAACCCGTCGGTCTCCGCGAAGCGCACCACATCCAGCCAGTGCTGTCCCCACCGCTCGCCATAATGCGGTGATGCCAACACGCGATCCACCAGTTTCTCCCACGCATTCGAACTGCGGTCCGCCACAAACGCGTCCACTTCCGCGGGCGACGGAGGCACGCCCAACATATCGAAGTACAACCGCCGGATCAGCGTCGCCCGGTCCGCCGCGGGAGCCATCCGCAATCCATCCTTCTGCAACCGCGCCGCCACGAACGCGTCCACCGCATTGGAAACTCCCGCAACGCTCGGAACCGTCACCACTGCTCGCGGCTGAAACGACCAGTGCCGGCGCTCGGCCGCCGTGTACTTCTCATTGCCCACTGTGGCTGCTCCGAACAGGAACGACGCAGCTGCGGCGGCGGCAAATGCGATTCTGGGATACACTCCGGCACTACCTCCAAATCACGTGTTTTCTAGAGTATATCCTAGTCTGAAATAGCCCGGCGCAATGGGCTACAATACGGCATGCTCTCGCGCCGTTCCCTCCTCGCCCTGCCTCTTTCCACAGCCCTCGTCAAGGCTCAACAGCCCGATCTCGAAGCACTCAAAAAGGAAGGTCTCGCCGCCGTCGACCGCCGCCAAACCATGGTCCAGCAGATGGTCGACCAGATCTTCAGCTTCGCCGAACTCGGCTTCCACGAATACGAAACCTCGAAATACCTCACCGCGCTACTCGAGAAAAACGGCTTCACCGTCGAACGCGGAGTCGCCGGCATGCCTACCGCATGGGTTGCCACATGGGGCACCGGCAAGCCCGCCATCGGCTTCATCACCGACATCGACTGTATCCCCCGCGCCTCTCAAAAACCCGGCGTCGCCTACCACGCCCCCATCGTCGAAGAAGCCCCCGGCCACGGCGAAGGCCACAACTCCGGCATGGCCGTCAACGTTGTCGCCGCCATCGTCCTCAAAGAGCTGATGCAGAAACACGGCATCAAAGGCTCGCTGAAAATCTATCCCGGCGTCGCCGAAGAACTCGTCGCCACTAAAGCCTTCATGGTCCGCGCCGGCCTCTTCAAGGGCCTCGACATCATGCTCGGCGTCCACGTTGGCAACGAGTTCGGCAGCAGCTACGGCCAGCCCGCCTCCAACTCCGGACTCGTCTCCGTCATGTATACCTTCAAAGGCCAGGCCGCCCATTCCGCCGGTGCACCCTGGCGTGGCAAAAGCGCCCTCGACGCTGTCGAACTGATGAACATGGCCTGGAACATGCGCCGCGAACACATGCGCACCGAACAGCGCTCGCACTACGTCATCACCAACGGCGGCGATCAGCCCAACGTCGTCCCCTCCGAAGCGACCGTCTGGTATTACTTCCGCGAACTCGACTATAAACGCATCACCGAAATGTTCGAAGCCGCGAACACCATCGCCAACGCTGCCGCCACAATGACAGGCACCACCGTCGGCTGGAAGGTCGTTGGTTCCGCCTGGCCCAATCACTTCAACAAAGTGATCGCCGAAGTGCAATCGAAAAACATCGCCCTGGTTGGCATGCCCACCTGGACCGACGCCGACCAAACCCTCGCCAAAGCACTGCAAAAGGAACTCAGCCAGAAACAGGACGGTCTGAAAACCAAGGTCGAAGAACTAAGCGCCCCCAAGGAATCCCGCGGCGGCGGCTCCGATGACGTCGGCGACATCTCCTGGATCATGCCCATGACGTACATGCGCTATCCGGCGAACATCCCCAATCTCCCCGGCCATCATTGGGCCAACGCCGTCGCCATGGCCACGCCCATCGCGCACAAAGGTTCCACCGCCGGCGCCAAAGCGCAGGTGCTCACCGCGCTCGATTTCCTCACCCAACCCAAACTCACCGAAGAGGCCTGGAAATACTTCAACGAGGTCCAAACGAAAGACCAGAAGTATCAACCTCTCATTTCCAGTAACGATCAGCCCGCCACCTTCCTCAACAAGGAGAAGATGGAGAGGTTTGCGCCCCTGCTCAAACCGTACTACTATAATCCCGCGAAGTACAAAACGTACTTGGAGCAGTTAGGGATCCAGTATCCGACCGTTCGTTAACTCGAAGGAGAGTTTATGGCGCTGAACGTTCGCAGCGTGGATTACTTTTACACCAGAGTGGAGGATAAGCCGGGCCGTGCCTACGAGCTGCTGGCGAAGCTGGCCAGCGAGCATGTCAATCTGCTCGCCTTCAGCGCAGTCCCCTATGGGGCCAATTGTGTCGAACTCACCATCTTTCCCGAAAACAGCGGGAAACTGAACGACTCGGCGAAGTCCGCCGGCTGGAACATCACCGGCCCGCAGCACGCCTTCCTCATCACCGGCGACGACGAACTCGGCGCGCTCGCTGCCATCCACCTCCGCTTGCTCGACGCCAAAGTCAATATCTACGCATCGACAGGCGTCATCGATGGCAAAGGCGGATACGGCTACGTCATCTACGTCAAGGATGCCGATTTCCCCGCTGCCGCCAAAGCCCTGGCGGCTTGACACCGGTGCCGCTCGATCGCGACATCGTCCTCGCCATGGAACTCGGGGAAACCCGAGCCTTTGCCGATCTCTATGACGCGATGCCGGCGCACCTCCGCTCCGCCCTCGGCGCTCATATCGAGGAATGGGAAGCCGCTGCGGTCTTCCGCATGCGCGGCATCGACTACTCCGATTTCAATCGCGCCCTCGGTCTGGGCATTCGCTCCGAAGCCACGCAACAAGATGTCGAACGCATCGTGAGCGGCTTCCGTGCCGCTGCCTCGCGTCAGTTCCTGGTGCACCTCGCCCCATCGCCGCAGCAACCGCAATTGCGCCAGTGGTGCGCCGATCTCGGCTTGAAACGCAAACGTTCCTGGGTCAAGGTGTATCGCCGCCGCGAACGGCCCGCTGCTTTCCTCACTGATTTCACCGTGCGCGAAGCGTTCGCCGCCGAGGCCGCGCATCTGGGCGCAGTCGCTTGCTCCGGTTTCGGCATGCCTCCGGAACTCTCCGCATGGGTCAGCGCTCTCGCCGGCCGCCCCGGTTGGCGTCACTTCCTCGCCTGGGAACAGGACACGCCAGTCGCCGGCGGCTCCATGTTCCTCTACGGCAAAGCGGCTTGGCTCGGCCTCGCCAGCACGCTTCCCGATAAGCGCCGCCGCGGAGCACAAGGCGCCATCCTCCACGCCCGCATTCGAGCCGCCATCGACGCGGGAGCCGAACTCATCTTCACGGAAGCCGCCGAAGACCTCCCCAACAAACCCAATCCGTCCTTCCACAACTTGCTTCGCGCTGGATTCTCTCTTGCCTATGTCCGCGAAAACTACGGCCGAAAAGCCTAGACAGAATTGGCCGTAAACCACCGCGTGGTGCATCCGGGCCAGCTTTGCACAAGGAATGGCGCAGTGTTTTCTATTGTTTGGAAATGGCCAGTCAAGTGCATAATCTATTCCGTCAAAAGCCGCTCCCGGAAGGGCCTGTGAAGGAAGGAGAAAAGAAAATGAAAAACAAATGGATGGCTATCCTGGTGGTCGCAGGAGGTTCGGTCTTGTTCGCACAACAATACCCAACCTACAACGGAGACTACGACTACGACGGTGACGACCAGGGCGTCTATGCTCCCGCGCCTCCACCGATGCCGAGGTACGCCTACCAGCGCCCGCCCATGCCCGGCCCTGGCTATGTCTGGTCGGATGGGTACTGGAGTTTCTACGCCGGACGCTATTCCTGGGTTGGCGGATATTGGATGCTTCCCCCATATGCCGGCGCCTATTGGGTTGCTCCGCGCTACACCAGTGGACGCTTCTTCAGAGGATATTGGGGCCGCCCGCTGCCAGGCCCTGCCCGCGGGTATGTCCGCAATGACTACCACTACCAACGTCACGTTCAGCCTTACCGCTCCGGCCCCAATCGCGACCCCCGGCCGAGAGCCTGGGACTACCGCGGAGGGCGCCGCTAACGCCCCTTCTTACGCTGTGGCGCCGCGCACGGGCGTAGCGCCACAAAATCGTTCGGGTCGATCGGCGTGCCATGCACGTAAGTGCCCCAGTGGAGGTGGGCCGCCGTGGCGAAACCTGTGCTGCCGACGTACCCGATGATCTCTCCCTGCTTGACGCCCTGCCCCTCCCGAGCAATCACACGCGACATATGCAGGTAGTGGCTCGTGAGTCCATGCCCGTGGTCGATGCCCACCGTGCCGCCCCGGACCTGAAAGTCCGGTTGCGCCACCACCACCTTCCCCGACGCTGCTGCGCGAATGGGCGTGCCCTGCGCGCCACGTTGATCCACACCACGGTGATACGCGCCGGTTGGCTTTCCATTGTGCAGCCGCTGAACGCCAAACGGCGAGTTCTGACACCCCGAAACCGGCGGCACAAACGCGTCCTCAAACAACCGCACCGGTGTGACGGTCGCAGCCAGCGCTTGCATCCGCTCCACCTCCCCGGGAATGGGGCGCAGTTCTTTCATTTGCTTCGTGGCCTGGATGTTCTGCGTCCGAAATGCCGTCTTTCGCACCGTCAAGGTGGAGCGTTGCAGTTCCGTTTTGCCCTGGCGAAAAATCACCTCATACTGGCCCGGCTTCTGATCCACACTGACCGGAATCATCGCCTGCGCGACGCCTCCATGCACAAAGATCGGGAAGGTCTTGGTCCCGAACTCGGCGCTCAACCCTTCTCCCGTCGCTGGACCTGAAACCCGAATCACGCGCCCCTGCCGCACTTCGGAAGGCACCAGGAAAGCGGCCGCCAGCAGCAACCCCGCAGGCATCATCATAGCGACGTCGGCCATCCCCGCCCGCCACCGCGCCCTTGCCGTGGATACGCCGGAGGCAAATAATCACTGGTGTCATGCATCCAGTCACTCAGCATGCGCTCCAGCTTCGCCCGCGTCGCGGCGTGCGAAGGATCATCCGCCACATTCCGAAATTCATTCGGGTCCGTTCGCAGATCATACATCTCCACCACCGGCCGCGATGGCTGCACCAATCGCAAATGATGCGTCGCCAACTGCGCCCGCCGCGCCAGCAATAAGTAATTCGCCCACGTCGGCGAATCCGCCAGATCATCCGCCGGCCGGTACTGCTGATGCGGCAGCGCATTGAAAATCAGCTTGTGCGTCGCCGTTCGCACGCTGCGAATCGGATCGTAGTTGTCGTGCCAGTTGCGCTCACTGAACACCGCCTCACGTGCCGCATACGTTCCCCCTGTCAACAGCGGCAGGAAACTCCGCCCCTGCATCTTCTTCCACGGCTGCAGGCCCGCTGCCTCCAACCATGTCGACGGCAGATCCACATGCGCAATCAACTCGGAAAACCGCGACCCCGCCTTCACTCGCTCCTTCCACCAAACCACCAGCGGCACTCGCAGCCCAGGGTCATAACAAGTGCCCTTCGCCCCAGGAAACGGCATGCCATTGTCCCCCGTAAATACAATCAGCGTATTCTCCAGCAGATTCCGCTTCTTCAACTCCTCCAGCACCAAGCCCACATCCGCATCCATCCGCCCAATCGCGTTGTAGTAATCCGCAATGTCATCGCGCACCTGCGGCGTGTCCGGCAAATACGCAGGCACCACCACCGACTTCGCATCATGCATCACCGGATACTTCCCGCGCTTGTACGGCCGGTGTGGATCGGTCATCCCAATATGCAGGAAGAACGGTTTCCCTTGCGGCAGCGCCTCAAAAAACTTCGAAAACGGTTCCCCCGCTGCGCCATAAAAATTCCACCGCTTGTCGAAATTCGTACCCTGATGCACCTTTCGATACGCGCCAACAAAGTACCCCGCATCCTTCAACGCATCAATCACCGCCGGCTCATGCTCCGGCATCGGAGTATGCAGCCGCGATGTCGCCGTTGTATGCGGCGTGCATCCAGTGAGAATCGAAGACCGGTTCGGGCTGCACTGCGCCGACGACACAAAGCAGTTATCAAAGATAGCCCCTTCCCGTGCCAGGCGGTCCAGATTCGGTGTCGACACCGGAGCCCCCAGCACTCCCAAATCCGGCCAGCTATGATCATCCGAAATCAGAAACAGCAGATTCGGCCTGCCCTGCTGCTGCTGTGCGAACGCCGCCGCGCTCCCTAATACACTCCGTCGCGAAACCTTCATCGCTTAACCCAAATCGGCGAACTCCACGCCATCTGATCATCGGCCTGAATCACTCGCACATAGTAAAACGTCTCGCCTTTTACCGGAGCCGCATCGCGGAAGCTGAACTCCACTTCCTTCTGCATCGGATTCTTCGTCATCAAAAACTCTTTCCCGCGGATCAAGTCAATCTGACGCACCGGCTGCGTGCCAATTATCTTCACCGTCAGCTCGTACGGCCCCTTCACATCCACGATGTCCCCTTGCAGGTACTCGGCTTTGTTCGCCTTCATCCGGTAATCCAGAATGATGTTGTCCGTCGCTCCATACGAGTGCCGCTTCTTCATCGCGTCCATCAGCCCGTCGCGAGTAAAATCCGTCGCCAGCGTACACGCGTAGCTGATGTGCGTCGACAGGTGATCGGAAGAAACCTGCACTCCCAACTTGTAGCCCTTCGCCCACGCATTCCACACATAACCCGCCGGACGGAACCCACCCGGAGCCGACGCCGGATTCCCCGCATTCGCCGCCTTCGGCGCGCCTTCGTATTCATTCGAAACACGGTCGCCCTGATAAATCTCCACCAGCGGCTCTACGTCCGGATCGTTATCTCTCCAATCCGTCCCCATGTTCGATGCCGACGTGTGCGAAATCGCGATGCCGTTGTACTTCTTCAAGTATTCGTACAGCATCTTCGCGCCGGTCTGCCCCTTTTGTTCTTCAGCCGGAATCGGCAGCGTCGGATTGAAGCGCTTCGTGAACAGCACATTGCGATGCCCGTTCGGATAGCCTACGCTCCGCTCATATCCGTAGAAGGGCATGAACTTCCCCGTCACGCTGAAAATATCCGCCGTCTGCTGCATCAGGTAGTTGATGTAATCCTTGTCCGGACCACTCGCCCCGTTGTGCTCGCTCACCAGCATGAAATCCAGTTCCGCCGCATCAATCGCATAGCGGTATGTATCGAGCAAGCTTCCATCATTGTTCCCGTCCATGGAAAACTCCGTGTGCCGGTGCGTATCGCCGCGGAAGATCTTGTATTCCTTCCCGCCGCTCGCCACCGAGTACCCATGGATCCGAGCCAGATCTTTCGCTTCCTCATAGTGCACCGGGAAAATCTTCAACTCCGGCTGCACGCGAGGCTTCAATCGCAGCGATCCCAAGCCTCCCGCCGGAATCGGAATCCGCGCCGCGTACACATCCGCGCGCTCAAACAGGTATTCCTCGTAATCGCGATTGTCCATCGGCCACACCGCAGCCAGCGCCCCTTCCAGCACAGCCAGCCCCATCTTCATGTGTTGCCGTCCCTGCGTGAACGGCAGTGTCGTCAACTTCCGCCAGCCGCCTTCCTCATACGTCGTCGCATTGATCTCCCAAGCCGCACGGTGCGCCGGTGTATCGCTCGGCGTATCCTGAATGCGCAAATTGCGGTGCCGGAAGAACAGCCACACACGCCCGTTGTTGTCCGCCGTCAACACCGGAAAATCGTTGAACTCCTTCATATCCTCCGGCAGCACGCTATCAAATGGATGCTCCGGCTCCATCCACTTCTGCCCATCGTGTACCGCCACATTGACCCATCGCGACCGGTACAGCGCCGTGCCTTGCTTGCGCGGCAGGAATCCCGTGTCTTTGCCCCAATCCAATCCCGATTCATTCCACGTCGCCCACAACCGGTTCTGCCCATCCACCGCCAGCGACACCGCCGCTTCGTATTTCAGCGAATTGGCCACCGGCATCACATCGCTCCACTGGCCGTTCGTCGCCTTGCGCATCATCACGTCGTAATTGCCTTTGTCGTAGGTGTCCCACGCGATGTACACGCCGCCGCGCCTTCCCGTCGCAATCGCCGGCGACCAGTCATTCGCCGCCGACGTCGAAATCTGTTGCTCTGCGCTCCACTTAGTCCCATCGAACGAGCGCGCGAAAATGTCCGACTTCCCATTCCGAAATCCCTGCCACGTCAGCCACAGATTGTTCGGAGCCTCAAACGCCACTGCCGGGAAAATATCCGGCTGCGGAGAATTGGTCAGCCGCTCCGGCGAGGACCAGTTCGATCCCGTCCCCACACTCGCATACAAATCCCAATTCCCATCCACCTGCGCGCTCCACACTACCACCGCGCGCCGCTGTTTATCGCGTCCCACCGCGATCTGATGGATATCCGTGTGCCCCGTATTGAGCACGTTCAACTGCCCCCAATTGTGCGGCCCGAATTCGCGCGTGAACACCGCCGTCTTCTGATCCCGATACCCCACCCACGCCGCAATCAACCGGCCTTCACCCAGATTCGCAACCGCCGGAAAATCAGCATTGATCTCAGGAGGCGAAATCCGCTCCGCCGGAGCCACCCGGTTCACCCGCACCTGTCCATCCAGCATCATCACCGCATCGCCCAGCGCCAGATCAAACGGCCGCACCGTAAACGTCCCATGCGCCGTCTCCACATCCAACTCCGTTGCTGCCGATCCCTTTACATCCACAATCACGCCCGGCGCATTGACGTACTTCTTCGGAGCGGTGAGCATTTCCGGCTCCCACGCCCGGTGCGCGAAATTCACGCCCTGCCTGGTCCGCAGATTCCATCCCGCCATGCTCACCTGATCCCCAGGCCGTGGCCGCCAATTGCGCACCGAAAGCAAATCGCCACCCTGCGCCGTCACCTTCCCCTTCCAATCGCTCGGCTTTGTGTCGCGCAACCCGAACTCCAGCCGCACCGACACCGTGCGTCCATCCATCAACTCATTGCGTGGAGCCGACCCCGGCTGCCCCTGCTGTGAAAAAAGCCCAATCGAAACAACCAGCACAACCGCTGCCGAGATAGATAAAAGGATGCGATGCATATGGGTTCCTCGTGAAGTTGCATCGTATCAAAACCGCCCGGATACGGGATTGTCACCCGCCAGCAGCCGCCCTGAAACACACCGCGTCTTACCTTGGAACTCGGAGGATTTCAACACAATGAAGCCATTGCGCAACGCGTTGTTTCTTCGCTGGAACTGGAAGACGGCGTTTCTCAGTGCCCTTTTACGCGGTTTGATTTTCTTCGCCACCACATGGAAGTCCGGCTGGCAGGCAGCAGCCGCGGCCATGGCTGCTGAAGCCGCCCTGCGCTCCGTCACCGCTGGCTTCTACGGCAGCCTCACACAACGCCTGCGCTTCATTACGCCACGCTGGAAAGGCACCCTCATCGCCCTGATCCTGCTGCCCACCATGGCGCACTCTATTGAATTCGTCATGCACACCCTCCGCGGCACTCCGCATCTGGCCACGGGCATGAAGGCTTCCATCTGCTTCACGTTGATCTCTACGCTGTTCCACCTCCACGCCGCCCGTCAGGGCGCTTTTCTTTCCGGCAAAGGCTCCGCCACTCTCCGTTCCGACCTCCGCCGCACCCCCGCCATGCTCAAGGGATTCCTGGCCCTCCCCATCCGCGCCGTGTCAAAACCGTTTCAAACACCCGAACCCAATTATGTTTTAGCAATTCGTTCACAGAACCGCGATCTCTCTGAAAACTCCTGAAGCGATCATGGGTCGCACACACAACTCCACCCATGAACCAATCCAAACTGCATTTCCACTGGAACCGAAAGGCAGTACAACTCGGATTCCGTACCGGAGTCTCTCTCCATAGCCATACGTTGCACTCCCGCGAGAGCCTCGACTTCATCCCTCGCTACGTCCCGAAAATTCCCATCCTCCGCGACTTGGTAGCCGAGCAGGAACGCCGCTACCAAGCTCGCGAAGGACGACCGATCGACTATTCCCGTGCCTGGTGGACTCCTCCTCTCAGCGCCGCCGAAGCCTTCCGCATTGAGGCTGCGCAGATCGAAGACAGGCTCGGCCTCGAATCCTTTGTCTCCCTCTCCGACCACGACTCCATCGATGCCCCCATGCTGCTCCACGCGGCTCGTCCTGCCCACCCCGCTCCCATCTCCGTCGAATGGACCGTCCCCTATCAGCGAACTTTTTTCCACCTCGGGGTCCACAACCTCCCTCTCACCGCGGCGGCGGAATGGATGCACGCCATGCAAGCCTACACCTCAACCCCGCGTCCGCACCACCTCGCCGAGTTGCTCGAAGCCCTCAATGCCCTGCCGGACACTCTCATCGTCCTCAACCACCCCATGTGGGACGAGGCCGCCATCGGCGCGGCCAGCCACAAAGCCACGCTCGACGCGTTTCTCCGCAACCACGCCACCCGTATCCACTCCCTCGAACTCAACGGCCTCCGCTCCTGGCGCGAAAACAGAGCCGTCATACAACTCGGCCAAGCCGTCTCTCTTCCCGTTGTCTCCGGTGGAGACCGCCATGGCTGCGAGCCAAACGCCATGCTGAACCTCTCTAATGCCCGTTCCTTCTCCGCGTTTGTTCACGAAATCCGCATCGACAAGCAAAGTCATGTTCTGCTCATGCCGCAGTGCCTCGAGCCTCTCGGCCTGCGCTGTTTCGAAGTCCTTCGGGATGCACTGCAGGATATGCCCGACGCTGCCGGTCGGCAGTCCTGGGCGGACCGCGTGTACTACCGGCTTGACAACGGCGATGTCGCTTCGTTCTCGCAAATCTGGCGTGGGCAAGGCCCGGCTGTTGTCCGCCATTTCGTCGCTCTCGTCCACTGGTTCACCAATCCGGGTATCCGGGTCCTCGTCCGTGCCGCGCTGCGCAATCAGGAGATGCCTTCATGATCCCTCGCGTTGCCTTCATGCCCGATTGCTTCCACGAAGTAAACGGGGTCGCACTCACCAGCCGTCAATTGGATGCCTGGGCGCAACGTCAGCGCTATCCCTTTCTCTCTATCCACTACGGTCCTCGACTCCACGCCGAAACCCATGGGGACTATCGCCGTGTCGAACTGGACCGCACCTGGGCCAAAGTCGCCGTCGATTGCGACCTTTGGTTCGATGCCGCATTGTTCCGCCATCGCAGCCTGCTGCGCGACGAGTTGCGCCGGTTTCGCCCCGATGTAGTGCACATTACCGGGCCCGGCGACGCCGGCATTCTCGGCGCATGGCTCGCTCACGATCTCCGCATTCCGCTCGTCATTTCCTGGCACACCAACGTCCACGAGTTCGCCGCCCGCCGCCTTCGCAATCTCCATGTCTCAGAGCCCATCGCCTCCTTCGCCGAACGCAAAATCCTCGACGCCGTGTGCCGCTTCTACAAATTAGGAAAGGTTCTCCTCGCACCCAGTCCGGAACTCCTCCAGATGCTCCAGCAGCGCACCGGTCGGCCCGTCTACCGCATGACGCGCGGCTGCGACACAACTCTCTTCCGCCCCAGAACGCACGCCCCAAAATCGAATATCCTGCTCGGCTTCACCGGCCGCCTCACTGCCGAAAAGAACCTCCGCTCCCTCGCCAGCCTGCAACGTAAGCTCGACGAAGGCTACCCCGGTCTCTGCCGCTTCCTGATTGTCGGCGAAGGCGGCGAGCGTCCCTGGCTCGAAGCCAATCTTCGCAATGCCGTCTTCACCGGCGTTCTCAAAGGGGAAGCGCTCGCCGAGGCCTACTCCGCCATGGACATCTTCGTTTTTCCCTCCGAGACAGATACCTATGGAAATGTTGTAGTCGAAGCCATGGCTTCCGGTGTCCCCGCCGTGGTCTCCAACAAAGGCGGCCCGCGCTTCCTCGTCAAACATGGCGAAACCGGCTTCGTCGCCGATTCGCCAGATGCCTTCACCGAACACGTAGCGCTCCTCGCCCGCAATCTGCCACTCCGCAGGTCCATGGGCCAAGCCGCCCGCCAGTTCGCCGAGGCGCAATCCTGGGACTCCGTCTTCCAACGCGTCTACCAGGCCTACGCCGAGGCTGTCACCGGATGCCCCCAGCTATCTGCTGCACTCCCCGCCGTCATTTGACTGGGGTCTGCTAATACCAATCTTCAACGCGCAAACCCCGCACCCGCCGAAACTCGGAAGTATTATGTGTCACCAGTGTGGCATCGTGGGCAAGCGCAATCCCTGCGATTAGCGTGTCCATTGGCCCAATGGCTTTACCCGTTTTTCGCAATGCCGCATCTGTGTGCGCGGCGGCTTGCGCAGCCACCTTGTCGAATGGAAGTATCGTGACCGCCCCAAGGAACGTGTCCAGTTGCGAACGTCTCTTCCCCGGCGAACTGGATTGTGCGATGCCATTCTCGAGTTCGAATAGAACCACGGCGGGAATCGCGATCTCAGAGGGGCGCGTGAACAGCAGCCGGTCGCCCACCCTCCCCAGCCCTTTGAAGAAGTAGATCACTGTGTTCGTGTCGAGTGCGAACATCAGAGCTTCTCCCTGCGGCTATCCTTCCCCTGTTTGGCTCGAATCTCCTCGGCTAACGGGAAGTCCTTCCAGGCACCCGCCAACGCCTTCACCGATTCCGGCCATTCCGCGCGCAGGCGCAACTGAATGCTCTCTGTGATCCACTTGCTCTTCGATACACCCGATGACTTGGTTGCTTGATCAACCTGCTCCAGGGTCCTATCATCGACGTAAATCGTGATCTGTGCCATTACTCCAATTATACGTCCACTTATATGTGGACGGCACTTACCGTCTCCGCGGCAACTCCCGCTGCACCCGGTCTGGAGCATTCTCCACTGCTTCCTTCCGTTCCGCCGCATCAATCAACGCATACTCCGGAGTCTTCATCCCCACGATCTTCACCGGCGCCGGCTTATCCGCACGCCACGCCGTCAACTGCCGTTTGTACTCCTCCACCCGGTCCCGCAACCGCGCATCCCCCGCCAGGTTCCGCTCCTCCTTCGGATCGTTCTTCAAATCGTAAAGCTCAAACGCCCCCGACAAGTTGCGGCTGTTATCAATCAGCTTCCACTGTCCGGTGCGCACCATCGCCGTCCGCAATTGCGAATAGCAGCGATCCTTCCACTGCGCATCCTTCCCTCGCGCCAGCTTCAAAAAGCTCCGTCCCTGCACGCGCTCCGGCACCGGCAATCCGGCACTCTCCAGAATCGTCGGCAGCAGATCCGTATTCTCCACCACCTTGTCCACCACGTGCCCCTTGTTCTCCGAAGCCCCTTTCACTCCCCGCCAGATCAAAGGCACATGCGACGAGCCCTCGTACATAATCCCCTTGAAGAATCGCCCCCGATCCCCCAGCATATTCCCGTGATCCGCCGTAAAGAGAATGATCGTGTTATCCGCCATCCCCAGCTTCTCCAACTCACCCAGCAGCCGTCCCACTTCATGATCTACGTGAGCAATCGCCGCATAATACGCCGCGCTCATCACCCGCAGCATTTGCTCATCGTCGATATAAGCCCGCTTCCCTCGGCCCTGCTGCTGCGCCCGAACCTCCTTCGCGTTAGCCGGAAGCTTCGGCACCGGAATCGCCTTCGGATCATACTTGTGAAACCACGATTCCGGCTCCACGCTTGGCGAATGTGGCTTCAAATAACTCGTGAACAGAAACCACGGCTGATCCTTCCCCTTCCGGCTCCGCAAATATTCAATCGAGCGCTCCGTCAGCCACTGCGTCTCAAAATCCTCATCTTTGTATTTGAAGATGCCCACATCCCGTCCCAGCGGATCATCCGGCCAAGGACACGTGCCCTCGCGCGAATCCCATTTTCGCGCCCCTTTCCCATACTTCTTCACTAAGTGCGCATTCAACCCCAACTCCGGAGTCGGCCCTTCCGCCGTGAAACTCCAGAATTGATCGAAACCATAGGCAAACCGGTGCGGCGTGTAGTGCAACTTCCCGCTGATCGCCGTGTGATACCCGTAATGCTGCAAAATCGACGGCAGAAAAATCTCCCCGTCATTGGCCGGAATCCCATTCGATGTCACACCCACCACATCCGCGTAACGGCCCGTAAATGTGCACGCCCGCGAAGGCGAACACACCGGGGCCACCGTATACGCCTCGGAAAATCGCACGCCCTGTTTTGCCAGCCGGTCCAGGTTCGGAGTCTCCACCACCGGATGTTTCTCCGCACCCAGTGCGTCCCACCGCATTTCATCCACCATAATGAAAAGGATGTTCGGTGCTTTTTTCTTTTGCGCGGAAGCGGTCGCGCCCGCGGCCGCGGTTGTGCCCAGAAATTCGCGTCGGCTAAGCATCTCGCTGTGGAGGTTATCACAATTGCTCACCCACTTCGCAATCGCCATGCTCGCCTCCGCACAGCAAACCGAACCCGATCTCAATGCGCTCATCACCACGGCCCGCCAGCAAATGGCCAAAGGCGAGTTCGACCCCGCCAAAGCCACCATGACTCAGGCCTGGACCTTCGCTCAGACGCTGCCACGCGAAAACGTCCTCCGCTACTCCACGTTGAAGCACTTCGTCGCCATCCTCACCGGCATGGCCGAATACGAAGAAGCCGAGAACTACCTCAACCTTGCCATCAACTGGCGCGAAACCATCAACGGTAGAGACGACCCCAAACTCGCCGACGAACTCATCCAGATGGCCCAACTCCGCCGCCTGCGTGGCGATTTCTCCACCGCGATGGAAACCCTGCAGCGCGTCCTCATGATGCGCACCAAGATCAACGGGAACGAAAGTATCGAAGTCGCCGACCTGCTCAGCCTCCAGGCGCTCATCTGCATTGAGCAACAGGAAAACGTCCAGGCCGCGGCCTTCCTGCGCCAAGCCCTCCGGCTGCGCGGAAAACTCATGGGCGAGGATCATCCCTCCCTCGTCCCCGACCTCGATCGCCTCGGCGTCACGCAAGCCACACTCCGCAGCTACCCCGATTCCGAAACCGCCTTCCGCCGCGTCCTCATCATTCGCGAAACCCTCCTCGGCAAAGACGACCCCGATCTTCTCGCCACCCTCGACGGTCTCGCCTACGCCCTCTTCGGCCAGAAAAAATACGCCGAGGCCGAAACAGTCTACAAGCGCCAACTCGACCTCTGGGTCAAAACCTCCAGTGCGGAGCACCCCATGGTTGCCTGGTCCTACGACAAACTCGCCATCCTCTACCAGGACCAGAAGGACGAGCCCAAACGCAAAGCCGCCGCCGACAACGCCAACGCCATCCGCGCACTCCTCTACGCAAAAGGCCTGCACAACGAGGCGACCATCCAACTCGCCAACGGCGATCGTCCCGCCGCCCTCGCCCTCCTTAAACAAGCCCAGCAGTCACTCGCTATGAAACACGAACGCCTCGACAAGATCCGTCAGCAGATTGACGATCTTCTCAAGGAACAATCCGCCCCGAAATCTCGTACTAAGAAGAGCGAAAAATGACCCGATTCACCTTTCTCCTCCTCACTGCCTCTGCCCTCCTCTCCGCCCAGGACTACGCCGCCAAGGCCCAAGCCTACGTCGATTCCTGGCATCGCGACGGCCAGTTCACCGGCGCCGTGCTCGTCACCAAGGACGGCCAGCCTCTCTTCCGCAAAGGCTACGGTCAGGCCAACCGCGAATGGAACATCCCCAATTCCCCCGACACCCGCTTCCGCCTCGGCTCCATCACCAAGCAGTTCACCGCTGCCTCCATCCTCCAACTCGTCGAGAAGGGCAAAATCGCGCTCACCGATCCCGTCTCCAAACACTACCCCGATGCTCCCGCAGCCTGGGAAAAAATCACCATCCATCACCTCCTCAACCACACTTCCGGAATCCCCAGCTACACCGCCATCCCCGATTTCTTCAGCAAGCAATCGATGATCCGCCGCACCCCCGTCGAAATCGTCAAGCTCACTCAGGATAAGCCCCTCGAGTTCGAACCCGGCAGCAAGTTCGCCTACAACAACACCGGCTACGTCCTGCTCGGCCACATCATCGAACGCATCAGCGGTGGCTCCTACGACGAATACCTCCGCAAAAACATCTTCGATCCGCTCGGTCTCAAAGACTCCGGCTACGATTGGAACACCACTATCGTTGCCCGCCGCGCCACCGGCTACACGCCCGACGGCAAAATAGCCCCCTACCTCGACATGAGCCTCCCCCACGCTGCCGGTTCCCTCTACTCCACCATCGACGATCTCGCGAAATGGGCCGATGCCCTCGAATCCGGCAAAGTGGTCAGCAAGGAAGACTACGCGAAAATGACCACGGCTTATCTCAACAACTACGGCTACGGGCTCACCATGACCAAAATCGAAAATCACGACGTCATCGGCCACGGCGGCGGCATCAACGGCTTCAACACCAGCCTCATGCGCGCCCCTGCCGACAAGCTCACCGTCGTCGTTCTCGCCAATCAGAACGGCCCCGCTGCGGATGTCATCGCCCGCGAACTCGCTGCGCTCCACTTCGGCAAAGACGTCAAACCGCGGCCCCTGCTCACCGAAATCAAGCTGCCCGCCGAAAAGCTCGACTCCGTCGCCGGCCAGTACGAACTCCGTCCCGGCTTCGTTCTCAAAATCTGGCGCGAAGGCGAGCAGTTGATGACCCAGGCCACAGGGCAGGGAAAGCTCCCCATCTCCGCCTCCGCCGAGGATCGCTTCTTCTCCAAAATCGTGGGCGCCGAGATCGAGTTCAAACGCGACGCCGCAGGCAAAGTCACCTCCCTCATCCTCCACCAGGGTGGCCGCGATATGCCTGCCAAACGCATCGGCGATTGAGAATGGCTTACTTCCGCCCCTATCTCCAGTTATAATCAGGAGGATTCCGAAAAGGAGTGAATCCTTCATGAGCAACAGTCTTTCCCGCCGAGATGTGCTGCAAAAAGTGGCCGGCGCAGCCGCCATCGCCACACAAGCCCGCCCCATTCTCGGCGCCAATGATCGTGTCAATCTCGCCGTCATCGGAATCGGTGGACGCGGCACCGCTCATGTCAACGAATTCCTCAAGCTCGATTGCTACATGGCCGCCCTCTGCGACGTCAATCAGGCCGCGCAGGAGCGTGCCGTCGCTATCGTGCAAAAGGCCAAGGGCCATCAGCCCAAGGTCTATTCCGACATGCGCAAGCTGTTCGAAGACAAAAACGTCGACGCCGTCACCATCGCCACGCCCAACCACTGGCACTCGCTCGCCACCATCTGGGCTTGCCAGGCAGGTAAAGACGTCTACGTCGAAAAGCCGGTCTCCCACAACGTCTTCGAAAGCAAGCAAATGACCGCCGCGGCCCGCAAGTACAATCGCATCGTACAGGCCGGCACCCAGAGCCGCAGCACTGCACACAAAATCGCCGCCATGAAGCTCCTCCATGAAGGAGCCATCGGCAAGCTCTACATGGCCAAAGGCCTCTGCTACAAGCGCCGCCCCTCCATCGGTCGCAAGCCTGACATCGCAACTCCCCCCGGCATCGACTGGAGCTTCTTCCTCGGCCCCGCGCCCATGCGCTCCTTCAACGAGAACCGCTTCAAGTACAACTGGCACTGGTTCTGGGA
>JAFDVS010000088.1:3361-4833 GCA_018268935.1 Acidobacteriota bacterium | reverse complement strand
GTCTACGACGACGATCAGGAAACACCCAACACGCAGCTTGCCACTTTCGATTGCGATGGCGTCGAACTCGTATTTGAAGTGCGCGGCCTCATCAGCCCCGAAGAAGGCCCGCTCAAAGCCCGCGGCGCCAACATCGTCGGCAACATCTTCTACTGCAGCGACGGCTACCTCGCCGTCGATAGCTACGGCTATTGGGCCTACAAAGGCGAGAAGCGCGAACTCCTCGCCGAAGGCAAAGCCGAGCGCGGCGAAAATGCCCCGCACATGGACAATTTCCTTCAGGCCGTGCGCAGCCGTAAGCGCGAACAACTCAACGCCGAAGTCGCTGTCAACGCGCTTGCCTCCAACTTCGTGCACCTCGCCAATATCAGCTACCGCCTCGGCCGCAAACTTACCTGGGACGCGCAGAAGGAGCGGTTCACCGGCGATTCCCAAGCCGATGCCATGCTCACTCGCCATTACCGCGCCCCCTACATCGTTCCGGAGAAAGTGTAACTTCACATGGGGAGATGGGAGAAGCCCGATAAAGAAATGCCGCCGTTCCGCCTATCGGATATCGACGGCAACGTCTGGAACCTCAAACGCCTGCAAGGCAAAACGCTCCTCGTCGCCGTTTGGGCCAGTTGGAGCGCCCCTTGCCAGATCCTGATGCCCAAGGTCCAGGCCTTGTTCGATCAACTCAAGCCGCGCCAGGAAATCATCGTCGCCACATTCAACGTCGACGAAGAAACAGCTACCATTCGCCCCTACCTCGAAAAGCACGGCTTCACATTTCCCGTCGTGCCTTCCCGCGTCTTCGTCGGCCAACTCGTCGGCTTCCTCAGCGTTCCCCGCTTCTGGATCATCGACGCCAACGGCAAATGGCAATGGGAGCAGGTCGGCTTCGACGTCAACGACAAGGAATGGGAGACCGAACTCCTCAAGCGCCTCGAAGGCGCCGTCGCCGCTTCCGCTTGATAGCTCGCCAAGCCGCCAGGAACCAGTGTTGACCTTCCTGGCGTGCTTGGCCGGAACCATCATCCAACACCTACCCCCCCAATTTCTCCCAATCCCCCGCCTCCCCGAACTTCACACACCCAATCGACGAATCAATCTGCCGCACTAATCCACTCAGCACCGCCCCCGGCCCGACCTCAACCCCCTTCGTCACCCCCAAAGCCGCCAGTAACCGGACGCTCTCCACCCAACGCACCGGATTCGGCACCTGCTCCACTAACCCGCGCCGCGCCTCATCACCCGTCCGCACTTCCGCAGCCGCCCAGTTATTCACCAAAGGCATCGCCAGATCCGCAAACTCCGTCGCCGCCAGATCCTTCGCCAATGCCTCCTGCGCCGGCTTCATCAGCGCGCAATGAAACGGAGCGCTCACTGGCAGCGGCACCGCCCGCTTCGCCCCTGCGGCCTTCGCCAGCTCCGACGCCCGCGCCACCGCCCCAGCATGCCCCGCAATCACAATCTGGTCCGGCGAATTC
>JAFDVS010000088.1:0-3325 GCA_018268935.1 Acidobacteriota bacterium | reverse complement strand
AACAGCGCCGCCATCGCACCTACACCAAAGGGAACCGCCTGCTGCATGTATTGCCCGCGCTTCCGCACCAGCCGCAGCGCATCACCAAATGACAACGCTCCTGCCGCTACTAATGCCGAGTATTCGCCTAAACTATGCCCCGCTACATAATCCGGAGCCATCCCCTTCTCACGCAATACCCGATACGCAGCCGTCGAAACCGCCACCAGCGCCGGTTGCGTGTTCTCCGTCTTCTTCAATTCTTCCTCGGGTCCCTGCCAGCAAAGCTCCGAAATCGAAAATCCCAATGCCTCATCGGCTTCGGCAAACGTCGCCGCCGCCACCGGATACGCCTCCGCGAGCGATTTGCCCATCCCCGCGAATTGTGATCCCTGTCCTGGAAATAGAAACGCTGTCTTGCTCATAGAATTCGCACAGGCCGGGGCGTCCCCCAGCCACCTTCGAACTTCCTGCACCGCGGGTAGGCCCGGCGCGTTGTGCGGGTGGGTTGCGTAAGGTTAGCCAAGATATAATGGTAACCTTCGGCGAGAGAATCATCATCTCTACATAGATACAGGAGTAGCAATTGAACCTATCCGAAACTTGTGTCCGGCGCCCCGTATTCGCCTTCATGTTGATCTTCTTCCTGGTGACTCTGGGCGTGTTCAGCTACAAGGATCTGGGCCTCGACCTCTTCCCTCGCACTGACCCCGCCACAGTCTACGTGCAGGTTCGCCTCCCCGGCGCCAGCCCCGAGGAAGTCGCCTCCCAGGTCGTCATCCCCCTCGAAGAGACCATCTCCGCCATCAGCGGCATCGATGAACTCCGCGGCTACATCTACGAAGGCAGCGCCCGCGTCATGGTCACCTTCGTTCTCGAGCGCGACATCGGTGAAGCCGTTGAAGACGTGCGCGAAAAAGTCAGCGCCGCCATGCGCAAGCTCCCCCCAAACGTTCTCCCTCCTTCCGTCATCAAAGCCGACCCCGATAGCGATCCCATCCTCACCCTAGCCGTCAGCGGCTCCCGCACCCAGCGCGAACTCACCGAAATCGCCGACAAGAACATCCGCCGCTCCATCGAAACCGTCGATGGCGTCGGTGGCGTCGACGTCTTCGGCGGACGCATGCGCCAGATCAACGTCCTCCTCGACATCGATAAGCTCAACGCCTACGCCCTCAGCGCCCAGGATGTGGAGCATTCCATCCGCACCGAAAACGTCGAAACCCCCGGTGGCCGCATCACCCGAGGCGCTACCGAACTCGGTGTTCGCACCCTCGGCCGTGTGGAAAAGGTTGACCAGTTCAACAACATCATCATCAAGAACGTCAACGGCGCACCCATCCGAGTCCGCGACATCGGCATGGTCGAAGATGGCATGGCCGAGCGCCGCTCTTTCGCCTACTACAAAGGCAAACCCGCCGTCATGATGGAAATCCGCCGCCAGGTCGGTGTCAACACTGTCAAAGTCGTCGAAGACATCGAAACCAAGCTCAACGCCATCAAGCCCATGCTGCCTCCCGGCCTCGAAATCGACGTCGTCAAGGAACAGGCCACCTATATCCGCAATTCCGTCGAAGCCCTCCAGGAACACCTCGTCCTCGGCAGCTTGCTCGCTTCCTTGATTGTCTTCCTCTTCATCCGCGATTGGCGCACCGTATTCATCAGCTCCCTCGCCATCCCCACCTCCGTTATCGCCACCTTCACTCTCCTCAAATGGATGGGCTTCACCCTCAACTCCATGACGCTCCTCGGCCTCACCCTCGCCGTCGGAATCGTCATTGACGACGCTATTATCGTCCTCGAAAACATCTACCGCTACATCGAAGAAGAAACGCTCCCGCCGATCGAAGCCGCGATCGTCGCCACGAAGGAAATTTCGCTCGCCGTCATCGCCACAACAATTTCCCTCGTGATTGTTTTTGTCCCCGTCGCCTTCATGTCCGGCTATGCCCGCAAGTTCCTCAACCAGTTCGGTTGGACCATGTCGGTCTCCATCATGATGTCGATGCTCGTGGCCTTCACCTTAACGCCCACCCTTAGCGCCCGCATGCTGAAGCGAAAGAGCAAGCCAGGCGAGGCCAAGCACGGCCACCATTCCGGACCGATGGAGAGAGCCTACATGGCCATCCTCCGCTGGTCTCTCGATCACCGCTGGGCCGTCGTCGCCGTCTGCACCGCCACCTTCTTCTCCATGTTCATCGTCAATGACCACATCGGCCGCGATTGGATGCCGCAGGAAGACCAGAGCGAACTCTCCATCTTCCTCGAACTCCCCGAAGGATCCAGCCTCGATCTCACCGAGCGCACTACTCTCCAGATGGCCAAAGCGATCGAGAAAATCCCCGGCGTCAAGGTCGTTGTCCCCACCAGTTCCACCTTCATGGATCGCGTCACCATGGGCAACATGACCGTGCTCCTCTACCCCCAGAATGAGCGCGCCGAAATCCTCGAAATGGGCCAGAAGGTGCGCGAAGCCCTGCGACCCTACGCCTTCGCCCGCCCACGCGTCACGTTCCCCAATGCCCTCGGTGGCCGCGACACCTTCGCCCCCATCCGCGCCATGCTTCTCGGCCCCGACATGCGCGCCCTCGTCGACATCGCCAAGCGCGTCAACCTCGAAATGATGAAGGAGCCCTCCGTCGTCGATCTCCGCGTCAACCTCTCCCTCAACAACCCCGAATTCCAGGTCGACATCGACCGCCAACTCGCCTCCGACCTCGGCGTCCGCGTCGCCGACATCGCCAGTGCCGTCCGCCTCATGATGTCCGGCGAAGATCAGATCTCCACCTTCAAGGAAGACTCCGAACAGTATCAGGTCACCATGCGCCTGCTGCCTCACCAGCGTGACAATCCGTCTGTGCTCAGCCGCCTCCTGGTGCCTTCCGCCAAGCAGGGGCTCATCCGCCTCGATTCTTTCGCTAAGGTCGAGCGCGGTCTCTCCCCCAGCCGCATTGACCGCCAGGATCGCCAGTACTCCGTCGGTGTCTACGCCAACGTCGCCAACGGCTATGCGCTCGCTGAAGCCGCCGAGAAGACTCGCGAAGCCATCGCCCGCGCCGAACTCCCGCCCGGCTACAGCGCCCGCTTCTCCGGCCAGGTGCAGGTTCTCGAAGAGACCACCAAGAACATGATCCTCGCCATCAGTCTCGCGTCCATCTTCATGTACATGGTGCTCGCCGCGCAGTTTGAGAGCCTCATCCACCCCTTCATCATTCTCACCACCCTGCCGCTCTCCATTCCCTTCGCGCTGATTTCCCTCATCGCCACCGGCCGCACGCTCAACCTCTTCAGCGCCCTCGGTGTTCTGCTCTTGCTCGGTATTGTGAAGAAGAACGGCATTCTGCAG
>JAFDVS010000087.1 GCA_018268935.1 Acidobacteriota bacterium | reverse complement strand
GCTATCTCACCGTGATCCTCGCCGGCATGCAGAGCTTCGGAATCGCTTCCGCCCTGCAAAGCTCCGATGGCAACTTCGTACTCAATCCCGGCTTTGGCTTCATTCTCATGACCATGCTCAGCCTCACCACCGGTACCGCATTCATTNNATCGTGGTTGGGCTTCCTAACGCCATCCGCGAAATCTACATCAATACGTTCGAAACCCACAACTGGCCTCCGCTGCAGTTGATCATCATCCTCCTGGTGATGATCGCCGTGGTCGCCTTTATCGTGCTGGTCGAACGTGGTGAGCGCCGCATCCCTGTGCAGTACGCCAAGCGTATCGTCGGCCGCCGCATGATGGGTGGCCAATCCACGCACATGCCGCTGAAGGTCAACGCCGGCGGCGTGATCCCTGTCATCTTCGCCAGTTCGCTCCTCGCCTTCCCGCAAACCCTGCTCACCGTGCCGTGGATCAAAGATGTGCCATGGCTCCAGGCTGCCCTCCGCTCCATCGGTTTCGCTGAGCCGCTCTACGCCGTGCTCTTCACCGCGGGCATCGTTTTCTTCTGTTTCTTCTACGTTTCCATTATCTTCAATCCCAATGAAGCCGCCGACAACATGCGCAAGTACGGCGGATTCATTCCGGGCATCCGGCCGGGCAAAAACACGGCCGACTATCTGAACAAAATTCTCACCAAGATCACCGTCGTGGGCGGTCTCTATCTGGCGTTGCTTTCTCTTGTGCCCCAGATCATGATCTCCGGCATCAAGCTGCAGCACCTGCCTCTGATCGGCAATTGGATCGATCAGTACTTCCCCCGCTTCTTACTCGATGGTCTTGGCGTCACGTTTTACTTTGGCGGCACCAGTTTGCTGATTGTCGTCGGCGTGGCCATGGATACGGTCAACCAGGTGGAAGCCCAGTTGATCATGCGCCACTATGAAGGATTCACGCCCCGGTCGGGCCGCATCCGCGGCCGCCGGTCGGGCGGTTAGTCAGTTCGGTAAAGGCCTTCCATGTCAGAGGCCCCGCAACCGGTTCGCGCGCTCATCCTTTTCGGACCTCCAGGTTCTGGTAAGGGGACTCAGGCAAAACTGATCAAGGATTGCCTGCGCATTGCTCACATCTCCACCGGCGACATGCTGCGCGAGAGAATGCAGTGCGGCGACGACCTCGGCCAGGTCATCAAACGCCTGGTCGATAACGGGGAACTCGTTACTGACGAGTTGGTCAACCGGATGGTCGAGGAACGCGTTGGACGGCCGGACTGTGCCTCCGGGTTCATCCTCGATGGTTACCCTCGTACGCTCAGCCAGGCAGGCACCATCTGCCAGCGGCTGGCGGCACGGGGTTTGGGCTGGGTGGTGGTCCACCTCAAAGTGGACTACAATATTATTATTCGCCGTCTTGCGGGCCGGCGTCACTGCTTGTCTTGTGGCGCTGTGTTCAACCTGGCCTCCAATCCGCCGAAAATCGCCGATACGTGCGATTCCTGTTCTTCCGCGCTCAGCGTGCGCGAAGACGACAAGGAGCATGTCATCCGGCGCCGGCTGGAAGCTTACGATGCGCAGACGCGCCCTTTGATCGAGTTCTTCTCGGCGGAGGGAAATGCGTTCCACGAAGTGGATGGAGCTCAGGCCGCTCCCCAGCAGATTGCGATGAGAATTTGTGAGTTGATCCGGAATCGAAACGGAGAATGATTACGCGTAAGAGCCCGTCGGAACTGGAGAAGATGCGCCGCAGCGGGCTGCTCGTGTATCAGGTTCTGAATGAGTTGAGCAAGATGGTCGGGGAAGGCGTGACCACGCACGACCTCGAAGTGGTCGCGGAAAAGATGATCCGCGATGCCGGCGCCCGGTCCGCCTTCAAAGGCTACTACGTGCCCGCCGCTGGCGCCCGTTACCCGTTTGTGCTCTGCACCTCCGTCAATCACGAAATCGTCCACGGCATGCCGTCCGTCAAACGGGTACTGAAAAAGGGCGACATCGTGAAGATCGACACCGGAGTCGAGTTGGATGGATATTTCGGTGATTCGGCCATCACCGTTCCGGTCGGGGAGATCAGCGAATCGCTGCGGAAGCTCCTCCGTGTGACAGCGGAGTCTTTAGAGCTCGCCATTCAGCAGGCCCGCCCCGGCAACCGCCTGTTCGATATCTGCGGCTCGGTCGAGAAGCACGTCGTAAGCAATGGCTTCTCGGTCGTCCGCGAATTCGTCGGTCATGGCATCGGAACGAAGCTCCATGAGGAGCCCCAGGTGCCGAATTACGTCGACCGGCAAAACGAGAATCCGCGGCTCAAGGAAGGCATGGTCTTCGCCATTGAGCCGATGGTCAACGAAGGCAAGCCCGGCAGTAAGGTGCTTTCGGACAAGTGGACCGCGGTGACCACCGACGGCCGCTGTTCGGCTCACTTTGAACACGTCGTGGCCGTCACCGCCGATGGGCCCTGGGTCTTGACGCGGCCGTGACCGAAAAAGATAAGGGCGAAGGCGCCCGGGCGGTAGAAGGAACGGTCATCGAACTCCTCCCGCAGGCAGCTTACGTGATCGAGTTGGAATCGCGGGCGCGCATTACGGCGCACGCAACGGCCGCAACGAAGGCGAATTTCAGCCGCCTCCGGCCGAAAGACAAGGTTTTGGTGGAACTAAGTCCGCATGACCCCACCAGGGGCCGGATTACAAAGTTCCTGGGATGAATTTACTGAGCCGCGCGCGTAAGCAAGCGGTGGTTTAAGGAATTAAGGCCATGAAAGTCAGAGCCTCGGTTAAGAAAATTTGCGACAAATGCAAGATCATTCACCGCCAGGGTGTGGTGCGGATCATTTGCGTCAACCCCAAGCACAAGCAGCGGCAAGGGTAAGGAGAACGTATGGCACGTATTGCTGGCGTGGATCTTCCCGCGAAAAAGAGAGCCGAGATCGGCCTCACCTACATTTACGGCATCGGGCGCACCCGGTCCAAATCCATCCTGCATCGGGCTGGCGTCGACCCTGACAAGAAGGTCAACGACCTCACCGAAGAGGAAGTGAACCGCCTCCGCATGCTCATTGAGAGCGAGGGCTCGATCGAAGGCGACCTCCGCAAAGAGATCTCGCTCAACATCAAGCGCCTCATCGAAATGGGCTCTTACCGTGGCCTCCGCCATCGCCGCAGCCTCCCCGTGCGCGGCCAGCGGTCCCACACCAACGCCCGTACCCGCAAGGGCCCGCGCCGCGGCACCGTCGCCAACAAGAAGAAGGCGACTGGTAAGACATAATCATAGGCTCAAGGATTTCCGATGGCTAAACAACAGGCGAAAGCCACTAAGAAGAAAACCTTCAAGAAGAAGGAAAAGAAGATCGTCCCGCACGGCATCGTGCACGTGCAGGCGACCTTCAACAACACCATCATCACCATCACCGATCCGCTGGGCAATGTGATTTCCTGGTCCAGCTCCGGTTCGCTCGGCTTCCGCGGCTCCCGTAAAGGAACCCCGTTCGCCGCTCAGCAGGCTTCGCTCACCGCTGCCCAGAAAGCCAAGGACGCCGGTCTCCGCACTTGTGAAGTGCGCGTCTCCGGCCCCGGTTCGGGCCGTGAGTCCGCGGTGCGCGCCCTTGCCACCGTCGGCTTCGAAGTGCGCCATATCCGCGACGTCACGCCCATCCCGCACAACGGTTGCCGCCCGCCCAAAAAGCGCCGCGTCTGATCTTGGGCATTTTTGCTCTTTGAATTTTGTGGCTTGGAAGCAGGACGAAGGCCTCCAAGCCCGCACAGGCCGGGGCGTCCCAAAGGTCGTTCCGGAGTTTACGCGGCGCGGGTAGACCCGGCGCGTTGTGCGGGCAGGTTTCAAGAGATGCCGTAAACTGCACCACCCAAACCGCTGCTGGATCCTAACCGATCGCGGCGGGGTAAACTAATCCGCCAGTCCCCAAACCGGGACTTGGCACAGACCAGGGAGGTTTTTTTTGGCCCGTTATATTGGACCCGTTTGCCGCCTCTGCCGGCGCGAGGGAATGAAGCTTTTCCTCAAAGGCGATCGTTGCTACACCGAAAAGTGCGCCATCGAAAAGCGCAACTTCATCCCCGGCCAGCACGGCCGTGACCGTAAGCCCAAGATCCTCGGCTACGGTCTCCAACTCCGTGAAAAGCAGCGCGCCAAGCGCTATTACGGCGTATTAGAAACCCAGTTCCGCAACGCTTTCGAAAAAGCCAGCAACATGAAGGGCATCACGGGTGAAAACCTGCTCGGCCTCATGGAGCACCGCCTCGATAACGTCATCTACCGCCTCGGTCTCGCCACCTCCCGCAACATGGCCCGCCAGATTGTGCGCCACGGCCACATCCAGGTCAACGGCCGCAAGGTGAACATCCCTTCGTTCGTCACCAAGAAGGGTGACGTCATCGAAGTGCGCCAGAAGAGCAAGCAGAACGCCGGTATCCTCGCTTCCTGCGATGCCACCGCCAGCCGCCCCGCTCCCACCTGGCTCGAGTTCGACCGCGACAACCTGCGTGGCCGCGTTACGGGTCAGTTCAAGCGCGACGAATTAGTTCAAATTCAGCTCAACGAGCAGCTCATCGTCGAGCTCTATTCCAAGTAAGGGAAGGAGGAATCGATGTTTAAGGGCTTTCAAAAACCAAAGCGTTTGGTGGCCAACACCGAATCGCTCAGTGACCGCTACGGCATGTTCACCGCGCAGCCATTCGAGCGCGGGTTCGGCACAACCATCGGCAACAGCCTGCGCCGCGTGCTGCTCAGCTCTATCGAAGGCGCCGCCATTACCGCGGTGCGCATTGAAGGCGTCGCGCACGAATTCAGTCCTATTCCCGGCGTGGTCGAAGACGCCACCGATATTATTCTCAACCTCAAGCAGATCCCCTTCAAAATGCTCACCGATGAAGTGAAAACGGTGCGCATTAAAGTGGAAACGCACGGCGAAGTGCTCAGCGGCCAGATCGAAACCGATCAGGACGTGGAAGTGCTCGACCGCAACATGCACATCGCCACGGTCAGCGAAGGCGGCAAGCTCAGCATTGAGATGCGTCTCAAGATGGGCCGCGGCTACGTCTCCGCCGATCGCAACTTCGATGAGGATCTGCCTCTCGGCTACATCCCGATCGACTCCGTGCATTCGCCCGTCCGCAAGGTCAACTACGCCGTAGAGGCTGCCCGCCTCGGCCAGATGACCGAC
>JAFDVS010000086.1 GCA_018268935.1 Acidobacteriota bacterium | reverse complement strand
CAGCTTCGCCAGAAACATCTGCATGCGCGACACCGGCAGCGGCATCAGATTCCGGTAATCCCGCTCCGTCGGAAACAGCGATTGCCATTCGATCGCCGCCACAAACGACACCACCAGCATCGGAAACGCCACAAACAACAGCCGGTCCGACATTGCATGCGCGTGATACTCCGCCACCCGGTTCTGATACGTCAGATCCACATACTTCCGAAAGCTGCTCAGCGGCACATACAACGTGAACGACAGAATCGCCGACAGCACCCCGATAATCCATGTCCGCAACTGATCCGGCGCCGTGATCAACTCCGATTCAAACATCCGCAGAAAGAAATGGCGCACCAGCTCAAAGAACGGGCCGTGTGTCTCTTCCAGCCATTGCCGCCACCGTTCCCTCACGCCCGCATCGCCTCCACAATCCGCTTCACTGTCTCCCCGGCATGATCCTGCTCCGCCAGTTGCGAAAACACATCCTCCAGCGACGGCGACGCCATCAGCTCTCGCAGCTTCGAAATCGAATTGTTCGCCACTACCTTCCCCTTCCGCAGAATCACCACCTCCGAACACACCTTCTCCACCACCTCCAGCACATGCGAGCTGTACAGAATCAACTTGCCCTCCGCCGCCAGCCGCGCCAGCAACTGCTTCAACACCTGCGCCGCCGTCACGTCCAATCCCGAAAACGGTTCATCGAAAATCAACACATCCGGATCATGCAGCAGCGCCGACGATATCAACACCTTCTGCCGCATTCCCTTTGAATAAGAGCCGATCAGCGAATGCCGCGAATCATCCAACCCGAACAGCCGCAGCAACGTCTCCGCCCGTTTCTCAATCGTCCGCCTCTCCAAACCGCGCAGCCGTCCCACCAACTGCAGATACTCGGTCCCAGTCAGATGCGGATACAAATGCGCCTCCTCCGGCACATACCCCATAATCCGCTTGAACCCTACAAAATCCTTCCGAATATCCTCTCCGCGATACAGCAACTCCCCTTCACTCGGCTCCAGCAACCCCGTGAGGATCTTCACCGTCGTGCTCTTCCCAGACCCGTTCGGACCCAGGTACCCCAGTATTTCCCCGGGCCGGATCGTGAAGTTCGCATCCTCAATCGCCGGTATCCGCGAGTAATACTTCGTCAGGCCACGCACTTCGAGCATGCTTCACTTGGACACACCCCAACCCCGAATTGTTCCAGCTTCCGGGAACTTTCCCGCATCCCGCCGTGTCCAACTCGCAAGGCCATGCCGCGTCGTCCCACCACCCTCGAACTCCTGTTCGCCCTCGGCCTCGCCATGGCCACCATTGGTTTCGCTCTCATCCTCGTTCCTACCCACGACACCGATACCTACTTCCGGGCCAACCTGCCCAGACCCTCCTACACCGGCCGCAATCGCCCCGTGGTCCTCATCGATGAAGCCCACGCCAACCATTTCACCATCGAAGGTCCGCTCCAACCCTTGGCCCGCCTGCTCCGCGATGACGGCTACTTCGTAGGCCCCAACCTCCGTCTCATCACCGGCGATTCCCTCCGAGGCGTCGCCGCCCTCATCGTCGCCAACCCCGATGCATGGCTCACCACCAGCGCCTTCTCCCAGCGCGAAATCGCCGCCCTCCACAATTGGGTACAAAACGGAGGCAGCCTGCTCCTCGCCATCGATCCCGGTCCCCCGCAAAGAGCCGCCACCGCCCTCGCCGCGGCATTCCAAGTCACCTTCGGTCCCGGCAACGCAACCACCGAGCCGCAACTCCTCCGCCGCGACGCAGACCAGATCCTGCCTCATCCCATCACCGACGGCCGCATGCGCGTCGAGCAGGTCGAGCATGCGATGCTCTTCGGCTGGCAATCCCTCACCGGCCCAGGCCCCGCCTTCCTCAAACACCCCAACGGCCAATCACTGGCCGTAGCCGCCGAAATCGGAAAAGGCCGCATCGTCGCCCTTGGCAACGCCTCCATGATCACTGCCCAACGCCGAGGCACGACTCCGGTCGGCTTCAACCGCGGCGGCAACGACAACGTCCGCCTCGCCCTCAACCTCCTCCACTGGCTCACTCACCAATAAAGAAATAAAATATTTCTTGAATAACCAATCATTTGCAAAAAACCAGGCCCGAAAGGCAAACCTGTGCATGGCACCATGGGCTCAGAAAGGATTTCGCACATGTCCTCCCAATCCCAGATCGATGCCAATCGCGCGAACGCGCAGCATTCCACCGGACCTCGTACCGAGTCCGGAAAAGCCACCGTCTCCCAGAACGCCACTCGCCATGGCCTCTCCTCGAAATATCTCCCGCTCTCCGAAGCCGAGCGCCCTCTCTTCGAAGAACTCGAAGCTGATCTCCGCCAGCGCATCAACCCCGTCGGAGCTCTCCAGGAATCCATCTTCATGGAACTCGCCGCCGGTGTCTGGAAACGCAGCGTCGTCAACCGCCTCCTCGCCGAAGCAACCGCAGCCACCGAATCGTTATTCGAAGACGAACCCTCCGATCGCGTCCGCAAGCTCCAGCGCCACAAAGCCGATCAGGACCGCGCCGTCAACCGTGCCATGCGCCAGCTCAAAGAGCTCCAAACCAACGCCATGATCCAATCCGCGATGCCCGAAAATTCTCCCGGTCTCGCCGACTACGTCAGAATTACAAAACAAACCCAATTCGTGTTCCAGGAACCCACAGAACCCGAGAATGCGCCCGCCGCAGCACCTGACTTCGACCGCGAAGCCTTCCAGAAATTCGCACTCGACCGCCTGATGGCCGAAAATTCCATCTTCTCTGACCGCGCCTGACTCCACCAGTGATAAACTCCCACTGATGCGTAAACTCAATCGGCGCGAGCTCACCCGAGCCGCCTTTGCGGCCATGGCTGCCCCCACTGCGCTCCAGGCGCAGGCTTCTTCTATCACCCACGGCCCCATTCTCGGTCACGTCACCACTACCGGGATCCAAATCTGGGGACGCACCGCCCGTCCCGGCGAGTTCCGCATCCGTTACGGTACCGACGCCAATAATCTCGACCAGCTCTCCGAACCCGTCCGCACCATCTACGACCACGACAACGCCGCCTGGGCCAAAATCTCCAACCTCAAGCCCGGCACGAAATACTACTTCCGCCTCGTCGCCGGCCCCACCAACGACGGCTCCCCCGATCATGCCGGTAGTTTCCACACCGTCCCCGATGCCGCCGCCTACCGCGGCCCCCTCAACCCCAAAGGACTCTTCAACTTCCGCTTCCAATTCGGCTCCTGCGCCAACCAGAAGCCCAACAATGGCATGGGCCCCACGCTCCCCGCCTACCAGACCATGCGCCGCCAGCTCAAAGACAAAGTCCTCTTCGCGGTCATGAACGGCGACTGGCTCTACGAAGACAAACGCGAGTTCCCCGTCGCCGATTGGTGCAAGCAAACCGGCTGCCCGCCCGCCTCCATCCCCAATATCCTCAAAATCGCCCCCTCAATGACCGGCGTTTGGGAAAATTACAAGTTTTTCCTCGAACGCGGCGTCAACATGGCCGCCTGGCACAAGGAAGTCCCCGGCTACTTCACCCCCGACGACCACGAAATCCTCAACGACGTCTACGGCACCGCCACCCCCGGCAACAACAGCCGCCGCGCCGTCTTCCGCGACATCTCCCTCCGCGCCTGGTTCGACTACATTGCCGGCAGCAACCCTCTCGCCACCGATACCCACGCCCACTTCGGCAAAGCCTCGCTCAAAGCAGGCAGCGACATCATCACCGACAACTCCACCGACTTCACCAAGCTCAAACTCTCCGAACTCTCCAACCTCCACGTCCATTGGGGCGGCCAACTCGCCGGCGTCGATGTCGGCAAGCTCGACGATTCCGGCGGCGATCCCAACGCAGGCGTCTACAACGTCGTCGAAGTGCTCGATGCCCATCGCCTCAAGATCACCCCCGCGGCCAAAGCCAACAGCGAAAGCTCCTACTCCGTCGGTCGCCACTCCTACGGCAAATTCCGCACCGGCAATGTCGAAGTCTACCTCCTCGACACCCGCAGCCTGCGCGACGTCTTCGACACCAAGGACCCCATCAGCCACGGCCTCTCCATGATCGGCCGCGCCCAGCGTGAATGGCTCATGCGCTCCATGAAGGAAAGCGACGCCGATTTCTTCTTCCTCGCCTCCACCGTCAACCTCATGATCCCCCACGTCGGCAGCCCCGGCTCCACCGGACCCATCGAAGGCAAAGACGACGCCTGGACCGCGTTCGTCGAAGAGCGCGAAATGCTCATCAAGTTCTGGGAATCCCTCAACAAGCCAGTCATCGTAATGACCGGCGATCTCCACAATAGCTTCGCCGTCAAGGTCACCGACAAAGTCTGGGAGTTCTGTTCCGGCCCCCACAACTCCGCCAATCACCCAGCCCGTAGCGAAGGCGATCGCCCGCCCAACGGCCCCTTCAACTCCCGTGGCCGCCAATGCGACATCCGCTGGTCCACCTACTTCCGCAACGACGTCCCGCCGCGCCTTCGCCGCAAGCCCGTCTACGCCGTCGCCACCATCAACAACGTCTTCGAAAACCCCGACGAATCCGGCAACAAACGCTGGGTCGCCTTCGACCGTCCGCACGTAGTCATCCAATACTATGACGGCGTCACCGGCGACCTCCTCTACGCCGAACCGGTTCACGCCTGATGCGCCGCCGCACGCTGCTCCACATTCTCCCGGCCGCCGCGGCTCTCCCCAACGCGGCCCAAGCGCAATCGCACCCGCTCCTCGAACAGCAGGCCGCGCAGATCCTCGCCCAGGCCGAAAAGGAACTTGCTTCACCCCAATCCTGGGAGCCGCTCCGAGCCCAGCGCCGCAAAGAACTCCAAGCCATGCTTGGCCTCGATCCCTGGCCCGCGCGCACACCGCTGAACGTCCAGATCCGGGGCACGCTTGATCGCGACGATCACACCGTCGAAAAGATCACCTTCGAGAGCATCCCCAAGTTCTACGTCACCGCCAACCTCTACCTCCCCAAACAGCGCCGCGGCAAAGTGCCGGTCATCGTCTACGTCTGCGGCCATGCCATGGTCCCAGAGGGCGCGAAAACCTATTACCAGCGCCACGGCATCAGTTTCGCCCGCAACGGCTACGCTTGTCTCATCGTGGATCCCATCCAGATCTCCGAAGTCTTCTCCCTCCACCACGGTGTCTACGCCCTGCAACTCTACGATTGGTACGCCCGAGGCTACACCCCCGCGGGCATCGATGTCTGGAACGCCATCCGCGCCATCGACTACCTCGCCTCGCGCCCCGAAATCGACATCGCCAAATGCGGCATGACCGGGCGCTCCGGCGGAGCCGCCATGACCTGGTTCACCGCCGCCCTCGACGACCGCATCAAAGTCGCCGCCCCCGTCATGGGCATCAGCACCTATCTCGCCAACCTCCGCGAAGACACGCAGAAGCGCCATTGCGACTGCATGTTCCCCATCAACTTCCACCGCCATGACATGACCCATCAAGGCGCATTGATCGCGCCGCGCCCGCTGCTCATGGCCCACGGCAAGAAAGACGATCTCTTCCCCGTCCCCGGCTACACGAAGTTCGAAGAGATGCTCACCAAGCTTTACAAGGGATACAACCACCCCGAGCGCTTCACGAACATCGTCGTCGACACCGGCCACCAGGACTCCGACTTCCTCCGCGAACAGGTCCTGCGCTGGTTCGACAAACACCTGACCGGCATCCAGCGCGATCCCGAGATGGCCTACCAAAACGCCAAGCCCGCCGAACTCACCGTCTTCTCCGGCAAGCCGCCCGCCGACGCCATCAACCCGCGCGTCCATCTGCTCTTCAAGCCCATCGCCAAACCGCAACCCAACCTACTCCACACCCTCAAGACGCAAGTCTTCCGTCACGCACTCACCCAGAAGGGCAACCCGCGCACCCGCGTCAAAGCCCCGCAACAACCTGGCCGCTACCCCGGCTTCCTCTACATCACCCCAATCGGCGAAGAAGCTTCGCTTACCAGCAACTTCTTCCGCCTCGGGGGACTCCCCGCCGAAACCGTACTACTCACCGCCCAAGCCTTCGAGTGGCAACCCAACGAATACCGCGGCCTGCTCCGTAACGCCATGCATGTCGGAACCACGCCCGAAACAATCCGCCTCCAGGATGTTTTAGCCGCCGTGGACGAACTACTGCGCCACCCCCAGGTCGACTCGGCAAAGATAGTCATCGCCGGCCGGGGCATCGACGCCGCCATCGCCCTCTATGCCGCTGCCCTCGACACCCGCATCACCGACGTGCTCTTAATCAACCCGCCCGAAACGCACATCCGCGGGCCCATCTTCCTCAACATCCTCCGCCACACCGACATCGCCGGAACAGCCGCCGCCCTTGCTCCGCGCAAGCTCCACTTCTTCCACTACAAGCCGCCAGTCTTCCAAGGCCCCCACATGCGCGAAGTCTACTCGCTCGCTCAGCCCTTCGCCGTCTGAACGTTTATACTCAACCCATGAAGCGCAGCATGTTCCTCGCCCTAGCCATGGCCGCCGCATTCACCACTGGCCTGGCCCAAACGCCGAAAGACAAGTTCAACACCCCTAACCCCAAAAGCCCACCGCGCCAGACCTCCGTCACCATCAACGGCAAGGAAGTCTGGATCGCCTACCATGCGCCATCGGTTCGTTCCCGCACCATCTTCGGAGCCGCCGGAGCCCTGCATCCCAATGGCTCCAACTGGCGTCTCGGCGCCGATCAGGCTACCTTCCTCCACACCGACGCGGATCTCGACATCGGCGGCGTCTCCATCCCTGCCGGTGAGTACACGCTCTTCGTCGCCCTCAACGAAGGCAAGTGGGAACTGATCGTCAACAAGCAAACCGGCCAATGGGGTATCAAACGCGGAGGTGTCGCCAATTTCGATCCCGCCAACAACGCAGGCACCGCGCCGCTCTCCCTCCGCCGCAGTCCATCCCTCGTCGAAGAGCTCAAGATCGAGCTCACCCACGCCGGGGGCAACAAAGCCAAACTCGAAATCGCCTGGGAGCACGCCAATGCCACGGTCGGCATCGTCGTGAAGTAGCTATGTTCTTCCTGCTCGCGTTACTCTCCGTACAACACGCCCAGGCCGAACCCAAGGCCTGGGCCGAGCCCACCTTCGAATCCCTCGGGCTCTATTTCAACGTCTCCTCCGCCCCTGCCAATTGCCGCGTCCAATACAAGACCGTGGGTGAAGCTGAGTACCGCGAAGGCCACCATATGGTCTACGACCCGCGCGAGAAGCAATGCCGCGGCTCTCTCGTCCTTCTCAAGCCCGACACCGCCTTCGACATCCGCATGTCCGCAGGCGCCGAGTCCGCCGAACTGAAGGCCCGCACACGTTCCGAATCCTTCCCCATCGGAAAGACCACCCTCCTCAACGACGCCCCCGCGGACCGCACGCTCCGCATCACCGAAGGCGGCACGGCTGAGGCGTGGCATCTGGTCACTCCCGCTCCCAAAACAAAGTGGGTCTCCGATGTTTTCAACACCACCGACTACAACATCGCCATCGAAGCCGACTACGTCATCATCCGCGGAGTCGAACTCCGCAACGCCGCCATGCACGCCATCTACATCAAGGAAGGTGTGCAGAACGTCGTCATCGAGGATTCGCACATCAGCGGTTGGGGCCGCATCGGCGGCGCACGCGTCTGGGGTGTGAACACAGGCTCCGATTCCGCGGTCTTCGCCGCCCGCCGCGCCGGCCGCCTCGTCATCCAGCGCAACCTCATCGAGAACCCCCGTGGCGGAGCCAACGATTGGGAATCCGGCCATCCATCCGGCCCGCAAGCCATCACCTTGATCGACTCGAGCGGCGGCAATATCATCCGCTATAACACCATCCAATCCTCAGACGATCACGGCTTCAACGACGGCATCGGCGGCGGCTCCAACTACAGCTTCGAAGGCAGTCCCAACCGCGACTCCGACATCTACGGCAACATCGTCTCCCATTGCTGGGACGATGCCATCGAAAGCGAAGGCGCCAACCGCAACGTCCGCATCTGGAGCAATTACATCCACCACACCTTCGTCCACGTGGCCACCGCGGCCACGGCCATGGGCCCCCTCTACATCTTCCGCAACGTCTTCGGCGAAAGCCGCCTCTCCCACATGGACCCAATCGGCGGCATGATGATCAAGACCGGCATGAACATGGTCACCATCAACGGCGAGCGTGTCTCCACCGGCCTCGGCTATCGCTTCATCTACCACAACACCGCGCTCCAGCCCAAAGGCGGCCTCGACGTGTTCAGCAGCCACGAACTGCACAACGCCGTCACCCGCAACAACATCTTCTATTCCCGTGGCCGCACCTACCCGCAGGATCGCGGCGCTCCCGCCAACGACTTCAAGAACGATCTCACCGGCGGCTATCTCGGCGGAGGATTCGTGCAATCCATGTTCCTCCCCACCCAGCGCCTCGAATGGTTCCTCGCGCCAACGATGAAGCGCATCGAATGGGGCCGTGTTGAGTTCAGCGCCAACGGCCAGAAGACCGCCATCACCGATCCCATGATCTATGGCAAGAACCCGGCCATCGACAAAGGTGTCCGCATCCCTGGCTTCAATGATGAGTTTACGGGTGCCGCGCCGGACATCGGCGCTTATGAAACCGGCCACGCTCCACTCCGCTTCGGCCGCGACATGGCCCCAGGCTTCCACCGCGCCCCCTGGGAACTCTACTAGCTAAACCGCCGCGCTACTGAGCCGCGCACGTAAGAGTCTGTGAAAAAACCTGCCGCATGGAGATAGCCACTCCAGATTGTGGGGCAGACTTCAGTCTGCCGTTTCAGAGCCGCGACCGTGAGGGAGCGGTCTTCTGCCCTCTCCCGTTTTTGAGCCGCTCCCTCAGTAAGCGGTCTACCTAAACCGCCATCTTCCGAGGCTTCGCCTGCAACGCGATCATCTTCCGATTGCGCTTGGTCTGGTGCATCCGCTCGCTCGCCGATGCCACCGAATCCGCCAGCGACTCCCCTTGCACTTCCACCGCGCCCCAGCAGAACAGCACCGCCGTGTTGCTCGAAGACCGTAACTGGAAGTTCCACAGCCGTTCGGAGATAGCTGCCAGCCGCCGTTGCGCCTCGGCGCCCTTCTCATTGGCATAGATCAGCAGAAACTCATCATCCCCGGAGCGGCATCCAAAATCCACGCCTGCCCGCAGCAGCCCGGCGATCATCGTCTCCACCGCGGCCATCAGCGCGCCCATCGCCTCCGGGCCGGCCTGTTCCAATTGGGCCGCGTACTCGTTGATCCCAATCGACACCACAACCCCCGAAAAGGACTCCGATGAGGCCATGTGTTTCGCTAAGACGGAATGGTCGTGCATTCCCGGAGGCAGCGGGTTTGCACTCACCACCGGAGGCTCCGGTTTAGGCGCAGCAACTTCCACCGCCGGCTCAGGCTTCACAGCTTCCGGCTGAGTCGAGGCAACTGGTTCCGGCTCCACAACCGGCTCTGGCGCAGGCTCAGGCGCCGGTGGCGGCTGGGTCTCCACTGGCTTGATCGGCGTACGGATCACCGCAGTCCGGATGGGCCACCGCTGCACCGCCGCATTCCATTCCTGAATCGTCCGCTGCAACTCCCGCTCTTCCTGCCGGATCCGCAGTTCGATATTCCGCTCGCGCAGCGACTCGTTCGATCCCTTCAGGTAATCGCAGACCAGAGCCACGAACGCCGTAGCCAGCACGACGATCAGGCTCACGAAGATCTGCAATTCTAGCGTACCGGGATCCATAGACCTCGCCTATAGATAATATCGGGGTAAGTCTACGCCGAGAATAGAGCCCGCGGACCAAAATCCTCTAGTACGAAGGGCTCAAAGTCGTAAGGTGTTTACTGGAGAGGCCGTCGCCCCATCCCGGGCACTGGGCTCCGCTTTTCCCGCGCCGCCGCCGGCGCCATCTGAATACTGGACCCGCCCCGCCGGTACGAGTTCGAAAAGTCGATCTCCTCGTCATTGAAGAACAGCGGCCGGTCCAGCACCATCTCGATCGTCGATCCTTTGGGCAACACCAGGTCCGGTCCGCGTGACAACAGCACGCCCACCATCCCGGCTGCCGCGCCCGCTGCCGCCCCGATCCCTGCTCCCATCCCCGTATGCCCCGCAGAGGCGCCGGCAATGGTGCCGATCCAGGTCCCTGTCACCGCGGTTTCCCCAATCGTCCGTGCATCCCCGGACTTGTTCCCCTCTCCCACCACCTTGCCTTCTTCATCGTTCAACTGCTCGCCGTTGATGCCTTCCACGCCGCTCACCCGGGCCCGGAAATCGCGTGTCACGCCATTCGGCAGCGTAAGCGAATCAAAGCGCAGATAGATCTCCCCGCGCCCTTTCAGTCTTCCCGGACGTTTGATATCGGTCACCGTCCCCATCACATAGCTGCCCGGAGGAATCACCATCCGCCCCGATACAACGATCGGAAACGCCGTCTCCAGATACACTCTCGCTCCCACCTTGGCGCTCTTCGTGCTGACCTGATTCACCAGATTCAAGGGCAAATGGGTCCCTTGATCTACCCGAAAATCGGCCGCTTTGTCGGCTCTTGCCGCTTCCGGCGCCACGGGCGCTTTCGTCTCCGATGGCTGCGCCGCCACAAGGGCCGCAAACGTGAGCGGTACAATCACCTGGCGGAATGGCATGCGAATTTGAGAACCTCTCTAGCTTATTATCTTCCTTTATCGACGGTTCCCGCTGCGCAGCGGTTTCTCCCGATCGCGGTACAATAACCACTTACGGCAATGGACAATCCCCGCAAACTTGAGATCACCGATCCCTTCGGGCGGAAGTGGACGGCGGAACTGCGCTGGCTGCAGAACGCGATCACCATCCGGCATTCCGATTCTGTCGACGTGAAGTGGGAGTTGACGGCAAGCGACGGCACTGCCATGGAGAAGGTCATCGCTTTGATGCACCCTGACCTGCTTGCAGTGAGCAAGAAGCTCAACCGCCAGTTGAGCGATGCCTGGTGCATCCGCCTCGCCGGACAGCATTTGAGCTATATCGTGGAAACCTGGGAGGACGCGGAAAAGACCATCGTCACCCCAACCCGCGAACAGATGGAAACACTCGCCGGACGCCTGGAACAACGCTTCGCGGCGGCACGATGACCACGCGGCGCACATTCCTTGCGGCCTTGCCGGCAGCCGGGCTCGCCATGCAGGACGAAGCCGGGTTCACTTCACTGTTTGACGGCCAGTCACTCAAAGGCTGGACCATTCAGGAAGGTCCCGAGACCGCGTTCTTCGTCGACGATGGCGCCATCACCGTCCATGGCGGGGCCAACTTCCCCACCTGGCTGCGTTCGGCCAAACGCTATGAGAACTTCGACTTCCGCGGCGAGTTCTTCCTCAAAGGATGGATGGATTCCGGCATCTACCTCCACGCCGCCGAGCACGGCAGGCCCGGGTGGACCGGCTTCGAAGTGAAGCTCTTCCATCAGCAGGAAGAAAAACCGACCCCCTATTCCTGCGGCGCGATCTTTCCGCTAGTCGCGCCTTCCGCCGTCAAGGTGAACAGCAAGGGCGAGTGGAATACCTTCCGCATCGTGTTCGATTGGCCCACACTGCAAGTGTGGATGAACGGCCAGCAGGTGCAGAATCTGAACGTCGAATCGGTGCCCGAACTGAAGCACCGGCTGCGCCAGGGCTACCTCGGGTTCGAGTCGCTCTCCTACCCCATCCGCTTCCGCAATCTGCGCATCAAAGAACTCCCTTCGAAGCAGCAGTGGACTTCTTTGTATGACTCCCCGGCGAGCCTCGAGGGCTGGTTCGTCTCCGAAGGCAAGCCGGTATTCCAGCCCTTAGGCAAGGTTCTGCGGATGGAAGGCTTGGGCCACATCGCCACCAGGCAGAAGTACAAAGACTTCGAATTGCAGACCTATATCCGCACCAGCCGCTGGCATAACGGTGGTGTCGTATTCCGCAGTACAGGCGGCGGCACCCGGGCTACGAAGCACTACGAGATTCAACTGCACAACGTCGAAGGCGCCCACTTTCCCACCGGCTCTTTGTACCACTTCAAACGTGCAGTTTATCCACGAATTGCCGATGAAAGATGGTGGCTGCTGCAATTGGTGGTGTCCGGCAGCAGCGTCGTCGTCCGCATCAACGGCGAGAATGTGCTAGAGTACGACCAATTGGAAATTGTGGAAGACGGGCATATTGAACTGCAGGCACATGCCAATGGAACATGGGCCGAATTCAAAGAGTTGAAGATTCGTAAGCTGTAAACAAACCGGTCACCCGTCTTGGTTGAGTCTCCCCTTGAAACGTTTCTGCGTCCTCACTCATCTATCGTAAGTGGGAGTGTGTGTGCTCTCTCTCAAGGGTTTGATTCTGTGAATACCACGGAGGTCCCAGGAAGACTCAGAAGCTTCCGGGAAGAGGAAAGATGCTCGGGAAGTTGAGAAACGCGATTCCGGTCGTGCTGACCAGGGCCGCGACGGTGGAGGATCCTTACGATTTTTCCACTGAAGCGACCGTGGGGCAAGAGCGTGTCCCGGCGCGGCGCCGAAGCTGGAAGAAGATCGTTCTACTGAGCTCCTTCGGTGCGTTGGCGGTAGCGGTGCTGGTGGCGGAAATGCGCACTTCCTGGCTTCAGGCTCGCGCGATTACCTACATCCTGCGTGGCGCGGATTACAAAGTGCAGCCGGGTGATTCGGGACAGGTCTTCCGTACCGGCAACGGGCCCTACGATGAGCGGCTGGGTTACCTGCGTCTCAACGATGTGCTGACACGTATGCGGCGCAACGGTTTCCAGGTGGAAGCCCAGGCCCGCTGGTCGGAGCGGCTCAACCAGTTTGCCGCCTACGGCATGTTCCCCATCTATAAGGAGAAGACACAGGCGGGCTTGCGTGTTCTCGACCGCGATGGGAAGGCCTTGCACGAATCGATTTTCCCCGAACGCTCCTACGCGGAGTTTCAGGATATCCCGCCACTGGCCGTACGATCGCTGCTTTACATCGAGAACCGGGAAATCCTGGACGGCTGGGCGGCCAGCCGCAATCCGGCCGTGGAATGGGACCGGCTGGCCAAGGCCGTCGTCGATTTCGGCATCAAGAAGGTGAATTCCTCGCACCAGATCAGTGGCGGCAGCACGCTCGCCACGCAGTTAGAAAAGGTCCGCCATTCCCCCGAAGGGCGCACCGATGGGGCAGTGGAAAAATTCCGCCAGATCAGCTCCGCATCCTTGCGTGCCTATATGGATGGGATGCAGACCCTGGAGCCGCGCCGGCGCATTGTACGGGACTATCTCAACTCGATTCCCCTCGCTGCGACGTCGTCCGCGGGTGAAGTGATCGGCCTCGCCGACGGGTTGAAGCGCTGGTACGATGCCGACCCCGAGGAAGTGAGCAAGTTGCTCCTGCTGGGCGACAACGGGCTGGATCCCGATACCGAGATGCGGCGGGCCGCCGCTTACCGCCAGGTGCTCAGCCTCCTGCTGGCAATCAACAGGCCAAGCTATTTCCTGCGCAGTCATCCCGAGCACTTGCGCGAACGCACCGATGCTTACCTGCGCCTGCTGGCCGCCGATGGATTTATCAGCAACCGGCTGCGCGACAAAGCGCTGATGGCGGAAGTCCGCCTCAAGCCCGCTACGGAGTTGGAGACGCGTCCATTCGATCTGGAGCGGAAGAACGTGGACGCGGTCCGCTACAACCTGCTGAATGTTCTCGGCGTGGGCAGTCTCTACGAACTCGACCGCATGGACCTGACTGTGGAAACCACTCTGCAGCAGGGCGCCGGGCGAGTGGCCGCACAGACAATGGCGCGATTGAACGATCGCGACTTCCTTGCTGCCGCGGGCCTCGTTGGGCACCGCATGCTCGGCGAAGGGCAAGGTGAGCAGGTGGTGTACACGCTCACCATGTTTGAACGCGGCGAGAAGCATAACCGGCTGGTGGTCCAGACCGACAACGCCAACCAGGCGCTGAACCTCAATGAGGGCAGCAAGCTGGAGTTGGGTTCGACGGCGAAGCTGCGCACCCTGGCTACCTACCTGGAGACCATCGCGGAGATCCGGGAACAGTTGGTCAACGGCAAGAATCTCAAGAACGTGCCTTACGAGGATCCGGACCGGCTCACGCGTTGGGCAGCCGAATACCTGTTGAACGGCGGCGATCAGGATCTGCCTGCCATGCTCGATGCCGCCATGAAGCGGACCTATTCGGCCAGTCCCGCCGAGGCCTTCTACACCGGCGGCGGGTTGCACTCGTTTGCCAACTTCGATGGCAAGGATAACGGGTCGATTCTCACCGTGCGAGAAGCCTTCCACCGCTCCGTGAACCTGGTGTTCATCCGCATCATGCGCGATCTGGTGGAGCACAATGTGCGCAAGACCCCCGGGTATTCGCCGGGCTTGCTGGCCGATGATAACCACCCGCTGCGGGAAAAGTATCTGGCCCGCTTTGCCGACCGCGAAGGCACGGCATTCCTGCGCAATTTCTACGATCGCTATTCGGGCCTGACCCCGGATGAGATGATCGACACGCTGTTCAGCGAACGGACGCTGTCGCCGCACCGGTTCGCGGTTCTGTACCGCTCCGTGCGCGCGGCATCGACCATCGGCGATTTCCAACTCGCCATGATGGCGCATGTCAAAGAGCCTGTGGCCGAGAAGCGGCTGCAGAGCCTGTACGACATGTTCGCGCCCGGAAAGATGGACTGGAACGACCGCGGCTACGTGGCGGGCGTGCATCCGCTGGAACTGTGGCTGGTGGCTTACCTCGTGCAGAATCCGGAAGCGAAGTGGGATGTCGTCCGTGATTCCAGCAAGCAGGTGCGCCAGGAAGTGTATCGCTGGTTGTTCAAGAGCCGCTCCAAGTTGGGCAAGGATCTGCGCATCCGCTCCGTGCTCGAAGCCGACGCGTTCACCTTGATCCACGCATCGTGGAAGCGGCAGGGTTTTCCGTTCCAACGCCTGGTGCCTTCGCTCGCCACGGCCATCGGGAGTTCGGGCGATACGCCCGCGGCTCTGGCCGAATTGGCCGGCGTGATCTTGAATGACGGCGTGCGGCTACCCAACCGCCGCGTGGACCGTTTGCGCTTTGCCGAAGGGACTCCATTTGAAACGCGAGTCGTGCAGAAAGACGCCGAGCCGGTGCGGGTATTCGCATCGGAGGTGGCGGGCCAATTGCACAAAGAGATGCTGGGTGTTGTGGAGTTCGGAACGGCTCGGCGCGCATTCCAATCCGTGAAAGACGCCGATGGAGAAGTCATGCCGGTGGCCGGAAAGACGGGCACGGGCGACAATCGCATCAAGACCTTCGCCACCGTGGGCAAGGCGAGAAACCGCACGGCGACATTCGTGTTCACCGTGGGAGATCGCTATTTCGGAACGGTAGTAGCGTATGTGCCTGGAGAAGAAGCGGGCACCTACAAGTTCTCGAGCGCCCTGCCCGTGCAGGTGTTCAAGCTCATTGTGCCCGATGTGGTGAAGGTGATGAACGGCGGGGAAGTACCTGCCCCAATGGTGGTCCCGGAACGAAAACCCGCCCCGCCGCCCGCTGTGCCTGCCGAAATCGCCGCAACGGAAGAACCGGCTGCAGAGACGGCTCCAGTGCGTCAGCAGCAGTAACCGCGCGCGTCACCCCAGAAGGCAAATTACTATACAATAGGCGACAAGTCCGAGTCCGACGCACTAGCACCAGGTAGTGACTTTCCAACCTTAGAGGGGTTACTGAAATGCGATTGCTTGGGATACTTGTCTCTCTGCCTGCGCTCGTTCTGGGCCAGGCGACTTTCGGAACAATCACCGGAACCGTCACAGACTCCACTGGCGCTGTCGTGCCGAATACCGAGGTCAGCGTAGTCAATGAAGGCACGAACCTCACCCGTGTAGTAACAACGGGGAGTGACGGCAACTACGCCGCTCCGAATTTGAATTCGGGGAATTACCGCGTGCAGGCAAAGGCCGCCGGATTCAAGACGTTCGTGATGCGCGGCATCGGGCTCGAAGCCTTGCGCACCGTGCGTGTGGATGTGCGATTGGAAGTGGGCGAAGTGGGCACCGAGGTCACCATTCAGGGCGCTGCGCCGGTGATTGAAACCGATTCTGCTTCGATTGCCGCGGTGCGCACTTCGAAGGACCTCAACGATCTGCCGTTGAACATCCGATCCACCGTGAGCGGCACCGGCGATTCCGGCTTGTACCGCTACGTCTTCCTCACGCCCACGGGCGGGCAGGGCGGCGGGTCGCGCTTCAACCTGGGCGGTGCGCGCGGCTCGCAAAACTACTTCAACGTGGACGGAATCTCCTCCAATTCACCGGCCTTCGGAAATTCGATTGGGCCTGCCGAGCCAAGCTTCGAGTCGATCAATGAAGTGCGCTTCGAGATCGTCAACAACAAGGCCGAGTTCGGTGAAGTGGCCAACATCACGGCCATCACCAAGAGCGGAACGAACGATTTTCATGGCGCGCTGTTCTGGTTCCATGAGAACTCGGCGTTGAACGCGCGGCCGTTCTTTGCGACGTCGAAGGGGCAGAACATCCGCAACAACTACGGAGTGTCCGTGGGCGGTCCAGTGATCCACAACAAGCTGTTCTACTTCGGCACCTACGAAGGAGAGCGGCAACGCACGCCGGCCATCATCACTCCGAACGTGCCGACGGTGGCCATGCGCGGCGGGGACTTCTCGGCGGTGCCCGGGTTGACGCTGCGGAATCCATTCGCCGGCGCTCCGTTTCCCGGCAACCTCATTCCCGCAAGCCTGATCAATCGCGGCACGCAGGCCTGGCAGAACCGGTTCTATCCTCTGCCGAACTTCGGCGCACCGACATCCACAGTGAGCAACTTCCGGCAGACGGTGCCGCAGCAGATCCGCCACGATCAGTTCGATGTGCGCGTGGACTACGCGTTGAAGTCGAACAACACGCTGTATGCGCGCGTGAGCTACAAACGTTCGGAACCGCGCGTGCTCGATGGCGGGTTGCCCGCGGAGCAGACCGGCTACCGCGTCCAGACGCGGATGGCGCGCCAGGTGGCGGTGTCGGATACGTGGACGCTCACCTCGCGCCTGATCAACGAATTGAAACTCGGCTTCGCGCGTAACTTCAATCCGGCGCGCGGGCAGTTGCTGGGCCAGGAATTGGTGGACCTGCTGGGGATTCAAGGCTTGCAGCCTGCGCCCGGCGTGGAGAACGTTCCGACGTTGAATGTGACCGGCTTCCAGACAGTGGCCCCACTGGCCAAACAGGCGCCGGCGGAAAACACCTACCAGGTGGTGGATCAGTTGACGTATGTGCGCGGCAAGCACAGCATCAAGGGCGGCGTGGAATACCGCCCGCAGCAATACAATGCTCCCGTGCCGGCGCAGTTCGGCACATATGGCTTTACCGGGTTTGCCTCAGGAAATGCGTGGGCGGATTTCCTGCTCGCAGTGCCGCAGACCACATCGCGCAATTACGTGCGGCCATCGCGCTATGCGCGCTTCTTCCACTTAAGCGGCTTCATTCAGGACGACTACAAGGTGTCGCCGAACTTCACTCTGAACTACGGATTGCGTTGGGACTACAACAAGCCAGCGGTGGACCGGCGCGACATCATCTTCAACGTGGACCCTCTCGGCGGGCGCCTGGTGGTGCCCAATCAGTCGATCATTGACACCTATGTGAATCCGCTATTCCCGAAAGCGATTCCGATTGTGACGGCTTCGGCGGCGGGATTCCCGGAACGCTCGCTTCGGCAAAGCGATTTCAACAACTGGCAGCCTCGGCTGGGATTTGCCTGGCGGCCGTTTGGCGGCGCCAAGACCGTGTTGCGCGGCGGGTATGGCTTCTTCAACGACGACTTCACGGCGGACATCTTCTCGGCCTTGTACGGTGGGCCGTTCTCGCTGACGGAGAGTTTCGTGAATACGATCACGAACAACGTTCCCTCGTTGACGCTGCAGCGGCCATTCCTGGGAGCGGGGACGACGGGAAACGTCGACGTGACGGGGCTTGATCTCAACCTGCGGAATGCATATGTGCAGCAGATTAATTTGACGGTAGAGCGCGACCTGGGTGCGGCGATCGGGTTGAGGGTTTCGTATGTCGGGACGAAGGCGACGAAGCTGGTGTACGGACGCAACGTGAACATGCCTGCTCCCAGCACTGTGCCCTTTGCCCAGAGCCGGCGGCCCTTCCCGCTCTATCGCAACATCACGATGCGCGAAAACGGCGGGAGCCAGACCTATCACGCGCTGACAACGCAGTTGGAGCGGAAGTGGACAAAAGGGCTGTCGTTCATGGGCGCTTACACATGGGCGAAGAATCTGACGGATATCGACGAGATCAGCGGCGTGGAAGCAGGCACGGTGATCGAGAATGCGTTCAACCGTGTGCGCGAGCGGGCCGACGCACAATACACGCCGCGGCAGCGCTTTGTATCGACGGTGATTTGGGAACTGCCGGTGGGCAAAGGAAAGCGATTCCTCGATGGCGGGCCGGTGGCCGTGGTGCTCGGTGGATGGCAGTTGAGCGGGTCCTACATTGCGCAGACGGGCGAGTATCTGACTCCGTCGTTTGCCAGTGTCGATCCATCGAATACGCAGACAGTAGGCGGCATCCCGGACCGCATCGGCAACGGGAATCTGCCTTCGGGGCAGCGCACGATTGACCGCTGGTTTGATGTGACCGCGTTCGCCGTGCCCGCCGCGAACTCGGGTCGATTCGGAAATTCGGGCCGCAATATCCTCCTCGGGCCGGGGCGGCAGGTTTCGAGCGCGGCCTTGTTCAAATCGTTTCCCGTGCGCGAGAAGATGTACTTCCGCGTGTCGGTGAGTTTCACGAACCTGTTCAACAAGGCGAACTTCGACATACCGGCGCTGAACATCTCGGCTCCGAACAATGTGGCGACAATCCGGGCAACGTCGGGGCGCGATCTGGCTGGGCCGCGCAACGGGTTGATCGGGGCACGGCTGGAATGGTGATCTGCGAATGAGACGGCGGGAATTTCCATTGACGTTGTTGGCTCCGCTGGCGGCTCGAGGAGCCGTCAGCTATGGGGCCGAGTATGAAGACATGCTGGTGCGACATCTCACCGGGGAAGTGAACCGGTGGACTGCGCATTGGGATGCCGAGCGCGCGAAGATCACCACGGCAGCGCAGATGGAAGCGCGCAATCGCGATGTGCGGGCGAAGATGCGGACGATGATTCACGGATTGCCGGAACGCAATCCGCTCGGCGCGGTGACCGTGAAGAGCTTCGAACGCAAGGGCTATCGCGTGGAAAACGTGATGTTCCAATCGCGGCCGGATTTCTGGGTGACAGGGAATCTGTATATCCCGACACGTGGGAATGGGCCGTTTCCAGGGATCATCTCGCCGTGCGGGCACTATGCCGATTCGCGCATGAATCCGGAGTATCAATCGGCGTACATCAACCTCGTGCTGGGCGGCTTTGTCGTGCTCGCCTACGATCCCATTGGGCAGGGCGAGCGGCGGCAGTATTGGAATCCGGACACTGGGGAAACGGAAGTGGGTGGCGCGACGACGGAACATTCGATGGTGGGGCACCTGCTGTTCCTTCTTGGCGAGGATCTCACGCACTACCGAGTCTGGGATGGCATGCGCGCCGTGGATTATCTGATGACGCGGCCCGAAGTGGATCGCGATCGCATTGGATGTGCGGGGCATTCGGGCGGCGGGACACTGACGCGGTTCATCGCGGCAATGGATGAGCGGGTGAAGGTGGCGGTGATCAATCAGGGCGGCACCGCCAACCGCTGGCCGGTGCAGTATGGGCCGAATGCACGCATCGGCCCTTCCGATGTGGAACAGAATCTATTTCCGGGCGCGAAGCTCGGCGTGGATCACGTAGATATGCAGGCGGCGATTGCTCCACGGCCGCTGCTGGTGCTGATTGAGGATTACTACCCGCGCTTCAATGAAGCAGTGGAGCGCATCCGGTCTCGCTATGCGTTGCTCGGCGCGGTGGATCGTTTCGCGGCGGATGAAGCGACCGATCCGCATGCGTGGACTCCGAAGCTGCGCATCGCAACGACGCGGTGGTTTTCCAAGTGGTTCTATGGAAGGCCGGGGCCCGATGCGGAGCCGGATTTTGAAGTGGAAAGCGCGCAGACGCTCTATTGCACTCCGAAGGGAAGCGTGCGGTATTCGGGCAAGGGCAAGACGATCTACTCGTTGGTGAAAGAGAAGGCGGCGGGGCTGCCACCGGCGGGATTGACTCGCGAGAAGCTGCGGGAACTGTTGCGGCTGCCCGCGCACACGGGCGACTTGGGCGTGCGGCCGTTAGTGACGACGGAGCGCAAGGGATACAAGATCGAGAAGCTGGAGTTCCTGTCGGAGCCGGGGATCTACGTTCCGGTGTGGGTGTTTGTGCCGGCGCGCGTGGATGCGGCGAAGCCCGCGGTGTTGTGGGTGGATGAACGCGGGAAGCAAGCCGAAGGGCTGGAGTTTGGACGGTTGGAGAAGATGGCTCGCGAGGGGCAGGTGGTGGTGTCGATTGACGTGCGCGGAGTGGGAGAGACTCGGCCGGCGCATCCGCCGTCTTCGGATCGCGGCTCGGATTACGGGCATCTGTTCGATGTCGATACGGCGCTGACGTATCTCGGCTGGTACGTGGACAAATCGCTGCTCGGGATGCGGGTTTTCGATGTGATGCGGGCCGTGGAGTATGCTGCGTCGCGTTCCGACGTGAAGCAACTGGAAGCCGTGGGACGCGGGGCGGGAGCGCTCTGGACGTTGATGGCGGCGGTGTTTGAGCCGCGCATCCGGGCGTTGCGGGCGGAGCGGATGCTGGCGAGTTACAAGCTGCTGGCGGAATCGGACCGCTATTCGCATGGGGCTTCGTCGTTGATCAAGGACGTACTCTTGCATGGAGACTTGCCGCAGATTGCGAAGCTGGCCGCCGGGTGCCAGATCACGATGGTGGAGCCGGTGGATGCGATGAAGCGGCGGGTGTAGGGATGCTGCCGCTATTGTTGTTGGCCTTGGCGCCGGTGCTTGCTCCGGAGATGCTGAGCACCGCGTTTTCCGCGGCGATCCGAAGTGGGGGGGATTACTCGGTGGCGGTGATGGATGCTTCGGGCGTGGAGCGTATGGCCGCGATTGCCGGTGTGGCCGATGGCGCTGTGCGGTTCGTCGTCCCGGCTGGACTGGCGTTGGGCGAAGCTTCGGTTGCGTTGCGCGAGGGGGGCGCCGTGATCGCCTCGGCGAAGGTGCAGATCGCGGCTGTGGCTCCGGAGTTGTTCGCGGTGGGCGATTGGTTCGTGGCCGATTCGAAGGGTGTGATGCGTCCGCGGCCGCTCGAAGGAACGAAGTGGAAGTTTCTCGGGACTGGATTTCGTGCGGCGCGGACGGTGACGGCCCGGTTTGGAGACGTGGAGGTGCCCGTGGAACGGCATGCCGCATGGGAAGCCCCAGGCGTGGATGAAGTGATACTGGGCCCGTTGCGGGAGGCGCTTGCCACGCGCTGGGGCGAAGTGGACTTTCGAGTGGTGGCCGATGGCGTGGAATCGAATGTGGTGCCGGTGGCTCCGGGGCTGCCGTTGTTTGGCGGGTGGGGGCGCCGCGCGGAGTTGCCGGCGGCGAATTCCGAGATGGGTGTGGCGGAGTTGGACGGACGGATCTACGTGCTGGGCGGCTACCCATCGACGCGGGTGACGGTCGCCACTGTGCAGGTGTACGATCCGGAGAAGGACGAGTGGCGGCTGGCGGCTCCCTTGCCACGCGGCGTGAATCATTCGATGCCTGCTGTGGTGAATGGAAAGCTGTATGTGATGGGCGGGCAATCGGACGCAGGGAACACGAGCTTCGTCGATACGAACTACATGTACGATCCTTCGGCTGACGTCTGGGTGGAGAAGGCTCGGCTGCCGCTGGCGCGAGGCGGTGGGGCAGCGGCGGTAGTGGATGGGAAGATTTATGTGGCTGGCGGGCGGCCGCCGCGAGGGGCGGATTTCGCGGTTTATGATCCGGTTGCCGATCAATGGACGGTTTTACCGGATATCCCGACGCAGCGGAATCATCTTGCGGCAGTGGCGGTGAACGGGAAAGTGTATGTGATCGGGGGGCGCTTTCAGGCCGGGTTCACCAGCCCGCAGACCGACGTGGTGGAGATCTACGATCCTTCGACGGGGAAGTGGAGTACTGGCGCGAAAATGATTCAGGCCCGCGGCGGCATCAACAGCGCGGTGGCGTACGGCTGCATCCACGTGTTTGGCGGTGAAGGGAACAGAGCGGCTCCGAGCGGGGTGTATCCGCATCACGATGTCTACGACCCTGTGGCGGACAAGTGGGAGCGGCTGGATGATCCGATGCCAATTCCTGTGCATGGAGTGACAGGCGCGGCGTTCCTGCGCGGGCTGATCTATCTGCCGGGCGGTGGAACGACGGACGGCGGAAGCAGCGGTGGGACGCAGCACCAGGTGTACCGGCCCCGGCACAATTGCGCCGTGCAATAGAGATTCGCGGATCGATATTTTGTCCGATTGTGAAAAATTGCCGGATTTCTTACTTCGGTGTAGCAGGAAGACGGACTGGCGGGTCTACAACTACCAATGGGGAAGTTTCTTCTCTTGCGGATGTTGTGCGCCGTGGGCGGCCTGTTTGCAGTGGACGGGCTGGTGTTCCGCACGGGCTGGTATGCCGGTTGGATGCATCCGGATTCTTCGACGGGGCATTATGAGCGGCTGATCGTTCATGAGCGGGAGCAGGCGCAAGCGGGAGGGAAGCGGGTGCTGGTGCTGGGCGATTCGCGCACGGGCTTTCTGGCGCGGATTGCCGATGAAAGGGCAGCGGGCCGCCTGCGATTTGGGAATGCGGCGTTAGGCGGAACCACTCCACGGTGCTGGTATTACCTGCTGCGCGATATGGATCCGGAAGCGAATGCGTACGCTGCCATCGTGGTGCCGTTCGGGCACTATGAGGATGAAGAAGCGGTGGATGATTTGCGCAATCGCACTGGGGACTTGCAGTTTCTCGCCGAGCGGCTGCGCCTGGCGGATGCTCCCGCGTTTGTGCGTTCGGTGTCGTCGCTGCAGGCGCATGTGCAGGCAATACGCGCGCTGGCGTGGAAGGGTTTTCTCTACAGCCGCGATGTGCAGGATCTGCTGCGCAGCCCGTCGCGGCGTGCGCAGACGATTGAGACGTACCGGAACTGGGCGGAATGGGTGTACGGCTATCAGGGCGAGGCGCGCAGTCTGGAGGGATTGGAGGTGGACTACGCGCGGCGCAAGATCACGTTTCCGCCTGGTTTGGATGAACGTGCGCGAGCCGATCTGATGCAGGCGCTGTTGTGGGAGCCGTTCCAGCCGAAGGGGTGGATGTATGAATACCGGAAGGAGTGGATCGGCAAGATTGCGGATCGGTATCGGGGGACAGGGACGAAGCTGATCTTCATGCGGCTGCCGCGTGGGCCCGTGCCGCGGCCGGCGGAGTGGGGGCGCGCGAAAACGAGCGCGGCGCGGGAGATTGCAGGGCGAGTGGGAGCGGTGATGGCTCCGGAGGCTTTTTTTGAGGAACTGGAGCAGCCGCGGTTGTTCGTCGATGCGCGGCATTTGAACGCAGCGGGGATGACGCGCTTTTCAGAGCTGATCGCGGACCTGGTTCTGGAACAGGGGCTGTAGCGCGGTGCTGTTTCACACCTGGGAGTTTTTCTTCTTTTTCGCTATTGTGCTGGTGTTGTTCTATGCGGGTTCAGCGGGGGCTCGACGGTGGGTGCTGCTGCTGGCCAGTTACTACTTCTATGGAGCATGGAATCCGCGGTTTCTGCCTTTGTTGTGGTCGTTGACTGTGGTGGATTACTTTGCGGCGCTGTGGATTGTGCGGTACCAGGGGCGGCGGCGCAAGTGGGCGCTGTGGATGAGCATCGCGGCGAATCTGGGTTTTCTGGGGTTCTTCAAGTACTCGAATTTCATTGCGGCGAACGTGAGCTGGTTGCTGGGAGTGCCGCAGCCTGCTTTCGATATCGTGCTGCCGCTGGGGATCAGCTTTCACACGTTCCAGAGCATCTCGTATGTGGTGGATGTGTATCGGGGTGAGCAGGAAGTAGTGCGCGATCCGGTGGACTATGCGTTGTTCATTGCGTTCTTCCCGCAACTGGTGGCGGGGCCGATTGTGCGGGCTCGGGAATTCTTCGTTGACTACTACCACTGGAAGCGGCCCGATGCGGGGCAGGTGCAGCGCGGCGTGTTCGAGATGCTGTCGGGATTGACGAAGAAGATGGCGCTGGCGGATCAGTTCGCGGTGCTGGCGGATGGGTATTTTGCGAATCCTTCGGCACATGCGGGGGCGCTTGCTGCTTGGGGAGGAGTGTGCTCGTTCGCGATGCAGATCTACTTTGATTTTTCGGGGTACACGGACATTGCCATCGGAGCGGCGCGGGTGATGGGGTTTCATTTTCCGGACAACTTCCGGCGTCCGTATTTCGCAGGGTCCATCACGGAGTTCTGGCGGCGATGGCACATGTCGCTATCGCGGTGGCTGCGGGATTACTTGTACATCACGCTGGGTGGAAATCGGGGCGGCGTGTGGAGGACGTATCGGAACCTGATGTTGACGATGCTGCTCGGCGGATTGTGGCATGGGGCGAGTTGGAACTTCGTGATCTGGGGCGGGTATCATGGGCTGCTGTTGAGTGTGGAGCGGGCGCTGGGGATTACAGCAGGGCGATGGTGGCGTGTGCCTGTGACGTTCGTGCTGGTGTGCGTGGGATGGGTGTTCTTTCGGGCTCGGACGCTTGGGGATGCGTGGTTTGTGTTGGGGGAAATGATGGGTGCTTCGGGTGGGGAGTGGGCTGTGCCGTTGTGGTTGGCGGCGCTGGCCGGGTTTGGATTGTTGCTGCCGTTGCGGGCCGTACGGGAACGGTGGATGGTGGCTTATGGATTGGTGTTGCTTCTGATTCTGGAGCTGTTTGGGGTCACGGATTTGACCGTGCCGTTTGTGTATTTCCAGTTCTAGGGCCGAGCAAGGTACTTCTTGTAGAGCTTGGTGTGCTTGCTTTCGAGGTCGACTTCGCGGCCGCGGATGAACATGCGCTTTACGTTGGTCTTGACTTCCAGCGGGTCGCCGTCGGTAACGATGAAGTCGGCGTCCTTGCCTTTTTCGATGGCGCCCATGCGGTCATCGACGCCCCAGATTTGGGCCGGGTATAGCGTCACCGATTTGAGGGCTTCTTCGTAAGGGAGGCCGAAGGCGACTGCCGTTGCGGCCTGATACGGGAGATTGCGGCTGAATTGATTGCCGAATGAGCCGAAGGCAAATTTCACGCCCGCTTTGTGCACTTCGACCGGTACGGTGAAGGCTTCGTCGTAGGGGTCGTCTTCTTCGAGCGGGAGTTCCTGCGTTGGTCCGAGGATCACGGGGATGTTCTTCTCTTTGAGCAGGGCGAGTGCGGATCCGGGGCGGCGCACTTGAGCAAGAACGACGCGGACGCTTTCTTTGTCGGCCCAGGCCACAGCCTCTTTGATGGCGCGCTCGCGCGAGGCGGAGATCATGATGGGAACCTTCTTCGACAGCACAGGCTGCATGGCTTCGAGGGCGAGATCCGTTTTGAATCCGGGGCCGGCGGCGGCCTTCGCTTTTTGATATCGGCGGGCTTGTTCGAAGTAATCGGAGAGGCTCTTGAGGCGGTTCTCGTAGTTTCGCTTGGCCTCGGGATATGACGTGCGAGAGAAGAAGGACCCGGTGGAGATGACGGGGAAGCGCAGGTGCATAGCGGCATCGATGCGGATGGCCATTTCTTCCCACGTCCAGCCATCGAGATGCATGAGCGAAGCCTGGCCGGCGATGACGCCTCCATCGGGCACGGCCAAGGCGGCTGTGATGCCGTTGGCTCGAATAACGGGGATGTGTTCGCTCGCGGGGTTGACGGCGATTGCGGCGCGCAGTTGCGGCTTGTAGTCGCCCAGTTCGCTGACGTCGGAGGTTTCGCGCACCGAGCCGATTTCGGACATGCCGATTTCTGTGGCGGAGTCGATCATGCCGGGGTAGACGTGGAGTCCCTTGGCTTCGATGACTTTGGTGGTCTTGGGTGTCTTCAGCTTAGCGTCGCCGATTTCGGCGATCTTGCCATCGATGACAAGGAGCGAGGCGTTTTCGACGTCGGGGCCGGTGACGGGGTGAACGGTGACTCCCTTCATGACGAAGGTGTCATCGGTGCCCGCGATCAGTGAGGCGGCGAGGAAGAAAGAGTAGAGCTTCATGCGGGCCTCCGGCCAGGGGCGGCGTTCTTCTTTTGCTGCGGCTGGTTCTGCTTTTCCTTTTCGAGCAACTGCTTCTTGCGCTGCTCGCGCAACTGGCGATCGGTGATGTCGCGGTCGCGCTCGAAGTAGACGGAGCCATCGATGAGGACCTTCTGGACCTTGGCGAAGCTGGAGAGCGGGTGTTTGTCGTAGATGACGAGATCGGCATCTTTGCCGGGCTCGATGGATCCGATGCGGTTGTCGAGGTCGAGTTGCTTGGCGGGGTTGATGGTGATGAGGGAAAGGGCTTCGGTTTCGGTGAGGCCGCCGTACTTCATGGTCTTGCCTGCTTCGGTGTTGAGGCGGCGCATGAGTTCGCCGGAATCGGAATTGAGGGAGACGAGGACGCCTTTCTTCACCATGATGGCGGCGTTGTAGGGGATGGCGTCGAAGGCTTCCACTTTGTAGGCCCACCAATCGGAGAACGTGGATGCTCCCGCGCCGTGCTCCTTGATCTCCTTGGCGACTTTGTAGCCTTCGAGCACGTGCTGGAGGGTTTTGATTTTGAAGCCGAACTCGTCGGCGACGCGGAGGAGCATGAGGATCTCGTCGGCGCGGTAGCAGTGGGCGTGGACGAGGCGTTTGCCTTCGAGGACTTCGACGAGGGCGTCGAGTTTCAGGTCACGCTTGGGAGGGATGGGGTTTTCACCGCGTCCTTTGCGCTCATTGAAGGACTTCCATTCCGCCTGATAGATTTTGGCGTCGTTGAAAGCCTGGCGAATGACGTCTTCCACGCCCATGCGCGTGCCGGGGTAGCGGAGGTACTGCTGACCGCCACCGGCGCGAGTGCCGGACGACATGCCCTGGCGTTTGGGATTTTCGCCGAGGGCGAACTTGATGCCGGGCTTGGCGCCTTCAAAGAGGATGCCTTCGCGGTCTTTGCCCCAGCGGGTCTTGATCACCTGGCATTTGCCGCCGATGGCGTTGGCGCTGCCGTGCAGGACGTTGACGGTAGTGACGCCGCCGGCGAGGGCGCGGTAGATGGAGATGGCTTCGGGGTCGAGGACGTCTTCGATGCCGACCATGGAAGATACGCTGACGGAGCCTTCATTGATGGAGTCGGCGGCGATGTGGGAGTGGGCATCGATGATGCCGGGCATGAGGTACTGGCCGGAGGCGTCGATGATTTGCGCGCCTGGCGGGATCATGACCTTCTCGCCGACCTCTTTGATCTTGCCGTCCTGAATGACGACACTGCCTTTGAAGGAGCCCTTGGTTACGGTGAGGACGGTGGCGTTCTGAATCACGATGGGGGGCGCGGCAGTGAGTGCGGCGGCAGTGAGGAAGAGAAGGAATTTCATCGGGTGGCCTCCGAAGGTGCGGCGGGCTGTTCGGGCGAGGGCTCGTACTTGATGCCGTCGACGAGGACGTATTTGATCTTGGTGCGTTCCTGGAAGAGGTCGCCGTTGGTGACGACCAGGTTGGCGATTTTGCCTTTGTCGATGGAGCCGAGGCGGTTGGAGACGCCGAAGATTTCCGCCGGCGACAGGGTGAGCGCGCGGAGTGCGTCGTCAAAGGAGAGCCCGGCGTCGATGGCTTTCTTTACGGCTTTGGAGATATCGGAGGGTTGGGAGAGAGCGCCTGCGTAGAGGGCGAAGGGGACTCCGGCTTTCTTCAGTTCGGCGGGAGTAGAGGCGGCTTTGTCTCGTGCTTCGAGTGCGCGGAGGGAGTCGATCTGATCGGGGTCGGCGTCGCGCGATTTTTCCGGCCAGCGGAGATCGACGAGCACTTTGCCGTTGTGCTGCTTGATCAGCGCGGCTGCGCGGTAGCCTTCGTGAAGGCCGTAGAGGATAGTGTCCTGCTTCAGTTCGGCGCCGAAGCGAAGCATGCGTTCGATCTCTTTGGGATTGCCGGCGGGGAGGAGAATTCGCGGGGAGGCGAGCACTCCTTCGAGATGCTTGTCGTAATCGGGGCGGCGATTGCCGGATGGCTGCGCGTTGTAGATTTCCTTGGCTGCTTTATATTGGGCGGCGTCGAGGTAGATCTGGCGGATGTAGGCAATGACGCCCATGAGAGAGCCGGGATAGCCTGCATTGAATCCGGCACTGCGCATGGTGAGGAACTGACCGGTAGGGGATTGCACGACCATGTTGCCGGGGCGCTCTCCGGCGAGGTTGATGACCGCGCCCTGGCCGCTGAAGATGTTGCGATTGGGGAAAGCGACAGCGGAAGTGAAACCGGCGTTGCGGGCTGCTTCGATGCGGCGGTCGGTGGCGGAAAGTTGATCGGCGGCGAGGAGGTAACTGGTGTTGGAAGGGCGATCTTCGGGGCCGCGGGCGGGTGGAGTTGGAGGACCACTGGGTGTGGCTGTTGGCGGGCCACCACCGCGCCTGCCGGTGGCAGAGGGCGCGCCCATGGGTGCGGCGTCGGGGAGACCGAGTGTGGAGAGGGAGTCGATCAGACCGGGATAGACGGTGAGTCCCGCGCCGTCGATGATCCATGCATCGGCTGGCGGAGTGACGGATTCGCCGACGGCTTCGATGAGGCCGTTGCGAACGACGATGGCGCCTTTGGGGATCACGGGTCCGCTGACGGTGACGATTTTGGCGTTGCGGATGGCGATGACCTCTGGAGTTTCCGCATTGCCGGGGGAAAGGGCGAGGGCAGCGAGACACACTAACCCGCTGAGGTGTTTGAGCATGGCAGTTCTCTGTATTATAGCGGCGGAGTTATTCCGTCTGAGCCCACAGGCTCCCCAGCCGCCTTCGGGAAACGCCTGAAAAACACGCCAGTTGGTGTATACTACCCCTACTCTGGAACCACAATCGATCGCTCATTACCGCATCACGGGCAAACTCGGTGAGGGTGGCATGGGGGCTGTGTACCGCGCGACTGATGGCAAGCTGAACCGGGATGTTGCCATCAAGGTGTTACCCGACACGTATGCGCAGGATGGAGACAGGCTGTCCCGGTTCACGCGGGAAGCGCAGGTGCTGGCCTCGTTGAATCATCCGAACATTGCGATGATCTTCGGCATCGAAGAGCGGGCGATTGTGATGGAGCTGGTGGAGGGGCCGACACTGGCAGATCGCATCGCGCAGGGGGCAATTCCGCTGGAGGAGGCGCTGGGGATTGCGCGGCAGATTGCAGAAGCGCTGGAGACGGCGCATGAGCGGAATGTTGTTCATCGGGATCTGAAGCCGGCGAACGTGAAGGTGACGCCCGAGGGCACGGTGAAGGTGCTGGACTTCGGGCTGGCGAAGTTGGCCGATCCGCGGGAGGCGACGGAGCCGCCGCAGTCCGCGCCGACGGTGGTGCGGGGGCATTCGCCGACCATGGCGGGGATGATCATGGGCACGGCGGAATACATGAGTCCGGAGCAGGCATCCGGCAAGCCGGTGGATAAGCGAACGGACATTTGGGCATTTGGGGTGGTGCTGTGGGAGATGCTGAGCGGCAACCGCATGTTTGCGGGGGAGACGGTGTCGCACACGTTGGCGGATGTGCTGCGGGCTCCAATTGAGTTTCATCAACTGCCCGGTTCGGTGCCGCGTCCGATTCGCGAACTGTTGCGGCGGTGCCTGGAGAGGGATGTAAAGATACGGCTGCGGGATATTGGAGAGGCGCGAATCGCGATCCAGCAGTATCTGGCCAATCCGAATGGGGCAGTGGTGGTGGATGCGGTTGGGGGGGCGGCGAAGCCAGGGCGGAGATCCGTGTTGCCTTGGGTGTTGGCGGCGACGCTGGTTCCGGCATCGGTTGGCGCCGGGTGGATGTTGCGGCGAATTCCCGCCGCGCCGGTGCTGCGGGGGAAGTTCGTGTTGCTGCCACCGGAACCTGTGGAGTTCACCAGCACCGGGCATAGCGTTTCGCCGGACGGGCGGCATCTGATCCTGCGGGGGTTCGATAGGGGCCAACGCGGAGAGTCGTCCCTCTATTTACGCGGCTTAGAGGAGACGACCTACCGGGCGTTGCCTGACACAGCCGGTGCAGCGGCGGTGGCATGGTCCCCCGACAGCAAGTCCATCGTATTCGGACAACTGGGGAAGTGGCGCCGGATGGAGATTGCCGGAGGTGTTCCGCAGACATTGTGCGATGCCCCGGAAACGCAGGCGGGAGCCTCTTGGAATGAGCAGGGAACGATTCTGCTGCAAATCGGCAATGTGATTCACCGGATTCCGGCTGCTGGCGGGACACCTACCCCGGTAACAACGCTGGACGCAAAGAATGAACGGTATCACGCATATCCGCATTTTCTACCTGGTGGCCGATTTTTCCTATATACAGCGTGGTCTGGCGGCGCTGCTGCAGGTAGGGGGACGACATGGATCGGAGATTTGGAGGGCAAGGAAGCGCCGAAGAAATTGTTGGAGAGCGAGACGGCTGAAGTGAAGTTTGCCGGTTATGCCGGCATGGATACTGGACTGTTGCTGTTCCGGCGTAACAGCGGGTTGGCGGGCGTGCCGTTTGACGTCAGGCGCCGCGTTTTGACTGGCGATCCGTTTCCCTTGGTGGAGAGAATTCCCAGTGCGGCGAATCGAAGTCTGGCAGTAGGCGTGTCGCAGCCTGCCCGCGTGATGGTGTATAGCCCAAGTCGTGTAGCGGATTCAGAGGAACTGAGTCTGATAGACCGGCAAGGGAAGAAAGTGTCGACTCTTGCGCCGCCCAATGAGGGAACCTTTGGGCATCTGGAGTTTTCACCCGACGGAAAAACGCTGATGGGAAGCCGGTTGGGAAAGGACGGAACGCGGGACTTGTGGGCGGTGGATCTGGGGCGGGGCGCCGTTTCGCGCATCACCTTCAGTGGTGGATCGGACAAGGCACAAGGCTGGGCGCCGGATGGCCGGCGTATCTTTTATATGAGTATGGGGAACGAGTCGCCGGGGATCTGGGTTACACCGGCGGACGGAACGGGCAAACCGGAATTGTTGCTGAAGACCACCGGGCATCACATCGGTGTATCGCCGGATGGCCGGTACGTGGCGTTCGAGAAACGGGACGGTGAGCGCCAGTCCATCGGGCTTCTGGATGTGACCAAGCCGGGAACGTTCGAGGAATTGATCACTGGAAATGCCTCCTATAATTGGCCGCAGTTTTCTCCGGACGGGCGATGGCTGGCATACATCTCCAACGAGACAGGGCGGCAGGAAGTTTACGTGCAGAGCTTTCCGGTTGGCAGAGGAAAGTGGCAGGTGACGCGGAATGGAGGGCGATTGGCGCGATGGAGGCGTGATGGGAAGGAACTTGTGATTGCCGAGGGGAACGGCCTCACCGCTTTCCATTCGGTGGGCGTGCGGAAAAAAGGCGATGGGCTGGAGTTCGACACTCCGGCAAAGCTTTTTGAGATTTCGATGGTGGGACGCGCCGGGAGCAATTACTTCGCTTTGAGTCCGGACGGGCAGCGGATAGCCTTGAATCTGACGCCGAACACTGTGGGCACGCAGTTGATGGTGATGTTGGATTGGATGCCGGCCATCCAGTGATCCAGCCACCCTAACCGGTCGCTGTATCATAGAGGTTTCCCCTCATGGCTAAGAAAAGTACTCCCAAGACACCGGCTCCGGAAGTGGTGCGTTACCAGGATTCCGGTGTGAACATCGATGAAGCGGACCGCGCGGTTGGATTTATCCGCGGGCTGGCGAAGAAGACGTTTTCGAAATCTGTGCTAACGGGCATCGGGAGCTTCGGGGGCGGGTTTCATCTCAAAGGCTGGAAAGACCCGGTGCTGGTGAGCTCAATCGACGGCGTGGGTACGAAGTTGAAGGTGGCGTTTCTTGCGGGCAAGCATGACACCGTCGGGCAGTGCCTGGTGAATCATTGCGTGAATGACATTGGCGTTCAGGGTGCGCGGCCGTTGTTCTTTTTGGATTACTTTGGTGTGGGCAAGTTGCAGGCCGAGGTGGCTCGCGATGTGATCAGCGGGATGGCTGTGGCGTGCGAACAGAATGGCTGCGCGTTGATCGGCGGCGAGACGGCGGAAATGCCGGGGATGTATGCCGAGGGTGAGTACGATGTGGCGGGCTGCATCATCGGCGCGGTGGAGCGCAAGCGGATGATTACCGGCGAACGGGTGAAGCCGGGCGATGTGCTGGTCGGGCTTCCGTCGACCGGGTTGCATACGAATGGGTATTCACTGGCTCGGAAGCTGCTGTTTGATGTGGCGGGGTACACGGTGGAGACGGAAGTGCCGGAGCTTGGGGGCACAGTGGGCGCGGAGCTGTTGAAGGTGCACCGGAGTTATCTGGGTGCGATTACGCTGCTGCATGATGCCGGGTTGTTGAAGGCGGCAGCGCATATTACGGGTGGCGGGATTACGGACAATCTGCCTCGCGTGCTGCCGAAGGGGACGGGGGCGGAGATTGATACGGCGGCATGGCCGGAGTTGCCGGTGTTTACGTTGCTGAAGAAGTTGGGGAACATGCCGGATGATGATTACCGGCGGACGTTCAATACGGGGATCGGGATGGTGCTGGTGGTGAGTGAGAAGAAAGCGGCGAAGGCGGCGAAGCTGCTGGAGAAGGCGAAAGAGCCGCTGTTCGTGATCGGGCGGATTACGAAGGCGGGGAAGGGCGCGAAGGTCGTCTTCAAATGAGGCGGCTGGGGATTTTGTTGTCGGGGCGCGGATCGAATTTCCAGGCGATTGCCGATTCGATTGTTGCTGGCAGGTTGGATGCGGAGATTGCGGTGGTGATTGCGAACCGGGCGGAGGCTCCGGGGTTGGCGATTGCAAAGGAGCGGGGGCTGACGGCTGTGTGTATCCCGTCTCGGGGATTGGATCGCGAGTCGTATGACCGGCTGCTGCTGGAGGAGCTAGAGAAGCACGGGGTTGAGGTGGTTTGTCTGGCGGGGTATATGCGGCTGCTGAGTCCGGCGTTTATCCGGGCGTACCCGATGCGGATTCTGAATATTCATCCGTCGCTGCTGCCGGCGTTTCCGGGGTTGGATGCGCAGCATCAGGCGCTGGAACACGGGGTGAAGTACACGGGGTGCACGGTGCACTTTGTGGATGAGGGATTGGATAGCGGGCCGATTATCCAGCAGGCTGTGGTGCCAGTGGAGGATGGGGATACGGAGGAGACGCTGTCGGCGCGGATTCTGCGGGAGGAGCACCGGGTTTATAGTGAGGCGTTGGGAGTAGTGTTGAGTGGCAGGTATCGCGTTGTGGGGCGGAGGGTGGTCAGACCGTGAAGTCTCGACTCGGGAACAATCTTTTTGAAAGCCACCATCGGAGCGCACTTGCCTCTTCGACCATGCGTAGGTTTTCGCGGACTTTCATTGTGAGCGGCGGGGCGATGAAACGATTGGCGGCATCATCAGCATCTTCAGGGGCGACGACCATGCAGCAAATGGAATGGTTGGATTGGAACACTGCTATCAAGGCGACGCCGAATCCGCGTTGGACTGCCTGATCGAATAGCGTTACGGACTCGCGTTCCGCCTCGGGTCTTATCCGCAGGAGTGGCTTAAATCCCCACCAGGAAACGTCCTGCGGGGCAATCCACAGTAGTGGACCCGGATGCCCCTGTTCGCCAAGGAAGTGTTGGAACTTTGCCGTTGCCTCGTCGAAGTGCATCCGGAGTTGATGCTAGCACTCCGGCGAGTCAGTATTATGTTCATCCTTCGCTGTTGCCGGCCTGAGTGGGAAGTTTCTGGTGGTGGGGCGGCGTGTAATTAGGGACTCATAGCTCATTGCTGATCGTCGAAATGCCACGACAGATGCCTCAGGTGATGGAAGTTTACTGCATCCAGTTGATGGGCCCTCAAGATACTGTACAAGGGGAAATCTGCGGTGACGACAAGTACTTCGGAAGCAACGATCATAAGGCCGCTGTCGGTGAGCCCCAGGGAGGCGAAGCGGGCGTTCTCGACAGCGTCCCTGCTCGCGCAGTAGCGTTCATCGAGCAAACGAACCACCGCTCGCATGCCTGCGAAGAACTGCGGCCCCGCCTTTCTGCCAAGGTTACTGACCTCAGTCAAAACATTCGGTGTCGTGTAGAGAATGGGGAAGCTCTCTACGAGTTTCTCCACTAGCGGATAATCGTCCTCGTACTGCTTGGTGTGCGGATACTGTTTCAACAAGTGGCTGCCCATCTTTCCAACCAGGTAAACAATGAGCAGATTCGCATCGAAGAGCGCGCCTCTGCTTCGATGCTTTTGAAGAAACGCGAAGTCCTCGTTCATTCCACCTTGCGCATCTTCATAGATTTGACTTCACCGGTCTCCGAGTCCACCTGAAAGAGCCGGTAGATCTTCGCGTGACCGCTGCGAAAGAGTTCACCGATTGGATTGACTGCCGTCGAGGGAGGCTTCCTCTCTGGTATCCACGCGCTAAGGGTTACTTCCCAGTCATGCTGATCCCGGGACAACGAGAGCTCTTCCAAGAGGACGCCGGAAGCTTGGCCATCCATAAGGTCAACGAAATATTCCGAGGCCTTTTTCACAGCCTCCTTTGCCTTGACCGCCATATGACTCTCAGTTTGTCATATGCGGTCGCGACGGGCTAGTATTTCGGGACGCTGGGGTCGACTTTATCGGACCAGGCGAGAATGCCGCCCTTCATGTTGCGGACGTTGGTGAAGCCGTTCTGACGGAGCAGATCGCAGGCCTTGCCGCTGCGCATGCCGCTCTTGCAGTGCATGACGTATTCGGCTTTCGGATCAAGTTCCTTCAGCCGCTGCGGCAGCGTGCCGAGCGGGATGAGTGTCGCGCCGATCTGGCAGATCTGGTATTCGTGCGGCTCGCGGACATCGATGAAGACGAAATTGTGCTTGGCATCGAGCAGCTTCTTCACGTCGACGGGATCGATCTCGCCGGAGTTCGCGGCGGCAGGTTCGGGCTGGGCCGGCTGCTGCGGGATGCCGCAGAACTGGTGGTAGTCGATGAGTTGGGTGATGGTGCGGTTGGGGCCGCAGATGGGGCATTCCGGGCTGCGGCGGAGACGCATTTCGCGGAAGCGCATGTTGAGGGCATCGTAGAGCACCAGGCGGCCTACGAGGGTGTCGCCTTTGCCAAGGATGAGCTTCACGGTTTCGGTGGCTTGCATCACGCCGATCATGCCGGGGAGGATGCCGAGAACGCCGCCCTCGGCGCAACTGGGGACGAGGCCGGGAGGTGGCGGCTCAGGATAAAGGCAGCGGTAGCAGGGGCCGTCCTTCGTAGCGAAGACAGTGGACTGGCCTTCGAAACGGAAGATGGAGCCGTAGACGTTGGGGATGCCGAGCAGGACGCAGGCATCGTTCACCAGGTAACGAGTGGGGAAGTTGTCGGTGCCATCGACCACCACGTCGTAGCCCTTCATGATCTGAAGGGCGTTTTCGCTGGAGAGCGCGACTTCGTATTTGACGACGTTGACGTTGGGGTTGATGTCGGCGATGGTTTCGGCGGCGCTGTCGAGCTTCTTCTTGCCGATGTCCTTGGTGCCATGGATGATCTGGCGCTGGAGGTTGGTGCGGTCGACGATGTCGAAATCGACGAGGCCGATGGTGCCGATGCCGGCCGCGGCGAGATACATGCCGATGGGGGCGCCGAGTCCGCCGGTGCCGATGCAAAGGACTTTCGCCTGCTTCAGCTTGAGCTGGCCGTCCATGCCGACTTCGGGCAGGATGAGGTGGCGGCTATAGCGAAGAACTTCTTCGTTAGAGAGAGCAACAGGTACTGCAGTGGCCGACATTAACGTCCTCCGGCGATGGAAGGAACGATGGAGATGGTATCGCTGTCCTTGACGGCGGTGCCGGTCTTGCTGAGGTAGCGGATGTCTTCATCGTTCAGGTAGATGTTGACGAAGCTGCGCAGCTTGCCTTCGTCGTTGAAGAGGTTTTTGCGCAGGTCGGGGTGCTGGGTGGTGAGCGCTTCGAGGCATTCGCCGATGGTGGCGCCGGCGGCATCGACGGCATCGTTGCCGCCCGCAAATTGACGCAGAGGGGTTGGGATAAGGATCTTGGGCATGGTGAATCTAATATTCTAATGGCTCTTTCGGAGCTTCGGTTTGGTCGAAGTTGGGTAGAAAGCTGTTGGCGTGGTCGAACTCGCCGTTTTTGATGGAGAGGACGACGAAGGAATACCAGGGACAGGAATTTTCCAGGTCGCGCTTGGAGAAGTAGGCGTCGCAATCGGGGTGGGAGTGGAAGATGCCGACGACGCTAAGTCCTTGGGCGCGCGCTTCCTTCTCGACGGCGAGTTGTTCCTGGGGATCGAGGACGTACGTGTCTTCCTGCGCGCCTTCGAAGGCGTTGCGCATGGGACGGGCGATTTTCACGGAGCGTACGCCGTTCTCTTCGGTGCCGAGCATAGTGCCGCAGCATTCACGGGGGTAGCAGGCACGGGCGTGGGCGAGCATGATGTCCCAGGCGGATTTGTCGATTTTGATCATGAGCTAGATGGCGTAGTCTTCCGGGGATTGCTGATCCCAGAAGGGATCGCTGAGATACTTGGCGGCGCCGTCACAGAGGACGGTGACGATGACCGCTTTGCGGCCTTCCTTGTGGAGGCGGCGGGCGAGTTTGAGAGCGGCGACGACGTTGCCGCCGGCGCTGATGCCGACGAGCATGCCTTCCTCTTTGGCCAGGAGGCGGACCATGTGGTAGGCATCTTCGGTTTCTAGCCACACGTTTTCGTCGGCGATGGATGAATCGTAGATGGCCGGAACGATGGCCGTAGGCATGTGCTTGAGGCCTTCCAGACCATGGAAGCCGGTGGAGGGCTGCGCGGAGATGCAGGTGACGCCGGGGATGTCACGCTTCAAGCGGCGAGACGTGCCGACGAAGGTGCCGCTGGTCCCCATGGCGGAGATGAAGTGGGTGATGCGGCCTTCGGTCTGCCGGATCAGTTCAGGCCCTGTGGTTTCAAAGTGCGCTTTCCAGTTGGCCGGGTTGCTGTACTGATCGGGGTAGTAGTAGATGTCGGGGTTGGCTTCGTAGATCTCGCGGCACTTGCGAATCGCGCCGTCGGAGCCCTCGCCGGGATCGGTGAGAACAACATCAACGCCGAAGGCATTGAGAATGCGCTTGCGCTCTTCGGAGGCGTTGCGGGGAAGGCAGAGTTTGACGCGGTAGCCTTTGGCGGCGCAGATCATGGCGTAGGCGATGCCGGTGTTGCCGCTGGTGGAATCGAGGAGAATGCGGTCTTTGGTGAGTTTGCCGGTGCGCTCACCGTCGAGGATCATGTTGAGCGCGGGGCGATCTTTGACGGAGCCGCCGGGGTTCATGAACTCGGCTTTGACGTGGATTTCGATGCCTGGGTACTCAGCTCCAATGCGCTCGAGGCGGAAGAGGGGGGTGTTGCCGATCGAGGAAAGGATAGACGTAGATTGGGTTTTCCAATAATTGGTCGCTGCGAGGGGAATTGCCATGAGCCCAGGGTTACCTAATTATCGTAACTCGAATCCGCTTGCTGACGCGCGCGGCTCAGAACGCTACGGGTTGTTAGATGCAGCCGCGGGGTGGTGGGATGCAGCCGAACAACGTTCGGATGCTCTGCCAGTTCAATCCCGCATGCATGCAGGCGAAGAAGCCGATTGCCAGCAGCGGCACGGTGAGGACAACAAACACAACCAGAGCGTAAGCGGCGGCGGCAGCCTGTGGGATTCCGTACAGCGACAGGCCCAGAACCGTGGAGAACTGATGTGTGCCGAGATTCGCCGGCGCGCCGGGGATCATTGTGCCGATCCGGACCACCAGCATCACCACGAAGGCCGCGGCGATGTTCAGGCTGAGATGGCTGGCGCGCCCCACGGCCCAGAAGGCGAGTCCCTGGGTGAGCAGGAAGCATCCGGAGATGGCCAGGGCCGGGGAGTTTCGCAAGGCCTGGGGAAGCGCGGGCAGGCGTGCGCGGCCGATGAGCAGAGCGGCAGCGACGAGCAGAACCACCGTGCCCGCGACGATCCATACGATGTGAACCAGTTGTGCGGGGAGCGGAGCTATAGCCAACGCGGCCAGTAAGGCGGCAGCGAGCCAAATGCCATCCATGAGCCGCTCGGCGAGGATGGTGGGCGCAATGGACAGGATGCTTACGCGCAAGTCGCGCGAAGCGAGCCAGGCTCTTACGGCCTCGCCAGGGCGCAACGGAACGACTTCATTGCAGAACAGGCCAGCATAGATGGCGCGCGTGGTTTGCCATAGGCGGGCGCCGTTGAGCAGGTAGCGCCAGCGCAAACCCTGTGCGGCGTAGCTGGCGATATCGAAGAACACGGCCAGGGCCAACCAGCGCCAATCGAGGCTGCGGAGCTGACTCCGGAAGCTGGTCCATTCCATCCCGCGCAGAGCGGCCCACAAAGCAACGGCCGCGATGGTGGCCGTGATTGCTCCCCATAGAGCTGCCTTTGACCGGGTCATCGCGAGGCGATCCATGCGAGCCCCCTTTGCAGCGATTGATACAACTCGCTCTGATGCCCCTCGAAGCGGTGGTTCGCGCCGGTGATTTCTTCCATATGCTTGGGCTCACGGGCGGAGTGGAAAAGCGCTCGCGCGGCAGTAAGAGCCGTGTACTCATCCTCACTGCCGTGGATGAGCCACACCGGCACAAGCGATGACGCGGAGAGCAGCGGCTTTACGGGAAAGGCAGGCTGATCGGGTTCGCGATGGGCGACTACGGCGAGCGTGGCTTTCCAATCCCAACCCAACACGCCGGATTCGGGAAGGCCGAGCGTGATTACGCCGTGAATGGGCGTGCGCGCCCCGAGTCCAGCAGCAGCGGCTACCGCCATGGATGCGCCTTGCGACCAACCCACCAGCACCACGGGACGATGCGATGAGCCGGAAACACTCTGTGCCACGGTGCGCACATCGTCGGCCAACTGCTGTGGCGACAGTGCGGCTCCGCCGGCGGAAAAGGTCTCAAGGTATTTCTTCGTGTCGAAGCCAAAGACATCGAACCCCCAGGAGGAGATGTTGCGGGCGATGGTGATTGCGGTTCCCCGCCAGCCGCCGTCGCCGGGCAGGAAGACGACGGCAACGGGCGCGTGCCCGGTGTTCGATGGCAACTCGGCGAGTGGTACTGCACGGCCGCGAATGGTGGTGGTGTCCGCGGCGGCGAGTTGCCCAACCAACAGCAGTGCTGCCGCCATGCTCATGCCGCTTGCCTCCCGCTGTGGCGCCGCTCGCGCTTGGGGCGGAACTCGCAGATGCGATGGAGAGCCAGGGCCAGACGCGGCAGGTCGAGCCTGCTTTGATAGACGGCGTAGCGCGGGCTCCATTCATCGGCGTACTTGGCTTTGAAACGCCGCAAGCTGTCGGCGCGAAACAGGAACGGAAGCTTGCGCAGGGTCCAATGCACGAAGCGCTCGTCCAGGGACGCGGGCGCGTGTTCCGCCGAGTCAGACAAGGGCGCCATGCCGAGGTGGAACTGGGCGATGCCGCGCGCCTTGAGATCGAGAAAGACTTTGGCGAAGAGGAAATCCATGAGGCCGTTGACCTGATGCCCGGTGCGGCGCATGAGATCGACCGTGGCGGCGGAAGCGTCGTAGGAGGGCACGAGGTTGAGAAACGCCACTGCTTCGTTTTCGGCATGGAAGGCGACATAGACCGGAGTGGAGGCGACGTAGGAAGGCTCGAAGCGCCCTAAAGTGAATTGCCGCTCGCGGTGCCCGGGGATCTCGAGCCACTGATCGGATATCAGCCGTAATTGCTGCAGCAGCGCGTCAGATAGAGGCGGATCGAATCGCTCGACACGATAGCCGAGGCGCTCCAGGCGATTCACCGTATTGCGAAACTCCTTCATGGCGCTGCCGGAGAGGGAAAAGCGGTTGAGGTCGACGATGGCGTCATCGCCCACTTTGAGGTGTTGAAAGCCGAGTGATTCGAAGATGGGGAGCCGGTCGGCGCTCACCTGATGGAAACCCACGCGCCAGCCCTTGGCCCGGCAGAAGTCACGAAACTCCCGCACCGCGGATTCCATGTCTTCCACTGGTCCCACCGGATCGCCTAGAGCCAACGCGTAGTTGCCGGCGACGCGATAGCCGAGAAAGCTGCGGCCGCCGGCGGTGAAAAAATAGCTCTTGTCGGTGGAGTGTTTGAAGAAATCCTGGCTGCTGCGTCCGTGCTGTTCGGCGATGGAGCGTGCCTGCGCGGATGCGGTCCGGTTCACTTGAAAGTTGTAGACGACAGGCCGGAAGAGAACGAATCCGCTATAGAAGAAGGTCACACCGGACATCCAGAACAACGAGTCAAGAAACCAGGCTGCGTAAGGCGTGTGCGGCACGATGCTGGTGTCGCCGACAAACAGCATGAGGCGGACAGTGCCCCAGGCCGCATCCCACCAGTGGAAGTTGCGATGGAATTCGGCGGGCTCGAGCAGCCAGAATCCGGCCACTCCGTAGATTGCGGTGACGGCGAAGGCAAAGGCTGCTCGGAGCGCCGCGGTTGCGATGCGCGGCGGCTCGGCGCCCATATCGAACAACCTGCGGCTCAGCCACAGCACAGCGCAAAGCACACCCGAGCTCAGCGCTTCTTCCAGATTCCAGCCATTGCGCGAGGGCAAAGGCAGCAGATGAAAGAGGACGGAGCCCGAGGCCAGCAGGAAGGCCGCGCGCCAGGCACGCTGTTTGTAGGCCCAGAGGTGCACGGCGACCAGGATCAATGCGAAGCCGGAAACGAGCGTGAGTGTGCGGTGAATGCCGGCGAAGTCCAGAGGGAAGAGCAGAAGCAGCCAGTCCGGCATCTCTGTGGGAACGGGACCGCCCATTAGCGAAAGGAGATTGAGGGCGCCGCTGCCTGCCACGAGGAGAGCCACCAGCCGGGCAATCGCGTGGAGACCGATCGCTGTTGCGGATATCGGCTTTTGGCTGACGAGTTCACCAACAGGTGCTTGAAACTGGTAGATCCGCATGATGTGTTTCACCCATGAGTCCAGGATCAAGCCAAAGGGTGAAAAAGCCCATCACTTGGTGAGGGGAGATTTTGCGTTTCGTGAAGTTACCTGTGGAGCCGTTGCTTCACATCGGGCCAGAATTCGCGAAACACGTTGCCGGCCACCTTCAAGCTCAAGCCAAGGCTCCCATATTTAAAGATGCGAAGCGCGTCGCGCTGATCGGGCGGATTCCATGTGGTGGCGATGGCCCAGGCGCCGTACACATTGGCGAGGCGGGAAAGAGCGATGGTGCGATTTCCATCTACACCGCGGGTGATTACTGTACTCACGATGGCGTGACCGAGACGGCGACCGAACGAAGCATCGGGCATGCGGAAGTAGCGGGGATCTTCTTTATGAAGCGCCGACACTCCCATTTCGATCCCTTCGCCAACGACGAACTGGCCGTATTGCGAACCGAGGCGTTTGGCGACGCCCTTTCCGGTGCGGCCCCATTGATAGGGAAAATTGCGGGCGGTATCGAACGCGGTGCCGGGGACCGTTTCGAGAATGGCCTGGGGGCCGAAAACCCTGCGGAAGAAGACATGCCGCCTATCCGCCCAAGTGGGAGGGACGAATGGAGTGGACTGGTCGGTTGCCTGCGGGGCGGACGCCGCAGCAACGGCGGCGGGTTCGCCGACAGCGGCAGAGTCGCCAGGCGCCTGCTGTGCGCGGGCAAGGCCCACAGCGAAACCGCAGAGGATAAGGAATGCCTTCAAACTACCTCGACTTCCTGGAGTGTGATGAGCCCTTCCAGTACAACAGCTTTCAGTTCCGTAAGAATGGGGCGGATGCGCGCTTCGTCGTCGATGGCGGTGATGATGACGGGGCGGTCATCGGAGACTCCGAAGAGCCTCTTGCGATGCACTTTGCCGTGTTTTCCGTAGCCCATCAATCCTCGTGTCACCGTGGTTCCGGCGATTTCAAAGCGCAACAGGCGCCGCACTACATCTTCATGCAGGGGAATGTCGCCCATTCTGTCGGCTTCGTTCAAGTATATCGTTAGTTGGAGTTTCTTCATGAGGCGATCTCCTCGCGGCGGGAGCCTTCGCGCACCGAGAGCGCGTACATGCTGGGCAGCGCCAGCAGTGTGAGGAACAAAGTGGACAACAGGCCACCGACAACCACGGTGGCCAGGGGCCGTTGCACGTCGGAGCCGATGCCACTGGCGCGCGCGGCGGGGACCATGCCTAGCAGGGCAACGACCACCATCAGCAGTACGGGGCGCAATTGACCCAGCGACCCACGGACGATGGCTTCGTGGACCGGAACGTCGGGTTCGCTGCGGCGGATGCGGTTGATCTCGGCGATAACCAACACGCCGCTCATTACCGCGACGCCGAAGAGGCTGATGAATCCCACGGCGGCGGAGACACTTAAATTGATGCGCCTTATATAAAGGAACAGGATTCCCCCCACCAGAGAGAAGGGAACGTTCATCATCACCAGGCCCGCATACTTTGGCGAACCGAACATAAAGAAAAGCAGGATGAAGATGATGGCGATGGTGATGGGCAGAATCACGGTGAGCCGCTTTTTGGCGCGTTGCAGATTTTCGAACTGGCCGCCCCAGGTGACTTCGTATCCGGCGGGCAAGTGGATGGCCTTCTCGAATCGCTTCTGCGCGTCGGCGACGAAGCTGCCCTGGTCGCGTCCGCGGATGTTGGTGCGCACCGTGATCTGGCGCTGATTTTCACGGCGGGCGATGATGCTGGCTCCGTTCACCACCTTGATCTCCGCCAGTTGCGAGAGCGGGACACGGCCGCCTTCGCGTGTGGGAACCAGGACATTGCCGATGGCAGGAATGCTGGTGCGCGCTTCGGGGATGTAGCGAACCGTGATGTCGAAGCGGCGTTCGCCCTCGAACATGGTGCCGGCTGTGCGGCCGCCGATGGCCATCTCGATGACATCCTGCACGTCGCGCACGTTGATGCCGAAACGCGCCACCGCCTGGCGATCGATGCGAATGCGCAATTGCGATTGATCGGCTTCCTGTTCGATGGCTGAGTCCGCGGCTCCAGCCACCTGGCGGATTACATCGAGCGTGCTTTCCGCCTGGGCGCGGAGGGCGGCCAAGTCCGGCCCGCGGATGATCACGGCGAGATCCGCCGCTGAGCCGGTGACGGATTCGGTGACGTTATCCACGATGGGCTGTGTGAAGCTGAATGCGGCGCCAGGAATACGCTCATTCAACTTGCGGCTCAATTCCTCCACCAGTTTGCTCTTGTTCATTCCCGCCGGCCAGGTGTCGTAGGGTTTCAGCGCGAGGAAGAACTCATTGCGATTGGGGCCGTAGGGATCGGTGCCGGAATCGTTGCGGCCCGATTGCGAGGAAACCAATTGCACCTCCGGATATTGCTGGATGATGTTGCGGATCTCGCCGGCAAGCTGCGCGGATTTCTCAATGGAGATACCGGGCGGCAAAACGGCGCGCACCCAGATGACGCCTTCATCGAGATTGGGAAGAAACTCGATGCCGAGCGCGCCGGACAGAGCGAATGCGGCCACGACCACCGCACCCGAGATAGCGACAACCAGCAGGGGGCGATGCAACGCGCGATCGAGCACGCCTGCATATCGCCGCGAGAGCCACGGCAGAATCGGGTTCTCCCAACTGCGGGCGCCATTGCGGAAGAGATACGTAGCCAGCACGGGAATCAGCGTCAGGGCCAGTAACATGGAACCGAGCAAGGCATAGCAAACCGTGAACGCCATCGGCGTGAACAGCTTCCGTTCCACACGCTCCAGCGTGAACAGCGGAATGTAGGCGGAGATGATGATGAGGAGCGAAAAGAAAATGGGCCGCTCTACTTCGAGCGCGGCATCGCGGATGGCTGTAAGCACTCCACTTTGCCCCAGCGGGCCGCGATGCTCGCGCTCGTGCATCGTGTGCAACACGTGCTCTACCATGACCAGCGTTGCGTCCACGATGATTCCGAAGTCCAGCGCACCCAGGCTCAGCAGGTTGGCCGGGATGCCGGAAAAGTGCATACAGATGAAGGCGAACAGCAGGGAGAGCGGAATGGTGACCGCGGTCAACAACGCTGCCCGTGCGCTGCCCAGGAACAGGAAGAGCACGATCACGACGATCAGCAGCCCTTCGAGCAAGGTGTGCGATACGGTGTGCAGTGTGTTGTTCACCAGGTCTGTGCGGTCGTAAATGGGGTTGATGCGGACGCCCTGCGGCAAGCGATTCTGGTTGAGATCGTCCACCGCGGCCTTGATTGACTTCAGCACTTCCGAAGGGTTCTCACCGCGCCGCATGAGCACGATTCCTTCCACGCCGCCGCCTTCTTTACCCACGCCGAAGATTCCGGTCTGCGGGGCGGCCGTAATGCCGACTTTCCCCAGGTCCTTGACGAATACGGGCACGCCTTTCGATTCGGTGACCACGACGTTTTCGATGTCGGCCGCATTCTGAATCAGGCCGACGCCGCGGATGACCATCGACTGCTGCTTATTGTCGAGCATGGCGCCGCCGGCATTGCTGTTGTTGGCGCGCACGGAGTCGGCGACCTGGGCGATGGACAGCCCGTATTTGGAAAGCGCCAGTGGATCGATTTGGATCTGGTACTGCTTGATCAGCCCGCCGAAAGGAGTGACATCGGCGACTCCCGGCACTTGGAGAAAGCGCGGCTCCACCACCCAGTCCTGCAGTTCGCGCAGCTTCATCGAATCGAGGCCGCCGCCGGAAAGCGTGTAGCGGTAGAGTTCGCCGATCGGTGTGGAGAGCGGCCCCAGCGAGGGCGTTACGCCATCGGGCAAGTCGGCGTCGCGCAGCTTTTCGAGCACGACCTGGCGGGCGAAGTAATCGTCGGTGCCGTAGTCGAAGGTGAGTTCCACTACGGAGAGGCCAAAGATGGTGCGCGAGCGCCGGGCAATCACATTGGGTGCGCTGTTCAGCGCACGTTCGATAGGAACCGTGACCTGCTGCTCCACTTCTTCGGCTGCGCGTCCCGCGTATTGCGTAATGACGACCACCTGCGTGTCGGAGATATCGGGATAGGCTTCGATCTTCAACTGGGCGAAGGCCCAGAGGCCCGCGCCGATGAGAGTGAGTCCAACCAGAACGGTGATAAAGCGCTGCCGCAAGGCGAAGCGCAGGAGTTGGGCAATCAAGAAGAGGCTCCTTTAGCGGGCGGCGAGCAGCATCACTCCATCCACTACGACGCGATCGGCGGCACTCAATCCGGAGAGCACGGCGATGCGCTCGCCCACCTGGGCGCCGGTGGTGATGGCGACTTTCTCAAACACGCCCTTGCTGGTTTCCCGCCAGACCAAAGACTTGCCGTCGCTCGCGATGATGGCGGACGCGGGCACGGTGGGCCGCTGCTCCGACTGTTCGGCCAGTTGAATATTGCCGAACATTTCGGGCTTCAGTTTCCCTTGCGGGTTGGCCAGCTCAGCCCGGACCTTTACTGTCCGCGTCTGCGGATCGACGACGTCGCCGATCAAGGTGACACGGCCGCGGAACGTTTCGCCGGGATAGGCGGAGAGGTCGATCTTCACCGGCTCGCCTGGTTTGACGAAGCGGATGGCGGTTTCGGGGACGTCGGAGGTGACCCAGACTGAGCTGAGATCCGCGATGGTCATCACCGGCGCGCTGAGATCGTTTCGAAATTCGCCGTTGACCACCGACATTTCCAGCACCTTGCCGGAAATCGGAGCGGGGATGGTCACGCGTTGTCCGAATGTGCCGGTGCCGACACCGAGAATCTGCAGACGCCGCCGGGACTGTTCCACTGCGGCCTGCGATTGTTCCACCGCGGCCTGTGCCTGCACCGTTACGGCTTGTGCGTTGTAGACCTCTTTTTGCGGCACTGCCCCATGCTCAAAGAGGTCCCGTTCGCGATCGAGGTCCATTTGTGCCTTTGCGAGCGCGGATTTGGCTTGCGTCACGGAGGCCTGGGCTTGCTGGAAACTGGACACGGCTGCGTCGATATCGGCGCTCTCCAGCGTGAGCATGGGCTGCCCCTGCCGCACAAAATCACCGATCTTCACCAGTACGGTGTGTACTCGGCCGGCGACCGGGAGGACGACGTGGGATTGACGGTTGACGTTCGCCTCCACTTTGCCCGGCGCTGATACACTCCCTACTGGCACCAGGGAAGACTCGAGCGATTCCGTCCGGATCTGATCCAGTTGCGGCGAATCGGGTTGGATGACGGCTTGACCGGGGGCGGGTTTCTTTGCTGTTCCCGATTGCTTTGTATCCGGCGCGGGATCTTTGCACCCCATCATGATCGTTGCCAGCACGGTGGCCGCCAGCATCGCGGAGAACGTTTTCATCACTCATCCAGAATGAGCCGGAAAGGCAAAAATAGCCCTCACCTCGGACGGGGAGATTCCGCAGGTCTGAAATGGCCCGGTAGTCCCTTGGGGAACGTGGAAATCTCCCTTCCGGAAGGGATCAGGGAATGCCTGGAAGGTCCCCGACAAACCTTCCCCCAGTACCATCTAATGTGATACTCTACCGTTCAATGAAGTTTTATTTGCGTTCGTCCCTGTTTAGGGGCAAACTGCTACATACTGGGAAAAGTTGTACGTCCGTAAGTCCGAATAATTAAATATCGATAGCGAGTGAGAGAGGGTACGATGAGTACACAGCCGTTTGGGCCTAAACCGAACATGGGAACTGGTTTAGTGCAAATCAGCAGTTCCGTGGAAGAGATTATCCAGCAGCGGCTCGCCGAAGAGCGTGCTCGCCTGGAGCGGGAAGCGGGCCTTGAACAGAAGAGTGTTCACCACTTCAAACGCCCGGTTGAGCGTACCTTCAACGCGAAGCAGCGCGGGCACACGACGTTGCTTTTCGGTGGTCTCACCTGGAAGCACGAAAAGCTGATCCATGGTGCTCTTGAAGGGCTCGGCTACCTGGCCGAATCGCTCCCCACGCCTGACGTGGCGGCCTTCCAATTGGGGAAGGAGTACGGAAACAACGGCCAGTGCAATCCGACGTACTTCACGGTCGGCAACCTGGTCCAGTACTTGCAGAGCCTGGAAGAGCAGGGTTTGACGAAGCAGGAAATCGTCGACCGCTATGTGTTCTTCACGGCGGGCGCCTGTGGTCCGTGCCGCTTCGGGATGTATGAAGCCGAGTACCGGCTGGCACTCCGCAACGCCGGCTTCGATGGCTTCCGCGTGCTGCTGTTCCAGCAGTCGGGCGGCCTCAGCCAGTCCGATGCGGAAGCGGGCCTGGAGATGAACATCGACTTCTTCCTGGGCATCCTCAATGCGCTGAACTGCGGCGATATTGTCAATGAAGTTGCTTACGCGATCCGGCCGTTTGAGACGAACCCCGGCCAGACGGATCAGGTGTTGGACAATGTGTCCGATTACCTGCACGAAGTGTTCAAGAAGAAGCAACCCTGGAAGGTGGGCGACGATCTCCCCGGATTCCTGAATGGCTTCAAGGACACCACGGAATACGTGGGCAAGTTTGTGAATCAGCTTCGTTCGGAAGACATCACCGGCGCGTTGAATCGCTGCCGCGACATGTACGACGAAGTGGAAGTGGACCGGCTGCGCGTGAAGCCGATTGTGAAGATCACCGGCGAGTTCTGGGCGCAGACCACCGAAGGCGACGGTAACTTCAACATGTTCCGGTTCCTGGAGCGCGAAGGCGCGCAGGTGCTGGTGGAACCCATCGGCACGTGGATCATGTACATGATTCACCAGGTGATTCAGAAGTACTCCGATACCAAAGGTTTGGAAGAAGGCGCTGTGCTGCCTCCCATCTGGCAGCTTGGCAAGCGCATGAAGATCGAATACAGCTTCCGCAATAAAGTGGCGAAGCTGAAGCTGGCGGAAGCCATCTTCAAGCGCGAATACCACCGCATTGTGGATGCTCTGGGCGGCCTGGCTCACCACCTGGCCGATCAGTATGAGTTGCAGCGGATGGGGCATCCCTACTACAACTCGCGCGCGGGCGGCGGCGAAGGCCACCTGGAAGTGGCGAAGAACATTTACTACTCCAATAAAGACCTGGCCCACATGGTGCTGAGTCTGAAGCCCTTCGGTTGCATGCCCTCGACGCAATCCGACGGTGCTCAGGCCGCCGTGACCGGTGTCTACAAGGACATGATCTTCCTGCCCATCGAAACCTCGGGCGAAGGCGAGATCAACGCCCACAGCCGCGTGCAGATGGCGCTCGGCGAGGCGAAGAACAAGGCGAAGAATGAATTCGCCGAAGTGCTGCAGCGCTGCGGGCTCACGCTCGACGACTGCCGCGCCTTCGTCGAAGCGCATCCGGAAACCAAGAAGCCTATGTACCAGGTGCCGCACACCAAGGGTGTGGTTGGCACTGCTGCGAATTTCGTCCTTCACATCGCCGACCGGATGAAGAAGGAAGGCTGGCAACCCCAACCCATGGCCGCGGCCGCTCACGTAAACTAGTAGACTGTAGGACCTCGGAAGCCCGGAGTGTAAAAACGAATGAACAAGAAGTTCATGATCGGCATGGACGTCGGCTCGACGACCGTCAAGAGTGTGGTCATCGACGCAGCCACGGATGAGATTGTCTGGCGCGATTACCAGCGGCACGATACCAAGCAGCCGGAGAAGTGCCTGGAGTTCCTCCAACGCTTCGAACAGGAGATCGACGGCTTCAAGGCCGAGAACGCCCGGATGTTCATCACCGGCTCCGGCGGCTCGGGATTGGGCAAGTATCTCGGCTCGAAGTTTGTCCAGGAAGTGAACGCGGTTTCGCTGGCGGTAGAGAAACTCTATCCCGAATGCGGCAGCGTGATTGAACTGGGCGGGCAGGACGCCAAGATCATCATCTTCAAAGAGGACCCGGAAACCGGGCGCAAGAAGAAGATCCCGTCGATGAACGACAAGTGCGCGGGCGGCACCGGCGCGGTCATCGACAAGATCAACGCCAAGCTGCGGATCCCGGCCGAAGAGCTCTGCAACATGGGCTACAAGGGATTGCGCCTGCATCCCGTGGCCGGCAAATGCGGCGTGTTCGCCGAGACCGACATCAATGGATTGCAGAAGAGCGGAGTTCCGCCAGATGAACTGATGGCGTCGCTGTTTGAAGCCATCGTCATGCAGAACCTCAGCGTTCTGACGCGCGGCAACACGCTGCGTCCCGTTGTGCTGTTGCTGGGTGGTCCGAACTGCTACATCACCGGCATGCGCGATTGCTGGAAGCACAACATTCCGAAAATCTGGGAAGAGCGCAATTATCCGCTGCCTGAGGGTGTGCCGCCTGAGGATCTCATCCGGACTCCGGACAACGCCCAGTACTTCGCAGCGATCGGCGCGGTGGAATTCGGGAAGACCGAAGACGACCACATCGGCCAGTATGTCGGCTACGAAAAGCTGAAGTGGTACATCGAAGTCGGCCGCGACGAAGAGAAGAAGAAAAAAGGCGGCAATGGCGGCTTGGCGAAGAGCGCCGATGAGCTGGACGGCTTCAAGGAGCGCTATAAGCACAAGAAGTTCATTCCGTCGACGTTCCAGCCTGGTGAAGTGGTAGAAGGATTCGTCGGGATCGATGGTGGTTCCACGTCCACGAAAGCGGTTCTGATTTCGAAGGACAAAGAACGCCGGATTCTGGCTAAGGCTTACCAGCTTTCGAAGGGCAACCCCATCGAAGACACGATGGA
>JAFDVS010000085.1 GCA_018268935.1 Acidobacteriota bacterium | reverse complement strand
AACTCTATCTCGAATCGCGCCGCCCCGGCATACAAGCCATGTTCCTCACCGGATGCGCCGGCGATGCCAATCCCTATCCCCGCGGCACCTTCGATCTCGCCCGCCGCCACGCCAGCGAACTCGCCGACGAAGTCACCCGTGTGCTCGACACCAAGCTCGCCCCCGTCCGAGGCCCGCTCCGCGCCGAGTTCCGCGACGTCGACCTCCCGCTCGAACGTCTCTCCAAATCCCAAATCGAGCAGATGGCGAAAGACGCCCCTTCCTACCGCCAGTTCTTCACCGACGGCGCGCTGGAGCGCCTGAATAAAGGTGGCGTCCTGCTCACTACCTACAAAGCCCCCTTCGCCCTCTGGCAATTCGGCCAGGATCTGACACTGGTTGCCTTCAGCGGCGAAACCCTCGTCGACTACGCCATCCAGGCCGAGCGCCTCCTCGGTCCGCTCCAACTCTGGGTTAGCGGCTACAACAACGATGTCTTCGGCTATCTGCCTCCAGCCCGCGTTCTCAAAGAAGGCGGCTACGAAACCCGAGGCCTCTACGCTGACTACGGCCTGTTCACACCGGAAGTGGAACGCACAGTCCTGAAGGCCATCGAAGAGATGGCGCGCGCCGCCGGCCGCCGGTAAGCTATCGCACCACCCCTTCATACACACCACCCTTCCCATCGGAAGCCAGCACCACCCACTCCGCGCCCTCCGGCAATGCCGCCTTCGACCCCGTGACGTTGTTCACGCCTGACGCTCCTTCGATCAAAACCTCCGCCCCGCCATCCAACACGAGAGGCTTCACCGCGGTGCTGAACCCCACCACCACACTCCCCAATCCCTTCCTTCGATACACCGAATGCAGCAGATGCAACCTGCCGCCGCCCACCAAAGCAATCGGCCGGCTTGGTTCCCCGCCCGTGGTGCGCAAAGCATAAGGATAGTTGCTCCATTTCCCCGTGGCATCGCGCACGCGCAACACCAGTTGCGGCTGCCCCATCGTGTCCAACGAATTCTTCGTCGCCACAAACAACGTCCCATCCGCCGCCAGCGCGCTATGAAAATGATCGTCCGCGGTGCGATTGCCCTGTGCCACCACTTCCACCGGATTCCACTTCGTCACCCCCTGCCGCGAAGAATGAAACCGGAACCACACCGTGTCACTCGCCTGGTCTGACCAGATCACCCCCACTCCGCCCGGCAACGCCGCGATGGAGCAAATATCGTCCGTATCCGTCTTCTGCGTGCTCACCTCAATCGGTTCCAGCCACCTTTCCCCGCTCTCATCCGACGAAGCGCGCACAAACATCCGCCGCCCATGATCGTAAGCAATCCACCAGCGCCTCTGATCATCGCGCACCAGTGTTGCCGTCTCTGTCTTGTGCTCCGCGGAAAGCGTGAACACCACAGGCTTCCCCACCACCACATACGACCCGCCGGCGAAGCGCAACCGCACAAACCCCAGCCGCTGTTTCTCCACCAACACCGCCGCTGCTTCCTTCGCATCCGCCCACACATCCGCCTGGCCCGGCAATCCACGTAGAGCCCCGTCCAACGCGTTCTGCCGCCGCCAACCCTGCGCCGTCCGCTTCCATACCGCACTGCCATCCGTCGTCGGCAACCACCCCCACCACGTCCCCTGCGCGAACCACAGCTTCGATTGCGGCTTGTCCTTCGTCGCATCGGCCACGCCCGTCTGCAACACGGGCTCCGCCGCCACCAGCGCGCCTAGGCGCAACACCATCCACAGAATCAGCAGTATCATCTGCCCGGCAGTATAGCCTGACCAACTACAGGAAGGCTCGTATAGAGAGTGCCCACGCCGCACCTTTTCTCTCAACCTCTCTGCATCCGGCTGATAAAAAGAGGCCGCGCCACCCACTACCTTCTTGGACAAAGGAGTATCGCAAGTGGCTCGCGGAATCATTGTTCTTCTTACTCTCTCTCTGCTGGCGCCGGCAAGCGAAGCAAAAACCAAAACCGTTTCTTTGGGATCGATCCCAGCCGTCTTTGAGCCCAATCGTGGCCAGGCCGCACCCGAAGTGCGCTTCCTCTCCAGAGGCCCGCGCACCTCGCTTTACCTCCGCGAAGACGCCGTCGTTGTGGCAATGCCGGCTTTGGGCGATTCCATCGAAATCGCACCGCGCCAAAGCACCAGCCGGCCGCGCCTCGAAGGCATGGGCCTGCTCGAAGGCGTCAGCCATTACCTTCGCGGAGAAGAAGCCTCGCACTGGGTGCGCGGCATTCCCCACTACTCCCGTGTCCGCTACGAAAGCGCATTCCCCGGCATCGATGTCTTCTTCTATGGCACCAACAGTGAACTCGAGTTCGATGTCGTCCTCAGCCCGCGCGCCAATCTCGCCCAGGTGAAGTTCGAGGTTCGTGGCGCCCGCAAGCTCCGCCGCAATCGCGACGGCAGCCTGTCGCTGCACACCGGACGCAGTGAACTCCGGCTCGGCAAGCCCATCGCCTATCAGCCCACCCTGCAAGGCCAGCGCCCCGTCGAATGCTCCTTCGCCGTCGATCGCGACGCCTCGTTCGGATTCCGCGTCGGCGACTACGATCCCAGCCTTCCTCTGGTCATCGACCCCACACTGATCACAACCTACATCGGCGGCAACGATGCGGACATCATCGCTGCCGTCACCCTCGATTCCAGTGAGAACATCTATATCACCGGCTACACGGCATCAACCAACCTCCTCACCGCAGGCGGTCCTTACAAGGGCACACTCACCCCCGGCGATTCCGATGCCTTCGTCATGAAGCTGAACCCCACCGCCACGGCTATCCTCTATTCCACCTACCTCGGCGGCACATTCGCCGACTATGGCCGTGCCATCGCTGTCGACTCCGCCGGCGAAGCCTTCATCACCGGTTCCACCGTAGGACGCTTTCCCACCACCGCGGGCGCGTTTCGCCCCTCACCCGCCAATGCCCCCGCGATTTTCGTTGCCTGTCTTTCCGCCAGTGGCGGATCTCTTGCCTATTCCACTTATCTCGATGGCGCTGGCGCCGGCCAGGCCATCGCCGTCGACGCGTCTGGCAATGCCTATGTGGCCGGCAATACCTACACGGCTACCTTCACCACCACGATGGGGGCGGCCCAGCAAACCTATGGCGGCGCCACCGATGCATTTGTAGTCAAACTCAATCCGACCGGCGCCGTTGCGCTCTACTCTACGTTCCTCGGTGGTAGCGCCGAAGACCAGATCACGGGTATCCAGATCGACACCAATGGAAACGCCTATGTCAGTGGCTTCACCAGTTCCTCCAACTTCCCCGTCACCACCGGCTCCTTCCGCACCTCGTTCGCCGGCTCCACCGACGCATTCGTGGCCAAATTGAACGCTACAGGCACCACTCTTGTCTACAGCACGTTCCTCGGCGGAGCCAATATCGACCGCGCCTACGCCATCGCTGTCTCCGCGTTCGGTGAAGCCTACGTCACCGGCCAAACGTACTCCTCCAGTTTTCCTACCACAACAGGCGCATACCGCACCTCGCACGGTGGCGCCGCCGATGCTTTTGTCACCCGGCTCAGTGCCGACGGGTCCTCCGCCGTCTTCTCCACTTTCCTCGGCGGATCCGGTACATGTTCCGTTACCGATCCCTTCCGCCTTTATCAATGCGACGCTGGCTTTGGCATTGCCTTGGATACCGCGGGCACTGTGTATGTGGCGGGCTTGGCAGGCTCAGCATTCCCCATGGTGGGCGGCATCCAGACGACACCCGGCGGTAACGGCGATGCTTTCATCGCTCAACTCAGCGCCAACGGCGCATCCCTGATCTTCTCCAGCTACCTCGGTGGTGGTGCCGGTGACGTGGCTCTTGCCCTCGCCGTCGCGCCCACCAATGGCCCGGTGATCGTTGGCTTCACCAATTCCACAGACTTGCCTGTCACCACCGGCGCCTTGCAGACTACCCGCGGCGGCGGCGCGCAGGAGGGCTTCCTCGCCCGTCTCGCACCCTGTGCCGTCACACTGGGTTCCACCGGTTCCTTCTTCCCCAAAACCGCCGGTAGCTACAACCTCTCGGTGTTCTCCTCCACGGGCTGTGCCTGGAGCGCATCCACCGATGTCAATTGGGTCACCATCAATTCCGGTGGCGGCTCCGGTAACGGCCAGATCAACTACACGGTGGCGGCCAACACGGGCCCGTTGCGTGTGGGCCACATCGCGGTCTCCGGGCAAACCTACACCATCCAACAAGTCACCGGTATCTGCGCTACACCTGCTTCCACCGGATCCTGGCACCCCGCGAACATCGGCCTCTACTCCTTCACCGTATTCGCCACCTGTCCGTGGACCGCCACCACACAGAATTCCTGGGTCAGCATCCTCACATCCAGTGGCAACGGAAACGGAACCGTCAACTACTTTGTGCTGGAGAACACCACGGGCGCGGCTCGCTACGGCACCATCGACCTCAACGGACAGACCTACGCGGTCAATCAGGTCGGCGGCGCCGGATCGCTCTCCTGCACCTACTTCGTCAGTTCCTCTTCAGAAACCTTTCCCCGCGCTGGAGGCAGCAGTTCCGTGCTGGTTCTGGCCAGCACCGGATGCGAATGGATTGTCTCCAATCCCAATTCCTGGATCACCCTCACCGCCGGGCCCGCGGGCAGTGCCGATGGAGTCGTCGGCTACACCGTCGCGCCCAACGATACCGGGCAAACACGCGTCGGTGTGATGGTGATCGCCGGCACTACCTTCACCGTTACTCAGTCCGGCCAGTAGCCGGCTTTGCCGCCGCCTCAATCACCCGCAGCGTCTGTTGCGCCGCGGTCCGCCAACTGAAATCGGCCGCCCGCTGCGGTCCCGCCAGGCGCAGCCGCTCCCGCATCTCCTGATCCGACACGATCCGCTCCAGAGCGGCGGCAATCTGCTCCTCATCGAGTGGATCGAATTGCAGCGCGGCATTCCCCGCGATTCCCTTGATCGGCTCAATCGAACTCACCGCGCACGGAATTCCCGACGCCAGCGCTTCCAGCACCGGCATCCCGAACCCCTCAAATGTGGACGGATACACAAACGCCCAGGCTTTCCCGTACAAATCCAGCAGCTCTTCCCGTGGGATCCACCCGGTGATGTGAACATGCGCCCCCATCCCGCAGGCGATAATCGTCTGTTCAATCTGATTCGTTTGAAACCCGTGCATCCCCGCGATGATCAACCGGAATCGTGGATGCCGTGCGTGCAGCCGCCGGAATGCCCGCACCAGCCGGTCCAGATTCTTGTGAGGATGCAGCGTCGACACGCATAGTATGAAATGCCGTAGATCCTCCGCTTTACGCCCCTGCCCCACTTCGAAGAAAGCTTCGTCCACGCCATGCGGCACCACTCGGATCTTCGCGTCCGGCACCGGATAGTAACGCAGCAGGTCGAGCCGTGTCGCTTCCGACACCGCGATCAATCGTGTCGATACGCGCGCCGACCAATACAGAAACAATTGCCAGAAAGGCAGATCGAACCAGCGAAAATACTCCGGATGCCGCTTGTGCTGTAAATCGTGAAACACCGTCACATTGGGGCATGATCCGAATAGCGGCGATGTGAATCCCGGATTGAACAGCACGTCCAGCCGTAGCCGCCTGGTTCGCACAGGCAGCACGAATTGTTCCCAACTCAGCCGCGCCGGACGCACCGCAGCGTGAACCTGCTGCGGCACATGGTGAAAATTGCTTTGTTGCGGCGCCAGGTCCCCTTCCGTCTCCAGATTGGTGAAAACGAAATACTCGTTCACCGTATCCACCGCCGCCATGGCCCGAATCAGACTGCGCAGATAAATCTCCGTCCCACCTACGCCGCCAGGAATCAGATAAAGCGCGTTTATCCCGATGCGTAATGGACGGCTCATCTACCGCGCTGCGCCCCTGCGCTGCGACAACTCGTTCAGCGCTTGCCGGGCCGCTTCGCTCGTGGGCTTTACTGACAAGGCTTTCTTGTATTCCGCTTCTGCTCGGTCCAGTTCGTTCATCAGCAAAAACACCTTACCACGATACACATACGTCATGTCGTACGCCGCATCTAGCGCTTCCGCCGCCTTCAACTCCTCCAATGCCGCCCCCGGCTTGTTCTGCCGCGCCAGCGACATGCCGATCAGTGACCGCACATGAGCCGTGTTCTCGATCGCCGCAGCCTGCCGGAATTTCTCCTCCGCCTTCGCCAGTTGATTCTGGCAATCGTAGGCCAGCCCCCAGTCGAGATACAGGCTGTAATCCTTCTTTGTGCTCGTCCGCTCCGCCAAAGCAAAACGGTCCACCGCCACATCGCATTCCCCTCGCGTGTAGTGCACCATCGCCAGTTGGAACTGCGCCCGCGAATTGTCCGGCCCCTTCTCCACCGTGTCCGCCCACAGCTTCATCGGATCGCTCCATACATCGCTGCGCTGATAGGTCAATATCGACAGTGCCGCCAGCACCACACCCATCACGGTGTACTGTATCGTTTGCGGCGCCTTCCATCTCCGCATCAGATCGCACACCACCAGCATCAATCCGAGAAACGGAAGATACAGCCGCCTCTCCGCAATCGGATCCTTGATCGGCACCACCGACGACGTCGGAGCCAGCAACAGAAAGAAAACCAGCATCCCGAAGAACGCCAGCGGAAACTGCCGCCGGTAGTAGAATGCTGCGCCTGCCAGCGCCAGCAGGCCAATCAGCCCGAATAGCGCTCCGTGATCCAAAGGCGATCGGGAGATCGGAATAAAGTAATCCGCGTTCAACCCCACCGGAAGCACCGTCAGTTTCAGATAAACCCAGATGGCGCGCCACTGCGTGTAGAAGTAGTCGTGCCACGGCAGGTCCTTCATCTTGAACCCGGCCGTCGTCGCTTGCATCAATACGCGCGCCACCAGCGCCACGCCTGCAGTTCCAATCGCAACCATCGGAGCGTACAGCCGCCAGTTACGCCGCACCCCCGCCACTGCCCCGTCCTTGCTGAAGCACGCGTCCGTCAAAACAAACAGCGCCGGCAGCACCGCCGTATGCTCTTTGCTCAAGAACGCCGCCCCGAACAGAACCAGCGTTGCCAGCGCCGCCATCCATCCAATGCCCTCTTCCCGTTTGTAGAGAAACAGCACATAGGCCGACAGAAACCACAGCAGACTGAACGATTCGCTTCGTCCCGCGATGTACGCCACAGCTTCCGTGTGCACCGGATGCACCAGAAACAGCGCAGCCGCGAACGCGGCCAGAACCCGGCTTCGCCCGCGCTCCTCACCCACCATCTGCAGCAGTTTGTCCACTGCCAGAAACATCAACACGCTGTTGGCTACATGCAGCAGTACGTTCCAGAGATGATAACTGAACGTATCTTCCAGCCCCGAAAAATAAAGGTTCAGCCAGTAGCTCAAATGCAGGAACGGGCGCACCGACGGATTCAATGACAGCAGCCCCCGCTCCAGAAAACCCGGATCGCGGAATGCCAGATAATCGTCATCGAATACAAAGGGCCCGCGAATCGATGGCCAGTAAATCTCCAGCGCCACCAGCAGCGCCGTCAGTATCCCCGCCAGCCACATCCAGCTCGCGATACTGCCTCCCGCCGCGCTTGCGACCGCCTCGGATTGTACGGGCGCCTTATGCTTCGTCACTTTCATGATGCGAACGCAGATAATACTCAAGAATCGCCACGCGCTGGGTTAGCGCGATGTTGGCGTCTTTCAAATTAGAAACCATCACGGAAAATCGGTAGAACACAAATAAGAATACGGCGAACACAGTCAGCAACAGCGCCAGCGGCGGATCGTGGATTCCCATCGTTTCCGATAACCATCCCAGCGCCGATGTCGAACGCGACAGAATCAACAGCACCACCGCCGCGCCCAGCCAGCTCACACTGTACTCCACACGGATGTGCGCCCGGCGCACACTGCTCAGCACCAGCAGGATCAGCCCCAGGCTGAAGATCGTCAGTACATTCGATAGCCGGTCCATGGTGCTCCTTTCATCGGCGCCAGCGATGACGCTCAAACTTCAAAATGTTCACAAACACGCCTAACAAGACATGGATGATGTAGTAAAGCGACCGCAGGGGAGTAATAGTGCTGCGGCCACTGCGCCGCTTTCTCATCCTGCAAGGGACCTCGACAAAACGGAACGCACGGCGCTGCAGCACGACGAGCGCCTCAATCTCAGGATACTCCAGTGGGAAACTCTTGCTGAAGAGGGCCAGAGCTTCCCGGTTCACTCCCACGTACCCCGAAGTCGGATCACGCACCGGACGCCCCAGAATCGGCCGCAAAATCGTCCGGAAAAACCGGATTCCCAATCGCCGCAGCCCGCTCGCCTGAAACCCCTCCGCCTCCGCGAATCTCGCTCCAATCACCATCTGGCATCCCGACTCGCGCAGTGCCTCATAGATCAGAGGAATATCCCGCGGATCGTGTTGGCCATCGCCATCCAGCCGGATCACATAGTCAAAGCCCAGTTCGAACGCCAGCCGGTATCCCGCCTGCACACATCCGCCTAAGCCCAGATGGCAAGGCATCGACAATACCCGCGCGCCCGCCCGGCGAGCCACGGCCGCCGTGGCGTCTGCTGAGCAATCGTCCAGCACCAGCACTGGTACATCGCCCATCACCTGGTGTACTTCCTCGATCACGAAACCAACATTGGTTTCCTCGTTGTACGCAGGCACGATAATCAGCAGCGGGCCGTAGCTCATAGCGCCGCCACCTCTTTGGGAGAGATGGCAAACCGCCGGCAGTATTGTTCGAACTCCTCCGCCGTGATCCGCGCCGCCTGCATCGTCGCCGCCCGTTTGCGGTCCAGCGCCGCCCGCTCTTTCCAATATGCGCCCCAAGCCCGCAACAACAACCCCACGGCCGTCCAGAACGTGTTTCCCTCCCGCAGAAAATCCCCCGCCGCCGAAGGCCGCCCCAAAAACCGTGCATGCCAGAAATACCGCGCCATCGACGCGAACCAGGCCCTCCGCCACATCCGCGGCGGGAAGTTCTTCCGCAATACGTACAGCCGGTTCCGTTCCACGTAGAAAGCCTTCATCGGTGAAACCCTGCCTGCGCTCTTCGAGTAGTGGTGAAATACAACCGCTTCCGGCACGTACAAACATTTCCATCCGGCCCACCGCGCCCGCAGCCCCAGGTCCGTATCTTCGCAGTACAGAAAGAAGTCCTCGTCAAAGCCGCCCGTCTCGGTGAACAATTCCCGCCGGTACAAAGCCGCTGAGCCGCTCGGAAAAAAAACTTCCTCCGCCGTTCCGAACTCATCCGGTTGGCGCAGATGCCCTCTTTGTTTGCTGCTGCCATCCGGACACAACAGCATCCCCGCCGAATCGAGCACACCCCGATCCGCCAGAATCACCCGGCTGGCGCACATCCCCGCCTTCGCATCCCTCTCCATTGCCGCCACCAGCGCTGCCAGCCACCCTTCGCTTACCACCGCGTCATCGTTCAATGCCGCCACATACGCGGCAGTCGATTCCGCCGCTGCCTGATTGATCGCGCCGCCGTAGCCCTTGTTGTTCGCATTCTCCATCACCCGTACACCGGCCGGCACCCCATGCTTCCGCACCAGCCCCGTGCCACTGTTATCCACCACCACAATCTCAAAATCCGTCCGTGTTTGCCCTTCGAGACTCCGCAGGCATTCGGCCAACGGCGGGCCGGCATGCAAGGTGGGAATCACTACGGTGGCGCAAGGGGAAGACAAACTCCTCATTTTACGCTATCCTCATGCACCAGCGGTTAGAATGACACCAATGGGATCCTTGTTGCTTCTACTTTCCTTCGCCCTCTATGGCGAAATCAAAGAATTCCCCGGCGGCAAAGTGCTGCCCCACGACAAATACATCCACACCGTGCCGGAGTATGTTTCTCCCATCGAGAAGCTCTACATCAAATCCAAGGACGGCCTGTACGTTGCCGCCGCCCTCCGCAAACCGAAGGGCAATGGCCCTTTCCCTGTGCTCATTCACTTCCACGGAGCCCCCGGTGGCCGCGGCATGGAGAAACTCGTCACCTGGTCCCGCGGCGATGACGGCAGCCCTGTCTTCGAGCGCTTCCTCAAGGAGGGCTACGTTACCGTGGTCTCCGACTATCGCGGAGGCCAGAACTTCAACCGCCTCGGCGAAGCCGAAGACCCGGCGCGCGTCACCTACGCCGACGATGCCCAGGCCGTTGTCCAGTACATCAAATCGCTCCCTTACGTCGATCCCAATCGCGTCCACGTCTACGGTGTAAGCCTCGGCGGCGATGTCGTCATGCACCTGCTCCGGCGCGAAAAACTACGAGCCGCTGTTCTCGGCGCGGGCGCTCCCATCAGCTTCCTCGGCGCGCGCACCAAACCCGACGCACCCAAGGATAACCGCTGGCAGGGGGCCACCTACGATGCACAACGTGCCGCTTCCAACATTGCCCCCATTGAAACTCCACTGCTCATCCTCGTGGGCACCGCCGACGGCTTGCTCCACGTCGATCGCATGCTCCACGACGCCATGGAAAAAGGCGGCAAGAAGGTGCGCATGGAGATCTACGCCAACGGCTACCACGACTTCGTCATCGGCCCCCAAGGCCATGCCGGACGAAGTGAGCCGCTTCTCGACATCACCCTCGACGCACTCGAGAGCACGCTCAAATTCCTCGCCAACCCATCCCATTGAGGCACTCGGGATGATCCTGCCTGCTCTCCTGTTCCTGCTGCTCCCACCTGAGCCCAACGATTGGCTCATCGTCCCCGGCGTACGGGTTGGTCCTATTCGCGCGACCAGCACCAAAGCGGACCTTCGCGCCGCCTTCGGAGCCTCCAACGTCACTGAGCGCACCGTTCACATTGAGGAAGGCGTCATGGAGCCGGCAACCGTGGTCTATCCCAACGACCCAACACGCCGCCTCTCCATCACCTGGCGCGACGGCCATCCCCAATTGATCCTCATCTGCCACGAACAACGCCAACCACATTGCAAATGGCACACCGCCGACGGCATCAGCCTCGGCGTCCGCATGTCCCGCCTTCAGGACATCCACGCGAGCCCCTTCGAAGTCAATTGCCTCTACCTGCGCTCCTGGTGGAAAAACACTTCCTTCCTCATCGGCTTCCACACTGCACCCTTCCATAGCGGCAATCCCGAATGCCGCCAGATCCAGGGCGATCGCGTCGTTCCCTCCAATCATCCCTGCTTCCGCGCGCTCAACCCCGCTGTGATCGGACTCAGCGTGGAGTTCCGCCCCTAGACCGTAGCCCCGCGGGAACCGTATCCGCCACCGGCGCCGCTTCCCGCATCTCCACCGATCGCACCGCCGCCGCCCTCGCGCGCCCTTCATCGCCCATCTGAAAATACAACCGGGACAATTGCAACTGCACCCTTGCATCCTTCGGAGCCGCTTTGACCGCCTGTTCCAGAACCGCCTCCGCCTCACTCAGCTTCCCACTCAATGCCAGCGCTCGCCCATAGCCGAGCAGTGTCTCCACATCTTCCGGCATCTTCTCCACTGCGCGTGCGAACCACTGGCTCGCCTCCGCATACTGCTCCTCTTTCAGAAACACTTCGCCCAACAACTGGTAAGCCACGGCAAACGAACTGTCCAACTCAATCGACCGCAGCAGCAGCTTGCGCGCTTCCTCATAGCGCCCTGCAAACTGCATCTGAAACCCTAACCACGCGGCCAATTGCGCCGATCGCGGATAACGCTGCGCGGCCTGCGTCGCCAATCGCAAAGCACCCGCCGAATCCCCCGACGCCTGCCGCGCTTCAATCAGCAGCAAACACGATTCCTCATCCGCCGGCTGCAAGAGCGCCACGGCCTCGCGGTAACGCCGCGTCCGCACATACTGCGATGCCAGCAATTTCCGTGCGTCCGAATGACTCGCCTGGAGCGCCACTGCCCGCTTCAACTGCACGATGGCGCCCTCGGCATCATCCAGTTGCACCAGCGATGCGCCCAGCAAAAACCGGCTCTGGAACGAATTCGGCCGCAGGGCAATCGCCTTCTCCAGCCGATCCTTTGCCTGCTCGAATGAGCCTTGCGAATAGTGAATGAACCCCAACCCGGACAACGCCTCGTACTGCTTCGCATCCAACCGCAAGCTTTCCTCAAACGCCCGCCGCGCGGCCTGCACGTTCCCGGCCTCCAACTCCCGCACCCCAGCCGCCGCCAGTTCCGCCGCCTGCTGTCCAAACGCCGCCGCACACAGCATCAGCGCCAGCCCGATCATTGCCCCGCTCCTTCCTTCAGCTCCACCACTTGGTCCGCCTTCACCTTCCGCCACGTTTCGCTTGCACCCGATGGCCATCGCACCTCCACCGTCTCCGCCAACGCGGCACTCCCCAATCCAAAGTGCAGCCGCGCGTCATTCACCGAATAGTATCCCGATTGGCTCAGCACCACGTTCGTCAATACCCGCTCCCCAACGCGCACCCGAACCTGCGCCCCAATCGCCATCCGGTTCGATTTCGTTCCCACCAGTTTCACCTTCAGCCAGTGATGCCCGCTCCGGTTGTCATTGCGCAGCAGCGACACCGGAGCGTTGCGATTCATGATCAACAGATCTTCATCCCCATCGTTGTCAAAATCGCCTGCCGCCGCTCCCCGGCTCGAATGCATGGCCGCGATCCCCGGTCCTGCCACCGGCCCAACATCTTCGAACTTGCCGCCTCCCAGATTCCGGTAAAGCAATCTCGGGTTCCGGTATCGTTGCACGGTCTGCAATGCATCCACCTCGCTGAATACATGTCCCGCGCTGAAGAATAGATCCGGCCAGGCATCATTGTCGAAATCGGCGAATAGCGCGCTCCACAATACGTACTGCGGATGGATTCCCAAGCCCGCCTGTAGTGCCCGGTCCATATATCCGCCCTTGCCCCGGTTGTGATACAGATTGGGATAATCATCGGCGAAATTCGTTTTTGCGATATCCAGCAATCCGTCGCCGTCGTAATCCCCCAGCGCCAACCCCATGCCGGCCTGCTCCATTCCGTTGTCGTCATAGGCAAGCCCGATGTAGGTCCCTCGTTCGACGAACGTCCCATCCCCGTTGTTGTGATAGAACAGGCTGCGCGTGGAATCGCAGGCTACATAAAGATCCGGCCACGCATCCCCATCCAGATCGGCAGCCAGTACGCCCAGCGCATACGTCTTCTGCGCTGCCCCGATCCCCGATGCGTCAGACACATCCGTGAACGTCCCATCGCCATTGTTCCGGTAGAGAAAATTCCCCGCAAACGGCAACCCTCGCGGGCCGCAAAACACCGGCACTCCCAGCCACCGGCACGTGCTGTCTTTTCCCGGTGGTGCGGTTTTCTCCAACTCCAGGGTCAGATAGTTGGCCACGAACAGGTCCACATCTCCATCGCGGTCGTAATCAAAGAAACTCGCTCCGCTCCCCCACCGCGCCCCCTCATGCTGCAATCCCGCCTGCGCCGTCACATCGGCGAACGTGCCATCTCCTCGATTGCGATACAACACGTTCTGCCCCCAGTACGTGACAAACAAATCCGCGGCGCCATCGTTATCGTAATCGGCCACCGCGACGCTTTGTCCCCACCCCGTCTTCGTGATTCCTGCTTTCTTCGTGACATCAAGAAACGTTCCATCACCCTTATTCCGATAGAGCAGGGAAGTCGCCTTCGGCCCCGCCTCAAACCGCGATCCATTCACCAGAAATATATCCACCCATCCGTCGTTATCAGAGTCCAGAAACCCCACCCCAGTTCCCATCGCCTCCACAACGTACTTGCTGCGCACCCCGCCCGAAACCAGCGGTTGCCTCAATCCCGCAGCTATCGCTACATCCGTGAACGAAACAGGAAAAGCCTTGCCTGATGCCTTAGGCTTCGGCGCCGCCACCGCACCGCGCGAAGCCATCCCCTGCGCGCACAACTCCGCCACTAGCGTGATCGCCAGCCATAGAGCGCAAGCCGTTCTTCGCCATTCGTGCACGTCTCACAGCTTACCCCACCTGCGCAGTAACGCTGCCTAGTAACGCTGTACAATTCCCGGCCACCCCGCCTGATTTTCACAAAATCCTGTGATAGCATGTCCCAAACCTATGGGGAACCTGTCCTTCACCATTTGCCTCTTTTCTCTGGGCGCATCCACCCTCTTCGCGCAACTCGACCGCGGCTCTCTCACCGGCACCGTGAAAGATCCTACCGGCGCAGCCGTCGCCGGTGCGAAGGTCACCGCCACCCACACCGAAACCAACGCCAGTTTCTCCACCGCCACCACCGACACCGGCGACTACACGCTCCCCGCTCTCAACATCGGCGCCTACCGCGTCGACATCGAAGCCCCAGGCTTCAAGCGCGTGGTCCATTCCGGTGTCAATGTGACATCCGGCAGTACACTCCGGCTCGATTTCACGGTGGAACTCGGCGCGGTGACCGAATCCGTTCAAGTGCAGGGACAGGCTACCGCACTCGAAACCGAAACCACGCGCGTTGCCACCAACCTCACCACCAAACTCATTGAAGATCTACCGCTCGTGGTCGCCGGCCAGATCCGCAACGTCTTCAACCTCGCCGTCATCGCCCCCGAAGTGAAAACAGCCAATGGCTACCGCATCGGCGGAGCACAAGGCTCCGGTTGGGAAATGAACATGGACGGCACTTCGCTCACCAGCGCCTCCACCCAATACCAGACCGAGCGCGCCCCTATCAGCTCCGTGCCCGTCGACGCCATCGCCGAGTTCACCGTCGAAAGCACCGGCATGAAGGCCGAATACGGCCGCGCCATGGGCCAGATCAGCTTCGTCACCAAGGCCGGCGGAAACCAACTCCACGGCAATCTCTTCGAATTCCTTCGCAACAACATCACCGATGCCCGCGGCTTCTTCGCCCAGCAAACACCCACCCTCAAACAGAACGACTTCGGCTTCACCGTGGGCGGGCCCGTCTACATCCCGAAGGTCTACAACGGCAAGAACCGAACCTTCTTCTTCGCCAGTTACGAAGGCTTTCGCAATCGTAGCGGCAATACGCCCGGCTTCAACACCGTCCCCCTCAATGAAATGTATGAAGGCGATTTCAGCGGCTGGATCCGCAACGGTTCCGATGGCCGCCCCTTCCTCATGCCCATCTACGATCCCTCCACCACCACCCTCAACGCCGACGGCCGCACCTACTCCCGCCTTCCGTTCTCCGGCAACCTGATCCCCAAGGGCCGCTTCAGCTCCGTCGCCAGCAAATACATCTCCTTCCGCCCGAAAGACATGGTGGCCAACCTTCCCGGTATCAATCGCAACTACTTCCGCGATCAGGGCATGAACGTCAGCCCGTGGAACAAATTCAGCATCCGTGGCGACCATCACTTCAACGTCGCCAATCACGTCAGCTTCCTCTACATGAATGGCACCAAGGACGACAAGTTCGGCCCCGATGGCCCCCCCGGCCTCCCCGTCCCCTTCAACGGAGGCTCGGAATGGTATCGCAAAAATTCATCCGGCCGTTTCTCCTGGGACCGCACCGTCACCACGCGCATCCTCAATAGCCTCCGCATCAACTATCAGCGCGAAGCCGGTGGCCTCACCACCATCAACTCACTCGACCCCAACGCAAAATGGGCCGAAAAGCTCGGCCTCAAAAATACGCCCGGTCCCGATCGCGCGCTCACCGCGGTCACCTTCGCCGGCTACACCGCCTGGAGCGGCTCTTCCTGGGGCTTCGATCGCGGCCGCGATCTTTCCATCACCAACGACATGACCTACGTGCGCGGCTCGCACACCTTCAAAGGCGGCTTCTTCTACACCAAGGATCAATGGTGGGGCGGCGGCCAGCATCGTCCCAACGGCAGCTTCGATTTCGCGGCCGGTCCCACCGCCGTCCCGGGCGACACCACCGGACTCAACGGCAATGGCTTCGCCTCCTTCCTCCTCGGCCAAGCCACCACCTGGGGACTCGAAACGCCCCGCGCCGTCATCCAATCCTGGAAATACTATGGCGGCTTCTTCCAGGATGATTGGCGTGTCAATGCCAAGCTCACCCTCAACCTCGGCCTTCGCTACGAATACACCAGCCCCATCGGCGGCGGCGCTGTTCTCGGCATCAAGGATTGGTCCGATTTCGGCAGCTACGGCGAACCCGCCGGCTTCATGAACTTCGATCCCTCCGTGCCCAATCCGGTCGTCGGCGGACTCCTCGGCTCCACCGTCTACACCGGAACCTGCGCCGAGTGTAACGGCCAGAAACACCCCTTCGATAGCTACAAGAAAGCCTGGTCCCCCCGCTTTGGCCTCGCCTATCAGATGCGCCGCGGCACAGTGCTCCGCATGTATGCGGGCAAATCCTATGGCGCCATCAAAACCACTGGCGGCAGCACGCACTTCCAAGGCTTGATTCTCAACAGCAGCTTCGGCACCGGTTCGCTTCCCGCCTTCACCTACTTCCCCATCGACAACGGACTCCCCGCCTGGACCGCGCCTCCCTTCCGTGGACCCGCCACCGATCTCGGCGGTACTACCTACTTCTGGCAAAAGGGCGATTCCGGCCGGCCGCCCGAGTTCTACAGTTGGAACCTCGATCTGCAGCACCAACTCCCGCACAACCTCGTCGCCAGTGCAGGCTACACCGCCACGCGCGGTGTGCATCTGTCTTCCTCCATCCTCAACATCAACCAGATGGACCCGCGCTACTTCAGGCAATACGGCCGCGATCTGCTTCTTGCCGATATCGCCTCGCCCGCGGCCCGTGCCGCCGGTATTCCCATCCCATATCCCGCCTTCCGCGGTTCGGTCTCCCAGGCCTTGCGGCCTTTCCCCCACTACGGCGATGTGGCGACCGCTGGCGGACAACCCTCCTCCGTCGGCGAACGCACCGGCGATTCCACCTATCACGCTTTGATCGTCAAACTCGACAAACGTTACTCCTCCGGACTCACCCTCCTCAGCAGTTACGTCTTCTCGAAGCTCTTCTCCAATGCCGATAGCGCCGTCATCGCCGCCCGCGACAGCATCGATCATTACAACCGCAAGCTCCAGAAAGCTCTCAGTTGGGATGATCAGACCCACGTCTTCCGCCAGGCGTTCAGCTACGAACTCCCCTTCGGCAAAGGCAAGCACTGGAACTTCGCCGGTGTCGCTGACAAAGTCCTCGGCGGATGGGGCCTCTCCGGCTTCCTCGAATACGCCAACGGCACACCCATGAGCGTCGGCCCCGGCTTCAGCCCCGTTCCCGGTGGCATGGGCAACCGCGTTTGGATCAACTCCTATGAAGGTTGGCGCGCTCCGGTCGCCGGAGAGAAATTCGATCCTTACAAGGACGCGTGGTTTGATGCTTCGAAATTTCAGGTTGCTCCCGATGGCCGCAAGCTCACCACCGCCGAACTCAATGGCGGCATCGGCAACGCCACCAAGAACAATCCCAAATTGCGCACACCTTGGAACTTCAACGAGAACCTCTCGCTGGCCAAGGATCTGAACGCTACCGAACGCGCCCGCCTCACTCTGCGCTTCGAAGCGTTCAACATCCTCAATCGCGTCCGCTGGGCCGGCCCCGATGCCACCGTCACTTCACCCACCTTCGGTCAAGTGCGCGGCCAGTCCAACGACCCGCGCCGCATGCAAGCCGGCATCAAGTTCGTGTTCTAGCAACACCGCTCAAAACGAAATCTGCGACGCCAGCAACCGGGCTTTCGCGTCCGCATCTTTCTCATTCAATCCGGCCACGCCCGCTACCCATGGGCCCTTCGTAAACACGAACACGGGCCGCCCGCCGTCCTTGCCGAAGTACCCGCCAAAAGCAGGTATCAGCTTCGCATCCGCCAGTTCTTTCTTCCAATCGAGCAGCGCAATCGCCGACGATTGCGCATCCGCCATCTTCACCAGAAACATCTCGTATTGCCCCTTGCGATACGAAGCCACCGTGCCTCCCGGCAGAAACGATTTCCCCATCGCGTGATCGTCCACCACCCGCGTCTCCGTCAATTCCGCCTTCGGGAATCGCCGCGACTCATCCGCCGGCTTCACAGCCGGCGCGGTCTTGACTGCAGGCGCGGCACTCTTCTCCTCAGGCCCGCAGCTTGCCAGCAGGCCCAAACAACCAATCACGAAAATGTTCCGGATGCGGGGCTTCATCTCCCCGATAGAATATCAATTCCCTCGCCGCCAAACCGCCGCTAGCAGCACCGCCGCCACTACCAACCCAGCCGTCGCCGGCTCCGGCACATCCGCCAACTCGACGCGCCCCAGCAACACATCTGCCCCCGCGCTCGAAGTGTCATCCCCCAAAAAGAGAAAACGCGACAGCGTGTAAGGCTGGCTTCCGAACCCCGAATAGTCCCGCAGCGACCCCGTTAGAATCTCCGTCCCATCCGCCGACAGCCAGTACGTCGAACCCAATATCAGCAACTCGTATTGCCGCTGCGCTGCCGTCGTGTCGAAACTCACACCCTCTGCGTGCGTGAACCCCGCGCCCGATTGCGCCCAGATCTCGTCCGCCCAGAATCCCAGTTCAATCCCAAATTTATCTTCACTCAGCAGGATCACGCTGAACCCCGCCCGATCGTTGCTTGAATGCGATTCCGAGGTCACCTTCAACTCAAACAACAACGAGAACCCAACATTCCGGTCCAACACCGGAAACCCCGCATTCACCAGCGTCGCGAAAAACGGAATCCGGTTCGCGTAACCTGCCGACGTCCCGCCATTCGTCACCAACTGCGTTCCACCCGGCACTAGCGTCTGCGAGGCCCCGGCGCCAAAGCTGTTATCCCCAAAAAACAACCACCCCTGCGCTGCCGGCAACGAGGCCACCCCATCGTCGTACAGCACCGTCGTCGCGGCGCCCAACGGCAGAGCCAGCATCACGGCGCACAACAAGCGTGGGAACAAGGGGGAATCCTCCGAATTGGTTTCCCACTATAACGGCGGAGTCCGGCGAAAACTGTAGGCTACACCGTCACTTCAGTTCCTCGACGAGTCTTACGATCGCCGGCTTGAACACATTCGCCTGCATTTCCGCCACACCGGTGCCATTCATCTTTCGGGTTCCCTTTTGCGCGATCTCGCTGCTGTACTTCACACGGCCAGTGGCCACCTCGACAAGTCGTACTCGCAGTGTCGCACTCCCGAAGCCCTCACCGCCTTTGGGGTCGTATTCGGCAACCGTCCCCGTCAACACATAAGCGACCCCGAGTTGCTTGCCCACCTTCACCGCCGCAGCCGTCGAACTCTCGTTATTCACCTCCGTCAAAATGGCCTTCGATGCTTCCCTGGTATGGTTCGTGTCGACGACGTCGAACTTCTCGCTCTGCACAATCAAGTTGGCGATGCTCGCCTGCAGGTGCCGCTTGGACTCATGAGTCATTCCCGAGACGTTCGCCCCCGGAGTGAACTCGACCACGGCGGCCCTCGCGTGCCCCCTCATCTTCTCCGCCGGCGCAACGCCCGCAAACATCACACTCAAAACGAGTGCTGTCGTGCAACGATTTAGTTTCAGCATTTCATTCCTCCATCTCAATTGGGGCAAATCGATGCCAAAACACGTCAACAAGTGCAAAGTTTCTTCGAGCTTCGCGTGCAGGACCATGCGCGCCCTTCGCGCAGACCCCGAGGTGGTGAGGCGCATGGAAGCGTTGCGCCGGTTCCACGGACTCCCGTTGGTGAGATGGGCTCTGGCCTAAGATGTGTGGCGAATCGCCAACGAGGTTCGAGACGACTGGGCCAACTCTGCAATCCAAATGGCGTGCCGTCGTAAGAGGCTTTCAACTTCTGCAGTCCGGTAGTCGCGCTTCTCGATGCGAACGACTTTGGGCGGCGCGCCGCGCGACTTCGCGCGATCGAGAAAATCGGAATCGGCGGTTACGATGGTAAACCCCTCGGCTGCGGCAAACTCCCAAATCTTCTCATCGGGAGTGGAACGCTCCAGCCCGGTATCGAAGACATGCGCGGAGCCAGGGAACAGTTCCCCAAGGCGGCCAACCAGCTTGGGCGAGAGATTCGCATCAAAAAGGAGTTTCAACGTGACTTGCGTTCCCGCCCCACCTGGGAGGCGTAAGCATAGACGGCGGGAAGGTCGGCCTTTTCCAAGTAGGGGTAATCGCCCAGGATTTCATCCTCGGTCATTCCCGAGGCCAGCATATCTAGAACGTCCCAGACGGTTACTCGAAGATCGCGGATGCAGGGCTGGCCTGAGCGCTGGCCCGGCAGAATAGTGATCCGGGAAAGATCCGCTCTGTCTGTGGTGGCCATAGCCGTATTATCCCTGGTTTCGGTGCCGGGATTGCTGCACGTTCCACATCTCGTCCGCCCATTTGGCCGCGTTGTCGCTATTTCGTCGATGGGAATGTCTTAGGCAACAGGTTTTGGTGAAGGACAGAACAATCGAAATATCCGAAGTTAACACCTACCCCTTTAGCATCACCCGCCGCACCGCATCCATCGCAATCTGACACGCCAGCGTCCGGATCCGATGCCGGTCCCCCGCAAACTGCACATGCCGCACCTTGCACTCCCCATCCACCGCCACCCCAACATAAATCGTCCCCACAGGCGCCGTCTCATCCCCTTGCCCCGGCCCTGCCACACCCGTCACCGAAACCCCGATGCTCGCTCCAGCCAGTCGCCGCGCTGCTTCCGCCATCGCCTTCGCCACCGGTTCACTCACCGCCTTCTCCGTTCGCAGCAACTCCCCATCAATCCCCAGCAGCGCTTCCTTCGCTGCATACGTGTACGTGAGATACCCGCCGGCGAAGTAATCCGAACTCCCCGCCACCGACGTGATCTTCTGGCCCAACATTCCCCCCGTGCAACTCTCCGCCACCGCAATCGTCATCCCCCGCTCACGCAGCATCGCGCCCACCGTCGCTTCCAGCGAATCGCCGTTGCGCGAATAAATCCGGTCTCCCAACAAATCCGCAATCGGGTCCCCCACCTCCACAAGCAACGCCTCCGCTTCCGCCTCCGTCTTGCACCGCGCCCGAAGATGAATTTGTATATCCCCCGCCGCCGCCAATATCGTCGTCGCCGGATTCGTGTACTTGTTATACACCGGAGCAATCAACTGATCCAGGTCCGATTCCCCCATCCCCGCCACACGGTAAAACCGCGTCCGGATCACCTGCTTCGGCAGCAATCCATCGAGCTTCGGCAAAATCTGCCCCTCGAACATCGCCTTCAACTCATGCGGCGGACCCGGCAACAGAACGATGTGCCGGCCTTCATGCTCCACCCACTGCCCCGGAGCCGTCCCCCGGTCATTGGGCAGCACCTGCGCCCCTTCCACCACGTAAGCCTGGCGCTTGTTCACTTCCGCCATCGTGCGCTTCATCCGCGCGAAACGCTCTTCAATCCATCCGCAAATCTCGTTGCTGAACACCAGTGGACGCTGGCATAACAGCGCCACCGCATCGCGAGTCAAATCATCCTCAGTAGGCCCCAGTCCGCCCGACACAAACAGCAGATCCACGCGATCCAGCGCATATTGCATCGCCTGCACCAGATGATCCCGTTGATCGCCCACCACCATCTTGAACAGCACTTCCACGCCGCGCGCGTTCAGATGATCCGTCATGTATAACGAGTTCGTGTCCACTCGCTGCGGAGTGAGCATCTCCGACCCGATCGCCAGTATCGCCGCGTCCATCGTGTTATTCAGCCCGCCCTTTAGCCCGGTAGCAATCCTCGAATCCCCACATCCACCCGGTACAGCGCGTTGTTCGTCGCCACTACCATCGCCTTCGACGGTGTGAACGCCAACCCCACGATATTCGGCCCGGAAAGATACAGCTCCGCGTGCCGGTCGGGATCAATGCGCACCACGCCCTTGCGCCCGCCCATCGATGCCGCTACGTACAGGTTGCCTTCCGCGTCGAAAGCCAACCCCTGCGGACGTCCCAGTCCGCGGAAGTACACTTCCGATTCCCCCGCCGGAGTGATCCGGTGCACCGCATCGTAGCTCGATGTCGTCGGCCCCGTCACAAACAAATTTCCATCCGGCCCAAACGCCAGATGATAGGCCGCAATCGAAGGCTCCATCGTGCAGAAAACGTAAATCTGCCGCTGCCGGCTGATCTTGAAAATCGTGCCGCTGCGGTCGCCCACGTAGAGGTTATCGTCGTGATCGAACGCCAGCCCCGTGGCCACGCCCATGCCTTCCACATACACCGACATCGATCCGTTCTGCGCCACCTGGTACACAATTCCGTCATAGCGGCTGCTCACATACAGCATGCCGTCGCGATCGAAGGCCAGCCCCGTCGCGTTCATCATGTCCGTCACCAGCGGCTTCACATCGTAGTTCACATCCACCCGGTACACCGACACCGGCGTCTTCTGCCCGCGCGATCCGCTGAACGTGGCATAGATGTTCCCGAACGTGTCCACCGCTGGATTCGCCACCGGATGCATGCTATCCGCAATCTGAACCCCGATGCCGCACTGCCACACCGGGCTCGACTGCATCCCGCTTTCCACCACCATCTTCCCTACCGCCGCGCCATCCGGCACCTTCGCAATCACGTACGAATTCGATCCGATGACCACCGGCGCCAGCACGTCGCCAAACAGCACTCGCGGCCGGTCCGCACGAGCGAAATTCCTACCCCGAATCTGAAATTCCCCGCCAGGTATGGCAGCCGCCGGGCTCACCATGCTGATTTCGGGCCGATCTGCATCTTTAAAGATTGCCATGCCTAGTACAGATTGAACCATCCCGCTAAAAATAAGACAACCGCCGCGTACACTCCAGCCATCAGGTCATCGGCTATGATTCCCAATCCGCCGTGTAACCCCTCCAGCTTTCGCACCGGTTGCGGCTTCCAGATGTCGAACAGCCGGAACAAAAGGAATGCCAGTGCGATACTCTTCCAGTTCAGCACAGTTGCGCCCGCAATGGCGATCCATGTGCCCAACACTTCGTCCACCACCACAATCTGTGGATCCTCCAGCCCTCTTTCCGCCGCCACCACATTCGCCGCCCAGATCCCCGGCCCCGTCAACAGTACCACCGGAAGCAGGATCCACCATGGCGGCCCCTGCACGCTATACAGCCACAACCACGCAAACGGCAGTGCACCCAACGCCCCTACTGTCCCCGGCGCCTTCGGTGCAAATCCGCATCCGAACCATGTCGCCACCACCGTGGCCAGCGGATTATTCTTCATCCTGCACAGGGTCCGGAGTCACGGAAATCGGCGTCGAAATGACATGCTTCTCGCTCGCCCAATCTCCTAAATCAATCAGCTTGCACCGCTCCGAACAGAACGGCATGTACGCATCGCCGAACTGCACTTCTTTCTTGCACACCGGACACTTCATAACCTTTGCCGCGTAGCCTCCGGAGAACTCGTCAGAATCGGGAACAACGGAGCGTTCGCCACCTTCACATCCTGCGGCGCTTCGTCAATTAATCCGCCCACCAGATCGTAATCGTGCGCTTCACTGATCACCATCCGCCGCATCTGCCCCGGCTTCATCACCGTGCCATTGTCGTCGTTGATGTAGCACACCCCGTCGATCTCCGGCGCCTGAGACCGCATCCGCGCTTCCCACAGCATCTCCGTCTCTTGCGACGGCCCTTCCAGCAGCACTTCCACTTCCTGCCCGATCATCTTCTTGTTCCGCGCCGCCGAAATGCGCCGCTGCACGGCCATCAGCTTCCGCTTGCGGTTATGAATGGTGCGCTTGTCCACCTTACCGTCCAGATGGAAGCTCTTGCTCGTCTCTTCATCGGAATACGTGAACACGCCCACGCGGTCCAACTGCGCCGCCTTCACAAACGCGCATAGTTCCTCGAAATCCTGTTCCGTCTCGCCCGGGAAACCCACAATAAAGCTCGTGCGAATCGCCACCCCCGGAATCGTCTTCCGGATGCGCTCGAGCAGCTTTAGGAAAATATCCCCGTGAGCCCCGCGCTTCATCCGCTTCAGCACATTCGCGCTCGCATGTTGCAGCGGCATGTCGATGTACTTCACCAGTGACGGCCACTCCGCGATCGTATCCAGCAGCTTCTGCGTCACCCGGTTCGGATACGCATAGAGGAACCGCACCCACTTCTCCTGCGGCGTCTCAATCTGCGCCAGCCGCTCCAGCAGCAATGCCAGCCCATCCTTCAATCCCAGGTCTTCCCCGTAACAGGTCGTATCCTGCCCGATAAGATTAATCTCCCGCACGCCTTGCGAGAACAGCCGCGTCGCCTCGGCAATCACCGATTCAAAACGCCGGCTGCGAAAAGCCCCGCGAAACTGTGGAATGATGCAGAACGAGCACGGATGATCGCACCCTTCGGCGATCTTGATATAGGCGTGATGCCGCGGCGTCGCCAGCAGCCGCGGCGTCAGATCGTGATACAGATACGGCGCCAAAGGATTCGCTTCCACCGCCTCATCCGCCGGTCCGCACAACGACGCAATCGTCTCGATCTCGTTCGTCCCGATCACGTGATCCACTTCCGGAATATCCTTCTGGATATCGTTCCGGTAGCGTTCCACCAGGCATCCGGCGACAATCAGCTTCTTCGCCACGCCGGTCTTCTTGTACTCCGCCATCTCCAGAATCGTTTCCACCGACTCCTGTTTGGCCGGATCAATGAAGCTGCACGTGTTCACTACGATCACGTCCGCTTCATCGGGCTTCGCCGTAAGTTCGTGACCATGGGCGGCAAGCTGCCCCATCATCACTTCCGAATCGACGAGATTCTTCGGGCAACCGAGACTGACAAAACCGACTTTCAAATGCTTGTGTTCCAGTGAGGGATTTCTCTTGTTAGGATAGCAAGCCGGAGCCACAGTGCCGAAAAACCCACCCCCCTCCATCCCCGGCTTCGGTCCCACTTGCACACCCGAGTTGCAACTCGTCGGCATCCATTCAGCGGAGCAGATCCGCGAACTCGGTTGGGAAGAATCGTTCCTCCGCTGGATCGCCCGCTTTCCCAACCGCATCAACGTCAATGCCGCCTACGGCATGATCGCCGCCGAGCAAGGCATCCACTGGCAACGAATCGCCGAAGGAGACAAGCAACGCGCCCGCCAACTCGTGGCCCAACTCCGCAAACATCCCCGCCAGTGCTAGTCTGGCAGGGATGATGCTCTGGTCCCTGCTTCTCATGCTTGCTTCCACCCCAGCCCCCGCCCAGGATCTCTGGAAAGCCACGCCACTCACCGCCGCCGGCTCCTTCACCGCCGAGATCGAAGGACCCGCCGTCGACCGCGACGGCAATATCTACGCCGTCAGCTTCGCCCGCAAGCCCACCATCGGCAAAGTCACGCCCGACGGCAAAGCCGAAATCTTTCTCGAGTTCACCCAAGGCTCACTCGCCAACGGCATTCGCTTTGATCGCCGCGGCCGCATGTTCGCCGCCGACTACACCAATCACAACATCCTCCTAATCGACACCCGCACCCGCCAGTTCAAGGTGTTCGCCCACGAGCCCACCATGAATCAGCCCAACGACATCGCCATCACCGCCACCGGCACCCTCTACGCCAGTGACCCCAAATGGGCCGACGGCACCGGCCAGCTTTGGCGCATCGACACCAAGGGTCGTATCAAACGCATCGCCGCGGACATGGGCACCACCAACGGCATCGAAGTCAGCCCCGACGGCGGCAAGCTCTACGTCAACGAAAGCAAGCAGCGCAACGTCTGGGTCTTCGACATTCAGAAAAACGGCGACATCGCCAACAAGCGTCTCTTGATCGCCTTCCCCGACTTCGGCTTCGACGGCATGCGCTCCGACATCAAAGGCAACCTCTACATCACCCGCCACGGCAAAGGCACGGTCGTCGTAGTGAGCCCTGAAGGCAAAGTCCTCCGCGAAATCGATGTCCTCGGCAAAAGCCCCACCAACCTCTGCTTCGGCGGCCCCGACGGCAAAACCGTCTACGTCACCGACGCCGATCAGAAACGCCTCGTCCAATTCCGCACCGATACTCCCGGCCTCGAATGGACCCGCTGGCCCGGCCGCAAAGTAGAATAGCGCGTCAGCCCATTTTTTTCGCAACACCGATGGCAACCGTTTCTGAGCCGCGACCGTTAGGGAGTTCAGATGGCCCGCGGCCAGGCCGCCCAATTTCATGAAGTCGCTGTCCATTGTGGGGCAGGCAGTTTTGCCTGCCTGCCGACCTTCCGGTCGGCCCTGCTCCCCCCGGGCGACTTCAACGGAGTCGGTCAACCATCGACGTTCTCCTCTCGCTTTGCCGAAACAAATTTGCCTGCGCTTTGCTAATGCTGCGCTTCCCGCTGACAATTTCCGAGACTCGGCTCTGGGGCAATACTGCCCATAAATCACCCGGCTTCATGTTTCGTTCCTGGAGCAAATAGGCCAGCACTTTGTGTGGTTCGGTCTTAGGTAGGGGATGCGCCCGATTCTCGTATCGTATGAAGTTCCGCATCCCCAATCCGCTACACTCCTATCTATGCGCCCTCAACACCTCGTTGTTCTCCCCCTCCTAGCCCTCGCCGCCTGCTCCACCACCGAAACCAAGCCCCCCACCGCCAACCTCACCAAGGAGCCCTTCGGCAAATCCAAAACCGGCGAACTCGTCGAGCGCTACACCCTCCGCAACTCCAAGGGCATGGAAGTCGCCATCCTCACCTACGGCGGCATCGTCCAGGCTATCCGCCTCCCCAACGGCCCCGGCAAGACCATCGACGTCGTCCTCGGCTTCGACACCCTCGACGGCTACCTCGGCGAGCACCCCTACTTCGGGGCCCTCATCGGCCGCTACGGCAACCGCATCGGCAACGCCAAGTTCACCCTCAACGGCAAAGAGTACAAACTCGCCGCCAACAACAATGGCCACTCCCTCCATGGCGGTCTCAAAGGCTTCGACAAAGTCGTCTGGGCGCCCAAAGAAATCCCCGGCGAAGAGCCAGCCCTCGAACTCACGTACACCAGCAAAGACGGCGAAGAAGGGTACCCCGGCGACCTCACCACTACTGTCCGCTATACCCTCACCAACGCTAACGAACTCAAGCTCGAATACAACGCCACCACCGACAAAGACACCGTACTCAATCTCACCAATCACACCTACTTCAATCTCGCCGGCGCCGGCGAAGGCGATATCCTCGGCCACAGCATCCAGATCCTCGCCGACCGCTTCACTCCCGTCGACAAAGGCCTCATCCCCACCGGCGAGCTCAAACCCGTCGCCGGCACTCCCTTCGATTTCACTGAGCCCAAACCCATCGGTTCCCGCATCATGCAGGACGATCCGCAGATGGTCAACGGCAAGGGCTACGATCACAACTACGTGCTCAACAGCGGCGGCGGCGCACTCGCCTTAGCCGCGCGCGTCACCGGACCCAACGGCGTCCGCACCATGGAAGTTCTCACCACCCAACCCGGCGTGCAGTTCTACAGCGGAAATTTCCTCGATGGCTCCAACAAAGGAAAAGGCGGTCACGTCTACAACCAGCGCTACGGCTTCTGCCTCGAAACCCAGCACTTCCCCGATTCCCCCAACAAACCCGATTTCCCGTCCGTCGTGCTCAAGCCCGGCGAGAAGTATCAATCCACTACGGTCTACCGCTTCCTGCAATAGCAGCCAGCTTCGCCTTATAATGCGCTAACCCGCGGTCGAACATCGCCCGCGCCGCGGCCCGATTCGCCGCCCCGCCGAAATTGTTCCGCTCCTCCAGCAGCCGCCACAATCGGTCGGTCCATCGCAGCATCAACTCCACATCTTCCCTCACCAGCACCGGCTGCCCACCCACCTGCACATACACCGGAGCCGAATGCGCCCTCGGAATCGCATACGGCACCCCGCGCGCCGCCGGCCCCGATACGCGCACCGCCAGCCAACTGCTCGCCTCTACCTGCACTTCCTTCTCAATCCGCGTCCCCGCCGTCGATGCGATCACCTGCCCGTTCTGCACTACCTCCAGCAAATCCACCGGCACGCGAGACGAAACCTCCGCCGTGATCCGCGCCGTGTACGGCTGCCCCTTCGCCACATCAATCACCGATCCCATCGGCTTGCCATTCACCTCGAACTTCAGCAACGGAGCATTCGTCACAAACGCACGACCCTCCTTGTACCGCGCCAGCCACCGGTTCCATTCCATCGGCCCGCTCAATTCCACATACTGCCGGGCCCCGCCCGGCACGCTATTAATCCCCCGCCAGTTCGTGAACACATCGGTCCCCGCGCCCGGCGCAATCCGGAACCCTGCGTTCAACAGCCGGTACCACATCTCATACGCCCGAGGCCCGTACGGCAGAATGTCGATCGCGTCCATCGCCCCCAACGCCGCCGTCAAAGGAGCCTCCTTCGCCCCCAGCGATGTATCAAACGGATCACCAATCGGCTGCGTAATCGGATGCACGTAACTCACCACGCCGCCCTGCTGCTTCGCCGCCAGCGCCGCCATCGTATTCAGCGGGTAATCGAACGAAGACCGGCTCCCGATCACGCTCGTGAACGACGGCGGCACCTGCCGCTTCAGATTTAGGAACGCCATGTGCCCCAGCGGGCTCGAATTCCGATACTCCTGGCTCCAGTACAAAACATACGCAGGCTTCGATACCGGATCCACCGCCCCGCGGAAAAATTCCTTATCGTGCACGAACGCGCCTTCGCTGTTCGCCACAATCATGTTCGCCGTATTCAGATCTTCCGCTTCCAGCCACTGCAGCGCATCCTTCTGCTTCAGGTAATAACTCCCGTTGTAGTTGGCGTGAAAATGATTCTCTCCCGTATACCACCCGCGCACCGCCCAATTCGTCCACCGCTCTAGCCGCACCGTCACCACCGCCACATCGTTCGCAGGCACATCCACCGTGCTCTCCGCGATCTTGTACTCCACGCCCTTCAATGCCGACAATCGCAGCCGCCCCGCCGGAGCCACGAACTCATCTTCCCCGCTCGTCAGGAAGAAGCCCTCGCGCACCACGCCCGGATCCAACTGGTAGTAATACACCGGCACGCCCTGTGGCGCATACGCCTTCCCATCCGATGCTTTCACATACAGCCGCACCGGCACCGGCGTCCCATTCTCATCCACCGTCTTCACCCGCACGCGCCCCGCCGCGTTCTTGAACTGCAGCTTCCCGATCTTCAAATGCTTCCTCGCCCCGCCCGCCGCCGGCATCAAAAACACATCCAGGTTCCCCAGATGATTCGACACATGCGCGATCCATTTCCCATCCGGCGACACTGCCGGCGAAAATTCATCGCGCACGGAGTTCGTCAGATTCACCGGCACTCCGCCATTGCGCCCCACTCGATACAGTTCATAGTCGCCCTTGCCGTTGGTCATATCCGCCGAATACACAACATCCCCGCCCGGCGTCGCACTCAGCGAATGCAACTGCGCAATGTCCCCCGGCTTGTGCGAAGTCAACGGCAATTGCACCGCAATCGGCGGCGAGCCCGACGGCAGCGACCACACCTGTGCCGATTCCCGCCGTGTGCCCGTAAAGAAAATCTCTCGCCCATCGCGCGCATACGCTGCGTCCAGCCAGTTCCCCACACCCTGCCGCTGTGGCATCGACTGCAACTGCCGGGCATTCCCGCCGCGAATCGGAATCTCATGCAGGAACGCGCCCTGATTCGGAATATTCAACCCCACCACCACCCGCTCCCCATCCGGATCCCAGGCAATCGTGCCCGCCGTAGGGAATGGCGTCGCCAGATCGCGTTCCACTCCATTCGCCACCTGCACCAGCTTCACCCGCCCGCTGATATTCGGTAGCCGCCCCGCCGGCGCGCTTCCATTGATGAACGCGATGAAATCCCCCTTCGGCGACCACGCCGGATGCGCGTGATACCCCTCCGATGCCGTCATCTGCCGCGCATCGCCCCCCTCGGCATTCACCACCCAGATGCTCCCAAACAAAGTGAAGGCAATTTGTTTTCCGTCCGGCGACCACGTCGGATCCGCCGCGCCCCACGTCGATGGGTCCGCCTCCGATGCCGTCACCGCCACCTGGCGGTAGGCAATCACCCCCACCAGCAAAGTCAACGTCAAAACAGAAATAAGCCCGCGCCGCATGGAGGAATTGTACAGCCTGTGATCACTCGCTGCGTAACGTCTCCATCGGATCCGCCGTAGCGGCCCGTCTCGCCGGAACATAGCTCGCCGCCAGCGCCGCGGCCACAACGGCCATCGTCGCTACAGCATAGGTGCCCGGATCATGTGGCTTCACCCCAAACAGCAAAGTGGAGATCCACCGCGAAAGGGCCGCCGCACCGGCAAGTCCCGCAATGCCCCCGCCGCAGGCGAGCCACAGACCTTGCCCCACAAACAGCCGCTTCACCGTTCCCGGTGTCGCCCCTAGCGCGACTCGGATTCCCGCCTCCTTGCGCCGCTGTTCCACGGTGTACGACAGCACCCCGTACACGCCTACAATCGACAACGTAAGCGCCATCGTGCCCGCCACCGATAGCAGGATCAAGGTGAACGAAGTGCGAGCCATCGACGCTAGGTACACCTCCTGCAACGTGCGCACCTTGGCCAGTGGCAGGTTCGGATTCACTCCATGAATCGCAGCGCTTACCTCGCGCAGAAACGCCTCGCTCCCTGCTCTCTTACTCCGAATCGCCAATGTGATTCCGCGCCGCACTGTGCCCTTATCCCCCGGCCGCAACGGCGGCTCCACGCCCGCGCGCAAATACACCGCCGCGGACGCCTCCCGATGGACTCCCTCTTCATGCACGTCCTCCACCACGCCCACCACTTCTTTCCACGGCCCTGCAATCCCCGGCCGCAGGCGCTTCCCCAGTGCTTCTTTTGTCCCACCCCATGTCTCATTCGCCATCCGCTTCGACACCATCACGACGTGACGCTGCGCAAAGACGTCTTCCCACGTGAAATCCCGCCCCGCAACAAGGCGAGTTCCCTGCGCCGCCAGCAGACCCGGCGAAGCCTGCTTCATCCCACGGTTCGGAGGCAGCTCCCCCTCGCGCGTCTGTCCTTCTACAGCCACCACAATGCCATTGCGATGCTCCTCCTCCATCGGCATCCCATTCGCGAATCCAACCGCGTCCACGCCGGGTACTGCCGCCAGCCGCGAAAGCATCTCCGCCTGCATGCGGATCACGCTGTCCGGTTCTTTCACTTCCACTTCCGGAATTGAGATTCGTACCGTCTGAATCCACTCCGGCTTCGTGAATCCCGGTGTGACTTGCCGCAAGGCGACAAAGCTGTGAATCATCAGCCCTGACGCCACCAGCAACACCAGCGCCAACGCCACCTGCACCGATGCAAGTACGTTCTGCGCCCGCATCTGATGCCGGTTGTGTGTGGTTGTTCGGGCGGTTTGCAGCCGGCCGCTGCGTCCGCATTTCATCACCGCCGCCAAGCCGAATACCAGGCTCGCACCTGCCGCGCATGCCAGCGCGAACACCAGCGCTTCACCGTGCAACTGTATCTCTTCCAACCGCGGCAGCCCCTGTGGCTTCAGGCTCAGCAGCAACCGCAGCGCGCCAAAGGCAACGGCCACGCCAAGTACGCCGCCCAGCAGCCCCAACGTCAGGCTCTCCACCAGAAGCTCTCTGGCAATCCGTCCCCACCCCGCTCCCAACGCGGCGCGAATCGCAAACTCCTGGCGCCTTGCCTGGGCTCTCACCAGCACCAGATTTGCCACATTGGAACATACCAGCAACAGCACCAGCGCCAGTGCCCCCATCACTACCCACAGCACGGTTCCCACATCTCCGACAACCTGTTCCTTCAATGGCTGGGCCGCTGGCGTGATGTGCATCTGGTCCAGCATCTTGCTGATTCGTTCCGCGTCCGCCCACTGCCGGAGCACTCGCGCCAGATCTTCATTCACCCTCGCAAGCGGCACTCCAGGTCTCAGCCGCGCCAGTGCCGAATAGTTGAACACATCCACCCGCAAATGCCCTTTCGGGAATCGTTGCGGCACGAATACGTCCGGCATGACGTTGAGAAAACGGAAATCCGCCGGCATCACTCCGATCACTTCGCACGCAGTCCCATCGAGCACGATCGTTCGCCCCAGAATTCGCCGGTCGCCGCCAAACTTCCGCTGCCAGTACCCATGCGAGAGAATCACCGTCGCGGCACTCCCCGCCGTGTCGTCTTCGCTCGAAAACCAACGCCCCCAGGCCGGCTGCACACCCAGCAACGGCAGCACTCCCTGCGTCACCGTCACCGTCAGGATCGGGTCGGGCTCTCCAACTCCCGTCACTGTACCCGTGCCACTCGTCCAGACGCCGAACTCCTCGAACACCTCAATCCCCGATTTGTACGCCGCATACATGCCAGGCGAAATCCTCGTGTCTTTGATCGCCTGTCCGTGCAACACCGCGCTGTGATTCACCGATACCAGCCGCTCCGCATTGGGGTAGGGAAGTGGCCGGATCAGTATGCTATGCACCACGCTGAATATCGCCGTGTTCGCCCCAATGCCCAGCGCCAGCGAGAGCAGTGCCGCAACGCTGAACGCCCGCTGCTTGCCCAGCATGCGCAGCGCATGCCGCACGTCGAACCACAAGCTCTCGATCAGTGAAATGGTGTTCATGTGATACACCTCCTCTTGGATCAGCGTCAGATTGCCCAACTTCCGTCGCGCCGCCGCCCTCGCCTCCGCCGGATTCATCCCGCGCTCCACGTACTCCTGCGCTGTCAACTCCAAGTAGGACTCGAGTTCTTCGCGCTGCTCCGTGTCTGCCTGCTCGCGCCGCAGGAATCGCCGCCAGTTCATCTCTGCTTCTCCGTTGCCGGATGCAGAATACGGCCGATGGCCCTCACCAACTCATCCCATCGCGATGTCTGCGCCGCCAGTTGCTTCTTTCCCTCCGGCGTCAGCCGGTAATACTTCGCCCTCCGGTTGTTCTCCGACGTTCCCCAGAAAGCTGCGATCCAGCCCCGATTCTGCAGCCGGTGCAAGGCCGGATACAACGACCCATGCTCCACCTGCAATACCTCCTCCGACCCCCGCTCGATGGCGTGCGCGATCGTCTGCCCGTGCGCCGGGCCCAGAAGCAACGTCTTCAGAATCAGCATGTCCAGCGTTCCCTGGACCATCTCGGATTGTAGTGGCGATGAGCGTCTCGGCATGTCTCTCCTGTCGATGACCGACTAGTGCGGCATGCCCATTATATACGGCTACGGCGAGAAAAAGTTCGCACCGATCTTAAGTTTACCGATATAAACTTTACCGGAATTCCAACACACCTGCCGGCGGCGCCGTCACAAACACCCGCTGCCCCACTCGCCGGAACCACGCACCCTTCCACTGCATCACAACCCCGCCCGCCCGCTCCACCAGCGCTACCCCATCCAACACCGGCTTCCCCTTCCCCACAAACTCCAGCGTCACGCTTCCGTCATAAACCTTCCGGTCCAGCTTCGTCCCCAACACAAACCGCTTCCCTTGTGCTTTCACTTCCACCGATTCCCGCAACTCCCGATACGCATACAGCGGACCCAGCGGCACGTACCACACATCGTCCCGCTTTCCGATATGCCGCAAATGCGCTTCGTAGAATGCTTCGCCTCCGTACTCCAGCCACTGCGGATGCGACATGAAGTTGTAAATTTGCCCCGCCGCGTAAACCTCATCGAACTTCGCATTCAATGCCGGCAGATCGTCGTTCCCCGTCGGCGCAATCCCGCCCTTCTTCTGCACCACCTGTGTATACGCCGCATCGAACGCGTTCGCGGCGAACGTATTCACATTCGGTATCAAATGCCCGTTCTTCGCCTCATCCTGATAATTGCGAGCCACCAGGTACCCCGCCGCCGCAATCCGCTTCTGGATGAACGGATACCGCGCGCAGTTGCCGCACGGATAACACCACGACCACACGTGCGGCTGCGGCGTGTTCTTCAGGATGTCATCCCGCGACCCCACAATCTCCGCATCCGTATACGCACCCGCGCAGAATTCCTCCGTGTCCGGCCACTTGCACGGATGCGTCCTTGAATGTGACCCGATCTCGTGCCCGTCCGCCACTGCCTTCCGCAACCTTGGCCAAAGCTCTTCAATCAACTTCGATCCCGTGTTGACGTAGATGGTCGCCTTGATCCCATACACGTCCATCGCATCCACCGCCGCCGGCACGAATTTCGTCGTGTCGTCGATGGTGTGCGTCACCACCGCCTTCGCTCCGCCCAGCCACTGCGCCTTGCCCACAAATCGAGTCTGGGGCAAGGCGCACGTGGCCAGCAGAAAACCTAGCCCAACGCCTTTTTGCAATATTCGAAGCACTTCTTCACCTCGGAGACCGTTTCCGCACCCTTGTATTCGTACTCAATCATCGCCGGGATCGCGTACTTCTTCTCCTTCAGCACAGTCAGCACTTCCTTGATCTTCGTATCGCCTTCCCCAAACGGAACGTTCGCGCCCTGATCCTTCTTCCGGTCCTTGATGTGCAGCGTCACGATGTCCGCATGATGCTCGGACAGGAACGACACCGGATCGAAATTCGCCGCTGTGAAGTGGCCGATATCCAGGTTCACCGCAATGAACGGCGAGTTCCCCTTCTTCGCCTCGGCAAAGCTCTCCGGCGTGGCGAACTCATTCGGGTCAATCCGCGAGTGGTTGTGCATCCCCACCCGGATCTTCGCCTTCTTCGCGAACGGATCGATCCGCTTCGCCGTCTTCACATTCGCCGATGCCGTCAGGCACTTCACGCCCAGCGCCTTGGCGAACTCGAACCCACGCGTGATCTCGTCATCATCGAAATCATCGCGGAAGCTGTAGTTGTAGGCGTACAGCACAATCCCCGCCTTTTGGAATTGCTCTTTGATCTTCTTGAAATGATCAAGCGAAACCGTCTTCCGCCACATCCGCAGCTCCTGCCGGTTCATCTGCTTCCCGCTGGCCAGCTTAGGCTCCGAATGCCCGCTGAACAATTCGCAATACCCGATGCCAATCTCCTGCATCGCTTTGATCGCGTCTTCCACTGACCGGTCGCGGAAACTATAGCTCTGCGCGCCAAGCATGACGCCATGAAACTTCGAGTTGATGGCCGCCGAGGCTGCCACCGGCAACGTGAGTAGGGTTTGGGCGAACGTGCGCCGCGTAACTGGGATCGACATCATTGGCATGGTATCAAACGCCCGCCTAAAGCCCCAACCTCCATCCGCCGATACTCAATCAGGTGCAATCAAAAGCCTACCTGAAACCATAGGTGGGCGAGAAACGGGGGGATAGGGTCGCGCCTATCCCCATCTTTTTCCTCCATACCCCTTCGCGCACCTGTCACTGGCGCGGCGATCCCAACGCGTTGAACAACCACGCCCGCGCCACTCGCCAGTCTCGCGTCACCGTCTGCTCGGAAACTCCCAGAATCGCCGCGATCTCCGCATTCTCCATCCCCCCGAAAAACCGCATCTCCACCACTTGCGCTTGCCTCGCGTTCAGTTGCGCTAACCGCGTCAGGCATTCGTCCAGCGCCATCATGTCTTCCAACGCGAATCCCGGCTTCGAGTTCGATAACTCCCCCGCCGAAGACAGCGTCACCGCGCCCATCCCCGCTACTCGCTTCAACCGTTTCTGCTTGCGCGCATAGTCGATCAGCACCTGCCGCATCAGCCGCGCCGAAACCGCATAGAGCTGATTCCGGTTGGCCCACTCCACCGGGGCATTCCCCATCAACCGCACAAACGCCTCGTTCACCAATGCCGAAGGCTGCAGTACGTGCCCCTCGCGCTCTCCGCGCATCTGATGCATCGCCAGCCGGTGCAACTCGGCATAAACAATCGGTGTCAGTTGTTCCAACGCTCCGGTATCACCCCCACGCCACGCCCGAAGCAAACGCGTTACATCCTCACCACGTCGATCGATCGCCATCACCTTCAGAGTATCGGGGTGCACACGTTCCTTTCATGAAGAAGTTTTAATGTTCGTTCCGTGTCTGCTCCCAACGCAAAACAGCGCCTTGGACCTCCAGACGGTCTCCATGAAACCATCACTCTTACCGGCCATTCTCGCTTTCTCCTCCATTACGGCATTCGGACAGCTCCCTCAAGTTGCCGTCTCCCATAGCCAAAGCTACTTCCGCACGCAGACCACCGCGGTCTCCATGGTGCGCGTCAATTCGTTTGCCCCTGGTGCTTTCAACCTCGGATTCACGCCCGATCCGAATTTCACCGTCACCCGAATCAACGCCCCTGCCACCTGGAGTTGCAACCTCGGCTCGCTCAGTTGCTCCCGCGCCAACAACGGCCAGAATGCCTTCGAGCTCATTCAGTTCATTGCCACCATCAACGCGAACGCTCCCGCGACGATCACCAACCAGGCAACCTTAACCGGCGACGGCATCAGTTCACCCCGCCAGGCGAGCGACTCCGTCCCGGTCTACCGCCCATCGAAGGTCGTGCAGTGGGGGGCGAACAACTTCGGCCAGTTGGCCGGGCTCCCGGCCGCTTCCGGATTCACCTCAGTCGCGCACAGTTTCAGGACTGTGCAAGCACTCACCTCCGATGGCGCCATCGTGCAATGGGGCAACTTGTCGATAGAGACCGTCGCTCCGCCGGCAGGCAGCGGCTTCCTCTCCATGACCTGTGGAACCAGCCACTGCGCGGCGCTTGCCCTGGATGGCAGCATCAGGGCGTGGGGCGCCAATACGGCTGGCCAACTCGATAACATCCCTACCGGCACAGGCTTCGTCGCCTTGGCCGCAACGGATCGTTCCACCATCGCACTCACCAACGAAGGCCGCCTCGTGCATTGGGGAAACTCCGACCTTACGGATTTCCCCACCTCCAACGGTTTCGTCGCCATCGCCGGAGGCTACGCGCATGGGTTAGCGCTCACCTTCAATGGGGTGGTCGCACAATGGGGGGCGAATAACCTGGGCCAGCGAACCGGCAAACCTCCAGGCGGCGGCTTCAAGGCAATCGCGTCCCCCAGCTACAACGGCATCGCACAGCGCCAGGACAACACTCTGCTCGAGTGGGGCACCACCTCCAACAACCCAACCAACGGCATGTATACCGGCCCCGTTGCGGCTTTCGGCGCCACTGGCCTGAGTGGGGCCGCATGGGCCATGCCGTCCGATGGATCCATCGTCATTTGGGGTGACGTCTTCACCGCCTATCAACCCAACAAACCCACATTGCCTGGATATGTCATCGGCTCCGTCGCTTTCGGCTTGAACGGAGCCAACGCTCTGTTGCCACTTACCGACCCGGCTGTCAACGGAGGCGCGGGACAATCCACTCTCGTGAACACCGCGTTCTCCACTCCGCTCTCCGTCATCGTGCGCGACGCGCTGAACAACCCCATCCAGGGACTTGCCATTACCTTCGCCTCCCCCAGCGGCGGTCCTTCCGCGACATTCAGCAATGGGCAGACCACCATCGCCGTCAATACCGATGCCTCCGGCGTCGCATCCACCACCGCCACGGCGAATGCCAACAGCGGATCCTACTCCGTCACCGCATCCGCTTCTGGCTTCAACGCGGCCAGCTTTGGCCTCACCAATCAGAGTCCGTTAGCTTTGACAGCCATCAATCAGGGCGGCAACACTCCCATCCCTCCGGGAGCTTTGTACAGCCCCGGCGCCGGCTTCTTGTGGGTCAATTTCAACCAGCAGCCCGCCAACGTCACCGACACCGCCAACTACCTCTTGGTAAGCCGTAACGACGGACAGGACCCCCAGACAGCCAGTTGCGCGGCTCTGGCATCCGGTGACGTCGAAGCCGGCGTCTCCTCCGTCTCGTATAACGCCCCTGGAAACTACGCCCAGGTGAACTTCGCCACCTTCCCCGCAACCATGCGATTCAAACTGCTCGTGTGTGCCACCAATCGCCTCAACGCGGCCAACTCCCTCACCGGTGCGGCCGCCACCAAACTCCCCGCCGACGCGATCAGTGCCTCCTTCGGCAGCCTGCCCATCCTGGCCGCGTCCAGCGTGACTCTGAACTCCGCCGCGGGAACGCCACTCGGCGAAGGCGCCGCTTTGACCGCGCCCATCACATCGCTCTACGTCAACATGAACAGTTTTCCCGTTGCCTCCACAGTCTCCACCTCAAGTGTCAAGCTGTTCAGCGGAACCCCGGCGGTTTCCGGATGCTCCAACCCCGGCACTGCCATTACAGGCGCCGCCAGTCTCAACGGAAACGCCATCGTCTTCACGCCCGCCAGTCCCCTCGCCGCCGCGGGCATTTATCAACTCGTGGTCTGCGGCGCGGTGAAAGGCGGCAACGGCGCACTGCTCGGCTCGATCGGAGTCGGGTCCGCCGGCGCCGACTTCATCCGCAACTTCACCATCTCGCAAACCGCCACCACCATGAGCAAGACCGCCGGCGATGGACAATCCACCGTCGTCAACACCCAGTTCGCCACGAACCTGAAGGTGACCGTCACCGATCAGACAGGCGCTCCGATGAGTGGCGTTGCCGTAACCTTCTCCATCGTCCCAGGAGGCAATGGCGCCGCCGCCAGCTTCGCCTCCGCATCTACCATCAACACCGGCGCCGATGGAACCGCCACCGCTCCCGCGCTCACTGCCGGCTCCACTGCCGGCGCCTTTACCGTCGTCGCCACCGCCGGTTCTTTGACCCAAACCTTCAACCTCACCAACATCGGCTTGCAGGGTGTCACCATCGTCGTGCCCGCCGGCGTCGGCTTCTCGCTGAACAGCGTTGCCTACACCGGAACACAAACCGTTTCGCTCGCTCCCGGCTCCTATCTGCTTTCCACGGCGGCCACGCAATCGCTCGGCGCCGGCACGCAAGCCGTGTTCACCGGCTGGTCCGATAGCGGAAACATCTCCCACAACATTACCGTCGCTTCCTCTCCGCTCAACATCACCGGAAGCTTCAAAACGCAGTATCAACTGACGGTAACCGCCGCATCCGGAGGAACTGCCTTGCCCGCTTCTCCCACCTTCCACGATGCAAACGCCGTCGTCAGCGTCTCCGCCACTCCAAACTCCGGCTTCTATTTCACCGGCTGGACCGGCAACGTTGCCTCCCCATCCGCCGCCGCAACCACAGTCACCATGACGGCGCCCGTTTCCATCACCGCGAACTTCGCGGCAAAGGTGGTGCCCGTTATCACCTGGAACAACCCGGCCAACATTCTCTTCGGCAGCGCCCTCAGTGCCGCCCAACTCAATGCCACAACCACCATCCCCGGCGTCTTCGCTTACACCCCGGCGGCGGGCACGGTTCTGCCGGTTGGAGCCAATCAGACACTGTCCGTGACGTTCACTCCCACCGATACGGTTCAATACCTGCCGGCCACGAAAACCGTCACCATCAATGTCACATCGAATGGCGGAACGCCCGCCAACCTCGCCGTAACGAGTGTCCTCAGCCGCGATTCCGGCACGCAGGAAATCGTGGTTCGTATCACGGTCGCCAATACCGGAGCCACCACCGCCGCGAACGTTCGCCTCACGGCCGTCCGCATCGGCTCCGTGGCAACAACGGCGGTGCTGCCTGCCTTGCTCGGTGATATCGCCTTCGGCCAGAGCGCCACCACAACCATCCGCATCCCGGCCTCGGCCGGCCTATCCGGCGCCGCAACCTCCCTCAGCATCACCGGCCAATTCGCAACCGCCACCAACTTCGGCGCCAACGTCCGCGTTACTTTGCCCTAACAACAGGAAAGGCCAAAAATGTTTCAGACTCTATTTCGTGCAGGCCTCTTGGCCGCTGTCTTGGCGGGTACCGCGCTCGCTGATCCGATTCTTGTGACCTTTGAAGGCCCGGGATCCGGTCTCGCCGGTACCTTTGTCACTCTCACCGCCTCCGTCACCAATACCAGCGGAGTGGCGAAGAGCCTTGACGGGTTGAGCTTCACTCTCGTCTCGCCCTTCGTCAACTGGGATGATTCGCCGTTCTTCTCCACCTGGCCGCTTTCGCTCGACGCCGCCGGACCCGGCTCTCAATTCGGGCCCGCGCCGATCTTCCTCGTGGAAATCCCCGTCGGCACTCCGGCCGCGCTCTATGCAGGCAACCAGTTAAATGTGTATGGCGACGGCGGATTCACGCTGCTCACCACGCAGTCGTTCGACATCGAGGTCCTCAACGATTCCGTTCCGGAGCCCTCAACTGTTGGGCTGATCGCCGCCGGCATCGCCGCCTTCGCCATCTTACGGCGCCATCCTGCCCAGCCAAATATCCGCAATCCGTGATGTCTGCGTAAAATACAAACGCCCCGGACGCGATGCATCGATCGAATAAATTCGGTTCGGCGCCACAGAAAAAAGCAGTTTTTCCTTCCCGCTCGCCAGGTCGTACACGAAACACTCGCCACCTCGCGCAAAGACGAATTGCTTTCCGCCTGGCAACCACGACGGCCGCCGCCCCCGCACCGGCAGGCGCTGCAACTCGCCCGTGATTGGAGCATACAGCACAATCTTCGGGTCTCCTCCGCCATCATCTTCTCCGGCGATCCATTTGCCCTTGGCCGGCCAGCTCCAGAAAATCAGGTCGCTGGTGCCCTCCAATCCGCGCGCGGTCTCCAATTTCGTCGCCGGAGCCGCTGCCCTCGGTTGTAAAAAGACCGCCGAAACCGGATTCCGCGACGCCAGCAGTCGCTGCCCGTCCGGACTCCACACCGGATGCTGCATGCTGTGAACTTTTGTCAATTGCCGCAATCCACTGCCGTCGGACTGGATCATCCACTCATCGTATTCCCCCGACCGGTCTCCGAAAAACGCAATCTCATTGCTGTTCGGAGACCACACAGGCATCCGGTCAATGAATGCATCCGACGTCAAACGCCGCCGCCCCGATCCGTCCGCATTCACAATCCAGATATCCTCCTGGCCTTCCCCCACCGCATCGTGAACCAACTGCTTCCCATCCGGAGAAAACGAAAAATTGTAGATGTTTCGCGAGTTGATTCCCGCACTCGCCGCGGTGATCTCCCCGCTCGTCTTCACATTCTGTTCGTCGTAGCCAATCGAGTAAAGCAACGTCTCCTGTTGTCCGGCTGCGTAAACAAAGGAGCCGCCTTCCGTGGCGCTGAAGTGCATCACATGGGCCGCGGGCAGCGTCATCGGCGAAACCGAACCCCTTGCTTCGCCAGTCTGCTCGTCAACTCCAATCCGCCACACATTCATCGTTCCCCCGCGATCGCTGAGAAAATACAGCTCGTCCCCTTTCACCCCCCACACCGGATTCCAATCCACCGCGACATCCGTCATCAGCGCCACCGCTGATCCTCCGGTTCCGTCCGCACGCACGGTATAGATATTCCGCTGGCCCCCTGCCGCCAACCCCCAATACGCGATCCGGTGCCCGTGTGGCGACCACTTCGGCTGTATCGCATCCCCCGTCACCAGGCGCCGGTCCTTCCCGGTTGCCACATCCACAATCACTAGCCGGCTTGTCGGCCCTCCTCGAATACTCGGCAGCGTGAACGTTTCGGTCGAATAGACAATGGAACGCCCGTCCGGAGACCATGCCGGTAAATACCCCTGCGCCGCGATCCGCCTCGGATTCTCCCCCGTCGCTTCCATCACAAACAATCCACCACCGCCGCGCTCGGAACGAAACGCGATGAACTTGCCATCCGGCGAAAGAGCCGGTTGCGTATCGTCCGCCTCATCGTTCGTCAGGTTGATCGCCGTCGCCCCACCGGCGCGCTGCAGAAAAATGTCCCACTGCCCGTCCCGCGCGCTCGCAAACAGAAACTGCGTCCCGTCCGTCGTCAACTGCGGATACAACTCTTCCCCCGCCGCATCCGTCAATCGCTCGAAACGCATCGGCAACGGTTGCTGCGCCTGCCTCCACGGATTCACAGAGATCAGCGCCGCCGCCAGGATCGCCAGTCCACCTATCGCCACCCACAGGGAAGATCTCGAAGGCCGCCCCGGCTTCACAATGGGCACTTCCTCCTGTATCCGCCCCACCCGCCGCAACGACGCCCGCAGATCTGCCGCTGTTTGAAAGCGCAGATCCGGATCCTTCTCGAGCAGCCGCATCAGGATCTGTTCCATCTCGCCGTCAATCGCCGGATTGTGCTGCCGTGGCGGATCGGGAACACGGTGCAGAATGGCGTCGAAAATTGCCCCCTCCGTCGGGCCCGCCGACGGACGCACTCCTGTCGCCAGTTCATACAGCACCACGCCCAGACTATACAAATCGCTCGCCGCCCGAGCCGGCCTCCCCAATACCTGCTCCGGCGATAAATACTGCACCGTTCCTGCCCGGTCCCCGGGACGTGTCAGCAAACTCTCCGCCGCTTCCTCCGATGGCTCGCTGAGTTTCGCCAATCCGAAATCCAGAACTTTTACGATTCCGTCCGGCCTCACCATGATGTTCTCCGGCTTGATGTCGCGATGCAGCACCCCAGCCCCATGCGCCGCTACCAATGCCGAACAGATCTGCACCGCGATGTCCACCAACTCCCGGTTCTCCAGGCGCCGCTCCAGTCCCAACGCCCGCAGAGTCTTTCCTTCTACGAACTCCGTCGCAATATAGTGATGCCCCGCCGCCAGGTCCGCGTCATACAGCGACACGATGTTCGGATGATTCAGCAATGAGATCGCCCGCCACTCCCGCTCGAACCGTTGGATGCGCTCCGGTTCCTGAAGAAATGCCCCCGGCAGCAACTTCAACGCCACCTTCCGCTGCAGCCGCAGATCGAAGGCTTCGTAAACTGTCCCCATCCCGCCCGCGCCTACCTTCGTCCCCAGCCGGTACGTCCCCACCATCGTGCCCTCGGCCGCGGTCTCCTTCACGATATGCCGCGCCGCCAGTTGCATCGCGTTCTCCCCCAGAAACGCCGATGGCGCCTCCTGATCCGCCCGCAGCAGAGCCCGTACGTGATCGCACACCTCCGGATCGCTGCCGTTGGACAATGCAGCTTCTCTCTCCGCTTCCGGAACTCCGCTCAGCCTCTCAAATAGTTCGCCGGCCCGCCTGTATTGTGACGGTGTCAACACCCCTACCGGCACCCCACATAACTCCGCGCCGTCGTAAAGGGCGCCCCCGATCCCGGCGCCAGCAGCACCGCCTTCAACTGGTGCGGCTGCCCGTCCCGAAACGCCGTCGTGTAGTTGATGATCCGCTGATTGCGCAACGTCGCCGCCAGATTCCCCATCCGCTGCTCCAGATCCGTCCCCGGCTCAGCAAAGAATTGCCCCCCCGTATCCAGCGCCAGTTGGTTCAGCTCCATCACCGATTCCGTGTCCCGCAGCACATCCCCGATCGGCACCACGTAGATCGGTATCCCGCTCGATTGCAGGAACTGCGAGAACGCATCCATGTCCCGTCGCCCATTGTTGTCGAATGTGTTCTTGCTCCCCGTGAATACGATAATCGCCTTGCGCCGGTTCGTCTGCGTCTGCAACTGGCGAATCCCCTCCTGCACTGCGTCAAACAGCGCCGCCAATCCGCCCTGCGGCTGCAGGAATTGGTTCACCTGGTCGTACAACGCATCACGGTTCTCCGCGTCCCGGAAATCCACGCGCAGCCGCACCGCGTTGTCCATCTGAATAATCGCGATCCGGTCCAGATCGTCGGTCTGCTGAATATACTTGCGCGCAAACCGCTGCAAGCTCCCCAGATCCAGGAATTGCTTCGCCGGATCCGCGATGCTCACCGACGCGTGCAGAATCATCAGCGTCGAAAGCCGGTTGCCCGCGCCCGTCAGATTGCACAGATTACCCGCCAGCGACAAGCCGTCCTCCGAACACGTCACTCTGCTCCCATCCAGCGCCGTAATCGGCAGGAACAGCGAATCGGCAACCGTCACCGTGTGAATCACCGTCGGGCATCCTGTCGTATCTACGTTCACAATCCGCGCGCTCGGCCCCGGCGGCTCTACAAACACGCTCATCCCGTTCGACCGGCCTCCCGGCAACGGATTCGATACCGTCACCACGCCTGTGTGCGGCGCCGCAACCGTCGATGCCGGAACCGTCACCCGCAACTGCGTATTCGACAGGAATCGCGTCGGGAGCGACACTCCGTTCCATTCCGCTTGTGTGCTGGACAGGAAATTCGTGCCGTTCACCGTCATCGTGAACCCTGCCGATCCCGCCCCTAGCGTGGCCGGATGCACATAGCTGATCCGCGGCGTCGGCGCCGGAATCGCCGCTTGTCCCGTCCCGCTCAAGTTCACCGTTACCGCCGGCCGCAGCGGATCGTTACTCGCGATCGTCAGCGTCCCCGTCTGCGCTCCCACCGCAGCCGGCGAAAAACGCACCGCGATCACCTGCGTCGCTCCCGGCGCCACTCCCACCGGCGCCACCGGCGTCGAAACCGCAAATACCGCGTTCGACATCGTCAAAGCCGAAATCGTCAGCGGCCCGTTCCCGCCGTTGCGCACATCCACCGTCAGTGATCCCACCTGGTTGATGTTCACGTTGCCAAAATCCAGCGACAGCCGGTTTACATCAATCTGCGGCTGCGGCACCACCTGCCCTATCCCGCGTAAATCCACACGCAACGATGGCGTCGCCGGATCGTTTGAGGCAATGCTCAGTGACCCCGCCTGCTCTCCTCCCGCATTCGGTGCGAATCGCACCAGCAGCGTCCGCGTCGCGCCCGGACTCAGCGTAAACGCCGACGCGGGCGTCGCCGTGAACCGCGCATTTAACACCGACACACTCGTCACCGTCAGCGGCGCCGTCCCCGAGTTGCTCACCGTCACCGGCAACTCGCGCGTCTGGTTCACCGGCACTTCGCCAAAATTCAATGACCCCGGCGTCACCGTTCCGCTCGGAACAGGCCGGTCGAACACCGTAGCCCGCATCGGCACCGCCATCGCCGTCAGCGCCTCATCATTGGCCGTAAAGTTCAATGTGCCGTTCTCCGGTCCCGCCGCCCGAGGAGCGATTCTTACCCGCAAGCCCCGTTCGGTGCCCGCCCGCACCCGGAAAGGTGCAGCCTGCATAGGCCGGAATACTTCCCGGTCCACCGTAACTCCCTCCAGCGCTAACCGGCCCGTGCCAGTGTTCTTCACCAACAGGCTCCGATCCGACACTTGCCCCGTGGTCACGCTGCCGAATTCGATCGAACTTCCGGTCAGTTGCATCGCCGGACGGTTCCCCAGCGTCACTGTCTCCGACACCACCTGCGCTTGATCCAGTCCCGCCGACACAATCACCCGGAATCGCGCCTCGCTCCCTGCCAGATACTGCGTATCAATGGCGAGTTCCGTCCCCTGCAAATCCACTCCCAGCGGCGTCCACGTTGCTCCACCATCCGCGCTATAGCTCACCGTGTACGTCAACAGCCGCCCGGCCGGATCTGTCGCGCCCCACCGCAGTGTATTGCGCCCATTCCATGTCTCTCCTGTCCCCGGCGACAGAATCGTCAATGACGGAGCGCCGCTCGTCGATGACGCGCTCGCCACTTCCCCGCCATCGCGCAACAGCGTCACGCTCGTCAGATTCCCATCCGTGGGCACACTGATTGTGAACGGCCCAGCCGAGGGCAGCGCCACGTTGTGATCCAGAGTTCCGCCTCCGTCCACCACTCGCATCACCCATCCCGTCGATTGCGTGCTCAACGTCGTCCGTGCCCGCGCCGAAACCCGCAAAAAGCCAGTCAGCGTCACCGTTCCGTCTTCCCGCACCGTCCCTGACACCAATACCCGCCCGGCCCCGCCGCTACTGCCCGAAACCCGGAACGCAGGCAGTCCATTCCCCAGGTAATGCGCCAGTCCCGCCGATATCCAGAAGCCTTCACTCGCCGCGGGACACAATGCCGCAAACTCCAGCTTCGAACCCTGCTGCACCAGACCCGTCACCACATCGAAACCGGGATCCAGCACAAACGCTCCGCAGGGATCATCCGCCGGCATCCGGTATCCATCCGCCAGTTGCCGCGCCAATAATTGCTCATTCAGTCCCGTCTCCGCCTGCTCTACAATCCAGAATGCGTCCCCGCCTCCGCCCGAAAGCGCCGCTGTATTCGCGCCTCTCGGCAGCCACGCGGCCAGAGCATGCGCCGGCGCCGGCGATTCGCTCAGCAACAGCAGCCATTTCTTCAGATGCCCCACCAACGCTTCAGAACTTGCCGCATCCACCGGCAACCGGTTCCACACGACCGGAGGCGCCGGCACGTCTTCATACCGCAGTGTCCCATCGGAGAAGGGAAGCAGTTGCTCCGCCATCCGCTGATATGGCGCCCCGCCACTGACGCAACTGGAGCCGATACACAAAGGCAGCCACGCGATTACCGGCGATGCGCTGGGCGGCGCGAAAAACTCCACCTGCCGCGTCATGTTGTTGTTGTCCGCCGGCACTTCCACCGCTCCCGCCGGCAACCGCAGCTCCGCCCGCAATTCCAGCGGACCCGCCGCTGTCCACGCCGCCGGCAACACGAAGTTCTGCGAATGCTCCGCCACAGCCCGGTCCGGCGCAGGCCGCGCCGTGATTGCCGGATTGATCGCCCGCACCGGCGACCCTGCCAGTTCCGCTCCGTCCCGGAATCCGCGCAACGCTACTGTGATGTTCGCGATCAGGCTCTCCGGCCGCCCTTCCTGCTTCACAAACGCCCGTACCGCCGTCGCCTTCCCTGACGTAAGGGGAACGTTCTGCCCTTCATCCTGTACCGTCTGCACCACTTCTACCCGGCTGATGTACACATCCGGCGGAAAGTTGATCTGCCCCCAAGCGGTCATCGCCGCGAAAAAGAAAGGTATCGAAGAACGCATCGCAAAGCCCACGCTTATATTGTCGGACACATTTTCCCCTACAGTGCTAATCTAGGGCGGGAACCATGTCCTCGCCGCTTCACATCATCGCCATTGCCGGGCCTTCCTGCGCCGGCAAAGGAACCCTCGCCGCCTGGCTCGCCACCCGCCTCCAGGCCTCCATCCTCCCCATCGATGCCTACTACCGCCCGCTCGACCACTTGACCCTCGAAGAACGTTCGCATGTCAACTTTGATGAACCCGCTTCCATCGACGATGACTTGCTTTTCCACCATCTTTCCTGCCTCCGTGCCGGCCAGCCGGTCGACCATCCCGTCTACGACTTCGCCCGCCATACCCGTAAACCGGAATCCGTACGCCTTGAGCCCCATGGCTATTTGATCGTCGAAGGACTCTTTTCTCTTTACTGGGACGCCATCCGTCCCCTCTATTGCGCCGGCATCTACATCGAAGCCTCCAACCCCATCTGCCTCGATCGCCGCGTCTTCCGCGACCAGCGCGAGCGCGGCCGCAGCGAGTTCTCCGTCCGTACCCAATACCATGACACCGTCGAGCCCATGCGCTGCCTCTACGTCGAGCCCACCCGCCAATTCGCCGGCCTCGTCCTCGATGGAACCCGCGACATCGAGTCCAACGGCCACCTCTCGCTCCAATTCATCAGCAAGATAAGCACCTTCTCTGAATCACTGATTGCTAAATAAGACAGTCTTATGGTAGTGTGCCTCTGTGGACTTCTTTCACCAGAAGTTGTTTCGCGACATCGCCGAAACCGGTAGCTTGAGCCGTGGCGCTGCCCTCAACGACATCAGCCAAAGCGCCGCCAGCCAGCATATCCAGGAACTCGAGCGCATCGTCGGCATGGACTTGATTGACCGCTCCCGCCGCCCCATCCAACTCACCGAAGCCGGTCACCTCTATCTCGGCCTCTGCCGCGATCTCCTCCGCCGCAGCGAAGAATTCAACAACGCCATCAGCCAGCTCAAAACAGCGGTAGTCGGCACCGTCCGCGTGGCCTCCATCTTCTCCGTCGGCCTCGTGGAAATGTCCCGCCTCGAGTCCTTGTTCGCCCAGCGCTTCCCCCAGGCTACCCTCGAAGTGGAATACGTCCGTCCCGAAAAAGTCTACGAATCCATCCGCGGCGACAAAGCCGATCTCGGCCTCGTCAGCTACCCCAATTCCGGCAAGGACATCTCCGTCATTCCCTGGCGCGAAGAGGAAATGGTGGTGGCCGCCGCTCCTTCCCACCCCATCGCCCTTCTCACCAAAGTCCAACCCAACGACCTCGACGGTATGGAGTTCATCGCCTTCGATCCCGAACTCCCCATCCGCAAAGACGTGGACCGGTTCCTCAAAGACAGCAGCGTCGCGGTGAAAATCTCCAAGCACTTTGACTCCATCCCGATGGTCAAGGAGGCTCTCAGCCTCGGCAATTGCGTCAGCATCGTCCCGGCGCGCATGATGCGCGGCGAAATCGCCGAAGGCCGTCTCGTCGGCATCCCCCTCGAAGCCCCAGGCCTCATCCGCCCCCTCGGTATCATCTACTCCCGAAAGAAACGCCTCAACCGTGCCGCCCAAGCCTTCCTCGACCTCCTCCAGGAAGCCGAGCAGCCTCAGGTTACCGTGGGCTGAATCCTTCCATTGTCCACCTCCTGATGTACCATAGTGAGAATTCCCATGCCCCCCGATTCGGCCGGCGATGTGACGCGCCCTGCGGCAGTCCCACCGCCTCCACCGCAGCCGTCGATTGAGGGCCGCTTCGTCCCCGGAGCCATGATCCATGCCGGCCGCTACCGCATTCTCAATTTACTCGGCGAAGGCGGCATGGGCGAGGTTTACAAAGCCGAAGATCTGAAACTCCGCCAGATCGTGGCCCTCAAGTTCCTTCCCCGCGCCGCCGCCCTCGACCCCGCCGCCCTTGCCCGTTTCCATAACGAAGTCCGCATCGCCCGCCAGGTCGCACACTCCTCCGTCTGCCGCGTCTACGACATTGGCGAAGAGCAGGGCCAGCACTTCCTCTCAATGGAATACATCGACGGGGAAGACTTGGCTTCGCTCCTCCGCCGCATCGGACGCCTCCCGGGTGATAAAGCCTCCCAAATCGGCCGCGAAATCTGTGCCGGACTCGCCGCCGCCCATGATCAGGGCGTCCTCCACCGCGACCTCAAACCAGCCAACATCATGCTCGATGGCCGCGGAAAAGCGCGTATCACCGACTTCGGCCTTGCCGTCCTGCACGGCGAAGCTCGCGGCCCGGAGGCCCTCGCCGGCACACCCGCCTACATGGCCCCCGAGCAGCTCTCCGGCAAAGAAGCGACGACGCGCAGCGACATCTACGCCCTCGGCCTCGTCCTCTACGAGATCTACACGGGCCGCCGCGTCTTCGACGCACAAACCTTCCGCGAGTTCCAATCCCTCCACCAAACCTCCCAGCCCTCCTCTCCTTCAACACACGTCAAAGACATCGACCCCATCGCCGAACGCGTCATCCTCCGCTGCCTGGAAAAAGACCCAAACAATCGACCCCCTTCCGCTGCCCAGGTTGGCCTCGCCCTCCCCGGTGGCGATCCCCTTCTCGCCGCCATGGCCGCCGGCGAAACCCCTTCCCCGGAAATGGTCGCCGCCGCCCCGAAGACGGGCAGTCTGCGCCTTCCTGCCGCTCTTACGTTCCTCTTACTCTCCTGGCTGGCTACCTACTTCCTGCTGTTTCATCCCAGCCCTGCGCATCTGCACCCCGTCGTTCCACTGCGCAAATCCCCCGAAGTCCTTGCCGACAGGGCCGCCGAACTCATCCAATCCCTCGGCTACTCCGCCCCTCCGTCGGATCGTTTCTATTCCTTTACCTCGGAGACCTCCTATTGGGAATACCTCCTCCGCAATCAGCGCACCGCCGAGTTCTGGTCCTCCATCGTCACCGGCCAGCCCCTCACTTTCTTCTTCTTCTATCGCCAGAGCCCCCAATCCCTGATCGCTGAGCCCAATGGCTTCGTCAATCTCGCCAATCCCCCGGACAACATCCCAGGCATGGCTCGCGTCCTCTTCGACCCCAACGGCCGCCTCATCGAATTCAGCGTTGTCCCCGATCCCAAATCGCCTTCTCAACCCGCCACCATCGATTGGCGTCCCCTCTTCACTGCCGCCGGCCTGTCGCCGGAACGTTACACGCCGGCCATTCCTGAAATTCTGCCGCCCCACTATGCCGCCACTCGCGCCGCCTGGACCGGCCACCACCCGGATCATCCCACCATCCCTCTCCGCATCGAAGCTGCCGCCATCCAATCCCGCCCTTCATGGTTCCGCATCCGTTTCCCCTGGGATGGCTATGAACGGCGGGAATCCTTCCGCGCCGATATCAGTGGCGGCCTGTCCCGCATCTTCGAACTCTTCATGGTCGCCATGTTCATCGTGGTCACCCTCTTCCTCGCCCGGCTCAACTTCCGCCTCGGCCGCGCCGACCGTAAAGGCGCTTTCCGCCTCGCCACTGCCATCTTCCTCTGTGTCGCCGTCAGCCGCCTCTTCGTCGCCCATTTCGCCTCGGGCTTGGCAGGCGTCTCCGTGCTCCGGAACCACCTCGCCCTCAGCCTCCTTTATGCTGCTTTCGGTTGGGTAGGCTATCTCGCCATCGAGCCCTATATCCGCCGCTATTGGCCCAACCTCCTGGTTGGCTGGGCCCGGCTCCTCTCCGGTGACCCTCGCGATCCTATGGTCGGCCGCGATCTCCTCGCCGGTGGAGCCCTCGGCCTGACCGGCCATGCCCTTGCCGCGAACTTCGGGCTCCGTATCGAAGCGCTCTACAAGCCAGTCGCCCCTTTGGCCATCGTGCCCCCAGCCAATTGGCTCGAGCTGTTCTCCAATGTGCTCTCTGTCGTCCCGACATCCATCTTCACGTCCATCTTCGTGGCCCTCCTCTTCACCCTTGCCTTCATACCCGCCCGGCGCCAATGGGTCGCCGCCCTCCTGACCACGGTCGTCTCATTTGCCTACCTGTCAATTACCTTTGGCAGTTCCGCCGCACTCTACGTGTTGACCGCCGTTCAGGCAGCCACCAGTGTCTTCTGCCTTGCTCGCTTTGGCCTCCTCGCCCTCGCCGCTTATATGTTCTTCTTCTTCTGCTCCTGGCTCCACCCGGTCCCACGCGATACATCGCTCTGGTATGCCCCCTACGGGATGTTTCTCGCCGTATTCATGGCCGCTATCAGTTTCTACGGCTTCCATACCTCACTCGGGGCACAAAAGCGCAAAGGGCACGCTCCGCGCCGCCAGTACTGAAGGAACACGCGCCTGCATCAAGGCGCGGGCGGGCTCCGTTTTGCGCGTGTTCCTTAGCTTAGAAGCCCGCACAGGCCAGGGAACGCCAGGCGTTTTAGTGTTATCGTGTCCATAGCCGCCGTGGACCGATCTCAATCTTCCCGCGCCACTCCCGGAAGCCTCCTCTCCATCCGCCTGTTCGGAGTCCCTGTCCGCTTCCATTTCACCTTCGTCCTCCTCGTCGTCTTCCTCATCGCCGTCGGCCTCGAAGGCCCCTCCGGTGCCGAAGCCGCTATCTACGTCCTCGCCCTCTTCGCTTCCGTTCTCCTCCACGAACTCGGCCACGCCCTCGTCTCCCGCCGCTACGGCATCGGCACCGAAGAGATCGTCATGTTCCCCATCGGCGGCGTCGCCCGCCTCGAGCGCAATCCCAAACCGCGCGAAGAACTCTGGATCGCTCTCGCCGGCCCCGTCGTCAACATCATCATCGCCGCCGCTCTCCTCGGCGCAGCCGCTGCCTTCAATGGCACCATCGATGTGGAAAAAATCTTCGCCCGCAAATCCGGCGACCTCATCGGCCAGGTCGCCGCCGGCAACATCGTCCTCGCCCTCTTCAATCTCCTCCCCGCCTTCCCCATGGACGGAGGCCGTATCCTCCGCGCCATGCTTGCCCTCAAGCGCGGCGAGACCGCCGCCACCGAAACCGCCGCCCGCGCCGGACGCGTCCTCGCCATCCTCATGGGACTCTATGGCCTCATCAGCGCTAATTTCCTTCTCGTCTTTGTTGCCTTCTTCGTCTACCTCGGCGCCGTCCAGGAAAACGCCGCCGTCATCGGCCGAGCCCTGCTCGAAGGCGTTCCCGTGCGCATGGCGATGATCACCGACTACCGCACCCTCTCCCATGGCGACACCATCCGCGACGCCGCCAACCTCCTCCTCTCCACTTCTCAACAGGATTTCCCCGTCATGCTCGGCGATCAGGTCCTCGGCCTCCTCGGCCGCGGCGCACTCCTCCGTGCCATGGCCCAGGAAGGCCCCGATGCCTACGTCGCCAGTGTCATGGACCGTGAATTCTGGGCCCTCAACCCCGAATCCCCACTCTCCGATGCCATGCCCATGCTCGCCCAATCCGGCAACTGCATGCTCGTCATGCAGGAAGGCAAACTCCTCGGCATGATCACCACCGAAAACGTCACCGAATTCCTTCTCCTCAAACGCATGGGCCTGGATCGCGAAGCATGACCCGTCACCGCGTCGTCATCATTGGCGGCGGTTTCGGCGGCCTCTACGCCGCCCAAGCCTTGCGCCGCTCCCCCGTCGACATCACCATCATCGACAAACGCAACTTCCATCTCTTCCAGCCGCTCTTGTACCAGGTGGCCACCGGCGGCCTCTCCCCCGGCGACATTGCGTCCCCCATCCGTGCCGCCCTTCGCAATCAATCGAACGCCGAAGTCCTCCTCGGCGAAGTCCGCGACATCGACCCCAACGCCCGCACCGTCGCCCTCCAATCCGGCCGCCTCGTCCCCTACGACTCCTTGATCGTCGCCACCGGCGCCACCCACAGCTACTTCGGCAACCCCCAGTGGGAGCAGTTCGCCCCCGGCCTCAAAACCCTCGAAGACGCCACCGAAATGCGCCGCCGCATGCTCTACGCCTTCGAAGCCGCTGAAATGGAGCCCGACGCCGCTCTCCGCCGCCAATGGCTCCGCTTCGTCATCGTCGGCGCAGGCCCCACCGGTGTCGAACTCGCCGGAGCAATCGGTGAAATCGCCAACAAAACCCTCCGCGAAGAGTTCCGCCGCATCCGCCCCGAAGAGGCCGAAATCCTCCTCCTCGATGCAGGCGACCGTGTCCTTTCCGTCTACCCCGCCGAACTCTCCGCGTCAGCCGAAAAGTCCCTCATCAAACTCTCCGTCCGCACCCGCACCAAGGTGAAGGTAACTGCCATCGACGCCGATGGAGTCTCCGTCGAAACACCCACTGGCCCCGAACACATCCCCGCCAAAACTGTATTCTGGGCCGCCGGAGTCCAAGCCTCACCAATAGGCCGCCTGCTCGCCGAGCGCACCGGCGTCGCCCTCGACCGTGCCGGACGCGTCCTCGTCAACTCCGATCTCACCGTCGCCTCGCACCCCGGCATCTTCGCAGTCGGCGATCTCGCTGCCATCACGCAAGACGGCAAGCCCGTCCCCGGAGTCGCTCCCGCCGCCATGCAGATGGGCCAATACGCCGCCCGCGCCATCACCGCCCGCGCACAAAACAAACCCGCCCCCGCCCCCTTCCGTTACTGGGACAAAGGCAGCCTCGCCGTCATCGGCCGAGCCTCCGCCGTAGCCGACTTCGGCTCCGTCCGCTTCACCGGCCTCATGGCCTGGCTAGCCTGGCTCTTCATTCACCTCATGTACATCGTCGGCTTCCAGAACCGGGTCCTCGTCTTCATCCAGTGGGCCTTCCACTACTTCACCTTCAACCGCGGAGCCCGCCTCATCACCGGCAGTCGGTAGCGCCCACTCGGTACAACACATGCCTCCGCAGCGCATGCCCCTCCGGTAACCGCGGATGATCAAACTCCCCCTCATACCTCATCCCGATCTTCTCCATCACCCGCCGCGAAGCCACATTCCCCACCACCGCAAACGACACAATCTCCTTCAGCCCCAGCACCTCAAACCCATACCGCAATGCCGCCCGAGCCCCCTCCGTCGCGAACCCCTGATTCCAGTGCTTCGCCGCCAATCTCCACCCAATCTCCACGCACGGCGTAAAGTACGCCTCCCACTCCGGCGCCGCCAGCCCGATAAACCCGATGAACTCCCCGCTATCCTTCCGCTCCGCCGCATACACCGTGAACCCGTGCCGCTCATAATGCCGCTCAATCCGGTCCACCAAATCGTCACTCCCCGCCCGCGTCAACGTCGCCGGAAAATGCCGCATCACCTCCGGATCCGCATTCAACTCCGCAAACGGAGCCCGGTCCGAATCCCGCCACAACCGCAGCTTGAGGCGCGGAGTCTCAATCACTCCACAAACCCTTCGCTCCGCAAATCGTCCAGCAAATCCCCCTTCGCATTCCGCGGATATCCATACAGCCAGAACGCATCCGGGTTATCCTCGCAATCCCACACCGACGCCTCGCTAAACACCAGCACCTTCCGCAACCGCGCATCGGCCTCTTCCACTTCCGCCTGCAATCCCAGCCGCGACAAAATCGCCCGCAGATCCAGATCGTTCCGGTAATCCTCCAGATGCAGCGTGTACCCATGCTCCACCTGGCTCACAAACTGCTCCCACTGCGCAATGAGCCCCTTCTTCCCCGCCTTAACCAGGTGCTCCGGGTACCCGTTCTCCTTCAAAAATTCCTTCACTTCCGCTTCCGTCATCACTCAATTCCTCTCCGGCGGACGCCGCGCCTGCCGATGAAAATACCGCTCCCCATCATTCGGAATAAAAAACGTCCGGATCGTCCGATCCTTGTTGAACGCCAGAAACCAGCCCTTCTTCTTGTGAAACCGCGTCACCACCCCATCCGCCCGCACCGACTCCAGAATATCTCCGCCCTTGGGAGCATCCCGAAACTCCTGCGCGTATTTCAAATACTGCGCTTTGCTGATTTTCCCGAATTCCTGTCCGTGTTTGACGAAATGTTCATCGTACTGCCGTGCCGACCGGAACCCCTGCGCCTCGAGCGCCACCAGCGCAATCAGCAGGCACAGCAGCCACCGGCTAATACCGGAAATGGACTTTGTCACCGGCGTAATCAATCGACACCTCTCTTCCGCCGTTCAGAATGGAAAGCCGCCCCGCCTCCGTCACGTACTCGTTATACCGCGAGTTCGCCGGCGTCGCCATCACTCCCGCCGCATCAATCTCCGCGAGAATCCGCTGCCGTTCTTCCAGCGTCCCTTCCACCCGCAGAATCTGATCCACAATGTACTCCACAGACCGCACACCATACCCAACTGGCGTCAACCCCGGCCCGCCCAGATCCACATACTGCATGTAATCCGGACTCGGTTCGGCAAACTGTGTCGCGCCCGCACCACCCGGATTGCGTACATAGCTATACCGCATGCCTCGATACTGATCGTCATGCTGCAGCCATCCGCCCGTATCCGCCGTCGCGAAATACAACGTCATCCCCTGCGTATTCGTCCCCGGCGCGGCATCCGGAAAACTCAGCGAGTTCTGCACATTCAACGCCGCCCCGTTCTCCCAGATCACTCGCGCATCCGACCA
>JAFDVS010000084.1 GCA_018268935.1 Acidobacteriota bacterium | reverse complement strand
GTGGGGGAGATTGGGTACGCAAGATAAGCTCAGTTGCAGCTTGCAGTTAGAGCGATGTATCATTTCTGTTTGCAAACGGCAAAAAGTGGTGCATAATACGGCTACGTTCTGCTCTTGTCCTCTCTCCGGGTGGTTCCTGTAGGGAGCTGCGTCCTTCATTGGGAGAAGTGTCGTGGTATGACAGGATTATCATAAAGGCGGCTAGGTTGGTACATGCTCATAAAGGGTTGGCCTAATCCAAATCGCAATAGATCGATTCCGCAATGCTGTGTCATCGGGCTTTGCGTGGCACTTGCTCCGGCGGCACAGGCGCAATATCTGATGGCGGGGAACGGTCCGGGCGGCGCTGTGCGGATGTTCAATACGGACATGGCGGTGATGGAGATGAAGGAAGTGCGGAAGGATCTTCCGTGCAACGTCACGCCGACGAAGACGAACATGGGGTTCGATCTGAAGTTCCACACCGGGTATGAAGTGACGATTCCGATGAAGGAACTGGCCGGGAGCGAGAACCTTCTGACGATTATTTTCCGGGTGGTGCCGGATGACCGGAAGGACGACCCGATTTTCTTCACGCAAAAGGTGAAGGTTCCGGCGATTGAAGAAGAAGCCAAAGGAGATGCGTTTCTGCAGGGCGTCTTCGATGTGGGGGAAGGCAAATACCAGGTGGACTGGTTGATGCGGGATCGGAGCGAGCGGGTTTGCTCGTTCTATTGGGACACGGAAGCGGCGTTGCAGGCAAAGGACCGGTCGATTACGGTGGGGGTGCCGGCGAGCACGGCACGGGCGACGGAGTTGGAGCAATTCAAGGAAGAGCCTCCGGTGCAGCGGAGTGTAGAAGACCCGCTCAATGTAAAAGTTTTAGTGAACTTCGCTCCGCAGAACCCGCGTTCGGCAACCATGCAGCCGATGGATACGTCAGCATTAGTGTCCATATTGCGGACGATTTCCCGCGACCCGCGGATCCAGAGGTTCACGTTGGTGGCCTTCAACTTACAGGAGCAACGCATCGTTTACCGCCAGGAAGAAGCGGACAAGATCGACTTCCCGAAGCTGGGGGATGCGCTGGAGTCTCTGAAGTTGGGAACAGTGGATGTAAAGAAACTGGGCCAGAAGCGCGCCGATACGGAATTTTTAACCGATTTGATCAGGAATGAGGCGAAAGCCTCGCCGGATGCGTTGATCTTTGCCGGTCCGAAAGCGATGCTGGAGGCGAATGTGCCTACCGATGCGCTGAAGGAAATCGGGGATCCGGGGTATCCGGTTTTCTACCTGAACTACAATCTCAATCCGCAACAGACGCCGTGGCGGGACAGCATTGGGCATGCCGTGAAATTCTTCAAGGGAGTGGAATACACGGTGAGCCGGCCGAGGGATGTCTGGTTCACGGTTTCGGAAATCGTCTCGCGTATCGTAAAATCAAAGCAAGGAAAGCAGCTTCAATCTGCTGCTTCAGGGAACTGATCCATATGCTTCAGGTAGCTTTGCCGGTGATGGCGCTTCTGCTCGGTGGGGGCCCATCGCTATACGCACAGGTTGATCACGCCAAGAGCCTCGCCCCATTCGTACCTTCGCCTCAAAACATTGTGGAAAAGATGCTGGAAGCGGCGCAGCTCAAACCGGGCGAAACCGTTTACGATTTGGGATGTGGAGACGGGCGCGTGCTGGTGACGGCGGCGCGGCAGTTTCGGGCGCGGGCGGTGGGTGTGGAATTGAGCCCGAAGATTGCGCAACTGGCTCGCGATCTGATCAAGCAGCAGAAGCTGGATGGGGACGCGAGCGTGATTGAGGGCAATCTGCTGGATGTGGATTTGAGTAAGGCGGATGTGGTGACGCTGTATTTGTTGACGGAATCGAATTCGCGGTTGAGGCCGAATCTGGAGAGGTACCTGAAGCCAGGGGCTCGCGTCGTTTCCCACGACTTTGAGATTAAGGGCTGGAAACCGGTGCGTGTGGAGGAAGTGCAGGCACACCGGCGGAGCCATAAGATCTACGTGTATCAGCGCTAGGGTCTGGCCGAGTAGGCTTTGGTTGCCGCTGCCGTCAGGCCAATGGCCAGGCATCCCCAGACGAACCAATCTCCGTTATCGGTGTAGGGCGTAGTGGTGTGTTGATAGGTGAACCGGGCGCGGGCGGCGGCTTTGCGTAGCGGGGTGAGACGGCGGTCGATGCGGCCGGCGGGATCGACGGTGACGGTGACTCCATCGTTGGTGGCGCGTAACAGCCAGCGGCGGTTTTCGGCGGCGCGCATGCGGGCGAGCAGGAGATGCTGCTCACGGGCGGCGGATTGGCCGAAGTAACCGTCGTTCGATAGATTCACCAGCACCTGTGCTCCGCTGGCGACGATGCCTCGGACGAAGTGGGGCAGCACCGATTCATAGCAGATGTAGACTCCGGCACGGCCGCCGTTGACGGCGAATACCACGGTCTTTTCGCCCGGCTGGAAACTGCCGGCTTCCTCGGAAATTTTGCCGATCCAATCGAAGGCTTCGGGAACGTACTCGCCGAAGGGGACGAGGTTCATCTTGTCGTAGCGCGGGCCGAAGGAGCCGTCGGGGGAAACCTGAATGACGGAATTGCGCGGGCCTTTCGGGCTGTGGGAGACGACGCCCATGAGGACGGGAGTGCCGAGGACGCGGGCCAGTTGGGCGGCTTGATCGCGGAGCTTGGGATCGTTCTCATAGAAAGGCGCGGGCACTTCGGGGAAGAGGATCATCGAATTGGGCTGGCGGGGCGCGGATACGTCGAGGGCCTGGAGCATCATGCCACGAATGGTGGTTTCGGTCTGGGCGGAGGTCCAGTCCTGTCGCTCGCGGATGTTGGGTTGGACGAGGACGGCATTGTCCTGGCCTTGCTCGATCGGGGGCAGTGCGGGGAGGAAGTAGAGCAGGGGGAGCAAAGCGAGAGGCGCCAGTTCGAGGCGCGGGCGGCGCAGGACGAGGAGGGCCACGGCGGCGTTCATCATGGCGAAGACGAACGAGAGGCCATAGACTCCGGTGAGCGGGGCGAGGCGCATGGGGACGCCCATGTCGATGCCCGCGTTGCCGAGGGCGAACCAGGCGAAGCCGAAGGGCCCGTAGATGCGCTCCTGGCCGGTCCAGAGGGCGGCGAGCAGCAGCACGGCCCAGCGCGAGTGCACGAGGTAGCCGGCGAGCCAGGTGAAGGCGGCCCAGTTCATCGCCTTCAGGACACAGAACAGGAAGAACGCCAGCGCCACCAACGGGACGTTCATCCCGCCGTAGTTGTGGAGCACTTCGGCGATCCAGTGACAGATGCCGAACCAGTAGACGAAGCCGGCGGCCCAGCCGATGAGGAGGCGGCGCTTCGGGTTCGCTTCCCAGGCGGCGGCGACGAACAGCGGCGCAAGGCAAAGGGGCGCGAGGAAGTTCAGGTCGAAGCGGGGAAAAACCAGCACCGACAGCACCGCGGAAAGCACGGCCAGAGCGAGCGGCTTCACCCCTTCACGGCCTCATCGTTGACGTGATCGGCCATGTAGGAGCTGCGGACGAACGGGCCGGCGAACACCATCTTGAAGCCGATGGAGAGACCAAAGTCGCGGTAGGCGTCGAACTTGGCGGGCGTGACATATTCGGCGACGGCGAGGTTGCGGCGGGTTGGCTGGAGATACTGCCCGAGCGTGGCGACATCGGTACCGGAGGAGCGGAGGTCGCGCAGGAGTTGTTCGACTTCCTCGACGGTTTCGCCGAGGCCGACCATGAGCCCGGACTTGGTGAGCACCTGCGGGTAGCGCTCGTGGGCGAAGGCGAGGACGTCTAGCGACTGGCGGTAATTGGCCTGGGGACGGACACGGCGGTAGAGGCGCGACACGGTCTCCATGTTGTGATTGAAGACGTGGGGGCCTGCATCGATGACGCGGGCGACGGCCTCGAGATTGCCGCAGAAATCGGGGGTGAGCACTTCGACGCGGGCGTTGGGAAGGGCCTGGCGCACCTGGCGCACGGTCTCGGCGAAGTGGGTGGAGCCGCCGTCGGCGAGGTCGTCGCGGTTGACGCTGGTAATGACGACATAGCGGAGATTCATGCGGGCGGCCATCTCGGCTACGTGGCGGGGTTCGTCGGGATCGAGGGTGAACTCGCGTTTTTCGGGTGATCCTTTCGGCACGGAGCAGAAGGCGCAGCCGCGCGTGCAGAGGTTGCCGAGGATCATGAAGGTGGCCGTGCCGCGGCCGAAGCATTCATGGAGATTGGGGCAGCGGGCGGATTCGCAGACGGTATGCAGATCGAGGGCGCGGAGTTCGCGCCTTAGCTCAGTTACCGGCTGATGATGGGTGGCGCCTTTGCGGAGCCACTCGGGGAGGCGCGGTGCGGGTAGGGGGCGGATCTGGACCAGTGGATCGCCCACTCAGTATTTCCGTAGATAGGGTTTCTGGAAGCCGGCTGCTTCCAGGTCGGTACGTGTTTTGGAAATGGTGGCGGCATCGCTGAGCGGCCCCACGAGAACGCGGAAGAGGTCAGGGTTCGGGCCGGGGGCCATGACTGCGGAGAAGCCCTTGCGTTTCAGGACGTCGACGATGATCTCGCAATCGGGGCGGGTGGAGGCTACCACCTGGAGGAATGTCTGTCCGGTGGCTGGTTCACCAGAGGACGTGACTGCGGGCTTGGAGGAAGCGGGTGGGGCCGGAGGTGGGACAACTTCCGCCTTCTTCTTCTCTTCCTTGGCCTTCTCTTTCTCCTTCTTTACCGGCTCGGGTTTGGAATGCGCCGGAGCGAGGGCACTGGGCTTGTCGGGTTCGACGACGATGCCTGCAGTGGGTTTGGGGGCGGGATCGGTGGGTTCGACCACGATCGCCCCGGAAGGAGGTTTGCCCGAGGCCAACTCCGGGGACACGGAGTTCTTCCCCACGATGTAGCCCATCGTGAAGAACACGCCCAGCAACACAACTACGATGAAAAACACGCTCAGCAACTGCTTGTTGCCGAGAATCAGTTCGAACTCGCCGTCTTCGCTTCGCGCCATTGATCCCTACAGTCGAGAATATATCGGAGGAATACGCCAAGACAACTAGAGGGGGGTAGAGGTTAGTACCATTCATCGGCGCTGGGACCGTAGATTGCGGGAACTTTGGCCTCGTTGAGGCGCAGGTAGACGGTGAGTTGGCCACGGTGATGGGCCAGATGGCTGAGGGCGCCGTCGGCGATGGCGCGGTAGCGCGGGGACTCGGTCAGTATGTTGCCACCCATCTTGAGGCGCCACGTTCCGTGCAAGTGTTGCTCCGTGGTGTTGCGCAATGCCTGGCGGGAGTTCTCCAGGCCCTTGTCGAGCAACTCAAGCAGTTCGGCGGTTGTTTCGACGGCGGTGGTTCGCAGGCCCTGGTCTTTGCTGTCGAGGTCGGTCTCATCGTGGAGGATCATGAACGCGGGCCAACCGGGCATAGTGGCGACCAGCGCAGCCAGGTAGCCGAGTTCCATGGAACGCGGGTGCGGTTTCCAGTTGTTGCGGCCTTCGGGGACGCGTTCGAGCACTTTGCGGCTGGCTGCGGCGTCGCGCTCGAGTTGTTCGAGGAAGAAGTGTTGGAGATCCATGCTGTCATCATGCGGCGGGATATATGACAAGCCATGGCATAATTGAGCCATGAAAGCGAGCCGGCTGCTTTCCGAATTGATGATGCTACAGGCCAAGGGGCGCGTGACGACACGTGAAGTGGCGGATAGGCAAGAGATCTCTCGGCGTACGGCGCATCGGGACATGGAGGCGCTGTGCGCGGCAGGCGTGCCGTTGGTGGCGTTGCGGGGGGCTGCTGGAGGTTGGGAACTGGATCGAGCCTGGCGAACGCAGGTGCCTGCGCTCGATGAGAAGGAATTGCGGGCTCTGTTCATGGCGCAGATGGGGGCGTTCGGTGGTGATGGCATGGCGTCATCGACGGAGCGGGCGTTGACGAAGTTGGTGGCGGCGTTGCCCTCGGCCGCACGCGCGCGGGTGGCGTTGATTCGGGAGCGGTTCTACGTGGATGCGGCGGGCTGGGGGCCGTGGGCTGAGGATTTGTCGGCGTTGCCGCTGGTGCAGGAAGCGGTCGTGCGCGACGTGCGGTTGCGGTTTCAGTATCGGGGGAAGTGGCGGGTGGTGGATCCGCTGGGCGTGGTTTGCAAGCAGACGGTTTGGTACTTGGTGGCGTCGACGGAGGCGGGGATGCGGACGTTTCGGGTGTCGCGGATGTCAGGGGTTGAATTAGGGGGTGGATTCGCACGGCCGGCGGGGTTTGACCTGGCCCGGTATTGGAAGGATTCGACGGCGGAGTTGCAGGCTCGGGGGAAGCAGTTTCTGACGACCCTGGCTTTGTCGCCCGAGGCGGTGCAATCGCTGAGCCGGTGGGTGCGGTTGGAGGCGGGGAGTGTTGTGGGGCGAGTTGTGATTCCGAAGCGCTGGGCGGTGATGCAAGCGCGGTTTGAAGGGGAATCGGAGGCTTTGTTTGTGGTGCTGGGGTTGGGAGCGGAAGTGCTGGTGTTGGAACCTGTGGGGCTGAAGGAGAAGGTGTTTCGGGTGGCTGGTGAGGTGGTGGCTCGGAATGTTGGGGTGGGTTAGGGTGGAAACCTTAGGTTGTGAAGAGAACTGAGAAAGAGGACGATTAGGAAGAGAGGAAAAGAGGAAGGCGAATTGTATGAATAGCGAAGCCACAGAACGGTTAATCGTGGCGGTGGAGCGATGGGCCGACGGGCATCCATCGCCGGAAGTGCCTGCAATTCGCATTCTTGGCCGTGGCGCGATGACGCCGAAGCAGGTGGCGTCGGCGCTGCGGGAACAGACTGGGGCGGGTGCACTGTTACTGCAGGTGTTGGAGAATGCGGTGGCGGAGTCTAGCTTGGAAGAGGTGTTGGAGAGCTTCGATAGCGGGAAAGCGCAGTCGCGGGCAGTAGGTCACGGCGACTGAAATTTGCGAATATTGAAGCACCAGTGTCGAAGCTTCTGCTGATTTGTCCAGCCAATGATGAGGACGCCCGGATCGCTGCATCGTGGGCGCAGACGGCGGTGGAAAGCGCCGAGAGTGAAGTGGAGTGGGAGAGGCTTTCAGGGCCGTGTTTGACGCGCCCGCGGTTTGAAGAGGCGATGAGTGCGAAGGGGATTCTGTTGTACTACGGCCATGGGGATTGGTCGCGGCTGGTGGGTGAAGAGGATTTGCTCGATTGCGACAATGTCCGGCTCACGGCCGGGATGACGGTGTGTGCCATTGCTTGCCGGTCGGCTCGGGAGTTGGGCCTTGAGGCGACCACGAGGGCGGGAACGCAATCTTATCTGGGCTTTTCGCAGGATGTGGTGTTTGTGGAGCCTGATCCAGAGGGCATTTTTCGCAGGACGTTTGCGGCGGCGGCGGAGCGGTTGCTTGCCGGACAGGGAATTGAGGCTGCGGCGCTCGCGTTACGGGTGGGGATCGATCGAATTCTGGACTATTTTACTTTGGAGGGACGGCACGACCCGAATGCTGCAATGGGCCGTGCCTGTGCTCTTTGGTTGCGACGTTACCTTGTGCTGCATCAAGGTTAGTCCCGCTCTGTTACCGTCGCGGCTCAGAAACGCCGGTTAGAATTCGAAGCGGCCGACTACGATGTTATTTTTCGCAAGACATTCACGGCGGCGGAGGAGAGGTTGTTGGAGGGGCGGCACGACCCGAATGCTGCAATGGGCCGTGCCTGTGCTCTTTGGTTGCGAAAGGGCAGCCGTCTCCGGCTGCCCTGGTACCGGCCTGGAGGCCCGTACCCACCTGGTTAGAATTCGAAGCGGCCGACTACGATGTGGTGCATGCGGGCCGTTCCGATGTCGGAGAAGCTGCCGCGTCCGATGCCGTTGAAGCGGCCGAAGGCGGCGAGCGATTGCAGGTTGTAGACGCCGCCCGGATCGGCGAGCTGCGGCTGTTTGGTCGGGTTGTTGCAATCCCAGCGGATGCTGAACTTGTAGCGTTCCTTAATTGCGAACACTTTGGAAATGGAAAGCTGCGTCCATTGCAGGCCGGGGCTTTCGATGACGTTGCGGCCCATGGTGCCGGCGGTGAAGGCGGCAGGATAGGCGAAGGCGTTCACATTGAAGTAAGAGTTCTGCGCGGCGAGCGGGAAGCGGCTGCCGACGTTGTAGTCCTTCACCACCATCTGGTCGGCGGGGAGGATCGCGTTGGGACGAACCACGCCCGGCAGGTAGCGGTTGGGGCTGCCGCCGGCAGTGATGTTGACGGGAGGTCCGCTCTGGAAGGTTTGGGTCCAGGCGAAGTCCCAGCCGCCGAGGGCGTAGTCCTTAATGCCGCCGGAGTTCATGAAGCGGCGGCCTTTGCCGAACGGCAGTTCCCAGGTGAGCACGCCGACGAAGCGATGACGGATATCATAGCTGGCGCGCGCCTTTTCGAGGTTGCGGTTGTAGAAGGTGATGCCGGAACGGCCGCCGTCGTCGTCGCCGTCGTTGATCGTTTTGCCGAGCTGGTAGAACGAGTTCATCGTGAGCCCGCTACCGTAGCGTCGTTCAAAGCGCAGCGTACCCGAATGGTGCGAATTGTGGCCGTAGTTCGAGTAGTGCTGGATGGAGCCGAATTGGGTGTAGGGCTTGTAGTTTTGCGAGGCCTGGAAGACCTGGTTGAGCACGTTGACGTCGGTGGAGTAGTTGAGCGGCACGACGTTCATGTCCCAGTTGTTGAGGAGGCCGACGCCGGAAGAGCCCTGGTAGAGGGTCTCCATGATCCAGCGGTTGGAGAGCTGGACCTGGAAGCCGGAAGACCACATGGCGACGTAGGGCAGGCGCATTTTGGGATCGAACCACGAGGCGGCGCGGCCTGCGTAGTTCGTGCCCTGGAACGGAACGCTGCCATCGGCGGCAGTGGTGAAGCGGATGGGGCCGGGGCCTTGCGAGAGCGTGAAGGCGTGGCGCGGATCGCCGGGGTTGGCCTGGACGTTGGCGGTGGCGATGTATTCTTCGAAGTTCTGGCCGACACCGTTGGTGTAGAGATCGACGGAGTACATGCCGAAGCTGGAGCGATAGACCACCTTGGGATGGAAGTTCCAGGCGAGGCCGAGGCGCGGCTGGAAGTTATTCAAGTCCTTCTTGGCGAGCAAGCCCTTGCCGTGCACGATGGCTCCCAGGCGGCCGGTGAGCGGATCGGTGGCGGTGGGATCAAACTGAGATTGCTGGCCGTACTTGGTGGTGAAGGGGGATTCATAGCTCCAGCGGAGGCCCGCTTCGACGGTCATGTTGCGGCGGGGACGCCAGGTGCTTTGCGCATACCAGGCATGCGCCCACCAGCGGGGCAGCCAGGTGGCTTGATTCTGCTGGAACACGCCTTGCCCCACGGTGCCGAGCAGCAGGCTGGCGAAGGCGTTGCCGGTGTTCGGCGTGAACGGCAGTTCCGTGCCTGCCATGCGGTATTGGCCGGAAGGCAGAGTGGCGGAAAGCGAGTTGTAGCGCGTACGGATCATCTCATAGCCGAATTTCAAAGTGTGACGGCCGGTGACCTTGGTGAGGTTTTCCTGGAAGGTGAGATCTTCGGCTACGTCGTTGGAGCGGCCGCCGGGCCCGAGTCCGTAGAAGCGGCCGCCGCCGGAGTTCTGGAAATCGGGGAATGTTTCGGCGGAGACGTTGGGGATGCCGAGTTTCTGGGCCCAATTCTGGTTGAAACTTTCGGGGATGGCGGAATTGGCGCGGCGATTGTAGCCGAGGCGCATTTCGTTGATCGTCGATGGATTGAAGGTGTAGGTATCGGAGATGACGATGTTGCGCTGGTCGATGGGACGCACGTAGACGCTGCCGTAGACGATTTCGGTCAACTCGCGTACGGGCCGCTCCTGGCTGCGGTGGCGCACTTGCGAATAGCGGCCGAAGAGTTTGTGATTGATGTTGAACTGGTGGTCGATCTTGGCGTCGTAGCGCTGGAAGTCGTAGGCGCCGCCGGCGTTGTAGGTGAGGTTATTGACGGGGCCGGTGGGCTGGATGGTGCCTGCGTCGCTCGGCTGCATCCAGGGTTTGAGATCAATGAGCTTCCGGGCCACGGGATCGTATTGGGATTGAGGAACGACGTTGTTCGGGAACGGATCGCGGGTCCAGGTGGCGCCGTTCTGGCGAGTGGTGAAGGGATTGTAGATGGGGAGTCCGCGTCCGCCGAAGTTGAAGTTGCCGGCGTACATGTCGGCGCTGGGCACGGTGACGATGACGGTTTCGCTGACCTTTTCATAGTGCTGTTGGAAGCCGAGGAAGAAGAAGGTTTTGTCTTTGACGATGGGGCCGGAGCCGGTGGCGCCCCATTCGTGATAAGTGAAGGAACCGGTGCGCGGGAGCTGTTCGAGGTAAGCGCGGTGAATCAGTTTGCCGTTGGTGTAGCGGTCTTCGATGGAGCCGTGGAACTGGTTGGCGCCGCCGCGGAAGACGACGCTGAGCTGGCCGCCCGCGCTGTGGCCGAACTCAGCGGGAGCGCCGGTGGTCCACATCTTGAATTCCTGGATGGAGTCGAGGGAGGCGATGGCGGTGCGCTGATAGTCGCCGACCTGGCCGACGGCGGGTTCCTTGCCGTTCATGCCGTCCATGGAGTAGCCGATGGCGCGCTGGCGCTGGCCGACGGCGTGCTGGCCGTTGATGTTGGTCATGCCGGGCATATAGAGCAGCACGCGATGCACGAACTTCTGCATGACGGGGAGCTTTTCCACCACTTCGCCGTCGAGCACCTGGCCGCTGCCGGCGGTTTCCGTTTCGAGCAGTGGAGGAGTGGCTTCGACGTTGATGGATTCGGTGACGTTGCCGACTTCGAGGGTGATATCGATGCGCGGCGATTCATTGATGCGGAGGACGATGCCGGTGCGCTGTACGGTTTTGAAACCGGCGGCCTCGACCTTTAGTTCATAGGATCCGGAGCCGAGGTTGGGGAGGTAGTAGTCGCCTTGGGCGCTGGTGGTGGATTCGAACTGAAACGAGGTTCCAATGTTGCGCGCGGTGATCTTGGCGCCTGGAACGGTGGCGCCGGATTTATCCGTGACGGTGCCGACGATAGTTGCGGTGCCTGTGGATTGCGCCCAGGTGTGGGCAGCTAGAGACAATAGCATGAGCAAACGAAGCTTCAAGGTTAAACCCCTTACGTGGAGGAATCAGAAAACGTTAGATAGTTATATCCAAGTGCGATAGCTGCCGCAAGTGGGGAGAATTCCTACGGTGAGTGTGGTGTAGTATGCTGCGGAATAGAGGTTCACGCGCGGCTATCATGCGGGTCTTGCTGTTCCTATTTCTTGTTGGAACTGTAGACGGCCAGGACCGGGGACTGGCGCCGCTGGCCAGAGGTGTGTGGCAGGACTGGGTGGGGACGGATTCCAACGGGTCATTTCATTTCAAGAGTGAAGATCAGGTATACCGGTGCGCGTTCACGACGAAGACGTATTTCGAGCGAGAGCATAAACGGACCTGGATATCGAAAATCGAGCAAGGGCAGGAAGTTGAGGTGCTTTCCGAGCGGGTGCAGGATGGCACGCGTTGCCGTGCGTTGATAGTGCGAGTGCTCACGGAGAAGGCGCTGGAGAGCCCGCGCTACCGGTTGCGGACGTGGCAGGCAGCGGCGGCGGAACTGGCGGGGCCGCGGATGAGTTCGGCGACGATGCCCGCGCCGTTGCCGGGAAGTCTGGCGCCACTTACGCGCGGGGTGTGGCAGGAGTGGGTGGGGTCGGATACGAACGGATCGTTTCTGTTCAAGACGGAGGAGCAGACGCATCGTTGTGCGTTTACTTCGAAGACGTATTTTGAGCGCGAGCATAAGCGGACGTGGGTATCGAAGATTGAATCGGGGCAGCAGGTGGAAGTGCTTTCCGAGCGGGTGCAGGATGGGACGCGGTGCCGGGCGCTGATTGTGCGGGTGCTGACTCCGAAGGCGCTGGAGAGCCCGCGGTATAAGTGGCGGACGTGGCAGGCAGCGGCGGAGATTGTTGCGCCGCGGGGCAACGTGGTGCTGACAGGCATTGTGCTGGAGCACGATGAATATTCGCTGAAGCTGCGCACGCGCGACGGGCTGCGGCATTTGATTACGCTGCGGGACGATACGCGGTTTATGGCGGCGGGAGCGGCATCGGCGCGGATGGATCTGCCGGCTTATCAGACGATTCAAGTGCGGGCGGGGAAGACTTATGACAATCGGGTGGAGGCGTACTCGATTGTGTGGGGGGAGATTTTGCGGCCTCGGCAATAATCGACGGCGAGGTTAATACAAATGAAGCTGGGCGCTCTGCTGGTTGTTTCCATGTCCGTGTTTGCGCAACGCAACGGCAACGAAGATGCGGTTAAGACGATGGGGAGTATTCCGATCAAGGATTGGACGCCGGATTCCTCGTTGGTGTTGGAGGAGCATCATCCGGCGAAGGCGCGATACAAGGCGATTGATGCGCATTCGCACGTCTACCGGCGCACGGCGGCGGAGGTAGCCGATTGGGTCCGGCTGATGGATGAAACGGGTGTGGAGACGACGGTTATATTGAGCGGGGCCACGGGCGAAGCGTTTGACCGGTCGGTGGATTTGTATCTGAAGCCCTATCCGGGGCGGTTCCAGCTTTATTGCGGGCTGGAGACGAAGGATTTCGATGCAGCGGATTACCCGCAACGGGCGGTGGCGGAACTGGAGCGGTGTTATCGGAAAGGCGCGCGTGGCGTGGGGGAACTGTCGGAGAAGGGGTCGGGGTATGGGCGTGGCTCGCAGGGTGCGGGCAAGCGGCTGCATCCGGATGATGCGCGGCTGGGGCCGTTCTGGAAGAAATGCGCGGAACTGAAACTTCCGGTGAACATCCATATGGCCGACCATCCGTCGGCGTGGCGTCCAGCGGACAATCATCAGGAACGGTCGCCGGAATACCAGCGCTACAACCAGTACGGAAAAGATGTGCCGTCGTATGCGGAGGTGCTGGCCATCCGCGACCGGTTGATCGACAGCCAACCGAAGACGACGTTTGTGGCGTGCCATTTCAGCAATCAGGGGAATGATCTGGCGGCGTTGAGCAAGGTGCTGGACCGGTTTCCGAATCTGCATCTCGACATGTCGGCACGGCATTACGAGATGGGCAGGCAACCGCGGGCGGCGGCGAAGTTTCTCACGCGGTATCGCGATCGTGTGTTGTGGGGAACCGATCTGACGCCGGATCGGAAGATGTACCTGTCGTGGTGGCGGCTGCTGGAGACCGCGGACGAATACATGCCCGGGCCGAACTGGTGGCGGCTTTACGGACTGGAACTGCCGGATGCGGTGCTGGAGCAGCTTTACCGCGGAAATGCACGCAGAGTGCTGAATTGGGAACCGGTGCAATAGGGCGAAGCCGGCGTGAAAGAAAGAGGCACGCACGCCGGCTCCGGAAACGCCCGGCGGCCTAGCGAGAGCAGCCGTTATCCGGGCAAGAAGCGAGATTGGTGTCGATTTTCTGGATGTGCATGACCAGCCAATCGGTGAGCGTCTTGTACATGCGCATGGCGATGTCTTCGGAGCCACCACTCACTTTGTATTCTTCGGCGAAGGCATCGAAGGTGCGCATGAAGTGCTTGTGCGCTTCCTTGTTGGCCGCCGCGGCGGGGCACTGGCGGCGTTCCATGCACAGCTCTTCGCGGCAGAAATGCCAGTCGGTATATTGCTTGAGCAGATTGAGAATCTTGCGGATGGACTGGCCTGCTTTGCCGGTTTCGATGGCTTCGGCGAGTTCGTTGATGATCTCAATGAGGTATTTGTGCTGCACGTCCGTGGCGCGGTCGCCGGATTCAAGCGCGCTCGACCAGGTGAGCTTGAGAGAAGAAGTGGGCGTCATGGAGTTCAGATGACCTTTCCGACTTCCTCAGCCGCGCGGTGCATATCGAGGAAGATGAGGCCGAGTTTGGCGTTCTTGCTGCAGAGGGCGGTGAGCACGCCGTCGTGGCCTGCGCCCATCATGATGACCATGCCGTTGCGTCCGCGGACGTAGACCTGCTCGAGGTCGCCGCGGCTGAGCTCATTGCTGGTGCGCTCGCCCATGGCGAGGAGGGCGGCGGTCATTGCGCCCATGCGCTCTTCATCGAGGCCGGCCGGGAAGTTGGAGGCCATCATTAAACCGTCGGTGGATACGACGGCGCAAGCCTCGATGTCTCCGCTCGAAGCCGAGAGGCTTCCGAGAATCGTATTCAATGCATCCAATTTAGTCACTTTAGCCATGTTTGTTTCTCCTTGGTTGTTTTTTCCGAAATAGGGATGGAGTGGCGTGCTTACGCGCGCGCCTCCGTGGACAGCAGCCGGGCACAGGTCTTCAACGCAGCGGCTGTAGCCCTACGGTGAGAACACTTCTTTGTGGACCAGGCCACCAAAAAATAACGTTTGTCGAGTCCGGGCAGGAATCGCATGATGATGTGCTCATTGGCGAAGCCGCGCAGCGCCATTTCCTCGACGCATTCGATCAACCCTTCGCTCTGGGTGCGGCGGACGGTGGTGGCGAAGAGGCAGCAGATGGCGGCGAGGACTTCGCCCTGATCGGGGCAGCGGCTGGTGGCGACGGGGAAGCCTTCATCGGTAGCGATCATCATGCCGTCGAGGCGGCTGGAGGCGACGAGCGAATCCAGCGTATCGGTGAGCATTTTGTCGAGCGGATATTCGCCGCGCTTACGCAGCGCCTCGACGATGGCTTCGGAATCGCGCAGGCGTTCGGCCATCTCATGGAACTGGGTGCTCTGTTCGAGATGCGGTTCCTGGATGAGGGCGATGTCGTCCAATTCGACGCCGCCGATGCGAAGCGATGAAGTGCAGTTTTCCTGTGACACGTGTTCAGGCCTTTCCCGGGCGCGTATTCCCAGCCAGTCTGGCGTAGGCGAGCTTGAGGTTGTAGTTCAGATTTTTGTTGGTTGCGTCGATCGCAATGGAGGCTTCCCAATCGCGGATGGCGCCGGCGTAGTCTTTGAGGCGGAAGCAGACGAAGCCGTCTTCGGCGAGTTCCGCGGCGCTACGAGCCGGGGGCGGCGGGTGGACAACGGGGACGGCCGCATCGTTCACGGTGAATTGGCGGAGCGCGGATGGATCGTAGTCCACCGTTTCCGAAAGACGGTGGGCAGTTGGGTTTTGTGGAGGCTCGGGTTGTGGCGCGGCTGGTTCCTCCGCGGCTTCGGCAGGCGGCGCGTAGTCTACTTCTTCGCTGGCCAGCAGTTCACGCATTGTGGGCTGGCGTTTGACCGTGACCGTGGGCGGGGGAAGTGGGAGAGGCTCTATGATCGCGAGGGGCTCCGGGTCGGGTGCGGGTAGTGGCTGGGGCGCGGGTTGCGCGGCCTGATGGAGCCAATCCTCCATCAACGCCGAGACGGTTTTGTCGATGGCCGGTGCGATATCGCGGCAACCGCTGCTGAGGGAGATGTGGACGTTGCCCCATTCGAGGATCTCGCGGGCCGCGGCGACACCGCCGCCGTCACTGGTGTGGACATCGAGCAATCTGCCGCCGCGGAAAAAGAGTACGGCTTGCGCGTTGGTGTCCGGGCGCCGCAAGGATAGTGTCGATGTGCAACATCCCGACTCAATGCGGCGAACGACATCGAGCAAGGAGATGGAGCGGAGGAATCCGGAAGTGACGCGGTGGAGAATGAGTTGTTCCACGAGGGCCACGGCGAGGCGATCTACGTACATCTCTTCCTCGTGATGTTCGAGCAGATCCATCAGCCGCAGGGCGACATCGTCGAGTTCATCTGCCTGGGGGCAGGAGGCGACGACATGGGGCAGGGCGGGGAAACGTTCCGAGGCAATAGCGACAAATTCAAAGCCGGTTTTCACCGGGAGGATGGTGATGGCGAGAGAGACGGGTTCGCGCTGCAGCGTGGCTAAGGCGTCGCTGCCGGATTCGGCGATGCAGAGATGAACAGCGGGATTGGCGAACTCGACAGACTGGCGGATGGCACTGGCAACCTGGGGGTCCCGGACCACAACCAGGATGGTGTGCGTGGTGAGGGGCGAGGGCAGGTCTAACCCTTCTCGGCTGTCACAGACAAGCATGAGCTGACAGATCCTTCCTCGGACGGTGGCAAGTCCGATAGCGATAGAAGGAAGGCGAATCTGGCAATCCCAGCGGCTTTGCTAAAGAGGGAAGTGAACGAACGCAGGCGTGCCCCTATGCAGCCCGGCTAAGCCCCTCCGATGAGCCGTAGTCAGCGGCCTTCGAAACTTACATTTGAAATACGTTTTATGTGATTTTTACTATAACGGTAAGCGCGAGATCAGTTCACTTAGGTAAATACCTGAACTGCTGTGCGGAGAACCGCTGAGTACTGTCTTGGGCTCAGGTTGTCCACCGTCACATGTATTCAGGTATCTCGATGCCCAGAACGCCGAGTGTGTATTCCAACTGATGGCGGAAATACTGTGTCGTCCAGAGAAGGAGGGCGCGGGTTTCGGGGTTCTGTTCATCGACGACGCGGTACTTGGCGTAGAAGTTGCTGAAGTCCTGTGCGAGTTGGAAGGCGTAGCGGGCGATGTGCGAGGGCTCGCCGGAAGCGACGGAGCGTTCGATGGCGGAGCCGGATTTGGAGGCGGAGAGGAGCAACTGCCAGAAGTCTTCGCCTGCCAGTTGGCGGGCCATGGCTTCGGTGGGGAGAGCGGTGGAAAAATCGGGCAGCATTTCGCCTCGTTCGGCGAGTTTGAGGAGGATTTTGCGGGCGCGGACGGCGGCGTACTGGACGTAAGGGCCGGTGTCGCCTTCAAAGCTGAGTGCTTCCTGGAAATCGAAGGCGATTACGGTATTGCGCGTGAATTTGAGTAAGAAATAGCGCAGGGCGCCGGTGGCGATGGCTTCGGCGACTTTGCGGCGCTCCTCGGCGGGGCGATCGGGGTTGCGGGAATCGACTTCGCGCTGGGCGTTTTCGATCAGCTTGTCGATGAGGTCGTCGGCTTTGACGCCGAGGCCTTTGCGGCCGGAGACCTCGACATAGGGGCGCTTTTTGTCCTCGTCGGAGAGCTCGATGCCGAGTTCGACGCAGGTGCGCGGGCTGAGGGCGACCATTTCATAGGAGAAATGGATGGATTTTTCGGCCTGTTGGTGATAGCCGAGCTGGCGGAGGCCGGCCACGACGACATCCTGGAGGTAGGATTGGCGGGAGTCAATGACGTTGAACACCTGGGAGCCGCTGCCGAAGGAGGGTGCGCCCGTGGTGGGCTCAGTGGTGGAGACCCAGATGAGGTGGCCGTCTTCGTAGGTTTTCAGAATTTTATAATAGAAATCCTTGCCGAGCAGGCCGAATTTCCACATCTGGTAGGCGATATCCTTGCCGACGTAGGTGACTGTGCCGTTGGAGCGGACGATGACTTTGCTGTCCTCAGTCTCTTCGCCGCCGCCGAAGTGTTCGCCGGGCATGACCCAGCAGCCTTTGTTTTTGCCTTCGTTTTCGAAGTAGATGGCCTTGCGCTCTTTGAGCTGCTCAAAGGCGGTGGCCCAGAATTTGAGATGGAGGATTTCGCTTTCCCGCGGGAGGACGTCGTAAGTGATATCGAGGCGGCGCATGGTGGCGAGGTGGCATTCGACAATGGCGTCGGCGACGATGTGGCCCATTTCGGCGATTTCGCCGTGGCCTTCCTCGATTTCATGCAGCGTTTGTTTGCGCCACTCGATGGCTTCGGGGTGATCCTTGTAATAGGAGGATATGCGGGCATAGAGATCCCAGCAGACGTAATCGAAGCGGGAGGAGCGGATGAGTTCCTGGACTTCGGCGAGGGATTTCTTTTCGAGGAAGTGGAAGGCGACGACGACATCGGCGACTTGGACGCCGGTGTTGTCGATGTAGTTCTGGACTTCGACCGAGTTGCCGCAGGCGCGCAGAGCGCGGCAGAAGGTGTCGCCGAGCACGGAATTGCGCAGGTGGCCGATGTGGGCGGCTTTGTTTGGATTGATGTTGGTGTGCTCGACGATGATCTTGCCGGGTTTGGGGGTGGGGGCTTCGGCGGCGGTGTCGAGCAGCATGCGCCCGAAGGCGCCGCGATCGAGGCGGACGTTGATGTAGCCGTTGCCGGCGATTTCCATGGCGGCTACGCCTTCCACGGGGCCGATGCCTTCGACGATTTCGGCGGCAATGGCCTTGGGAGCTTTCTTCAACTGGCGGGCGAGTTGGAAGGCGATGGGGAGGGCGAGCTCACCGAAGCTGGATTGTTTCGGCTGCTCCGTGAGAACGGGTGTTTCGGCGCCATAGCGTGCCTGGACGAACCGGGCGAAGGCGGATTGGATGCGGGACTCAAGAACGTGGAACACCTTTTTATAGTAGCGGTGTGTATGGGATAATAGGCAATTCCCCTCATGCAAACCAGAGACATTCACGAGTTGGAAGACTTCTGTAAGAAAATCCGCCGGCACATCGTGGAGATGATCACCGAAGCCAAGTCGGGGCACCCCGGTGGTTCGCTCTCCGCAGTGGAAACGCTGGCTGTTCTTTACCGGGAAGTGATGCGCCACGATGCGAAGAATCCACAGTGGGCGGAGCGCGACCGGTTCATCCTGGGAAAAGGACATGCGTGTCCTGTTTTGTACGCCGTCATGGCGGAGTGCGGATACACCCCGGTGGATCAGTTGAAGACCCTGCGCAAGATGGGCTCAATCTATCAGGGGCATCCGGACCGGCGGTTTATTCCGGCGCTGGAAGCTTCGACGGGTTCGCTGGGGCAAGGGCTGTCGGTGGCCATCGGCATGGGCCTGGCTGCGCGCATGGATGGCAATCCGTCGCGGACCTTTGTGATGCTGGGCGATGGCGAGATCCAGGAAGGGCAGATCTGGGAGGCGGCGATGTTCGCTGCGTTCCACAAGCTGGATAACATTGTGGCCATTGTCGACTACAACAAGATCCAGTTGGATGGCTTCGTGAAGGACATCATGGACCTGGAGCCGCTGGGCGACAAGTGGCGTTCTTTCGGTTGGCATGTGGTTGATTTCGACGGCCACGATTTGCAGGCGGTGCGCAACGCGTTTGCAGAGGCGGCGGCCACCAAGGGTAAGCCGACGGTGCTGCTGGCCAACACCATCAAGGGTAAGGGTGTCTCTTTCATGGAGAACAATCCGAAATTCCACGGCATGGCGCCGACGAAGGAAGAATGCGATAAGGCATTGAAGGAGCTTGCGTAATGGCGGCGAAAACGAAGTACGAACTGAAGATGGGCAGCGCCACGCGCGAGGCTTTCGGCAAGACGCTGGTGCAACTGGGCAAGGAAAACAAAGACGTCGTGGTGTGCGACGCGGATTTATCGAAGTCGACGATGGTGCACTGGTTCGCGCAGGAGTTTCCCGAACGCTTCTTCACCTGCGGCATTGCGGAAGCGAACATGGTGGCCATTGGCGCCGGGTTGGCGTCGAGCGGCAAGATTCCGTTTGTGGCGAGCTTTTCGGCGTTCGTGATGACGAAGGGTTTTGAGCAGTTGCGAGTGACGGTGGCCTACCCCAATGTGAACGTGAAGGTAGTGGGCACGCACAGCGGCATCTCGATCGGTGAAGACGGCCCGTCGCAGATGAGTATTGAAGATCTGAGCCTGGCGACGGCGCTGCCTGGTTTCACCGTGCTGAGCCCGGCCGATGAAGTGTCGATGGCGGCGTTTGTGCGGCTGGCTGCCGCGCACAATGGTCCGGTGTTTCTGCGGGCCGGGCGCGCGAAGGTTCCGGTAGTGTACGGGCCGGATCAGCAGTTCGCCATCGGGAAGGGAATCGAACTGCTGGATGGATCGGATGTGACGCTGATGGCGCACGGGCTGATGGTGGCCGAATCGATCCGCGCGGCGGAGATTCTGGAAGCCGAAGGCATTTCCGCGCGCGTAGTGGACATGCCGACGATCAAGCCGCTGGACAACGAGATTGTGGCCAAGGCTGCACGCGAGACCGGCGCCATTGTGGTGGGCGAAGAGCACCTGGTGGATGGCGGGTTGGGAGTGAAGGTGGCGCAGGCGGTTGCGTTGTCGCATCCGTGCATCATGGAGTTTGTCGGTGTCACCACTTATGCCGAGTCCGGCACGCCCGAAGGATTGCTGCAGAAGTACGGCATGACGGCGGCGAACATGGCCGCGGCCGCACGGCGCGCGGTGGCTCGCAAGAAGTAAGCCTGTTCCCGGACAAGTGCGGTACACTGTCCGGGAATGAAACCCACGTTGGCTGGTGAAATGATTGCCGAGTTCCTCGGCACCATGGTTCTGATCCTATTTGGCAGTGGTGTGGTGGCGATGACGGTGCTTTTCGGCAAAGGCGCGCCCGGCGAGATTGTGAATGGGGGCTACACGAATATCACATTGTGCTGGGGCCTGGGTGTGACGCTGGGAATCATGGTGGCGGGCAAGATTACGGGCGCGCATTTGAATCCGGCGGTGACCGTGGCGCTGGCGGCATTTCGCGGCTTTTCGTGGGGCAAAGTGATTCCTTACGCGGTGGCGCAGACGGCAGGCGCGTTCGTGGCGGCGGCTCTGGTGTTCTGGAATTACCGCCAGGCGTTTCTCAAGTTCGATCCGGCGCTGGAGAAGACGGCCGGTGTTTTCGCTACGTTCCCCGCGTTTCCGGATGTGCCGTTTGCCGGATTTCTGGATCAGGTGATCGGGACGGCGATTTTGCTGTTTGTGGTGTTCGCGCTGACGGACGAGCGCAATCAGCCTTCGGGGATTTTGACGCCGGTGATGGTGGGGTTGACGGTGGTGGCCATCGGAATGTCGTTCGGCGCACTGCACGGGTATGCGATCAATCCGGCGCGCGATTTCGGACCGCGGTTGTTCACCGTGCTGAGCGGGTTCAAGAACAATGGATTGACGGATGGGAGCGGGGTGTTCTGGGTGCCGATTGTGGCGCCGATTGTGGGCGGATTGCTTGGCGCGGCGCTGTATGATTTTGCACTGCGGCCGCACTTGCCCAAGAACTAGGCACCTGCACTATGCCTGATCCACATTGAAGTGCGGGCGGCGGCAATGCAGGCACTCGAAGAGATACGCGGTGGGGCCGGCTTCGCGATGCAGGGACTCCAGCAGTTCGAGGGCGAGGCTCCGGGTGATCTTCATTTCAAACAGAATGTGATTGAGCAGCAGGCTTTCCCGATCGGGGAAATCGCGGCGCAGTTCGGTGAGGCCAACGGGCGTGAGGAATGCCGTTGCATCACCGCAGCACATCGGCCACTGTTCGGCTTGCCAGGAGTTGTAGCCTGGTGTGCGGCGGCATAGCTGGTCGTAGATCTCTTCGGAGGCCTCGGTGTCGAGCGCTTCGTCATCCACGAACAGCGCGTCGAACTTTGCCGCGGCGCTGCCATCGGCGATGCACCAGGGGCAAAGCGCGTCGTCGAGTTCGTGAACGGAATAAACCGGACCGCAATAGATGTAGCCGCGCGCTGTGCCACAGCACCGGCAGAGGCCAGGCGATTTCACAACGCTGCCCGAACGGATGGGGTCGGGGTGATAGCGGAAGCTCGGCAGCATCTTCATTGACCCATCAGATGGCGCCTGAGGAACTCATAGGTGCCCACGCCGTGGATTTCATGCGGCCCATCGAAGTATTCGATGGTGGTGCGGTCCTTCAAACCCATTTGGGAATAGAAACGATAGACCTTGGCGTATTCGAAGGCCACCCATTCATCCCAGCCGACGCCGTCTTTGTGGCCGCGCTCCACCATGAAGGGGCGGGGGAAGATGAGCGTGGCGAGTTCGGCGTAGTTGGCCAGGTGCGCGAGGTTGAACTCGGGGATGTCGTATTCGCCGGTGAGCGGATAGACGAAGGGAGCGTCGAGCGAGGCGACCTTCCACACCCACTCATTGAAGTTGCCGGAGTTCACCGACAGCGCGTAGTTGGTGAGCAAGGCGGGGATACGCTGCGCGGTGAAGCCGCCATAGGAGAGACCGTAGAAGCCGATGCGCCTGGCATCGACGAACGGCTGTGCGCCGAGCCATTCGAGGATGCGCTGGTGCTGGCCGGCGATGAAGGAAAACTGCGAGAGCGCCCAGGGATGTGCTTTGCGATTGATCTGGCGGAAGCGGTCGCCGAGGGTGTAGGAGTTCTGCGGCGAGAAGGTGACGAAGCCCTGTTCGGCGAGGCGCACGGCGAACTGTTTGTAGATGGGATTGCCGCCGTGAGGATTGGCGATGTCGGTGGGGCGGCCTTCCAGTCCGTGCTGGCAGACTACCGCGGGTAGTTTCCCGGACGCGTCTTTGGGAACCAGCAGAATGCCGTAGGCAGGGACGTTGTTCCAGACATCGAGCACCACTTCGTAGCCACGGAACTTCGGCTCGTCGTAGAGGAGGCGTGTGCGGGCATTGGGTGGAACGTTGGGATCGGGCAGGCGGCCGATGAGATCGCGCCAGATGTGGTCGCGGTATTGGGTTGTGGATGCGGTCCAGGCGGCGACGGAGGTGCGATCGGCTTTCGCCCAGAAATCGGTGCGGACTTTGGGTGACTCGCGGATGATGCGGCGTGCGTAGTCGATGATGTTGCGGAACTGACGTTCGAATCGAGCCGTGTCGGGGGACAGCGTGAGTTGCGGTGGTGTGGGAAGGGAAGTGGTGTTGAGGAGTGCCTGGAGCGCGGGTTTCGACCAGGGTGTGTTGCTGGGGATCAGACTGGGTTTCGCATTCGGGATGAGCTGAATTTCCGCTGCGACTTGCTGTTGGGTGAATGGCTCGAGTGAACCGTGCGGGGCCGCGCCACGGCGATCTTTCGCTTCCGGCGGCGGGCTGAGGCGAGGGCCAGGCGCTGCTTCAATAATGAGCTTGCGGGGCAGGATGAGTTGAGCGACGGCGGAATCGCGGAAGTCCGGCAGCAGGCCCCAGACATCGCGGTAGACGGGCTCTTTCCACAGTTCGCCGCGCGGGCCGAAGTAGCCGGAGATGAGCGCGGTTGTGATGGAGGGATCGAGCGCGGCGGCGTGGAGTGCGATGAGGCCGCCTTCTCCGTAGCCCGCGATGGCTTTGGGAATCTTGAGATCGCTGGGGAATGCGGCGAGCGCTTTTTGTACTTCGAGGCCGATGATGTGGCGGCCCAGTGGATAGAGCTGGCGCCAGAGAAACTCGCGATGCGGCATGTTCGTCATGCGGCCGCCGGGGATGCCGGAGTAGGTATCGCGGCGATCCATGATCTGCGGGATGAGCACGGTTGCGCCGGCGGCGGCGAGGGTGGATCCAACGCCGCGCGCGAAGGATTCCGGAGTTTCGTCCGCATCCGGGATGGCGACGATGAATTGCTTCGGTGCGCCTTTGGGTTCGAGGAGGATGCCTTCGCCATACAGCGATTCGAGCACCTGCCAGCGGACACGGTGGTTGCCGAGGCGCTCCATGGGGCGGCGTTGCAGCGGCTCCGTCGCGCCGAGGATGTAGGCGAGGCGCTCCCGCGTGGGCGCCGATGCGGGGCGCTGATAAGAATCGAGGAAGCGGTGAATGCCGGTGACTACGAGATCCGCGCTATCGCCTTTCCATTCGAGAGGCTGAGTGCCGGGGACGGTTTGAGCGCAGAGGGCAAGCGGAAGCAGAGCGGGCCAGAAACGCATCTTCTCATGGTAGTCCGGCTGGGGCAGGACGAAACACGACGCGGAAGTGACTGCCCTGGCCGGGAGCGGAGGCCACTTCCCAGGTGGCCTGATGTGTGTCGGTGATCCAGCGCGCCAAGGACAAGCCGAGCCCGGCACCTGGCGCGGAGCGGGACGGGTCCGCCTGAAAGAAGCGGTCAAAGATCTTGGGAAGATGTTCCTGTCCGATGCCGATGCCCGTATCGGTGACCTCCAGAACGACGGATTCGTCCGGACGAGCTCCGACGCAGACCTGGATGTGCCCCGGCGCGGGCGTGAACTTGAACGCATTGTCGAGCAACAGATTGAGAAGTCTCCGCAAAGAGGCGCGGTCACCGTGGATGGTGGCGGGCTTGTCCGGCAACGCCACCGTCAACTGCAGGCCGCTGGCTTCGGCGCCGGGGCGGGCATTGCTTTCAACATCGCGGACCACGTCGCGGAGATCGACGGGCAGGAAGGACGCTCGCAGTTGCTGTTCTTCGGCCCGGGCGAGGCTCAACAGGTTGTCCACCAACTGGCTCATTTCGAGGGATTGCTCTTTGATACTGCGCAGAGCCTGACGGTATGCTTCGGGTTCCCGCTCCTGGCGCAGGGCCAGTTCGGCAGCGGCGCGGATGACGGCAACAGGGGTTCTGAGTTCATGGGATGCATCGGCGGTGAACTGCTGGAGGCGATTGGCGGACTCTTCCAACCTTGCCAGCATTTCGTTCCAGGCAATGCAGAGGCGGTAAAGTTCGTCCTTCGATTCGGGCACAAGCAGCCGCTCGGAAAGTCTGCTGAGGCTCATGCCGCGGGCGGCGCGGGTCAGGTCATCCACTGGTTGCAGCGTGCGGCGGCTCAACCACCAGCCGCCGAGAATGGCAAGGGCAAGGAACACTGGGGACAAGCTGGCGAGCAGGCGGGCGAGCTTCCAAAGGGTGGCGTCGCTTTCCGCGGTGGATCGCCAAAGCACGAAGTCCATCCGCTGCCCTTCCACGACGGTGCTGCGCCGAATGGCGCGGGCGCGAAGTCCGTCCACCAGCACATGGCCGGAGCGCGAACCGCCTTCGGGAGCGGGCAGTACGGATGGCCGGGCAAGAAGCAAGGTTCCATCCGCGCGGTAAAGAAGCATACCGCTGCCTCGAGGCAAACCGGTGGAGAACTCGCGGGCCTCTTCGAGGATGGCGGCTTCGTTGGTGCCGCGCAGTTCCAGATGGAGGAACCGGTCAAGGCCGTCGGCCTGCGTGCTCAACCAGCGTTCCAGCTCCGCGTCGAGAATCTGGCGAGATCCGAGCCAGACGACGAACGCAAAGGCCAGAAGTCCGGCGGCAAATACGGCCGCATGCCAGAGGATCAAGCGCCGGCGAAGGGAAAGCACGATTAGTTCTCCGGGATATCGAGCCGGTAACCGACTCCGCGGACCGTTTGGACGAGACTGCGGGCGCCGGTGGTGTCGATTTTGGAACGCAACAGGCGGACGAAAGCATCGAGTGTGTTGCTCTCCACGTTGCGATCCCAGCCCCAAATCTCTTCGAGGATACGATCCCGTGTCACGACATGTCCTTTGCGCCGCAACAGGAGTTCCAGGAGGGCATACTCCGTGCGGGAAAGTAGTATGCTCTTGCCGTCCGTTTTGACACTACGGCTGGAGGTGTTCAATTCGAGGGGGCCGGCGCGCAGGATCACACCCATGCACGCCGGTCCGCGCCGAAGAGCCGCGCGGACACGGGCAAAGAAGACTTCCAGATCGAAAGGTTTGGTGAGGTAGTCATCGGCGCCGAGGTCGAGCCCGAGGATGATGTCCTGCCGGGTGTCGCGCGCCGTGAGCATCAGGATGGGAACGAGCACGCGGCGCTCGCGGAGTCGTCTGGCGATCGCAAAGCCATCCATGCCGGGCAACATGACGTCGAGCACGATGAGATCGAACGAGGCGGTGGCGGCCATCTCGAATCCATCCGGGCCATTTGTGGCCGTGGCAACGACATAGCCTTCTTCGGTGAGGGCCTGGGCCAGCAGGTCCGCTAATCTCCGGTCATCCTCCACCACCAACACTCTCATAGTTGTCCTCAACGTCTATTTTGGTCGAATCCAAAGCGGCTGTAGAGCACGGGCATCACGACCAGGTTTAGCAGTGTCGAGGTGAGCAGTCCTCCGAGAATGATGACAGCCATGGGATGCTCGATTTCCTGTCCGGGTTTGTTGCCCGCCAGAGCAATGGGCAGCAGAGCCAGCGCCGTGGCGAGACCGGTCATGAGAATTGGGGAAAGGCGTTCCACTGAGCCGCGAATGACCAGCGCACTGCCCGCGACTTCTCCCTCGGCATGCTGCAGGTGGAGATAGTGGCTGACGAGCATGATGCCATTTCGTGCCGCGATGCCCATCACGGTGATGAAGCCAACGAGGGAGCCGAGCGACAACACGCCGCCCGTGGCGAAGGCCACCACGACGCCGCCGATGAGAGCGAAGGGGAGGGTGAGGAACACGAGCCCGGCGAGGCGCATGGATTGAAAATCGGAGTGAAGGATCAGGAAGATGCCGGCGAGGGCGACGATTCCCAGTAAAAGCAGCCTCTGGCGCGCCTGCTGCCGAGCAGCGAACTCGCCGAGGAATTCGGGGTGGTAACCCTGGGGAAAGCCGAGCGTCCGCACTTTTGCTTCGATCTCGCGGGCGACGCTGCCAAGGTCTCGGCCTTTGACGTTGCAACTGACATCGATGCGCCGCGATGTGTTTTCGTGTTGGATCACATTCGGAGCAGGCACGATGCGAAAGTCGGCGACGTCGCGGAGCGGGATGTTGGCGCCGGACGGTGTATCGACGCGGAGATTACCGAGTGCTTCGGGATTGGCGCGAAGGGCAGGGTCACTCCAGACGGAGATATCGAAAATTTTTTGATCTTCGTAGATCTCGCCTGCCTTGGAGCCGCGGAGGAGGGTGACGGCCGAACGGCGGATCTCGCCGGAAGTGAGTCCGAAGCGCGCCGCCGCGTCCTGCTTCACGGAGATCTCGATCTGGGGAACAAGCACTTGCGGTTCCACCTGCAGGTTGGTGACTCCGGGGACATCTTTCACAGCGGCGGCCACCACCTGCGCCTGTTGTTGCAGCGTTTCCACAGCGGGTCCGAAAATGCGGACGACGATGGCGCCGCTGCCTCCACTGAGCACTTCTTTGATCCTTTCCTTGAGATAGGTGAGCAAGTCGCGATACAGGCCCGGATAGCCGTCCACGGCTTCCTGAATGCGGGCGACGGTTTTCTCGTAGTCGACCTTCGGGTCGAGGCTGATCCACAGTTCGGTGAAGTTTGGACCAACGACCTCGTCGGCCACTTCGGCACGACCGATGTGAGAGCCGAAATTTCGTACGCCGGGAATCGCGCGGAGTTCCTTGCTGGCGCGGATGGTGATGCGCCGCATGGCGTCGAGGGAAGTTCCGGGTTTCTCCACCCAATGCATCAGGAAGTCGTATTCGCGGAAGTGCGGAAGGAAGTCTTCGCCGAGCAACGGCAGGGATGCAAGGCTGGCGAGCAGGAGGACCACAGTGCCGCCCAGTATGGCTCGTGGATGGTTCAGCATGCCGCCGACCCAGCCCGAGTAGCGCCGCTTGAGCCAGGCGAGCAGCGGCGATTCGCGCCGTTGCAGCGAACTGCCGGCCAACAGTAGCAGCGACAGGGCGGGTGTGATGGTGAGGGCCACGCCGAGCGATGCAAGCACAGCGAGGATATAGCTGAGGGCGAGCGGCCGAAAGAAGGAGCCGGCCAAGCCTTCGAGGAACACCACGGGGAGGAAGATCAGGGCGACAATGAAGCTTGCGTAGACGACGGCGCTGCGCACTTCCAGTGAGGCGTCGAGCACAACGTCGAAGGCCGGCCGGGGCGACGGGCTGGCGCGGTTCAAGCGCAGACGGCGAACAATGTTTTCCACGTCGATGATGGCATCGTCCACGACCTCGCCAAGCGCAATCGCCAGCCCGGCGAGCACCATGGTGTTGATGGTCTGGCCGGAATAGTGAATGACCAGTGCCGCGGTGATCAACGACAGCGGAAGCGCGGAGAGGCTGATGATTGCCGTGCGCCATTCATAGAGAAAGAACACCAGCACCACGATGACCATGGCGGCGCCAAGCAGGAGTGCCCGCTGCAGGTTTTCGAGCGACATCTCAATGAATGTGGCTGGACGAAAGATGGTGGGATCCACGTCGACATCGCGCAGCCCCGGTGCGAGTGCTTTCAGTGCGGCTTCGACGCCGCGGGTCACATCCAGGGTATTGCCGGAAGGCTGCTTTTCCACGATGAGCAGAATACCCGGCCCGTCGTTGATGACGGCATCGCCGATGGGTTGCGGGTATCCTTCGACCACGCGCGCGACATCCTTCACCAGCACCGGAGAGCCATTGCGAAACACAACGGGGATGCGGCCGATTTGCTCCACGCCAGCGATAGCGGGGTGGTGGGTTACGGCAATCCGCTGGTTGGGGGTGTCGATGAACCCGCCGGCGGCGGGCATTGCGGCGTCACGCGTGGCAAGCAAGACGCTATCGAGTGGAATGCGAAGATCGCGGAGACGCTCGGGGTCGACGAGCACCTGAAACTGCCGGTCGCGCTGCCCCCAGATGGCGACGTTCGCCACGCCAGGCACGGCCATCAAACGGGGCCGAATGGTCCAGCGGGCGAGTGTGCTCAACTCCACCTGGCTTAGCTTGGTGGACGACAACCCGATCTTCATTACGCGGCTGGTGGACGACAGCGGTGAAAGAATCACGGGGGGCCGCGAGACGGCGGGCAGTTGGGGGGTGACGATCGCCAGCCGCTCCTGCACCAACTGGCGCGACCGCATAAGATCGGTTCCGCTGTCGAAGATCAGGACGACGGAGGAGAGGCCAAGAACACTTTTCGACCGCAGTGTTTTGAGACCAATGACGCCGTTGACGGCATTTTCGATGGGTGCGGAGATGAGGCTTTCGACCTCTGTGGTGGAAAGCCCTGGCGCTTCGGTTTGAATCTCCACCAGCGGCGGAGCGAATTCAGGAAACACATCGAGCGGAGAGCGGCGGACGACAGAAAGGCCGCCGAGGACAAGCAAGACGGCGGCAGCCAGCATCGCCACGCGCAGGTGTAAGGAAGAGGAGACGAGCCAGCGCATCATTTGCCCGCTCCAAACTCTACGCCCCAGAGCTCAGCGGCGGCCTCCACCACGACGGGTGTTCCCGCGCGTGGACCGAGGGAAAGGAACGCCATTCCGGCTGCGGTGTGGGAGATGAGAACGCGGTGGCGGACGAAGCGATGACCTTCCTTTTGCTCATACAGCCAGGCGCCGCCTTGAATGTCGTAGACCACGGCGGAGTAGGGAACCAACAGGTCTTGCCCGGCAGCACCGGCGAGCATGATGACGGCGACGCGTTCGCCTGGCTTCCAATTGTGGCGAGGGGCGGGCGCTTCGAAATAAAAATCGACGGTTGCCGCGAGGGGGTCGCCAGTGGGTGGCGCCGGCACAGGCCGCGCCTCTCCGATGGGAGCGCCGGACAAGGTTTCGACGCGCACATTGCGATTGGAGTTGAAGCCGGCGGCCTCGCCGGCATAGATAGGGACGCGGAGCCAGAAGGTGCTCAAATCAGCGATCTCAAACAGGGCTGCGCCTGCATTGACCGCTTGCCCGGGATTGGCCAGAATCTGGCGCAGCATTCCGTCTTGAGGAGCGCGCACGGCCAATGTCACGTCGCCTTCGAGAGGCGCGTTTTTGATCTGTTGGAGGCGCGCCTGCGCGGCCGCGAGTGCGGAACTCGCCAATTGGAGTTCGTTACGGGCATCTTCCTGCGCCCGTACGGTGCCGACCTGATCCTGGAGAAGGCGATCGGCGCGTGCCTGGCGCAGTTGCGCTGTTTCCAGACGGGTACGGGCCTGCTCGACATCGGCTTCGGCCGTAACGCGGAGGTCGCGGGGCAATGGCAGCAGGGGCGTAATCGCAAAGAGCACCTGATTCTGCTTCACGCTACTTCCCGGCAGCGGCGCGGCAGTGGCTGCCTTCAGTATTCCCGACACAGGAGCGGTGACGGTAAGGCTACGTCCAGGCGGGAGCAAGGCCTCTGCGATGAATCGTCGCATCTGGTTGCCGCGGCCCTTGGTGACCGGCGCGACGCGAATCCCAAGCCGTGCCGCAGCGCTGTCAGTGAGGGTCACGGTGGCGAGCTCCGTTTCGCGGAGTTTGGGTCCAGATACTTGTGAGGGAGGCGCGGCGCTCTTCGGCGGTGGCGCCTGCGGCATGGCCGTGCAACCGCAAAGGCTCAACGCGAGGATCAGGCCGCAGTGGGCCAACGGGACATGCTGTGTCATAGTTTTTTTCCGATGGAACGCTCGAGTTCGGCATGAGCGCGAGCGAGCGCGGCTTCGGCATCTAACTCCCGCAACTGGACGTCGAACTTCTGCCGTGTTGCCTCCAGAACGTTGAGAAACGATGCATCACCGTTGCGATAGGCCGCTTCCATCTGTGCGATGGCTGCGTCCACGGCGGGTCTGAGCGAGGTTCGCAGCAACTGGCGCGACGCGTGAGCTTGTTCGCGACGTGCGAGGGCGTCCCGAACCTCGGCTTCGACCTGGTCGCGCAAGGCGGCGTATCGCCAGGCTGCCTGGATGACTTCGGCATCGGCGCGAGCAATCTGGCCTTGATTGCGGTTGAAAATCGGGATCTCCATATTCCAACCGGGGCCAGTGCGCAAGGCCATCGGTGTGCCTGACTCTTTACTGCTGAGTACGGGCCAGACCATAGTAAAGACGCGGCTGCGCTGCCATTTCGCGCGGTAGACGCCCGCTTCGATCGCAAGTTCCGCGGCACGCAAGTCAGGGCGTGAGGAAAAGGCAATTTCGAGCAGAGGGGCGGCTGTGGGAACCGGGAGCACATCGGGCAAGGCGATTGTCTCCACTGTTTGCGGTGTGCCACGCATTCCGAGCATCACCTGCAGGCGGGATCGTGCGATGTCGATATCCCCTTCGGCACGGCGAGCCAATTCCTCGGCGGAGCGTGCATCGCTCCAGGTCAGGCTTACGTCCAAACCACTGGCATCGCCGTCGTTCTGCCGCCGCTCCGTCAGCAGAGCGATCCGGCTGCGCAGCGCCGCCGATTCGCGCAGCGTTTCCAAGCGGCGTTGGGCGAGCCAGAGGTCGCCATAAGCGACGTTGACATCGCGCACCATGTTCAACCCGTTCTGCACGAGTCCGGTAGTGATGACTTCGAGACTCTTTTGCGCGGCCAGGACACGTTTTTTGCGCTGCCAGAGATCCTCGATTGGCCAGTTCAACAGGAACTCGAAGGGCTTTGCGCCAACTGGAATCAGGCTCTGGAAACTCGGATTGCGCAACAGCCCCGCATCGATCACATCGGCTTGGGCCAAGCCAAGCGCGGCGAGGGCGGCATGGAAAGCCGTATTGTTCCAAAGCGCGATGGCGACCGCGTCGGCGGCGGTTAACCGCTCGGTAACGGTCAGGCCCGGAGGGAGGCGAAATCCCGACTGGCTGGGGGGAAGCGCCTCCGGCAATTGCTTCCCGGTCCGTGTCTCTAACTCCTTTGCCACTTGCCGGCGCCCGGTGTCTTCCGGCAACAGTGCAGGTGGCCACAGGAACACAACGAAAAGGAACCGGGCAAGTGTCGGCATGCCCGAGTATAGTGCCGCAATCTGAAAAGAATCTGAAACGAGGTTGGTTGGGTTGCGTCACAGCTTTGCTGAAGTGCTAGTCTTGTCCGTGATGCGAATTCTGTGGTTGCTATGCGCGGCGTTGCCGGGCCTCTGTGCCGATTCGATTTTTGAGCTTGCGAAGAAGCCTGCCTCGGCGGAGTTTCGTGCCGCGGTGGAGCGATTGATGAAGCCGGAGGACATTGCCGCGGGCCGCGCTGTGTATGGCGAAGGCGCGAATTTCGTATGGGTGACTGAGGCCGATGCGCAGCCGGAATTGTTCATCGACGATGTTGCTTCTGGCAAGTTGAATTCCGCCGGAACGAAGCGATGGGTACATGTGGGCCGCATGACGCCGGGCACGTCGCACGAGTTTCACTATGTGGTAAACGGCAAAGTGTGGGGTGGGCGCAATGATGTGCCTGCGTATCTGCCGGAGAGCTACGAGCAGGCAGGCGTGCCGAAAGGGAAGCTTTCGGAGAAGCTGGTGCATACTTCGCGGATCTACGATGGCATGACCAGCGACTATTGGATTTATGTGCCGGCGCAGTACGATGCGGCGAAGCCCGCGGCGTTGATGGTGTGGCAGGACGGGGCGGGACATACGGATCGCAACGGGTCAATGCGCACGCTGAACGCAATTGACAATCTGATTCATCAGAAGCGGATTCCGGTGATGATTCTGGTGTTCATTTCGCCGGGCATGAAGGGGTCGCAGCGGATGCGCAGCATTCAATACGATACGGTCAGCGACACCTACGCTCGCTTCCTGCGCGATGAGATTCTGGCTGAGGTGCAGGCGAAGTACAACATCCGCAAGGATGGATACAGCCGGGCCATCGCGGGGAGTTCGTCGGGCGGCATTTGCGCTTTCAACGTGGCGTGGTTTCAGCCCGATCAATTCAGCCGCGTGCTATCGAGGGTGGGCAGCTTCACCAGCATTCAGTGGAAGCCTGGAGTGATTGACGGTGGCAACGTGTATCCGTTCAAAATTCGCAAAGAGCCGAAGCGCAACATTCGTGTGTGGCTGCAGGATGGCTACCAGGACCTGGAAAACAATCACGGGAGCTGGCCGCTGCAGAACATCCAGATGGCGAACTCGCTAAAGATGCGCGACTACGATTTTCATTTGAGCTGGGGGAACGGGTCGCACAGCGGCTCGCACGGCAGTGCGGAGTATCCGGTGGCGATGGAATGGCTGTGGCGGGACTATGACGCAGCGAAGACGGAGCAGACCTACACGCAGGAGCCGGGCGAGAAGGAGAAGCCGATGTTTCGTGTGATGAAGTTGAACCGCTAAACGGTGTTGAAGATCGGCGGCGAATCATGCTCAAATAAGAGTTACACCTTCCCAGAGGAGCAACCAACCTTGGATCACGCTTTGCTCGCCCTGGAGGACGGAACCGTCTTCGAGGGCCGCAGCTTTGGTGCGCGCCAACAGCGCTTCGGAGAGGTCGTTTTTAACACTTCTCTCACAGGCTATCAGGAAGTATTTACCGATCCTTCCTACACAGGGCAAATCGTTACCCTCACCAATCCTGAAATCGGCAACTATGGAGCCAACAACGCGGACTGCGAGTCTGCCCGGCCTTATATTGAAGGCCTGGTGGTGCGCGAGTTCGCCGAAGTGGCTTCGAACTGGCGCAGTGAGGAATCGGCCAACGAGTTTCTCACGCGTCACGGCATTCCCGTCATCGCCGAAGTGGACACGCGCAAGCTGGTTCGCAAACTGCGCATGGGCGGCGTGCTGCGCGGCGTGATAGCCGCGGGAGACGTGGACCCTCAGGAGTTGATTGATCGTGCGCGGCGATCGCCGTCGATGGCAGGGCTGGACCTGGCGACGAAGGTTTCGACCGGGCAAGCCTATGACTGGAACGAATCGGTGGCGCCTTGTTCGCCGAGTGAACGCATTGGGGCGCAGGCTGGCGGGCAGTATAAAGTGATCGCTTACGATTTTGGTATCAAGCGCAACATCCTGCGGCGGTTGACGCACGCCGGCTGCAAGGTCACTGTGGTTCCGGCGGGCACTTCCGCGGAAGATGTGATGGCGCAGAAGCCCGATGGTGTGTTTCTCTCGAACGGGCCTGGCGATCCGGAGCCGTTGGAGTTTCAAGCGGCGCAGGTGCGGAAGCTGATCGGCAAAGTGCCGGTGTTCGGCATTTGTCTGGGGCACCAGATTCTCGGGCTGGCGATGGGCGCAAAGACGTTCAAACTGAAGTTCGGCCATCGCGGCGGAAATCATCCGGTGTTGAACCGCCGCACGAACAAAGTGGAAATCACGGCGCAGAATCATGGCTTCGCCGTGGATGCAGATTCACTGAAAGACAGTGAAGTAGAGCTGACGCACATCAACCTCAACGACGATACCGTGGAAGGATTGCGGCATCGCAGCCATCCGGTGTTTTGCGTGCAGTATCACCCTGAGGCAGCACCGGGACCGCACGATTCGCACTATCTGTTCCAGGACTTCATCAACTTAATGCAGGATTCGAAAAGGTCTTAATCAAGGATGCCCAGACGCAACGACATCCACAAAATCCTCATCGTAGGTTCGGGCCCCATTGTCATCGGGCAGGCCTGCGAATTCGATTATTCCGGCACGCAGGCATGCAAGGCGCTGCGCGCGGACGGTTACGAAGTGGTGCTGATCAATTCCAATCCGGCCACGATCATGACCGATCCGAACCTGGCGGACCGCACCTATGTGGAACCGCTGAGCGTGGCCTATGCAGAAGAGGTCATCCGTAAGGAACGGCCCGATGCATTGCTCTCTACGGTGGGCGGGCAGACGGGATTGAACCTTTCCGTTGCGCTGGCCGAAGCGGGCGTGTTGGATAAGTACAACGTGGAATTGATCGGGGCGAAGATCGATTCGATCAAGAAAGCGGAAGACCGGTTGTTGTTCAAAGATGCGATGCGGTCGATTGGTTTGGAAACGCCGCAATCGCAGCTTTGCACCAATGTGGAAGCGGGTTTGGCGTTCGCGGCGCGCATTGGGTATCCGCTGATTCTGCGGCCATCGTTCACGCTGGGCGGAACGGGCGGCGGCATTGCTTACAATCGCGAAGACCTGCTGGACATTCTGGAACGCGGCCTCGACTTGTCGCCCGTGCATGAAGTGCTGATCGAAGAGAGCGTGCTTGGGTGGAAAGAGTACGAACTCGAAGTGATGCGCGATCTGGCGGACAACGCGATCATCATCTGCTCCATTGAGAATTTCGATGCAATGGGCGTGCACACGGGCGATTCGATCACGATTGCGCCGGCGCAGACGCTCACCGATCGCGAATATCAGATGATGCGCGACGGGGCACTGGCGTGTTTGCGCGAGATTGGCGTGGATACCGGCGGATCGAACGTGCAGTTCGCCATCGACCCGAAGACGGGGCGCATGGTGATTGTGGAAATGAACCCGCGCGTGTCGCGCTCTTCGGCGCTGGCTTCGAAGGCCACTGGTTTCCCGATCGCCAAGATCGCGGCGAAACTCGCTGTCGGATACCGGCTGGATGAAATCAAGAACGACATTACGCGCAAGACTCCTGCCTGCTTTGAACCCACCATCGACTATGTGGTGGTGAAGATCCCGCGCTGGCAGTTTGAGAAGTTCCCTGGTTCGGAACCTGTGCTGGGGACGCAAATGAAGTCGGTGGGCGAGGTGATGTCCATCGGACGTACGTTCAAGCAGTCGCTGGGCAAGGCCATTCGCTCGCTCGAAACCGGAAAGTCGTCGACAGCGGAAGTGTATGACGAGGAGTTGATCCGGCACCGGTTGATTACGCCGAATCCGGAGCGGCTGGGCTACATCCGCTTTGCTTTCGAAAAAGGCTACACGGTGGAGCAGGTGCACGAACTGACGTGGGTGGATCCGTGGTTCCTGCGGCAGATTCATGAAGTGGTCGCGCTCGATGCGCAGTTGGCGGCGAAGCCGATGGAGAGCGTGGATAAGGTGACCATGCGCAAGGCCAAGCGCGACGGGCTTTCCGATTCGCGGCTGGCGCGGATGTGGAACTCAACGCCGCTGGATGTGCGGGCGCGCCGCAAGGAATTGGGTGTGGCCGCGGTGTTCAATCGCGTGGATACGTGCGCGGCGGAGTTTGAGAGCTTCACTCCGTATCTTTATTCGAGTTATGAGTCGGAGTGCGAGGCCGAGCCCACTACGCGGAAGAAAGTGATGATTCTCGGCTCAGGCCCGAATCGCATCGGGCAGGGAATCGAGTTCGACTACTGCTGTTGCCATGCTGCCTATGCGCTGAAGGAATTCGGCGTCGAGTCGATCATGGTGAACTGCAATCCGGAGACGGTGTCTACCGACTACGACACTTCGGACCGGTTGTACTTTGAGCCGCTGACGCTCGAAGAAGTGCTGAACATCTACGACACCGAGAAACCGGATGGGGTGATCGTGCAGTTCGGCGGGCAGACTCCGTTGAATCTGGCATTGCCGCTGAAGCGCGCGGGAGTGCCTATCATCGGGACTGATCCGGCGAACATCGATCTGGCCGAGGATCGCAAGCTGTTCGGAAAATTGCTGGAGGAGTTGGGCATTCCATCGCCGGCGAACGGAACGGCAACGAGCGAAGAGGAAGCCATCGCGGTAGCGCGATCCATCGGCTTCCCGGTGCTGGTGCGGCCATCGTATGTGCTGGGCGGGCGCGCGATGGTGATTGCTTACGACGAAGACACCGTGCGCCGCTATATGCGTGAAGCGGTGGTGTTCTCGCAGACACGGCCGGTGCTGATTGACCGCTTCCTGGAAGACGCAACGGAAGTGGACGTCGATTGCCTCTCTGATGGCGAAGACGTGCTGATCTCCGGCATCATGGAGCACATTGAAGAAGCGGGCGTGCATTCGGGCGATTCTTCCTGCGTGCTGCCCCCGACTTCGCTGAGTGTTGCCGAGCGGACGACGATTGAGAGCTACACCGTGCAACTGGCGAAGGCATTGCAGGTGGTGGGCCTGATGAACGTGCAGTACGCGATCAAAGACGGCAAGGTGTTCGTGCTGGAAGTGAATCCGCGTGCGTCGCGCACAGTGCCTTACGTTTCGAAAGCCACTGGTATCCCGTTGCCGAAGGTGGCCGTGGGATTGATGTTGGGGCAGAAGCTGAAGGATCTGGCGCACCTCACGGGTGGGCAGACTTCCGGTGTGTTGCCGGTGCCGCAGTACTTCGTGAAATCGCCGGTGTTCCCGTTCGCGAAGTTCCCTGGTGTCGATCCGGCGCTGGGCCCGGAGATGCGATCGACGGGCGAAGTGATGGGCGTGGGAATGAACTTCGGCGAAGCGTTTGCGAAGGCGCAGTTGAGTGCGGGGACGCCATTGCCGGATCAGGGCTGTGTGTTCCTCAGCGTGAATGAACGCGACAAGCAGCATGCGGTGGAACTGGGCCGGAAGTTCACGGACCTCGGCTTTACTCTGGCCGCAACGCGTGGAACAGCCGCTGTTCTGCAGGCCGCTGGCTTGCAGGTGAAGACGGTGTTTAAGGTGAACGAAGGGCGGCCGAATGCTGTGGATCTGCTGAAGGCGGGATCGCTGCAACTGGTGATCTATACAACCACGGGCGGGCATTCGTTCTCTGATGAGAAGGCGATCCGGCGCTTTGCGCTGACGTATCGCGTGCCGTGCATCACGACGATGTCGGGGGCTAAGGCGGCGGCGGAAGCGATGGCCTCGCGGCGGCGCGATCCGATCCGGGTGTGGACGCTGCAGGAGATCCACGAGAAGGCCGAATCGGCGGTGCAGTAGCTACTCCCGCAAAAGGGATTCCGGCGAAATCGAAACGGCCTTTTGAATCGGCCGGATGGATGCGCTGAGAGCCAGTATGAGGATTACTGTTGCTGAGCCGATCAACACCCACGGATCCGCGGGCGCGGTTTTGTACAACTGCGTGCGGATTGCCTGGGCGAAGAGATAGCTGATCCACGCGCCGGCGGCGGTTCCCGTCAACATGGTGAGGGCGACGTTGCCGAGCACCAGTGTCCACACGCTGGATTTCGTTGCGCCGAGTGCGATGCGGATGGCGAATTCACTGGCGCGGCGCGTGAGTGCGTAACTCATCACTCCATAAATTCCGATGGCGGTGAGCAATGCGGCTAGTGCGGCGAATGCGCCGAGCAACGAGAGTGTCTGCTTGCGGCGGGCGAGCGATGCGGCCACAACATCGGTGAGCGGTGCGGCGAGTGGGAATACCGCGTTGGGTTCGATGTCGCGTACGGTGCGGCGGAGAATGGGCAACAGCGAGGCGGGATCAACGGCCGTCTTGACGAGGATGGTTTCGCGCGGCGATGCGCCGTAGATGTAGAGTGTGGGCTGCGGAGCGACATCGAGGCCGAGGTCGCGCACATCGCCGACTACGCCGAGAATGGGCACTTGCTGCGGCTTGGGGTCGGTGACGTTGATGAGCAGCGATTTGCCCACTGGGTTTTCGTTGCCGAAGAAGCGGCGAGCCAGCGTGGTGTTGATGATGTAGCCCTGCTTGCCGCGGTCCTTTGCTTCAAACAGGCGGCCGTTGTGCAGTGGGATGCCCATGGTGGCGAAGTAATCCGGGGTGATCCAACGCAGTTGCGCCACGGGATAACGGCCGGAATCGAAGTTGCGGCCGGGGATGCCGAAGCGGGTGGCGTAGCGGCCGGTGTCGGAGGCGGAGAGCGTCATTGGGGCGCAATTGGCGGCGGCGACGGAGATCACCCCGGGGATGGCGCGGAGGCGTGGCGCCACATCCTGCTCGAAGCGGCGCAAACCCTCCTCCCATGAGGTGCCGAGCATCATGGTGTCGAGCACGGCGACGTTCTCGGCGCGGAATCCCACGTCTTCGGCGAGCAGTGCAGCGTAGCTGCGATAGAGCAGAGCTGCTCCGGCGATCACGGCGAGTGCGAGCGCCACTTCCGAGGCGAGAATCGCATTGCCGAACCACGCCTTGCGGTGTGAACTCCAGACGCCGGTGCTTTGCTTGATGGTCTGGTAAATGTCAATTCCGCGGAGATGGAAGAGGGCGGGAATGCCAAGCAGCAGGGCGGTCAGAAGTACTGCGGCGATGACGAATATTGGCGGGACCGGCTGCCCACTGAGCCAGAGGACGGCTGCTGCCAGCAGCCCTCCGAGGGCGCTGACGGCGGCGTTCTCAAAAAACAGAAGGGCTGCCAATTGTTTTGGCGATGCGCCGAGGGCGGCGCGAACGGCCACTTCCCGGGCGCGGCCCGCAGTGCGTACGAGAACGAGATGGGCCACGTTGACCGTGGCGATGAGCAGCACCAACGATACGGCGGCCCAGGCGATGAGGAGGCCAGGGCGGGCATCGCCGGTGAGCGCTGGCTGCAGCGGCATGATGGACACTCCGATGCTGCGATTGGTGGACGGGTGTTCGGTGGCAAGGCTGGTGGCGATGGTGCGCATGTCAGCCTCTGCCTGCTGCAGCGTCACGCCGTCGCGCAGGCGTCCGATGGCTTCGAGGGCATGGAATTTGCGGCTTTCGGTGAGCGCGGGGTCGAGGAAGGTGATGGGCATCCACACGTCAGCCCACGCGGGCATGGCCTGCTGTTTGGAGACGACGCCGACGACGGTAACGGCGAAGTTCACCAGGCGGATGGTGCGGCCCACGATGTTCGGGTTCGCGCCGAGCTTACGTCGCCACAGCGATTCGCTGATCAGCACCACTGGTGCTTTGCGCGATTCCTCTTCCGCGGTGTACCAGCGGCCGAGCAAAGGTGTTGCGCCGAGCATCGGGAACAGTTCCTGCGAGGCTTGGGTGACCTGGATGATCTCCGGCTCGCCTTCGCCGGTGAGCACCCATTTGTTCACGGCTTGAAAGGTGAAGGCGGCCATCGCTTCGAAACTGCGGTTGCGGCGTTTCCAGTCGTCGAAATCCGGTGCGGCGATTTGGGTGCGCGGCAATTCCGGATGCGTTTCCATGATGTGTGTGAGCCGCTGCGGAGCACGATAGGGCAGCGCTTCCAGCAGTGTGGAGGAGACGCGCTGGAACACCACGGCGTTGACTCCAATGCCAAGCCCGATGGTTAAGACGGCGGGGATGAGGAATCCCGGCGCGCGCAGTAAGCCCCGCATCCATGACATAGGCCCATTCTGCAATAAAATAGGCAGCGATGTTACGAAGAACCTTACTGGCGACGCCTGTGTTGGCGCTGCGCGGTGCACCCGCGATTGAGAAGACAGACCTGTTCGAATCGGGGAAAGACGGCTACGCGCTGTACCGGATTCCCGGAGTTGTAATTACGCCGAAGGGCTCCATTCTCGTGTATTGTGAAGCGCGGAAGTCGGAGCGCGGGGACTGGGGGACGATCGACATCATGCTGCGGCGGAGCACGGACAAGGGGGCGACGTTCCATCCCCGGAAGATGATTTCCAGCGTGGAAGGGCCGGTGCGGAAGAATCCGGTGGCTTTGGCGCAGAAGCTGGCGACTCCGAACGAGGTGACTTTCAACAATCCGGTGGCTATTCCCGATGCCAAAACAAAGCAGGTGCATTTTGTTTTTTGCGTGGAGTACATGCGCAGCTTCTATATGCGCAGCGATGATGATGGCGTAACGTTCACCAAGCCTGTAGAGATCACCGCGGCGTTCGACAAGTTCCGGCCGGAGTATCCGTGGAAGGTGCTGGCGACGGGGCCGGGACATGGCATCCAACTGCGTTCCGGGCGCCTGGTGATCCCGATCTGGCTTTCGACGGGTACGGGTGGGCACGCGCATCGTCCCTCGGTGACCAGCACAATCTACTCCGATGATCACGGCAAGACGTGGCACCGCGGGGAGATCGCCGTGCCGGATACGCCGGAGTGGGTGTTCCCTAACGAGACCACGGCAGTGGAACTGGCGAACGGTGAAGTGCTGCTGAACGTGCGCAGCGAATCGAAAACGCACCGGCGGTTGCACACTCGCAGTAAGGACGGGGCGACGAAATGGTCGAAGCCGGAGTTTCAGAAGGAACTGCTGGAGCCGATCTGCATGGGCGCGATTGTGCGATCGGGGAAGTATATCCTATTTTCGAATCCCGACAATCTGGAGCGTGTGGACGGCAAAGCAGAGGAGGGGAAGAACCGCGACCGTCGCAATCTGACGGTGCATCTTTCCGAGGACGGCGCGAAGACGTTTCCGGTGAAGAGAGTGATTGAGCCTTCTTGGAGCGGGTATTCCGATTTGGCTGCAACGCCGTCCGGCGATGTGTACTTGTTCTATGAACGTGGGGCAAACGGCCAGGATCACTTTCGCACTGCGACGCTGACGCTGGCCCGCTTCCCGGTGGATTGGGTGAAGACGAAGTAGTTTACGCCTTCTTCGTCAGAATCTCTTTCACCCGCGCGGCGATGAGCATTTCCTCGCCCGGCTTCAGGTTGTAGGGGAAGATGCCGAGCCCCTTCCATGGCGGATTGAAACTGCGCATGTCGCTGGCTTCTATGGACGGCGATCCGGTGCGCAGCAGTTCCACCATTTTTTCCAAAGACAACCCGAGTCTCGCTTCATCCCACTGCACGGAGAGCCGCGGAGAATGCGAAAAATCGTTGTTGGTGATGTACTCGGTTTTGACCGTGGGCGTGCCTTTGAGATGCGCGGCGATGCGGTCGAGCATGGCGTGATACTCCTTGCGCTCTGCATCGTGGTTCTTCGAAAGGTAAAGTTCTAAGGCAGTGAGGATGCCCACCACTTCTTCCTTGCCGACCTTGGCGATACGAGCGAAGTAATTGTTCGGCGCGGCGTTGGCGTAGGCTTTGCGGACCCATTCTTTCTTCCCCAGAAGGAGCCCGGAGCATTGCGGGCCGCGCAGGTTTTTGCCGCCGGAGAATGCCACCATGTCCACACCCATCTTCACGAACTTCGAAAGGTTGCTGGCAGGGGGCACTTCGGCGGCGGCATCGAGAATCACGGGGACGCCGCCGGCGTGGGCGATGCGAACAGCCTCATCCAGTTCCACTTTGTGGCCAAGCACATGGTGGCTGGCAACGAAGGCTACGGCGGCGGTGTTGGGGCCGATGGCGCGCTTCATTTCGTCGGCGGTGACCACTTCGACCAGCTTCACGCCGACCATGCGGAAGGCATGATCGTACATGTTGCGGTGGCGTTTTTGGATGACGATTTCGCTTTTCATTCCCGTGAGGTCGGGGAGGCGGCTCATCTTCTCCTTATCATCGCCCGCGGTGGTGGCGCAGGTGGAAAGACAGAGGGCGCAGGAAGCGCCGCTGGTGACGAAGGCCGCTTCGGCGCCGGTGAGCTCGGCGATGCGCTTGCCGGCCTTTTCCTGTAGTTCGTGAATGGGGACGAAGTTATGCGAGGCTTCGTCCATCGCTTGGCGGACACGCTCGTCCATCAGCGTGCCGCTGAGGGTGGTGATGGTGCCGACAGCGTTGATGAACGTGCGCACGCCGAGCTTCTGGTAGATGGGCGCGCTGTGGAAACCGCTGGTGGCGGGAGCAGCGAGTGCGGGGGCGGCGAGGGGGGCGGCCAGTACGCTTCGGCGGGATGGTTTTTTCATGATCTAAAAAGTATATTCCACTCCCGTTTGCCCTGTGGGAAGTGGTATCATCTACCAGCGTTCCCGTTTCCTTAAGGTTGATCTATGAGCACCCTAACGGTCCACGGCGCTCGGTTTGATCCGATAGGAGTATCCACACATTGCGTGTCCACCTCATTAACCCCAGCGATGTCGCTTTCGGCATCGGAGTCATTACGCCGCGCTGGCTCTACGTATTAGCGGCTGCCACCCCGCGAGAGTACGGTGATCCGCTGATCACCGATGAGACACTGGAGCAATTTCGCCCCGAAACAGTTCAGCCCGGAGATGTTGTGGGCATTGGCATTCACACCGCCAACGTGTTTCGCGGCCTGCAAGTGGGCAAGATGGCTCGGGAGCGCGGTGCTTATGTCGTGTATGGCGGCATTCACGCCACGTTGTATCCGGATGAGCCGCACGAACTGGGCCATGCACACGCGGTAGTGAAGGGTGACGGCGACGCGGTTTGGGCCAAGGTGTTGGAAGATTGCCGCAACGGCACTCCGCAACGTGTGTACGACGGTGGCCGTGTATCGGCTGACCGCTTTCTGCGCGCCCGTTGGGATTTGTTGCCGGAGAAGAGCTATATGTGGGCCTCGGTGCAGACTGTTCGCGGCTGCCCGAAGCACTGCTCGTTTTGTTCCGTGTGGCGTACCGATGGACAGAAGCCGCGCATGCGCACCAGCGATCCGGTGATTGAAGAGATTGTGCAGTTGCGGCGGCGCGGGTTCCGTTTCATCGCACTGGCGGATGACAATTTTTATCCCGTTTCGTTCACGGACCTGGAGTTGGCCCGGAAGCAGAACAACACGGAGCGTGTTGCCGAACTGGAATACCTTCGCGCCGAGCGGTTCCGTCTGATGGAGCGTTTGGCTGAACTGCCTGCGGACATGATTTTCTTTACGCAGATCACGATGGAAGCGGCGGAAGATCCGGTGTTTCTGGAAGCGATGCGCAAGGCTCGGATCAAGGGGGCGCTGGTGGGCGTGGAGGCTGTGACTCCGGAAGGATTGAAGTCTGTCTATAAGGATTTCAATCTGGCTGGAGATAAGCTGGCTGAGCGGCTGCGCACCTTCAAGCAGCACGGTGTGCATGTGCTGGGGTCGTTCATTTTCGGATTGTCGACGGATCGCGCGGAAACATTCGATGCCACGGCGGCGCTGGCGAAGATGGCGAACCTGACGTTTGCGCAGTTTGTGATGATGACGCCGTTCCCGGGAACGGTGGATTTCCAGCGCTGGGAGAAGGAACAGAGCGCGACGATCGGCGAAGTACAGGGCGTGCCGCTGAATCGCTACTGGCTGATCCCAGGCCATCTGCGGCCGAAGCTCTATACGCCGCATCCGACGATGAGTCCGGATGAGATCCGCATGCGCACGCAACGTGTGTGGGACGATTTCTACAGCTTCAAGGCGATATGGGCGCGGGCGGATTGCGTGAAGAGCATTAAGTCGCGGCTGGCGTTCGTGCTGATCTCGAAGTTGTACCGGCAGATGTATGCGAACACGGGGATTGCCACGGACAGCGCCCGGCGCAAGAGCGCAAACCGGTGGGCCCGGTGGATCGCCAAGCCTTGCCGGCTCCTGTTCCAGGGCAAGCCGATGCCGGAGTTGCGAGTGCCGTCATCGTCGGAAGGCAGTTCGCTGCCGATTCTGAGTTAAGTTCAGCCTTCCCAGGCTGAACTGCGACCGGCCTGGAGGCCAGTCGCCACCTTATTCGGACGAGTCCAGCTCGGCCCGGTATTCGATTCGCTCCTGCTTCAACGGAACGGTTTTGTTGAAGATCACCATGCCCGGTGCGTTGATGCGCACCACGGCTTCGCCAGCGTCGGTCTTGAAGCGGAAGGTTACGCTGCCCGCGCTGGCAGGTTTGGTTTGCGCCTGGCCTCCGTAAGAGATGCGGACGTTGGCTTCGTCCACGGGGGCGCCATCGCCTGCTTTCACCAGCGTTACTGTAAAAACATATTCCTTGCTGATTGGTTTGGGCTTGGGGGCCGCGGGTGGAGCGGGCGGGTCCTGCACTGCGCCCAGCCAGACACAGGCCAAAACAAAACACACCAACTTTGTCATACGCACCTCCGCCTAACGAATTCCCGATTCATCGAGGGTTCGCAATACTTCGTCGTGGAACGGCTTGTCCTTGAGGCTGGTGCGCGAACCGGGGAAGTACACCAGCGTGAGCATCACTCCGCCATCATCGACGCGCGACATGATAAGCGACACGCGGCTGCGGTCTTCCAGCCGCACGTTGTCGATCATCGGAAAGTCGAACGGACTTACGGTGAAGGAGAGCCGTTTTTCTTCGTTGAGCGCTTTTTCATTGGGACGCACGGAGAGGACGACATCCACTTCCGTTTGACGCCGCAGGTCGGTCACTTCCGGGTTCGTCATGGCGTCGACGCGGAACCATTTGCCGTGCAGCCCGCCGTGGGGGCCGCAGTTATCCTGGATGACTTTGAGCGCGACGTTCTCGCGTTGCAGGGTGTCGAAGTCGAGGTAGCCTTCCTTGATGCAGCTTGATTCCCGCAGCGCGTCGATCTCACGCGCTGAGATGTCCTGCGCGAGTTTCTGGAGCCGCTTGCGCTGTTGCGTGGTGGCGCGCGAATCGCTCCAGGCCTGCACGTAGACCTGGCGCAGAAGCGGTTCCAGATCGATGGACTCGTGAAAGTTGTAGGCAAGCAATTCGAGGTTCAGGATGCGTGTGTCGAGGTCGCCTTTGCCGGTGCCGATGAACTGTTCGATCACTTTGCCGAACATGTCTTTGCGGAGGTTGCTTTCGGCCTCTTCGCGGCGGCTGAGCAGTTCGACATACGCACGGCGGCGCTGATCTTCCTGCAGAGCGCGATTGCCGATGGCGCCGAGGCCGAACAAGGCCAGAGGCATGAGGCCGGCGATGAGGATCTGCAACTTGTCCCAATGGTCGCGGGGTTTCTTTTCCGGGTCTGGCATGGGTCACCTCCGGCGCAGTATCCAGCGTCCGCCATCCTGCACCAGATCGAAGTCATAGGCAGTGGGCTTGTCGTAGGAATAGAGTTGGCCTACGGCTCTCCGTCCACCGACGTTCACTTCCAAGGTGCAGGCTCCTGCGGTTTTCGCGAACAGACGGTACATGCCCTCGGGATCGGTGGTGCCGCCGGGGGATTCACTGCCGCAGCGCAGAATGACTCCTGCCCCGCGCACTGGCTGTCCATTTTCGAGGATTCTGCCGAAGAGATGCCCCGCGCGCGCCATCTCTACGGATACCCAGCCGATAATCAGCCACGCTGTCATGCGACTCATAACCAGCCTCCATCAAGCCTGTATTCGCAAAAGTAGTGACGGCGGCGGTGATTTCGTTTCATACTCAACCTAAGGATGCTATTCGCGATTTGTTTGTGGATTCCGCTGCTGGCGCAATCGCAGGAGAAAATCACGTTCGACGGGCAGGTGATCAACTCTCTGACGGGCGAGCCCGTGCGCAAGGCATCGCTCACGTTGGAGCCCACGGCTAAGGGCGAGCCTGTGAACGCCGCGGCCGCGTTGGACGGCAAGTTTCTCTTCGCCGATGTGCCCGCGGGCGTGTACCGGCTGGTAGTGCGGAAGGAAGGCTTCGCCAGCGTCACGATCGGATCGAAGGGTGGGCCTCAGGGATTACGTGATCCGTTGACGTTCGGCGCGGGGGATCGCAAGACGGCGTATGTGGTGAAGTTGACGCCGTTGGGCGTGATCACGGGGAGGGTGCTCGATACCGATGGCGAACCGATTCGCGGCATCCCGGTGGCGGCGCTGTCCTATCACTACACCAGCAAGGGCAGGGAATTTCGCGAGGTGCGCAGCGGCACGACGAACGATTTGGGGCAATTTCGCATTTATGATCTGGAGCCGGGGAAATATTTCGTGCGCACATCGCCGCGCAATCCGATGCGTGTGCAGACCCAGGCCGATAACGCCGAGTTTTTCATGTCGCAGTATTACCCGGGAGTGCCGGAGCCGCGTGGCGCGAGTGCACTGGAAGTGGCTGCGGGGCGTGAGGTGACGGGGATTGAGTTCTCCCTACCGAAGACGAGATACGCGAATCTGAGCGGGCGCATCAACGTGCCGGAGGGTGCAACCAATGTGTCCATTGGACTGATGTCGGCCAGCGATACGGGGACGTCCACTTCAACGACTTCACTCGAAAGCAAGGACGGCAAATTTCAATTGAACGGCGTGGCTCCGGGTGCACTGCATGTGATTGGGAGTTGCGTTGTGCGCGGGTTGATTCACTCGGCGATTGTGCCGTTGCAGGTGGCCTACGACGATATTTCCGGAATTGAGTTGAATCCGATTGCGCCGATGGATGTGCCGGGCAGCGTGCGGATTGAAGGCACTTCGACGACGAAGATTTCCGATGTGAGGATTGAACTGGCGGGCTCCGGGCGCAATGAAACCGCGGTGGTGGATGAGCATGGGCGGCTGGTGTTTCGCTCCGTGCAGCCGCATACGTATCGCGTCAATCCGGGGGAGTATTCGAGCTTGTATTTGAAGTCAGTGAATTGGGGATCGGCGGATGTGACGGCTGGGGAGATTGATTTGCGCAACGGGTTGCCGCCGCGCACGGAAGTGACGGTGGTGCTGAGCGCCGAGGGTGGGGAACTGACGGGCTCCCTGCGCGATGAGAATCAGAAGCCGGCCACTGGGACCGTGGCGTTAGTGCCGGTGAGCGGGCATCGTTCGGCGCCGTTTTTCAAGTTTGCGAAGGTGCGCGAAGATGGGTCGTTTTCTGTGCGAGGCATCGCACCGGGATCGTACAAGATGTATGCGTGGGATAAGGTGGATAGAAATGCGGTGATGTACGATCCGGGGTTTCTCCCGCAGTTTGATTCGACGGCGAAGAATGTGGAAGTGGCGAAGGGGGAGAAGAAGCAGGTGGATTTGGTGCGGGTGATATTGCCGGATGCGTTGCGGTGAGACTAAAGAGGCAACCAGATGAGCCTGCCCACCCAATCCGATGCATCGGAGGCGAGCCATATGAAGTGCAGTTCTTGTATTGCAGTGGCAACGTTGACTGATCGAATACCCGCCGCCTGCGCGGACAGGAAGTCGATGGAGGGTTCTTTCCGGAGCAGACCACTGACGATCGCGCGGTTCAGATCAGCGTCCGCGAGCAAACGAACCTTCATTTGAGGCTACGCATTCTGGCGCATGCGTGCAAGTTTATTTCGCAAGGTTTCCGGCAGTGGATCCGCTGCTCGCCTGCCTTCCTGCGACTTCTGCTCCTGCCGGGCCAGATAGGCGTCGATTTCGGACTGGTTGGCGAGGTAATAGGCAAGGGCCCCGTACACCTCTTCGAGCTGAAGAACCTCGAAATTCTGGCGTATGGTCTCGGGGGATTCCCCTCGATGGAATGCGTAAACGAGGGAGTCGAGGGATACGCGCGTGCCGGCTAGGTAGTAGACATCTTCGCGCTGTTCGATGTAATCCTTCGCCATAGACTTATTGTAATCGGCAGCTAGCGTGCGAAGTAGCCGCTGACATCCACCAAGATGCGCGTTCGTTTAAAGGCGTAGACATCGATGCTGCCATTCGTCCCGGCGGGGATGATTGATGTGTTAGTGACTGTCTGGCCTTCGAAGGCATTCAGCACCGATGCATTGGGGCGCGGTTGGCCGCTGGGATACAGCGTGAGGAACGGCATCGGTGAGCCTGCTGGGATGGCGGTGGCGTTGATCACGTAGCCTTTCGCCGTTGCCGGGATTCCTGTGCAATTGCCAGCGGTGGGAATGGCGATGGTGCGCGTGGTGTCGTCGGCGTAATCGGCGTCGCTGGCGCGGCATTGCGTCACGGGGTTGTAGTACAGGCCTTGGCCGTTATCGGGGGCGAAATAGCCGTTGATATCAACGAGGAAATCGGTGCGGTCGAAGGCGAATACATCGATTTCGCCGTTGGTGCTGGCAGGGACGATGACGTTGTTGGCAAGCGTGCGGCCGGCGAAGGAGTTGATGCTGGATACGTTCGGTTGTGTGCTGCCGGCGGGCCAGATGGTCATGTAGGGGAGTGGCTGCGGGGGGACGGCAGTGAGGGTGACGGAGTAGGCGGCGGCTCCTGTAGGAATGGCGCAGTGCGGCGAGGAACGGAAGCGGAAACGGCGGGTGTCGCCTTTGGCCAGGGTGGGTGGTCCGAAGGGGCCGGCGGGCGTGCGGTAGGCTGCGCGAGTTTCGATGACGCGGCATGGCGTGAGGGGGTAGAAGACGAGGTTCGTGCCGGTGGGGAGTGCGTCGGCGAAGTAGCCGCTGATGTCGAGCAGGATGTCGGCGTCGTGCGAGGTGTAGATGGAGAGTGCCCCGTTGTTGAGTTTGACGATCGCCTGATTGGCGACGATCTGGCCGTCGGGCGAGCGGATGCTGAAGAAATCGGGTCTGGATTCGCCGGCTGGGTAGAGGGTGACGAAGTCGACGCCGGAACGCGGGATGAGCGTGATGTGTAAAACAACAGCACGGGTGGATGTTGGGACTTGGCAGACTGTGGAGTTGGAGGGGGTGAGGGTACGGGTTTCACCGGCCTTGATGTAAGGCGGGCCGAAGGAGCCGGTGCGTCCTTCGAAGTTGTATTCTGCTCGGGTTTCGAGCAGACGGCAGGGAGTGAGGGGGACGAAGCGGAGGTTGGATGTTGGGGTGGGCGTGGCTGCGGATTGAGTGATGTTGAAGCCGTTGCCGGCGATGAGGAGGGTGATGCCGCGAGGCAGGGCGGAGGTGTTGGGTTGGACTTGGAGGATGACGGTGGCGTTGCCGGCGCCGGAGGCTCCGGAAGTGATGGTGATCCAGGAGGGCGCGCCGGTGGTGGACCATGTGCAAGTGTTAGATGTGGCCGTGACGTTGATGGTGAGTGTTGCGCCGGTGGCGGGTGCGGTGGCGGTGGTCTGGTTGATGGATGTGCTGCAGTCAAAGCCGGCTTGTTGGATGGTGAACGGGTTGCCGGCAATGGTGAGTGTTGCGCTGCGCGCAACTGTTGTCGGGTTCGGCTGAACGATGTAGGCGGCGCTGGTGAAGGACGCAGAGACGCTGACCCAATCGACAGGGCTGGAGGCGGTGAAGGTGCAGGCGGCGTTGGATGGGGTGACGGTGACGGTGGCGGCTCCGCCGGTGGCGGGAATCACGGCGGACGGCGAGGCGAGACTGAACGTGCACGGTGAAGTGGGCACAAAGTTGGCGGTGATATTGCGGGGTGCGGACATGGTTACGGTCAGAGGATTCGCGTTACCGCTGGCATCGCCAGACCAGGACTGGAACTGAGATTCTGGGATGGGGACCGGCGTGAGTTGAATGGTTCTACTCTCGTTGAAGAAGCCGTCGGTGGATGACGGGGCTATTTGGAAAGTACCCGCGGTTGGCGGGGATGCGGTGGTGGTGAGACGGTGCTGCAGGCGGAACTGAGCGGAGTAGTTGACGTTCTGCTTGGGGATAGTGATGGTGTGTGCGGCTGGTCCCCCATCACTCCATGAATCGAACACATAGCGGCTGTTCCCTATGGCTTGGGGCACTTGAGCGGCGATCATATGGCTGGATCCGGCAGGCCAATAGAATTCCTTAACACCAGTGAGGGCTTCCCCATCCACGGAGACCGTCTGGCCCCCAGATGACACCCTTGCCGAAATGTAGTCCGGATTTGGGATCTTGAAAACCGACGTTGAATTGGGGTCAGCGATGGTTGCCCACAGATACTCACCATCGAAGAGCAGTGCTCGAGGACTCCGCCCCGATATGTTTGATCCTCCACTGACGTATGCGTCTTCGAGGCGGTAGCGAGGAATGCCGTATCCATCCGTATTCGCTCCCCAGATGTGTGATTTGGTGAAGGCAAGAGCGGTACCTCCTCCACTATCGAGGAGTGTGGCTTGGGCCAGGACCGTGCCGCTGTTTGGGTCCATCTTGTAGAGGTCTCTGCTAACGAACCAAAGGTGGCTGCCGTTGGATGCCATTGCTGATACCCCATACGGCGTCGAGAACGTCGACAACAGCGTTCCATCCATGATGCGTATCTTGGCAATCGAGTAGGGCGAAAAGAAGCTGGAGACATACAGGTAGTTTTCGTCTAGCGCGATCTGTGAGGGCATGAATGCAAGCTCGTAAGCTGTGACTATGGAGCCATCCGCCGGCCGAACACGCAATACGCGGGATGTATCGTCCACCAGCCACAGATACGTGCCATCGAAGACGTGCGGAGTGCCGATTTGGGGCCAACTGAGGGGGGCGCCGTCAGAAGCTCGCAAGCGAACCACGCTATAAAAGGTCCTGATCCAAACGCTAACGCCGTCAGTGACGATCCGAGAAGGATGGGTGCCGACGGGGTACGCTGCGAGAATCTGGCCATCGCTGGCGCGCAACTTCGTAACGCTGCCATTCTCGACGAAATTTGCAACCCAGATGTGCGTGCCATCATAGGCCAATGCTCCCGGGAAGTTTCCAGCAGCATACGGGATAGGTGGTGGTTGGGCTGATAACAAACCCGCACACCAGAACAACAAGGGCAGTATCAAGCCGCGAATATAGCAAAAATCCTACTACCAACGCAGCCGCAACACCATCTGCAAACTCCGTGCCCCACCCGTCTGAAACACCGGCGTCAACCCACTCCCAGGGCTTCCCGTCCCCAGCATCAAACTCAACATCGATGGTGATTCCCCAAACAAAGGCGACGATAAAAACCGCACCGGATCGGCAAAATTCGGATGATTCAACATATTAAATGCCTCTACCCGGAAATGCAGCACGCTATGATCGGAAACTCGAAATTCCCGCCGCAATGCCGCGTCAATCTGATGCATGCCAAACCCCGACAACGCATTCCGCCCGAGGCTCCCTTGCACCAACTCCCCCAGCGACACGAACGCATCGCGATTGAGCCTCCGCCCGCCCGGCGCCGAAGCATCATCCAACCAAACCCGAGCCCACGGCTTCACCGTCGGACGGAACGCATTCGCCAACCCAATCCCGATCGTGTGCTCGGCGGATTGAATCTGAATCGGGAATCCCGTGCGCGCTCGCGCGATCCCGTCCAGGCTCCACCCGCGCAGCCAGCGCCCCCATCGTGCCGGGGATTCGTAACTCATGGCCGCGGTGAACGAATGGCGAACATCAAAGTCACTCGACCCGCGGTCGCGCGCGGCCGTAATCCCGCGCTCGGCGTAGTGCAGCGCCGAATCGCTGGAACTGTTGTCAATCGAATGACCCCAGGCATAACCCGCTTGCCCCTGCCAACCCGTGGCGAAGCGACGGCGCACCTGCGCCTGCAGGCCGTGATAGACCGCCGAGCCGTGATTCGTCGCCAGAATCAGCCGGTGTGATTCCGTGCTTTCGGGTCCGCCCAATTCGCGCCGCAACAGGTTCACGCCTTCTGAGCCCGTGTACGACACGCTGAACGCATTGCTGTTGAGGAAACTGCGCTCCACGCTGAAGCTCCATTGTCGGATGCGCGGCAATTGCAACCCCGGCAGGAATCCAAAACTCAGCGATGTCGGAAACGGAGCATTGCGATTGCTGGTGTATTGGGCGAGGCTCAGCGGGCCGCCATTCACCAGGTCCGTGGCGATGCTGAGGCTCGAATCGTAGTAGAACCCATAGCCGCCGCGAAACACGAGCTGGCCGTTGCTGAACGGCCGCCACGCCAGTCCCGCGCGCGGTGCGAAATTGCCGTTGCTGCTGCGCCAGATCGACGTCTGATACGGATACACAAAGTGCGAAGGCGTGCCGATTTGTTCCGGCGTCAAGCGCGGCGAAGGCGTATGCTCCCAACGCAGCCCGAACGATGCCGTCAATTGCGGATGAACGCGCCAGTTGTCGTGGACATAGGCGCTCGCTTCGCGCAGTACGGCGCTGCCTTCCACGCGTGTCCCCACAGACACCCATGAGGTGCCCACTTCCACCAGGTCGCGAAAGCTATCGGAGAGAATGCTGATGGCGTCCTGCAAGTCGTGGCGATAGGGCGCGAGCTGGCGGTAATCCACGCCAGCGCTGATCTTGTGGGCCCGTGTGTGGATGGCCACGCTTGGCAGCAGGTGCCACTGGCTTTGACGGCGGTCGGATTCTTCACCGAAGGAGAGCGTCCCTACGCCGGCGATGCCGAAGCGCACCAGCGTATCGCAGAGCCCGTTGCGGCGGAAGAAGAAGCTGGTCACCGGCTCCAGGTAACAGGCGGGTAGGTTCTGCGAGGTGGGCCGCCATTGCGATTGCGCGGCGGACCGGCTCCAGTTGAAGCGCGTGTCGAACACCACGGTGGAGCTGGCGCGCAGGTTCAGGCCGAATGTCAGAGCGCGGGATTGCAGGTCGAGCAGGTTGATCTGGGTGCTGCCGAATTGATTCGAGGACGGCGCTTCGTTGAAACGCCCGAACACCGAGATGCGCGAAGTGAGGGAATGATCCAGCCGCAGACTCCCTGTATCAAGCCGCGCCGGGCGCAGGATGCGGCCATTCCATTCGGCCAAGTCCTCATCGAGCCGGCGGCCGTCGGGCACGGGGTAGAGATTCAGCATCGTCTGTACCCACACAGGCCCGAGTGTACGCGCTTCGGCGGTTGGCGCGGGCTGCCGCCAATTGAACGGCTGCCGCAGGCGCAAACCTTCATAGGTGGCGAAGAAGAAGGTCCGGTCGCGATGCAGGGGGCCGCTGAGGCTGGCGCCGAAATCGTTCATGCGCATCGGGGAGCGGGCGAGGTTGCGGCTGTTCGAAAACCAATCGTTGGCATCGAACTTGTCGTGGCGCATGTAGTAGAACAGCGACCCGTGCCACTCGTTGCCGCCGGCGCGGCTGCTGAGGCTGACCTGTGCGCCGGGCAGACGGCCGAACTCGGAACTGGCGGTGGCCGTCTGCACGCGGAATTCATCCAGGCCCTCGATCGGGACCAGGCTGTGAAAGCTGCCGAGCGCGGTCATGCCGGGGAGTGCTCCGCCGGTGACTTGCGCGGCGACGCCGCCACCGCTGACTCCGGTATTGCCGCTGACGCCATCGATGGTGAAGTAATGCGAATTGGGGCGCTGGCCGTTCGCCGTGAATTGGCCCGATTCGCCGCGGGTGGCTGGAGTGACCAGGGTGCCGGGCGCCATCTCGAGCAGGCTCAGCACGCCGCGTCCATTGAGGGGCGCGCGTTCAATCCATTTGCGATCGACCAGCGTGCCGACGCTGGCGTCGTCGGTGTTCACCAGCGGCGCGGAGCCTTCCACGGTGATCGCATCCTGAACGCTGCCGAGCGCGAGTTGAAAATCGACGCGCGCCGGCTGCGCCACATCGATCTTCACGCCGAAGCGGATCAGCGTACGGAAGCCGTCTTTGCGAACCGTGATTTTGTAGAGGCCGGGTTGGAGGGAGGCGACGACATAGCTGCCGTCGGATTGCGAGGAAGCGGAACGGCGGAAGCCGGTATCTTCACTCACGACGGTTACTGAAGCATCGCGAACCGCTGCTTCGGAAGGATCAACAACAAGTCCCGATAAGTGCGTGAGCTGCTGAGCCGCGCAAGGATAGGCGGCGATCAGTGCCAAGACCGCTAACAGGCACCCAGCGAGGGACATCTCCCTCTATTGTTGCGCGTTTGCCGCCGTTTCGTAAGCAGAAAGTTTCGTTCGGAGCTGGCGCAGTTGGGAATGGATCTGAGCCGGGGAGGTGGGATCGCCGGGAGCGCTGCCGAGCAGGACACCGAGGCTCTTCTCCAGATTGCGCGAAAGGAAGAACAGATCCTGGCTCGCTGTTTGCCAGTCCGCGGGGATCTGCACCGGGGCGGGCGCCTCGGCCGACAACCCTAAGCCGCTTAGCAGTTGGGTCATGTGCTGGTCGAGCACGTTGATCTTTTCGCGCAACGCCGCTGCGTGCGTGGCGCGCAATGCGGCAAGCGTTTTCTGCTCATCGGTGGTCAGTTCGCGTTCTTTCGCGGCAGGGAAGCGATCGGCCAGCCTGCGCAAGGCATGGACCCGGGACATGGCCGCATCCATTAAGAGAAGATTCTGGTCTGAGAATTGTTCCAGGTTCGGGCGTCCGCCGAGGTAGTTGGCGATCTGCGTCTGCCAGGCGCGGGTTTCAGCGCCGGGCGCAGCGGGGGATTCCTGCGACCTGTCCGCAAGAGGAGCGGCACCTGGGGAGGGATCGGAAAACTGCACCACAACGCCCGGCTGCGACGCCAGTTCCTGCTGAATTTGGACTTGGCGTTGCGGTGCAATTCCGATTCCGGTCACCAGAAGGTGGCCGTCTTTGCGGGAGATTTCGATAGGCTCACCCAGGTCGGCTCCCATGCGGCTCAAGAGAGCGACGACGCGTAACTCCGCCGCAGCCGTATCGGCTGAGGCAGGCGCCAACCCAGCGGCTGGCGCCTGCGTTGCTTGCGGAGTGTTGGGAGTCAGCGGTGATGTGCGAGAAATGGATGTGTTGGGGGCCGGGGCAGCTTCGCCGAGGTCGGTGATTTCCACCGCTTCGCGATTGCGGAAGGCGAGCGTGCTTTCCACCGGGTGCATGTCGGCGGAGGCGAGCCGCAGTGAGGCCGAGGCAAGCTCACCCGTGCCGGTCGAGGTTTGGATGAGATAAGAAGCGCTATCTGGTTGAGATACAGCATCTTCTTTCTGCGAAAGCTGGTTCCGCCAAGCGCTGAATGAGGCGGCGCTGAGCGGATCTTCCCAACTGTAGTTGGCCTTCACGAACATGGCCTGCAGGGCCGAAGCCGATTCCCACTCGGCCTGCGAAAGCGGTGCGAACCCTTGCCCCGCGATCCGCGTGATAGAGCGGTTGCCGTGCCGGATGCGCAGTTTGCGCTTCTTGGCGACCGGCTGAGCTTCGGCGGCGGTGACGGCCCGGTCCAGCAGGACGGCGGCGCTCACCGTGGGGGTGTCGCGAAATTCATGGATGACGAAGGCGGCCAGCACAAGCCCGGCCATCACCGGCGCCCACTGGCGCGGGGAGGCGGAAAACTGGCGCATCCCATTCCACACGCGGGAGATAAAAGAAGGGCTCCCTAGTGTGGCATCCACTTCCGCCATGCGGCTATGGATGTCACACCAGGGAGCTGGTGGAGAAGGGAAGCAGTCATCAAATAACGTTTTGCGGTAGCGGACGCAATTGCCGATGGTCTGGGTCAGCTCGTCGAGGTGCGTGCGGCATTGCCAGCAGGCGGCCAAGTGGCGTTCCACTGGCTCGGCCTCGCGCGGGGAAAGTTCCCCGTCGGCGTAACGCAGGAGCTGATCGTCGTCCAGGTGGTGGTTCGGATTGCGGGTGTCCAAACTACTCATGAGTAACCTTCTTCAATCGCACGACGGCGCGGCGGAGAAACTCGCCAACAGCCGAGGCGCTGATACCTAAACTCTGCCCGATTTCGGGGTATCGCAGCCCTTCTAAACGTAAGAAGAGGCAGCGCTTTTGCTGTTCACTGAGGCCTTCGATAGCGCGGTGGAAGCGGATCGTTTTTTCCCTCTCGAGGAGGCTTTGTTCCGGGCTGGCTTCATTGGAGCGCAGCTTCACTTCGACTTCCGGATCGTAAGGCGGCTCGTGATTCTGCTTGGCGCGAACCTTCAGGCCGTAGTTGTGGGCCACGCGGTAGACCCAGGCCTTCGGACTGCGAATCTCCTCCTCATTTTTCTTCATGGTGACGTAGAGGCGCAGAAACACTTCCTGCGTGGCTTCCTGGGCCTGAGGAGGGTAGAGCCCAAGGGTCAGCAGATATCTGTAAACGTCCTCACGCATTTCTTCAAACAACTGCGCCACTTGTTCCTGCAACGCGCTACCCGCCCGTTCTGACCGGATAAATCCAGCGAGATGTTCGCGATAGGCGTCGGACGGCATAGTTCAAGGGCGGAGTGTCACTTGTAAAGACCGCATCCATGGCCAGATCCACTACACCCACTGTAATTATTTTTTTTTGCCGATGTTGAGGGTGGCTGTAGAAAAAACGGTGTTGGCAGGGTCTTCGGTCCAGAAGCGAATGACCCGCCCTTCGGTTTGTGTAACCCTCGTGACATGCAATAGCCGGCAGTACATAGGCGCCTGTCTGGAGTCGGTGTTGCGGCAGGATTATCCGGTGGAGGTAGTAGTTGTTGATAATGCCTCACTGGATGGGACGCGGATGGAACTGGCTGCGTTCCGGAATCGGGTGCGGGTGCTTTTGAATGATCGAAACACGGGGTTCGCCAGTGCTCAGAATCAGGCGATCTCCGCGTGCCGCAGTGACTGGGTCCTCACTCTGAATCCGGACGTACTCCTCCACCCCGGATTCGTTGCTGGGTTGCTGGACTCATCCCAGCATGACACGAGGGTGGGGACCCTCTGCGGCAAACTTCTGCGGATCGGCAAAGGTTTCGAGCCGTTGCCGTCGCCGGTGATTGACTCGACGGGGGTGTACTTCACGCCCAACCTGCGGCATTTCGACCGCGGATCCGGGGACCCGGATGAAGGGCAGTACCCGGATACGGAGTATGTGTTCGGCGCAAGTGCCGCGGCGGCGATGTACCGGCGCGACATGATTGAAGATGTTTCGGGCAGTGATGGCTTCTTCGATCCCGATTTTTTTGCCTATAGAGAAGATGCGGATGTGGCTTGGCGCGCGCAGTTGCTCGGATGGCGCTGTTTGTATGTTCCGGCGGCGGTGGGGCATCATGTGCGGCGGGTACGGCCGGGTCCGCGGGGGAAGGTGCCGGCGGTGTTGAATATGCACTCGGTGAAGAACCGGTTTCTCATGAGGGTGAAGAATACGACGGGCGCGGTGCTGAGTGAGCATTGGGCGCCGATTGTGATGCGGGACCTGATGATTGCGGGTGGGTGCTTGTTTTATGAACCGAGTTCGCTGCCTGCGTTCTGGCGGTTTGCGAAGGCGCTGCCGGGGGCGCTGCGGAAGCGGAAGGAAATTATGGCGCGGCGGCGGGTGAGCGATGAGTACCTGGCGCAGTGGTTTGCCGAAGAGCCTCGTGCGGTGCCGCTGCCGGAGTACGCGCTGCGCTAGGCCGCCATACCGAACTTTGAAGATGAAGTATCCGCGGATTTTGCCAATCAGGCGCACTGCGGTTCTGGTCTTCTTTTTCCTTGCCTCGGCGAGTTTCTGCGCCGGTGGACGCAGGCCCTTGCCCGTGAAATGCGTCGTTCCCATTCCGCCGCAACTGGGCGTGAGTTGATGAGAACTAGCGAGACGCGGCTACTGGTTTTCCCCACCCCCCACCACTTCAAGAAACGCCCGCGCCGCATGGCTGAGTCCGCGGCGTGCCGGGTAGACGAGGCGGATCTTGCGTTCGAGCTTCAGTTCTTCAACCGTGACCTCGGCCAACTGCCCGTTTTCCACGTCATGCTCCACGCACATCTTCGGCAGAAACGCCACGCCTTCGTTGCGCTGCACCATGAGACGGATGGTCTCCACTGTCGGCATTTCCACGTCCATGTTCAGCGGCACCTTATGGCGCTGGAATTCGCGGATGACGTGTTCGCGGTAGGGCGATACAACATTGTGGGCCACGAATGTTTCCATGCCGAGTTCGGTGATCGACACGGAACCGCGCTTGGCGAAGCGGTGCTCGGGAGAGACAACGAAGGCGAGGTGATCGGTGAAGATGACGCGTGTGTGGAGATGCTCATCACCTGGGTCGTAGCTGATGACGCCGAGTTCCAGGTCGCCGTCCAGTAATTGCGCCGGGATGCGGCTCGACAGCGTGCGGCGCACCTGCACCTTTACTTTCGGATACAACCGCCGGTATTTTTCAATATGCTGCAGCAGGTAGAGCGAGGTGGATTCGTTGGCGCCAACGATCAGGCGGCCAGTGGAATTATCGCGCAACTCATCGAGCGAATTCTCCAACTCCCGCTCCAGGTTCTCAAACCGCCGGGCGTATTCCATTACGATCTTGCCCGCATCGGTGAGCAGCAAATCGCGCCCCGAACGATCGATCAGCTTTTCTCCCAATTGCGATTCCAGTCGTTGCACCGCCAGCGACACCGCCGGCTGCGTGCGCAACAACTTCTCACCCGCCCTCGAAAAGCTCTTCTCACTGGCCACCGCCAGGAAGACCTTTAATGGATACAACTCCATTTGTGACTCCTATCCCCGAACAATCAGACACCAGACTTGTATAAACAAAGCTTATCGCACGTCGCGGCCCTGTGCTCCCCGGCACCCACCGTCGCAAATCACGCGCTCGACCTCGTAGGTGCCAGTAGAATAGTCATGCGACAATCCCATCGATCCCAATGACCAGCAAACATCAGTGGAGTTTCAGATCTCATTTCCGTGCCAGCGCCTACGGCTGGAAAGGGTCGAGCCCTGCCATTCAGCGATTGAAGGAAGCAGTGTCGGAAATCAAGAAAGTGTCCAAGACCGATGCCGTGACGGCGGCAGACGGAGCCGTGGCTCTCTTCGAGCGGTTCTGGCCTGCGCTGCAACAGGTGGATTCCTCCTCCGGCGCCTTGGGCAGCGCTGTCAATTGGACTCAGCAGGAACTGCTTCCGCTGGTGATCGCGGCGCCCGCGGATCGAAAGACACGCGACAAATGGCTCGACCGGCTGTGGCAGGCAATCGAGGACGATGGCGTCGATTACCTCTGGATGGTTCAGGACCAATGGGGCGAATTGTGCGCATCACCTGCGATCGCTTCGCAATGGGCCGACCGCCTTACTGTAGCGGTTCGCACCGCCTGGTCGGACCCACGGCCGACTACCCACGCTACGGGAGCCAGCGTCTGCTTGTCCAGTTTGCTCGCGGCCGGGCGTCATCAGGACCTCTGGGACCTGCTTGCCGTCGAGCGGTTCCCTTTCTGGCCTTACCGGAAGTTCGGGGTCGATGTGTTGATCAAAGAAGGAAGGATCGACGAGGCGCTGGCATACGCCGAAGCAACTCGCGGGCTGAATCAGCCCGACCGGTCCATTGATGCGGCCTGCGAACGCATCCTGCTGGATGCCGGCCGCTCCGCCGAAGCCTATCAGCGGTATGCGCTCACCGCCAGCGAAAGCTCCACGGGCTTGGCTACCTTTCGTGCCGTCTGCCGCAAATACCCCGGCCGGGATCCCCAGGGGATTTTGATCGATCTCGCCGAATCGTCCCACAAACCCGGCCTCTACTTCGCCGCCGCGAAGGATGCTGGATTCTACGATCTTGCCTTGCGGTTCGCGGAACAGGGAAGAACGGATCCCCGCACGTTAAGCCGCGCCGCGCGCGACTTTGCGGGGAACCAGCCTGACTTTGCCTTCAAGGTTGGTCGTCTCGCTCTGGAGCGGCTTTTGCAGGGCTTTGGATACGAGGTGACATCGCTGGATGTGCTGGATGCGTACCGGCATTTCGTTGCTGCCGCTGAGCGATTGGGGTTAGGCGAATCTGCGAAGCGCGACGCGATTGCGCTTGCGAACCAGGCCAATGCGGAACGCCGCGATGTGCTGGCGGAGTCGCTGTTGCGGAGTATCGGGGGGGATTTACGGCTGGGCTGACTTTCAGAGGTGCAGGAGAATTTTCATCCGTTTTTCAACCTCCGTCAAGGTTGGTGCAGCAACGGTTCCACAGAACCGTTTGAGCCGTTGCCTGGAGACTGACCGGACATTTTCGCACTTGATGAAACTGGGCAGCGATAAGCCTCCTTCGGGAGGTGTAACCGCGACATGGAGCGGCTGGTTCTTGTTCCTGGAACTGATGGGCAGGACGATCACCAGTTCAGCGGGGCCGTGATTGAACTTGTCGATGGAAAGTACAAGAGCGGGGCGCGTTCCGGTTTGTTCGTGTCCAATGGTCGGGTCCAGGCTGACTTCCCAAACGTCGCCTCGCGAAGGTTGGATGAGGCTCATTCGTCTTCCAGTCCGTCGCTATCGGTTGCTTCCCAGGCGTCACGTTCTTCCTGTTCCTCACGCCACTCCTTGGGATCGCTTTTCAGTCTGGCATAGGCGGCGTTCACTTCATCCATGAACTTTTCCCGCTGGTAGTGCTCGATAGCCTCATCAAGGACGGTTTGCATGGGTTTGCCCTCCTTATGTGCTAACTCGCGCAAGGTGGCTTTGGCCTGTGGGCTGATGCGGATGTTGGGGTTTTCGGTTGTTGCGCGCATGGCGAGACGATACCATGATGCCACGAAACTGAGATCCAAAAATGTATACTGGCCGGTATACAAGCTGGCCTGCAAATTAGCGTATAAACTCACCGAACTCGGCGTGGACACCCTGGAAGCCGGGTTTCCCATTGCCTTGGAAGGAGACTTCGAGGCTGTGGACGCGGTCAGCCGCGAATCCCATTGGGTGCAGGTGGCGGCATTGGCGCGCGCCAACACCCTCGATATCGACGGGCGGCTGGCTCTGGAGCGGCTCCTCGGAGGTTTCGGATACGACGTAACAATCCTGGATGTCGTCGATGCGTACACACATTGCACTCGCAAATCAGGCGAAGGCGGGGCGTCCTGATCCATTGGCAGACGCACTTCTGCGAACGATAGGCGTCTCCTAGCGCTGGCGCTTGGCGATAAGCTCGCGCACCTCTGCTACAAGCTCATGTGGAACGGTCATCACCGTTTCTGAGCTCTGCAGACCAGCTTCATCCTCAATCAAGGCGTCTTCCTCGGTTTGTCCTTCGTAGTGCGCCAGAACGCGGCGAAGCTTCGCCTCATCCCATCCTTGCGGCAGCTTGGTTTCACTCATTGCTGTTTCTTCTTTCTACGTCGTCGAAACGCCGCGAGTGGCTTTCCGGTCAACTCGTACGCCGTGATAACGAACACACTGTCAGGCTCCGTTTAGCATCTCACAGGTGCGGTACCCGATGCTCCGAAACTGGTCATCGCTCGATTGAGATTGGCGGGAGGTGAAATGACCCCGCGAACCACATCCCCCATCAAACCGGGTTCCAGCCGTTTGATGCGCGCAACTACCAAGCCGAGCACAAATTGATCGGTTTGGCCTCGGCGATGACGTGTATCTTAAACTTACGATGGCACCACGCGGGTGGTACGTTCATTCCTGTTCTGGTGGTGATGGCATTCCTGTTGCGAGTTGCCACTCCTTGTCCCATATCGGGAAGTTGGTTTTCTTAATGAACGCCGTCATGCCCGGACTGAGTGGTCCCTCGACGTCGAATCGCCTGTAGCGCTTCTCGAAGTACGGCCATGCATTCTTGAGGAGGCCGCGACGTCGCCGGTACGGGTGCAGCCATATCCACTGCAGGGCGCGGAGCGTCCCCAGTTCTTTGTATCGTCGTGTTCGGAAGCAGCACGCCCCGACTAGTCCGATTGTTCCGTTGTCATCCAGATCGTGGGGCTCGTGCCAGACGAACGCCTCATAGTCGTCCGCTTCCGTGAGTTCGTATTGGATGAAGTCGAATCCCATTTCTCGGTGGAAGTAGTGCGCGAACTGCTGGACTGCCCGCCGGAGACGGAGGGGGGCACCTTGTTTTACGATCGCGAGTAGACCGGCATGCCTATCTGGTGGGAGATCATCTTTGTCCCAGGACGCTTCTGCGGCTTTTATGCAGACGCGCGGAGACTGGATGCCGAAGTATCCGCCTGGTGGGAAGCCGACAATGTATGCTTTCTCGCGACCCATGGTGAGTTCCTTTAAGGGGGAATGCTCCATACCCTAGCACACCAAACCATTTTGCGTTTTCCGCAGTTCCTTTTGGGATTCCGAACCAACCTCATCAACGAACCTATGGACGTGCCCATGGAGCGGGCTTGAACAAAGGCCATCCAACGGTGGACATCGTCTTCAGCTCTCACCAGTGCCTGACCGCATGGCGCCAGGAGCGCTTCATCACGGGGTTGAGCGCATGAAACCCGCGCCAGTACATGGCTCAAACAAAGATTTATCAATAAGATGCAGTGCGCCTACCGCTTCCCGGATGGTATCCTCAGAATCGGCCGGCGATTCCGCGAGCACAGGAGTCCACACACCCGCCATTCATCACATTTCATCACTTTCGCCAGCACAAACGCATGGACCACCAGGCAACAAAACGAACCGGACGGCCGGCGAAGGAGCCCTCCCATGCGCCAGTGCAAAGCGCAAAGGGCACGCTCCGCGCCGCCAGTTCTGATGGAACACGCGTCCGCATCAAGGCGCGGGCGGGCTCCGTTTTGCGCGTGTTCCTCAAAAGCCCGCACAGGCCGGGGCGTCCCCAGTATGCTCAGGAACTCGTGTGCCGCCTGTAGACCCGGCGCGTTGTGCGGGCGAGTTCCTCAAAAGCCCGCACAGGCCGGGGCGTCCTCCAGTATGCTCAGGAACTCGTGTGCCGCCTGTAGACCCGGCGCGTTGTGCGGGCGAGTTCCTCAAAAGCCCCACACAATCGGCGTTGACCTCAGCCACGAACTGCCCGCGTCGCCCCATTTAGCGGCAATCGCCCGGAATTGGCGCCACCGAATAGGATCGATGCACGTTAGAATGTGTTCATGCTCCAATTTGAGCGCATCGTTGTCGACACCGAGATCCTGGCAGGCAAGCCAGTGATCCGTGGCACACGTCTCCGCCGTGGAATTCATCCTGGAACTCTTGGCGGCTGGACAGTCGGATAGCGAAATCCTCGCCAACTACCCCGGGCTGACTCGTGAGGACATTCTTGCGTGTCTCGCTTACGCGAGCTATCTTGCCCACGAATACAAGGCCTTCCCGATTCCAGCCTAATTGCGCATCCTTGCCGACGAGAACTTTCCGCGTCCCATCGTGGAGTCACTTCGCGCAGAGGGCCACGACGTGCTGTGGGCTCGAACGGATCTCGCGGGCACAAGCGACACCGGCTTGCTGGATCTGGCGGAGTCCGAAGCCCGCATCGTGCTCAATGCAGATAAGACGTGGGTTGGACACATCAGCATCATCACGGAGGAGGGGATACAGATTGTGGCAGCCAGGAGACGGTAACGCCACCGTTGCGTGTTTCTCGACCGTGCTTGACGCGGCGCCATAGAAAACCGTTCACACGGGCTTCGCCATATACTTATCAACAAGATACCGCTGGGCCATCGAATCCCCCATGGTATCCTTCGAATCGGCCGGTGGCGATGGGACCGCACGCGCCGCCCAGTTGGAATTCATCACTTTTCATCACTTTCATCATGTTCAACCACCGGCCTAACCTGACTTTCGCAGTTCGA
>JAFDVS010000083.1:6826-37611 GCA_018268935.1 Acidobacteriota bacterium | reverse complement strand
AAGGACGTGTACGTCGAAAAACCCGCTTCCCACAATCTTCGCGAAGGCCGCCTCATGGTGGAAGCAGCGCGCAAGCACAACCGCATCGTCCAACTCGGCACGCAATCGCGCAGCCGCCCGTCCACCATCCGCGCCATCGAAATTGTCCGTTCCGGCCGCATCGGCAAAGCCATCATGGCCAAAGCCTGGAACGTCCAACTACGCGAAAACATCGGCCATAAAAACGATGGGCCGGTTCCCGCCGGACTCGATTACGACACATGGATGGGGCCCGCCGTCGCCATGCCNNCAACGAAAATCGCTTCCATTACAAATGGCACTGGCACTGGAACTACGGCACCGGCGACGCAGGTAACGATGGTGTGCACCAGATGGACATCGCCCGTTGGGCACTCGGCGTCGATGTCCCCAATCGGGTATCCGGCATGGCGCGCAAAATGTTCTTCGATGACGATCAGCTCACGCCCGACACCATGAACCTCACCTTCGAATACGGCGACAAGGCGCTGATGTTCGAAATGCGCATTTGGAATCCTTACGGACTGGAAGGCCAGGACAACGGCGTCGCCGTCTACGGCACCGAAGGCATGATTCAAATCGGCCGCTGGGATCGCCACTGGGGCTATCGCGTCTACGACAAGAAGGGTGCCCTCGTCCAGGATGAATCGAACGGCAAAGACCCCGAAGAGCTCTATCACTTCCAGAATTTCTTCGATTCCATGGCTAGCCGCAAGCGCCCCAACGCCGACATCGAAATCGGCCACCAGTCCACCATGCTCTGCCACCTCGGCAACATCGTCGGACGCACCGGCCGCAACATCACCTTCGATCCGGCTAAGGAAACCATCGCCGCCGATCCCGACGCCGCCCGATACCTCAAGCGCGACTACCGCAAGCACTGGGCCACCCCGAAAGGGGCTTAACCGCCGCATGCTGCGTAGAACATTTCTCCTCGCCGCCGTTTCAGGCGTCCGCCGCGAAAACGGCCTCATCGACTTCACCGAAAACGCGAAACCCATCACCTCCCTGCACTACGCGGAAAAGTGGGACAAGCCGTTCCTCTACCCCCTGCGCACCGCCAAGGGCCAGATCATCTCCCGAGGCTGGCCCATTGAACCCCGCCCCGGCGAAAAGGAAGATCACGCCTGGCACCGCGGAATCTGGTGGGGCCACGGCGATGTCAACAAACATGATTTCTGGCGGGAACTCGGCCGCCAGAAAACCAGTACCCTCGCCGCCAAAGGCCAACCCAAACTCATTGCCAACGGCTGCCAGATCGATCTCGATATGCGTACTCCCACCGGCGCCGTAATCGGCAGCGTCCACCAAACCTACACCTTCCACCTCAAGCAAGATCTCATCATCGACGCCCGAATCGCCATCCACGCCGATCACAACCAACCCCTCGTCTTCGGCGACACCGACGATGGCGGCTTCGCCTTCCGCCTGGCCGACGAATTCCGCCAGGATCGCGGCGCCACGCTCCTCAATTCCGAAGGCCTCCAGACCACCGAGAGAATCTGGGGCCAGCCCGCTCGCTGGGTCAACTATTCCGCGCAGGTCAACGGCGCACCGATCGGCGTCACCATCTTCGATCACCCTTCGAACCTCCGTCATCCCACTCGCTGGCACGCCCGAGGCTATTCCCTCTGCTCCGCCAATCCCTTCGGACTGCGCGCCTTCACCAAAGACAAAACGCAAGATGGCAGCTACACGCTCGACGCCGGCAAGACGCTCGAATTCCGTTACCGCGTACTCATCCACGAAGGCCAGTCCGGCCGCGCCGCACTGGATAAAGCCTGGTCCCAATACAAATGACCCGCCGCACTCTTCTCCTTGCTCTCCTCGCTCCTAAGCGCCCGCCCAATGTGATCCTCATCCTCACCGATGACCAGGGCTACGGCGACCTCTCCTGCTACGGAGCCAAAGACATCCGCACGCCCCACATCGATCAACTCGCCAAAGAGGGAATGCGCTTCACCGATTTCTACGCCGCCCCCATTTGCTCCCCATCGCGCGCCGCCCTGCTCACCGGCTGCTACCCCATGCGCGTCGGCATCCCCAAGGTGCTCAATTCTAATTCCCCCAACGGCATCGCAGACAAAGAGAAACTCCTGCCCGAAATTCTCAAGGAGAAAGGTTACGCGACGGCCATTTACGGAAAATGGCACCTCGGTGATCGCCCGCAATTTAATCCCTTGCGCCACGGCTTCGATGAATACTTCGGCACGCCCGGCTCCAACGACATGGGCAGCAACATGGATCTCGCCGCCCGCCAGGCAGGCAAAGCAGGCGTTGCCCTCATCGAAGGTGAAAAGCAAATCGAAACTGATCCCGACCAAAGCCAGCTCGCCCATCGCTACACCGCCCGCGCCATCCAGTTCATGGAGCGCAACAGAAGCAAGCCCTTCTTCCTCTACCTCCCCCACAACATGCCGCACACGCCCATCTTCGCCACCGCCCCCTTCCAGGGCAAGAGCGGGCGCGGTCTCTACGGCGACGTGGTCCAGGAAATCGACTCCACCGTCGGCGAACTGATGGCCGCGGTCAAACGGCTCAACCTCGATAACGACACCCTCATCATTTTCACCTCCGATAACGGCCCCTGGCTCATCTTCGGCGATCACGGCGGTTCCCCCGAACCTCTCCGCGGAGGCAAACGAGAAGCACTCGAAGGCGGCTTCCGAGTCCCCGCTATCTTCCGATACAAAGGGAAAATCCCTGCCGGGCGCACCTGCCGCGAAATGGCGTCTAACATGGACATTCTCCCCACCATCGCCAAACTCGCCGGTGGCACGTTGCCCGCACACCCCATCGATGGCCGCGACATCTGGCCCCTGCTCGAAGGCCGCAAAAACGCACGCACCCCGCATGAAGCGTTCTTCTTCTACTACCAGGACGAACTGAGAGCCGTCCGCTCCGGCAAGTGGAAGCTCATCCTCCCGCACACCGACGAAGCGGTCCCCGACCCCGCCAAAATCGGCATGGGCGGCAAACGCGGCGGCGTGAAATCGGTCACCTACCAACAAGCCCTCTTCAACCTGGAAACCGACCCCAAGGAAACCACCGACCTCTCCAGCCAAAACCCCGACACCGTGAAAAAACTAATGGCCCTCGTGGAAGCGATGCGCGCCGAACTCGGCGACTCCATCACGCACCGCAAAGGCTCTCGCACGCGCTCCTAATTCACTTTCAATTCCGGCATAATGAAGGCGAAAGAAAACCCAATGCCGGCGCTTTTGCCATTGGCCCTCTCGCTGTTCCTCAACTCCGCCTCAGCCCAGTACACCATCCGCACCGTGGCAGGCGGAGGCCCGCCCAACAACACACCCGCACTCCAAGTCGCCATCGGCAATCTTGAAGCCATCGCCGTCAGCCCTGCTGGCGAACAGTACATCGTGGACACGCAGCGCCATCGCGTCTTCAAGGTGTCGGCCACCGGCCAGCTCAGCATCGTCGCGGGCTTGGGATTCAGCGGCTTTTCCGGCGATGGCGGCCCCGCCACCTCCGCTGCTTTGAACCTCCCGCTCGGCCTCGCCCTCGACTCCGGTGGCAATCTGTACATCGCCGATTCCGCGAACTACCGTGTACGAAAAGTTGCCCCGAATGGAGTGATCACTACCGTCGCCGGAGACGGGCAGCCCAAATACTCCGGTGATGGCGGTCATCCGTCCGTCGCTTCCATCTACTTCCCTGCGGCCCTCGCCGTCGACTCCGCCGGCAATCTCTACATCGCCGAAGCAGGCCCGCGCATCCGCAAAGTCTCCCCCTCGGGTATCATTACAACCATCGCCGGCAACGGCGCCTCCGGTTATTCCGGCGATGGAGGCCCTGCCATTGCTGGTTCCTTCTCCTACATCGGCGGCTTCGCTCCCCATCCCTCAGGCGATCTCTATATCTCCGACACAGGCAACAACCGCATCCGCCGCGTCACCTCGGCTGGTCAGCTTGACACCGTGGCAGGCACCGGATCCGCCAGTTTCTCCGGCGACGGCGGTCCCGCCCATGCTGCCTCGCTCAGCATCCCTGGCCGCATTCTCTCCACCCCTGCTGGCGACCTCATTTTCTGCGATGCGGGCAACCACCGCGTCCGCAAAATAGCGGCCGACGGTAAAATCACCACCATCGCCGGAACTGGTGGCATCGGCTTCGCCGGCGATGGAGGCCCTGCCCTCAACGCAACCTTCTACACTCCCCGAGCCATCGATCTCGATGCCGCCGGCAATCTTTACGTCGGAGACAGCTACAACCATCGCATTCGCCGCATCACGCCTGGCGGTGCCATTTCCACCATCGCAGGCAATGGCAATTTCAGTATCTCCCTGGACGGAACCCTGGCCCTCGACGCGCAATTCAAACCATCAGGCATCACCCTCGATTCTGCTGGCAATTGGTTCATCGCCGATGGCGAATCCATGCGGATCTTCAAGATCGGCACAGACGGCAGACTGACCACTATCGCTGGCGGTGGCTTCACCGTTCTCGACGGACCAGCTCTCAACGTCACGTTGGATTTCCCTAGTTCCACGGCGTTTGATCGCTCGGGGAATCTCTACCTCACCGAAGATCGCAATTCCATCCGCCGTATCTCTCCTGCTGGACTAATCGAACGGGCCATTGGCCGGGGAGGCTCCGTATCATTCTCCGGCGACGGTGGCCCTGCCATTGACGCCGGCATCGCGTCCTCTGGCCGCATCGCCGTCGACAATGACGGTAATCTCTTTTTCACAGACCGTGGCAATCACCGCGTCCGCAAAGTCACCCCTGCCGGTATCATCACTACCGTGGCCGGCAACGGCGTACAGGGATTCTCAGGCGACGGCGGCCCAGCAATCAACGCAGCGCTTAACCTGCCGCTCGCGCTCGCAGTTGATGGTGCGGGCGCTCTTTACATCGGCGACCAGGGAAACAGCCGTATCCGCAAGGTGTCCCCAACGGGAATCATTTCCACCATCGCCGGAAACGGCGGCTCCGGATTCTCCGGCGATGGCCGCCTGGCGACGGAGGCCAACATCTTTAACCCGCGGACGTTTGCCCTCGATACCGCCGGCAACCTTCTCATCGCCGACACCGAAAATCACCGTATCCGCCGCATCGCCAACGGCGTCATTTCCACCATCGCCGGAAACGGTCAGCCCTCCTCCTCGGGTGATGGCGGCCCGGCCACCAACGCCTCCATCCCGTTCCCCAGTGGCCTTGCCGTCGATTCCACCGGCAACATCTACATCACTGATTCGAGCGGACGCATCCGCCTGCTAACACCCACCATCACCGCCCAACCTGCGGCGCTGTCCTTTACGATGCTGGCACCCTCCGCCACGGTGACGGCGACGTCCGCCTCCGGAGCCCCCATCGCCGCTGCCGTCACCGCTGGGCCCGCATGGCTCACCGTCAACCCCGTCACGACAGCCAGCCCAGCCACCTTCACCGTCACCGCCAATCCATCCAGTCTTCCCCAAGGAACCCACCTCGGAACCATCCGTCTCACCTCGGCCGGTGTCTTTACGGACATCCCCGTTTTACTCACTAACACCTGCTCCTACTCTGTCTCACCCACTGGCGTCACGTTCCCCGCCACTGCCTCTACTGCCACCATTACGTTGGAAACCAACGCACCCTGCCAGTGGAGCGCAGCCACCCTCGCGTTATGGGTTCGGGTCAATAACCTCACCCGGCCCGTTACCGGAAGCGGACCCGCCACCCTCACACTCGCCGCCGATGCCAACACCGGCTTCGCCCGCGCCACCACGGCCATCATCGCGGGCCAAAGCATCTCCATCAACCAATCCGCCGCCGGCAACATCAGCCCCGGGCTGCGATTCGTCCCCCTAGCCCCCTGCCGAGTCGCGGACACGCGCCTCGCCGATGGCTCATTCGGCGGCCCCAGGCTCACGGCCGGCCAGACCCGGTCCTTCCCCATTCCCGCCAGCAACTGCGGAATCCCGCCCACGGCCGCAGCCTACTCCCTCAACGCCACCGTCGTGCCTCAATCGGTGCTCAGCTACCTCACCCTCTGGCCCACGGGTCAGAGTCAACCCCTCGTCTCTACCCTCAACTCCTTCGACGGCCGCATCAAAGCCAACGCCGCCATCGTCCCCGCAGGCAATAACGGCAGTATCAGCGCTTATGTCACCCACGCCACCGATCTGATCCTCGACATCAACGGCTATTTCATTGACTCCGCCGGCGCCAGCTTCTACCCTGTGCTGCCCTGCCGCATTGCCGACACGCGCCCCAACGCCACCCTGGTGGCCAACCAGACCCGCACCGTCAACATCGGCCTCGCCTCCTGCCCCATTCCGCCCACCGCCACCGCCTATTCCTTAAACTTCACCGCCGTCCCGCAAGGCCCCCTTGGCTATCTCACCACGTGGCCCACCGGCCAGCCTCAGCCCTTTGTCTCCACCTTGAACGCACCCACCGGAGCCGTCACAGCCAACGCCGCCATTGTCCCCGCGGGCGCCAATAATTCCATCGACCTCTTCGCTACCAACACCACCGACGTCGTCATCGACATCAACGGCTACTTCGCGCCGCCGGGTGGTCCCAATGAGCGTGTCTTCCAATCCGTCGCCCCTTGCCGCATCGCCGACACACGTCCGAACTCCATCCTTGCCGCTGGCGAAACCCGAGCCTTCAACATCCCCGCCAGCCCTTGCGCCATCCCCGCTGGAGCCACAGCTTACTCGCTCAATGTCACCGTTGTCCCCACCGGCCCGCTCTCCTATCTCACCCTGTGGCCATCGAACTCCGCCCGCCCGCTCGTATCAACTCTCAACGCCTTTGATGGAGCCGTTACCTCAAACGCCGCGATCGTTCCTGCTTCTCTCACCGGCACGCTGAGCGTGTACGTCACCAACGAAACCCACGTCATCCTCGATATCAACGGCTACTTCCGTTAGCGCCAAAAAGAAAATGGCCGCCCGTGGATCATTCCACGAGCGGCCAGATTTCCTTCAATCCAGAAAACAGCTTACGGAACCGTTACCGTCCCGATGGAGAACGTGCCATCCGGATTCACGTTCACTTTGTACCAGTTCGTGAACGCCGCCGTCTGGGCATAAACTTCCAGGCGAGTGAAGTTCGCATACGCCGTACCAGCCGGAGTCAGTTGCGTCGCCGAAGGATACAGGTTGGTCAGCGGATGACCCGTCCGCGGCGTGTGCGTGTCGCCATGGATGTACAGCATCTGCTTGTTCGGATTCGCTTCCACCCAGGCCCGGATCTTCGCCACGAAGTCGCCATAACCGGACACCGTGTAGCCCTGTCCCGGTTCCAGGAAGCGCTCAAACGGATTCGCCTGCGAGGCAATCACCACCAGCTTGATCTGCGGATCGAGCGAGGCCTTCTTCAGTTGATCGTCCAGCAGGTCCATGTTGGAAGCATTGCGCGCCGTGAATTCGGCATCGGTCGGATCCTGCCAGGTCGTCGTTCCGCGGCGGTCACGGTTGTTGTTGCTGCCCGGCATGTGCAGGGCAATAAACATCGCCGGCTTTTCCGTCCACACCGAATTCTCCACATAAGGACGCTTGTCCTTCACCAGCGGAATGGTTTTCTGTCCCAGGCTCTTGTTGTGCGGATAGAATGTGTCCCGGATCAGTTGCAGCCGGTCCAGCGGGTTCATGTTCCCGTTATTGGCGCGATGACAATCCGTCCACTCGTTGTCGCCAGGTGTGAAAATCAGCGGCTTGGCAAAGGTGTTGAAATACTCCAGGTTCTTCACATACACGTTGTCTTCGCACAGCGTGTTGCCCGCCTTGATGTCTCCAATGTGGACGCTGAACGCCACGTCCCCATCACTGTTGATTTTGTTGATCAATGCCGCGTATGCGGGCACCGGGTATACTTGCCGTCCCGCCGATACCGGCTCATACGGCGCATCCCCGATCGCAGCGAACGAAAACGGTCGGGCCGGGCCAACGCCTTGACCCTGCGCCATCAGGCTCATGGGTACTGCGGCTAGCACTGCGGCCGTTAAGCAGCGGCCGATTGCTTCCTGTTTCATTTTTTTTTCTGTCTCCCTGTACTTTTTCTATTTTTTCCTCATCCGGGCGGCTCTTATTGATTTCCTTCCGCCCAGTACCGCTGAGGTGATGTGAACTCATAGTAAGTTGCAATCGAAAAGCTTTGCAATAGTAATTTGGGACTACGATTCGCCTTTAGTTCTTTTGTAATCAATGGCTTGCGACGCCCAACTCAGGCTTTTGCCACCCCCGGAGGTGCCTCAGAGAAATAACGAAAACTATCGGAAAGTTGGTTACATTACTGTTGCCGTTTCCTTCCCAGCATTTTTCGCCTCGCCCCGTCGAAGATACTCCAGCCTAAACCCTATTCTTGAGGGCAGAATCCCCTAGTTGTCTACTCAGAAAACTGTAAACTGTTGATTCTAAAAGATCATACAGTACTCTCCTGTGCGTGTATTCATGTTGTTTTGTTATCGGTAAAACAATATGATGCTAAACAAGATTACGTTTCGCAGCGCAATTCCCAAGCGCTGGGGCCGTTAAAAAATCAAGATAAAGTACAGGAGAGAAATTCTGCAATGAACAAACAACTGGTTGGCAAGTGCCTACTGACAGCCATGATCGCTACCGGCACTGGTACCGTCGCGCTCGCCGATGACGACGATGGCAAAAAATATTCCTTCGCAGTGATTGGCGACATGCCCTATAACCCCACCGCCAGCGGCGTGCAGGTCTATCCGGCCCCCGACTACGAACGGGTCATCGCCGACATCAACGGCTCCAATCAAGGCCGCCGCGACGACGACGACAACGGACGTCCATCCTTCACCGTCCACATCGGCGACATCAAGGGCGGCTCCACTCGCTGCGACAACAACGTCTATACCCAAAACAAAACCTATTTCAATTCCTACCGCAATCCCGTGATCTTCACCCCCGGCGACAACGAATGGACCGATTGCCACCGCGCCAACAACGGATCCTACGATCCCATCGAGCGCCTCTCCTTCCTCCGTTCCACCTTCTTCTCTAACAATCAGAGCCTCGGCCAACGCAAGCGCACCCTGATGAAACAGGCCGGCTACCCCGAAAACTCCATCTGGATCGAAGGCCCCGTGGTGTTCGTCACCCTCCACCAACCCGGCTCCAACAACAACCGGAACCGCACCACCGGTCTTTTCCTCGACCTCACTGACGCCGAATACACCGCCCGCAACGCCGCCAACATGGCATGGCTCAACCAGGCCTTCGCCCTCGCCGCCTCCAACCGCAACATCAAAGGCGTCGCCATCTTCTCTCAGGCCAACCCCTTCGAGCGCTTCCTCGAACCCGGCCAGGGCTACACCACCACCGGCTACGCCGACTTCATCACCAACCTCCGCACCAAGGCTCAGACCAGCGGCAAGCGCGTCGTTTACTTCGGCGGCGATACCCACTACATGCGCATTGACCAGCCGATGACCGGCACCTATCCCGCCTGCGTCACCGTCAACCCCTGCGTCGCCGCCGCCGTTCCGTCCAGCCCCACCGATCGCGTCAACAACTTCACCCGCATCGAAGTCTTCGCCCAGAACGACGTTCACTGGATCAAGGTCGAAGTGGATGAAGATGAACCCGGCCTGTTCAAGTTCATCCCCCGCCGCGTCCCCGGTAACAACTAGTAACCCCTCCAACATACCCGGTCTGCCCCCACCCTCCGGGCAGGCCGGGTATCGCTTCATTTGCAGGCCCTATTCCGTCGTAATCCAATCGTAATAATCCCCTTACTGCACCCTTAGATCAAGTACCAAATCATTCATTCCAAAAGCTTTACCTGCCATCTGCCCGCCCTTGTCAAACCTCCGCTTCCAAAGTACTATCGCTAGCAACGGCTTCCCACAAGCCGGTTCTTGATCTGACTCAAAGCTTCAATACGGAGACAAAAATGACTTCTCGAATGGTGGGCAACTGCCTGCTCACTGCCTTGCTGGCCACAGGCCTCGCCTCTGCCGACGACCGCTACTCTTTTGCCGTAATCGGCGACATGCCGTACAACCCCTCCGCTAACGGCGTGCAGGTTTATCCGGCCGACGCCTATCTGCGCCTCATCACTGCCATCAACAACGAGAGCGGAGACGATGAAGACGAAGTCAACTTCACCGTCCACATCGGGGATATCAAGGGCGGCGCCACGCGTTGCGACAACAACGTCTACACCCAGAACCTCACCTACTTCAATTCCTTCAACCGCGCCCTCATCTACACCCCCGGCGACAATGAATGGACCGATTGCCACCGCGCCAACAACGGCGCTTATGTGCCTCTGGAGCGCCTTGCCTTCCTCCGCTCCACCTTCTTCACCAATAACCAGAGCCTCGGCATCAACAAGCGCACGCTCACCAAGCAGGCAGGCTACCCCGAAAACTCCATCTGGAAGAAGGGCCCCGTCCTGTTCGTCACGCTGCATCAGCCCGGCAGCAACAACAATCACCAGCAGGTCTACACCGGCTTCACCGAAGACGAATACAACGCCCGCAATGCCGCCAACATGACTTGGCTCAACACCGCCTTCGCCATGGCCGCGGCTGATAACGACATCAAGGGTGTCGCCATCTTCTCACAGGCCAACCCCTTCGAGCGTTTCCTCGAATCCGGCCAGGGATACACCGAATCCGGCTACGATGCCTTCATCGCCAACCTCCGTTCGAAAGCCCTCACCAGCGGCAAGCGTGTCGTCTACTTCGGCGGCGACACCCACTACATGCGTCTCGATCAGCCGCTCACCGGCGCCTACCCGGCCTGCGTCACCACCAACCCCTGCGTTCCGGCCGCTGTCCCGGCGAGCCCCACGGACCGCGTGAACAACTTCTCCCGCGTCGAGGTCTTCGCGCAGAACGACGTGCACTGGATCAAGGTGGAAGTGGACGAAGATGATCCCGGCATCTTCAAGTTCAACCCCCGCCGCGTCCCCGGCAACTAACCCATCTCCCCGCTCCTGACTGCACCGAACGGCCGGTCCCCACTCCCCTGGGAACCGGCCGTTTCCCTTTCTTCATCCTTTTTCGCAATAATGGCGTTCAGAAGGGTCGAAAATGCCACTCCCCAAGTGGGCTCTTTCGCTGATCGCCTTCGGGCTTTCCGGCGCCCGCGCCAACGCGCAGTACACCATTCGCACCTTGGCTGGTGACGGTCCTCCGGATGGCATTTCCGCATCCGCATTTGCATTGGGCGTTCCCACGGCTGTTTTCGCCGCTCCTAATGGCGATATCTACTTCGCCTCCCCCACTCGCAACAAGGTCTTCAAAATATCCTCCACCGGGACTGTCACCACAGTCGCCGGCAATGGCGGCTCCGGATTCTCAGGAGATGGCGGCCCTGCCATCAGTGCGACTCTCTCCGATCCCTTCGACGTCACTCTCGACAATGTCGGCAATCTCTACATCGCCGACACCTCCAACAACCGGATTCGCAAAGTCTCGCCCAATGGAGTGATTACCACCATCGCCGGCGCCGGAATGAACGGCGACTCTGGAGACGGCGGCCCTGCCAGCAACGCCTGGATTTTCTTCCCGGCTGCGCTCAAGTTCGACTCCGTCGGCAATCTCTACTTCGCCGAATCCTTCCGGATTCGCAGGATTACACCCGATGGGCGCATTTTTACCGTCGCGGGAACCGGCGCTTTCGGCTACTCCGGCGATGGCGGCCTCGCTTCCAATGCCACGCTCGGCAAAGTGACCTCGCTTGCCTTTGATAGCGCCGGCAACCTCTTTCTGGCCGATTCCTCCAACCAGCGCGTCCGCAAGATCAATCCGGCGGGTATTATTACAACGTTCGCGGGCAATGGTGTCGCCGCCTTCCAGGGCGACGGCGGTCCTGCCGCCAGCGCCTCTGTGTCCAATCCCTACGGCGTCGTCGTCGACTCCCTTGACAACCTCTATATCGCCGATTCCTTCAACCACCGCGTGCGCAAAGTTACTCCCGCAGGCATCATCACTACCGTCGCTTCCATCTCCACTCCGGAAGGCGTAGCCGTCGACAACCAGGGCAATCTCCTCGTTCTCGAAAACGGAGTATACCTCCGCGCAATCTCACCGGCCGGCGTCATCTCCACCGTTGCCGGCAACGGTACCCGCGGACTGTCCGGTGACACCGGCCTCGCCACCAGCGCCCAGTTGTTCGCCCCACAAGGCCTCGCCGTTGACGCCTCAGGAGGTATCTTTGTCTCCGACGGAGCCAATGATCGCGTCCGCCGAATTCATACCGATGGCCGAATCTTCCCCTCCGCCGGCGGAGGAATCTCTATTGCCGATGGCCAGCCCGCCACCAGCGCCTTACTCAGCATTCCCTTCGGCGCCGCAGCCGATGGCGCGGGCAACCTCTACATCGCCGATGCCGGCCACTCCATCGTGAGAAAAGTTACACCAGCCGGCATCATCTCCACCATCGCCGGCTCCCTGCAACGTGGATATTCCGGAGACGGCGGACCCGCCGCCCTTGCCAGATTCGACTCGCTTTGGGACCTCGCGCTCGACAACGCCGGCAATCTCTTCATCACCGATGGCCCCAGACTCCGCAAAATTTCCCCCTCCGGCATCATCACTACCGTGGCGGGCAACGGGTCGCTCGGCTATTCCTCTGATGGCGTCCCGGCCATCAGTGCCTCCATCAATGCCATCGTCTCCGTTGCCCCCGATAACGCCGGCAACCTCTTTATCAGCGACTCGACCACCCACCGTATTCGCAAAATCTCCACCGACGGCATGCTGACCACCGTCGCCGGTAACGGCGCCCCTGCCTTCTCCGGCGATGGCGGCCTCGCCACACGAGCGTCCCTCGCCCATCCGCAGGGCATCGCCGTCGACGCCCAGGGGAACATCTACATCGCCGATACCGGCAATCACCGCATTCGCAAGGTGCTGCCCGATGGCGTTATCACCACCATCGCCGGTTCTTCCCTCGGATTTTCCGGCGACAACGGACCAGCCCACGCCGCGCAACTCAATAGCCCCGCCCGCCTCGCCGTCGATCGCAACGGCAACATCCTCATCTCCGATACTCGCAACAACCGCATTCGTATCCTTTCCCCATCGCTCACCGCCCAGCCAGTTTCACTCGCCTTTCAATACACGCCAGCCGCCGGTTCGCCCCCTGCGCAAACCCTCACCGTCACCTCCAATCCGCTCAACGTTACGGCTTCCGCGATCACCGCATCAGGCCTCACCTGGCTGAGTGTCAACCAAGTCGCCCTTCAACCGCCCTCGTTCCTCGTTGCCGTCAATCCCGCTGGTCTCGCCTCAGGCCTCCACACCGGATTCATTCGTCTTTCGTCGGCCGGTGTCCACACGGATGTGTTTGTCTCTTTCACCATCGCTGGCAACCCCGGTTGTGCCTACACGATCGTCCCCTCCACACTCACCGTGCCGGCCACAGTCACCGCGGCCGCCTTCACAATCAACGTGAATCCCGGTTGCCCGTGGACCGCCGTTCCCACCGCACCCTGGATCTCCCTCACTTCCTCTTCCACCGGGGACTCCACCGCTACCGTTACTCTCCAACTCCAACCCAACACCGGCCCCGGCCGTACCGGCACCGTCAACGTCGCCGGCCAAACATTCACCATCACCCAAACCTCCTCCGCGAACCTCAACACCGGACTCCGCTTCGTTCCCCTCGTTCCCTGCCGCATCATCGACACCCGCCCCAACTCCATCTTTGCCGCCAACGAAACCCGCGCCATCAACTTGCCATCCTCCAATTGCAGCGTGCCCGCCGCAGCCGCAGCCTACTCCCTCAATGTCACCATCGTTCCCACCGGCCCGCTCGGCTATCTCTCACTTTGGCCCACTGGCCAACCCCGCCCCCTCGTCTCCACCCTCAACTCGTTTGACGGCCGCATCAAAGCCAACGCCGCCATCGTGCCTGCCGGAACCGGCGGCTCCATCAACGTCTTCGTCACGGATGCGACGCACGTCATCCTCGATATCAACGGCTACTTCACCGCGGACGCAGGCTCCAGTTTCTATCCCACACCGCCCTGCCGCGTCATCGATACCCGCCCCTTCTCTGGCCTTGCAGCCAACCAGTCCCGCACCATCAACGTCACCGCCAGTCCTTGCGCCATTCCGCCCACGGCAACCGCTTACTCCCTCAACATCACCGCCATCCCCACCAATGCCACACTCGGTTTTCTCACCACTTGGCCCACCGGCCAACCGCAACCATTCGTGTCCACCCTGAACTCACCCAACGGAACCATCGTCGCCAACGCCGCTATCGTTCCCGCTGGCGTCAACGGCTCCATCAACGCCTACGTTACCAACTCGATCGAACTGATCGTCGACATTAACGGCTACTTCGCCCCGCCCGGCGGCGCCAATGCCCGCACCTTCAACACCGTCACGCCTTGCCGCATCATCGATACCCGCCCCAACGCCATACAACCCGCCGGAGAAACGCGCTCCATCGTCGTCCCGTCCAGTCCCTGCGGTATCCCCGCCACAGCGAAAGCCTATTCCTTGAACGCCACCGTTGTTCCCACCGGCCTGCTCGCCTACATCACCCTCTGGCCTTCCGATCTCCCCCAGCCCCACGTCTCCACGCTCAACGATTACGACGGGATCGTCGTCTCCAACGCCGCCATTGTTCCCGCCGCCGCCAACGGCTCTATCAGCGCTTTCGTCACCGACACCACGCACCTCATCCTCGATATCAACGGCTACTTCCAATAAACGCTACCGGAAATTGTCCACCATCCGGATCTCCTGTACCGCGCCCGCGGGGCTTGAGAAAATCAGGTAACGGCCATCCGGTGAGAGATCGAAGAACAGGTGGACCCTTCGTTCGAGAATCGTCACCGTCTGTGGCTTTCCGCCCTTCGTCGGGTGAACCAATATGGGATACTGCTGTCCCATGTTGCCCTCAACAGCGTAGACCCCCTCATTCTTTACGACGAAGCTAAACGCGCTCCGCCGATTGTCGGGCAGCAACTGCGTCGGTGTCCCCCCGTCCACAGGCATCTTCCATAACCCGTTCCCGGTCACGGAATAGTACAAAGTCTTGCCATCCGGGCTGACCATGCCATAGAAGCCCCCATTGTGAGTCATCCGCTGCACCGCGCTCCCATCCGTATGCATGCGGAAGATCTCATGCTCACCCCCGCGCACGGATCCGAAATAGATCCACTCGCCATCCGGAGACCAGGTCGGGATGTGATCCTCCCCCGGAGAATTCGTCAATCGCTTCGGCACACCACCCTCGGCCGGCATCGTGTAAATCTCCGCATTTCCCTGCGGGCGCGCGTCGAAGGCCAGCAACTTTCCGTCCGGAGACCATTTCGGAGAACCAACGACACCACTCCCGAAAGATGTGAGAGCGGCGGCGTTCGTGCCATCGGCGTTGGCAATCCAGATCTCCCTGGATCCCCCACGATTGGACGAAAACGCGATTCGCTTTCCATCCGGAGAATAGCTTGGTGACCCATCAAAGCGCGTGGACGAAAGGAATCGCTCCGGCTTCGCTCCGCTGGTTTTCAAGTCCAGCCGCAGGATGTCGAAGTTGTTGGAAACCGAAGCGTACGCCATCCGATCGGCATTTGCAGCCATTGTCAGGTTCGTAGGGCCATCGCCGAAACCTGGCAGCCGTTTCGGCTCGCCGCCCGCGGCATCAACTCGGTTGATGAATCGTTCGTTGTCCGCAAGTCCTCCTTCTCCGTACACAATCTCCCTGCCATCCTGCGTCCAAAGTGGCGTCCACTTCCGTTTCCTGTTCGAGGTCAGGCGTTGTGGGCCGTTCGTCAACCTCCCCGCATCGAATCCCGCGATATACAGATCTTCGTCCGTGTCGGTGCCGATGGTCCGTACAAAGACAACTTTCCGGCCGTCTGGCGAGAACGCGGGAGCGATGTCCTTCGTCCCCGCGGTCGAATCCAGAATGACTTGAGTTTCTCCTCCAGCCGATGACACGGCGCGTAAACCGGAGCGGCTATGTGCCCCTGCACTCACTTCACCCCACACCAGCCACTTCCCGTCGGGCGACCAGGAGGCTGCTCGCCTGACATAACTACCACCCTGCAGTGTCGCGATTCTCCGCCCATGGCCTCCCAGCGCCGGCATCACCACAAGCTCCAACTCGTTTTCGCCGGCGCCCCGAAACAGCGCGATCGACTGGCCGTCGGGAGACCAGGACGGCCAAAATGCTCCTCCTGCTTCCGACGTCAGGCGCAGTGGCGTCCCCTGTCCCACCAGACTGATGTAGACCTGCATCTTGCCATTGGGGTCGTCGCCATCCCAAGTGAACGCAAACTGCTTCCCATCCGGCGACAGACTTGGGGAATCTTGCCGGCCGACGAAACTGGTCAGCATCGTGGACTCCGGAATTGCCACTACCGGCCTGCGTCCCATGAACAGAAACATGCCAATGGCCGCACAAGCCAGCACCGCTGTCGCCGCTGCATAGGGCCACCAGGAGCGGCGCGCATCAGCTCCAACCGGCCCGCGCTCCTTGCGTTCCTGCAGTTCCTTCAGCGCAACGTGGATCTCCTCAATGCTCTGCACCCGGCGCTCCGCATCCTTGCGCAAACAGCTTGCTACCAGGGTCTCCAGTTCCCGCGGCAGCCCTCGAACTACCTCGGTCAGCGGGGCCGGCTCATCTTTCAACACCGCGGCCATCGTAGCCGCGAAGCTGCTTCCCTCGAATGCCCGCTTGCCGCTCAGCATCTCATAGAGCACTGATCCGAACGAGAAGATATCCGAACGCGCGTCCAGTTTCCGCCCCTCGGCCTGCTCCGGTGACATGTACGGCGCACTCCCCAACACCGTACCTTCCCGAGTGGCGGCCGGGCGCGTCTTAGCCTCATCCTCTCCACCCGCGCTCGGCGGGTCGGCCAGTTTCGCCAATCCGAAGTCCAGCACCTTCACGTCCCCACGTTCGTTGATCATAATGTTGCCCGGCTTCAGATCACGGTGCACGATGCCCGCCGCATGAGCTGCGGCCAGTGCACTCGCCATCTGTATCCCATACCGCAGCGCCTCGCTCAGCCCCAGTTTCCCCCGCGAAAGCTCATCTTCCAGGGAACGCCCGCGTATCAGTTCCATGGCGATGTAATCAACGCCCCCGTCACGGGAAATGTCGTAAATGGTGACGATGTGCGGATGGTTCAGCGCCGAGGCGGCTTTGGCCTCTTTCACGAAGCGTTGCTTGCCGGCCGGATGTGCAAGAGCATCCTGCTGCAGAAGTTTGAGGGCAACAGGACGATCCAGATGCTCGTCCCGCGCTTCATACACCACACCCATTCCGCCTTCGCCGAGCTTCTCCTTAATGGTGAAGTGCCCCAGTTTCCTTCCCGTCAAACGCCCTCCCGCTACATGATGTATCGGGTATTATATCCCGCTCCTCACCGCTTCACCGCCACCGATGCCCCCTCGCGGATCTCATCCGACCCGCGCTTCACCACTGCATCCCCTTCCTTCAAAGCACCAAACACCTCCACCAGATCACCCGCGGCCAATCCCCGCGACACATTCACCCACTCCGCTTTCCCATCATTCACGCGAATCACAAAACTCCGTTCCGTCGTCGTCACAATCGCCGTCGGAGGCACCAGCAGCGACGCCCGAGGCCGCTTGTACGGCCACTGCACTTCCGGATACATCCCCGGGGTCAATCGCAATCCCGCGTTCACCACATCCAACTCCACCGGCATCGTCCGAGTCTTCGCATCCATCGCATGCGGATGGCGTGCCACCGTGCCAGCAAAAGTCTCGCCAACATACGCCGGCACCGTGAACGCCACCTTCGCTCCTCGCGGAATGTTCCCGCTCTCGCCTTCCGGCACGGCCACAATCAACCGCAATCGCGATTGCTGCTCCAAGCGCACCAGAGCCTGATTCTTCCCCGGCCCAACCAATGCCCCCGGATGCGCCCATCGCTGCGTGATCACGCCATCAAACGGAGCATGCACCGTCAAATACGCCATCAACTCCTTCTGCGCATCCACAGCCGCCCGCGACACCTTCGCCGCGCTCTCCAGCGACACGATCATCGCCTTCGCCACATCCACTGCTTTCTCCGCCAAAACCAATTCATTGCCCGCGATCACACCCGGAGTTGCCGACGCAGCCTTCAACTTCTCGTAAGTGCTCTGCAACCCAAGCAACCGTGCTTCAGCCTCCAACTTCTGCGATTCCAAAACCCCAACCTTCGCTTCCGCCTCCGCCAGTTGCGCCTTCATCTCCGGAGCCGACAACGTCGCCAACACCTGCCCCGCCTTCACCGCACTGCCAACGTCCACCTCCACCTTCTCCACATACCCCGCCACGCGAGCAAACAAATCCACCGTCTGATAAGGAGTAAACTCCCCAGGCAGCCGTGACTTCCGCTCCAGCACCTTCGAAGCGACGCTCACTACCTCCACACTCTGTCCAAAGACCGGAATCAACCCCAGCAGCAAGGTGGCGACGGGCCTCCAGGCCGGTCGCAGTGCAGCCCGGAAAGGCTGCACCATCTCAAGTCTCAATTCCATTTCAGTTCGCCTCATAATATCGACTCGATGGATCATTCGGATCTAAAGACCGCGACACGCGCCCCGCGCCGCCCTGCAATATCGCATAGAACGCGGGCACCGCCGTCAGCGACGCCACCGTCGCCAGAGCCAACCCGCCAATCACCGCGCGTCCCAGTGGCATATTCTGTTCCGCGCCTTCGCCCATCCCCATCGCCATCGGCAACATGCCCGCCATCATCGCGGTCGCTGTCATCACAATCGCCCGCAGCCTCCCGCGTCCGCCTTCCAGCGCCGCTTCGCGCGAGTCCCTTCCGTCCTTCCGCGCAAACTCCGCGAACGTCACCAGCAGGATCGAGTTCGCCACCGCGATTCCAATCGCCATGATCGACCCCATGAAGCTCTGGATATTTAGCGTGCCGCCAGTCAATTTCAACATCAACAGCACGCCTACCAGTGCCGCCGGCACCGTCATCAATACCGTGAACGCCAGCCGGAACGACTGGAAATTCGCTGTCAGCAGAAGGAAGATGAAACCCACCGCCAGCATCAATCCCAACGACAATCCCGACACGGCTTCTTCCAGCGGCGGGATCTGTCCCCGTACACTCACCGCCACGCCGCGCGCCGGAGCGCCAGCCCGGGCAATCGCAGCCCGCACTTCCTTCGCTACATCGCCCAACGGCTTGCCGTGAATGTTCGCGGTCACACTCACCACGCGCTGCATGTTGTAGCGCTCCACCACGCCCATCGCCGTGCCGTAACGCAGATCCGCCACATCGCCCAGCAGCGGCCGAGATTCACCATTCATCATCACTGGCAGTTGCCGCACGTCGTCCATGGACTGCATCCGATGCTGCGGAATCTCCACCTGAATCTGGAACGCATTCCCGCTGGCCGGATCGCGCCAGTAGTTCGGATCGGTGAACCGGCTGCTCGACGTCGCCGTCACCAGCGATTTCGCCACGCTCGCCGCCGTCAATCCGAATTGCGCCGCCCGCTCGCGATCCACCTTTACGTCAATCGTCGGATAGTCCAGCGCCTGCGCGAACTGCACATCGCGCAGCGACGCAATCTTCTTCATCTCCGCGAAGATCTTCTCCGCATGCGCCCGGTTCGCCGGTAGAGCCGGACCCTGCACCGCCACTTCAATCGGAGTCGGCGATCCGAAGCTCATCACCTGGCTGATAATATCGCCCGCCTCGAATGAGATCTTCACACTCGGCAGATCCTTCGCAAAGCGCGCCCGCAGTTTCTCCTTCACCACATCCATCGGCGGCACGCCCGGCTTCAGCGCGCACCGCATCACGGCCTCATGCGGTCCGCCTGTCCACAGATGCACCGTGTTGATCGGGTAACTCGCCGGCTGCACTCCAATGAACGCCGTCGTCAGCCGCACATTGTTCGCGCCCACTTCCTGCTTGATCAGATCCAGCGCCTGCAGTGCGATCAATTCCGTGCGCTCCACTCGCGTCCCCGTCGGAGCCATCAGCCGCAATTGAAATTGATTGTTCGCGTTCGTCGAAGGGAACAGTTCCAGCCCAAGCGTTGGATACAGCGAATACAGTGTCAATCCGCACGCCAGCAGGTATACCAGTGCGATCCCCCACCGTGCCCGAATTGCCATTCCCAGATATCCCGCATACAGCTCATGAAAAAACCCGTGCTTCTCCTCTTCCACCGCGCCTTGCTTCATCAGCCAGACCGACAGCACCGGCACCAGCGTGCTCGACAGGAAGTACGACGAAATCATCGCCAATCCCACTGCCATCGCCAGCGGTACAAACAACTGCCGTCCCGCGCCGGTCATGAAAAACGATGGCGCAAACACCGCAAGGATGCAGAGCATCGACAACAACCGCGGCACCGCGGTCTTGCTGCATGCCTCCATCACCGCCCGAGCCCGCGACAGCCCGCTCGCCATATGCGAGTGGATGTTCTCAATCTCCACCGTGGCCTCATCCACCAACACGCCTACAGCCAGGGCAAGCCCGCCCAACGTCATGATGTTGATTGTCTGCCCCGTCACCCAGAGCCATACCACCGCGGCCAGCAGCGCGCTCGGAATCGTCAGGATCACGATGAACGCACTCCGCCAATCGCGCAGAAACACCAGCACCATTAGCCCCGTCAGAGCCGCGCCCAGCATCGCTTCATTCACCAGGCTGCGGATCGCGCTCAGCACATATCCCGATTGGTCAAACTCCAGCGTGATCTGCACATCCTCCGGCACCGCGTTACGAAATGCGGGCAGGGCCGCCTTCACTCGATCCAGCACCGCCACTGTCGATGCATCCGCGCGCTTCGTCACCTGGATATACACCGTGCGCCGCCCATCCACGTGCGCATATGCCGTCACGATATCCGTCCCATTCTCCACGGAGCCGATATCGCGCAGGAACACCGTCGGACCCGATCCCGTCCGCACCGGCGTATCCGCCAACTCCTGCAGGTTGGCGCCAATCACAACGTTCGTGCTGGCGAAGCGATTCAATTCACCCGTCCGCACATTGCCCGACGGCAACACCGTGCTCGCCTTGTTCACAGCGGCAATCGCTTCTTCCGGCGAGATGCGATATTGCCGCATCCGGTCCGGATTCAGCCGCACCACGATCGTGCGTTGATTCCCACCAAACGGCGGCGGCGCAGACACGCCATCCAACGTCGCAAACAACGGCCGCACGTTGTTCAACGCGAAATTCTGCATCTCACCCGGCGTCCGCGTTGCCGAAGTAAACACAAGCTGCCCGACAGGAATCGAGCCCGCATCAAAGCGTGTGATGAACGGCGGCACAGCGCCCGGCGGCATGAACGCCCGCGAGCGATTGACATAACCCACCACTTCGGCCATCGCCTGATTCATATCGGTGCCTTCATGGAACACTAGCTTCATCAGCGCCGCGCCTTGAATATTTTTTGACTCCACGTGCTCAATGCCCGTGATGTAAAGGAAGTGATACTCGTAGTAATACGTCATGAACCCTTCCATCTGCGAAGGGTCCATACCACCGTAAGGTTGCGCGACGTAAATCGCCGGCGCGCCTACACGCGGGAAAATGTCCACCGGCATCCGGCGCACCGCCATCGCCGCCAGCAACACTACGGCGATCACGGCCACTAGCACGGTGATGGGACGGCGCAACGCCGTCAAGACTAGCCACATGGTCCGCTACCTCGCCTGATCCAGAAACTCATTCACGTTGCCCTTGCTCGCCGCAATGGCCAGCAGTGCGCGCCACACATTCAAATTCGCCAGCGCGCTATCCGCCTCGGCTTGCGCCAGCAGCCGCTGCGCTTCCGCCACTTCCACAATCGTCCCCAACCCGGCCTTGTACCTCGCTGTCGCCTGCTGCTCCACCGCCTTCGCCGCTTGCAACTGCACCGGAGCCTGCTTCGCCGCCCGCCGCGCCCCATCGAGCATCGCTTTCGCCTTCTCCAACCGCCCGTTCAATTCGCGCTGCATTTGATCCAGCCGCGCCGCCTCTGTTCGTTCCTTGTGTACTTCAATCTCCCGCCGCGCCTTCAACCCAGGCTGTTCCAGCAGTGGGAAAAACATCGTGAATCCCAAACCCCAGTTGCTGATGTTCGGACCCAGTCCCGATGCCGCTCCGCCCGTCGTCCCATCCACAAACGCGCCGGTGCCGCGTGCATACGTCGATCCCTGCAACAGAAACCGCGGATACCAGGTGCGATCCAGCGCCGTCTGCCGCGCTTTCACTTCATCAATCGCCACCCGCTGTTCGCGCAGCACCGGATGCTCGCTTACGCCGCCCTCCGGCTCCATGCCCGGCGGAGTCTCGAAAAACCTGCCCGCTTCCGCACCAACCTCGGATGGCGCCACGCCCAGCAACTGCGCCAGTGCCGCCTTCGATACAGCCACTGCCTGTTCGGCTTGAATCTGCTGCGTCTCCGCTAATGCGATCTCCGCGCGCGTGCGCTCCCCATCGGCCCCCGGACGCAATTCCGCTTTCACTAGCGCACCCACCGCCGTCTCCAGGGATCTGCCGCGTACCACCGATGCCTTCGCGCTTGCCACCAATTGCTCCGCCGCCAGTATCGTCAGAAACGCGTCCGCCGCTGCAGTGGCAACATCCAGCTTCGTCCGCTCCACTCCAGCCTCAGCCCGACGCCGCACTACATCCGCTGCGTCCACATTCGCTTTCCTCAATCCGAAATCAAACGGCTCCCAACTCACCAGAAACCCTACCGCCGTCCCCCACACATTCGTCAGCTTGTTCTCATGCAGGGGCGGCCCCGAAATATTCGGCAACGTCGATTGCGGCATCAGCATCCCGAACACGTTGTTCCGCGTCGCCCGGTTCACCTGCGACAGGAAATCCGCCTTCGGCAGGAACGCCGTCCGTGCCAGTTGCACGCCCGCGGCCGCCGCCGACACCTGTTCCAACGACACACGCACCGATGGATACTTCTCCACCGAACGCTCCACCGCCTGCCGCAGCGTGATAGACTCACCGGCTGCGGTCAACGTAACGAAGAGTGAGATAGCGAACAGTTTCCCGCATTCCATATCGACAATCGTAGACGAATCGCGATAATATTACCCCATCGAGGTGAAAGTCAAGGCATGAGCAAAGACGCGGTAACGCGGGAAATCCTCATCGGCTTCTGGAAGGTCCACATCCTCCATCATGCAGAGGAGCGTCCGATCTATGGCCAGTGGATCGCCGAAGAACTGCGCCATCACGGCTACAACATCAGCCCCGGCACTCTATACCCGATGCTGAAGCGCATGGAAGCCAACGGCTGGCTCAAAGCCAAACCACAGAACAACCCCCATGCCCGCAAGGAGTACACCCTCACTCGCGAAGGCCGCAAGATTCTCGCCTTCCTCCGCACTCAGGTCAAAGAACTCCATCACGAAGTTATAGAGGAGCGTGCCGGCCACTGACGCCAAGCGCCTTCTCCACCACCTCCGCCGCCGCCAGCACCACCGCATCCGCCCCCGCCGGTCCCACCAACTGTAATCCCACCGGCAACCCGTCCCCTGTAAACCCGCAAGGCAAACTCACCGCCGGCAACCCATAAAAATTCCACGGAGCCAGATTCCGCAAGTAAATCAGATCCGCCGTTGACCCTAGCGCAAACGCCGGCCCCGGTGCCGCAGGCATCGCCAGCAAATCCGCATCCCGAAACAAAAGTGCCCGATTCTGTTCCCGAGCCTCCAGCATGGCCCGCACCGCCCGGGCATATGCCGGCGCAGGTGCCCCAACTCCATTCCGAATCGAAGTCAGCGTCCCCTTGTGAAACTTCTCCGGTGCCTTCGCCGCCCGCTCCTCGTGATACGCAAACGCCTCCACGGTAATCACCGTCCCGTAATCGGCAGGCAACACCGGAATCTGTTCCATCATTCGCAAAGCCGGAATTGTCACCTCCCGCACACCACCCAGCACGCCCGCGGCCTTCTCCACCAAAGCAGCAACCTCCGGGTGCAGCTTCTCCCAATACAAAGCCCGCGGCACGCCAACGCGCAGTCCCTTCACCGAAGCCGCGCCAACCGGCATCCCCATCGCCCCCAGCATCAGCCGCGTATCCTCCACCGTCCGGCACATCGGCCCCACATGATCCAACGACCATGACAACGGCAACACGCCACGCGCAGGCAGTGCACCATACGTCGGCTTGAACCCAACCACGCCACACAACGCGGCAGGTAACCGGATCGATCCGCCCGTATCCGATCCCAACGCCCCATAACAAAGCCCCGCCGCCACCGCAACGCCCGATCCTCCCGAACTCCCGCCCGGCGTGAACCCGTGCTTCCATGGATTGTGCGCTACCCCGTAGGCGCTGGTCTCCGAAGTGAAGTTGTAGGCGAACTCATCCATGTTCAACTTCCCCAGCAACACCGCGCCCGCGGCCTTCAACCGCGCCACCACTTCAGCATCCACCGTCGGCACGCGCTCCGCGAAATGCGCGCTGGCCGCGGTCGTCCGCACACCCGCCGTATCGTACAAATCCTTCACCGCGATCGGAATCCCGTGCAGCGGCCCGCGCACGCGCGCCCCTGTCAACTCACGCGCTGTCCGCAGCGCCTCCTCCGCCATCACGGTAATAAAAGCGTTCAGCCCGCGATGCTGCTCTACTCGCTTCAAAGCCGCCTCAGTCAACTCCAGCGGAGACACCTTCCGCGCGCGCACCATTCGCGCCGCTTCCGCCATGCTCAGCCAGTGCAACTCCCCACGCACCGCCGCAACAGCCGAGAAGCCACCCGCCATCAACACTGACCGCCTGCTCAAAACCATGCCTCAGTCTAGCGCGGCTATATACTGGTCTATTACCCCACCATGCGCTTTTTCATCTCGCTCCTCGTCTGCGCCGCCGCACTATCCGCGCAACAGCCGTCAGCCGCCGCACGCCAGTCCTACCAGTCGCGTTGTTCCGTCTGCCACGGCTCCGATGGCAACGGTGGCGAACATGGCCCCTCCATCCTCTCTCGCATTCAACGCACGCCCGACAATCAGGAACTCGCCGCTGTCATCACCGCCGGTATCCCGCTCCGAGGTATGCCCGCCTTCAAGCTCCCCGCCGAAGAGATGACCGAGCTCGTTTCCGTCCTGCGCAGCTTTACCACCGGACGCCGTCGCCGCGGCCCTGTCCCTGAACGCCGCAAACTCACACTCACCGGTGGAGCCACTCTCGAAGGCCTCGTCCTCGGCAACAGCGCAGGCGCACTCCAACTCCGCACCGACGATCAGAAAATCCATCTCCTCCGCAAATCCGGAGACACCTACCGCGAAGTCACTTCGCAATCCGATTGGCCCAGCATGCACGGCCGCCTCGATGGCAACCGCTACACCACGCTGACCCAAATCGATGCGAAGAACGTCGCCCGCCTCGCTCCCCGTTGGGTCTTCCCTGTCCCCGAATCCGGCCGTCTCCAAGGCACTCCGCAGGTCGTCGGCGGCATCATGTACATGCCGCACACCAACACCGTCATCGCGCTCGATGCGGGCAACGGCGCGCGCCTCTGGTCTTACAGCCGCCCCATCACGCAAGGTCTCACCGGCAACGCCCGCTCCATCGGCAACAATCGCAGTGTCACCATCGCCGGCGACAAGCTCTTCTTTCAAACCGACCACGCACACCTCGTCGCTCTCAATCGCTTCACCGGCCAGATTCTCTGGGAAACCGAAATGGCCGACTACCGCAAGAACTACAACGCCACAGGCTCCCTGCTCGCAGTCGAGAATCTGATCGTTGCCGGCACCGCCGGCGGAGAAGAAGGCGTGCGCGGTTTCCTTGCGGCCTACGACCAGCAGACCGGCAAAGAACTGTGGCGCTTCTGGACCATCCCCGCTCCCGGTGAAAATGGCTCCGAGACCTGGGACGGCCCCGACATTGAACATGGCGGCGGCCCCACATGGCTCACCGGTTCCTATGACCCTGCCCTTCGCACCGTCTACTGGACCACCGGCAACGCAGGCCCCGACTTCAACGGCGACAATCGCAAAGGCGACAACCTCTACACCTGTTCCATCATTGCCCTCGACATCGACACCGGCAAGCTCAAGTGGCACTTCCAGGCCACTCCGCACGATGAGTGGGATTGGGACGCTGTGCAGCCCGTCGTCCTCGTCGACGCGCCCTGGTATGGCCAGCCGCGCAGGCTCCTGCTTCAAGCCAATCGCAACGGCTTCCTTTACGTGCTCGATCGCACCGATGGCAACATGCTCTCCGCCACGCCGCTCGTGAAGAAACTCACCTGGGCAAAAGGCATCGCTCCCGGCGGACGCCCCATCATGAACCCCGATCAGGTGCCCACTGCCGAAGGCAAACTGATCTGCCCCGCTGTGGAGGGCGCTGCCAATTTCTTCTCCACTTCCTACAGTCCGCAAACGAAGCTCTTCTACGTCAACACCCTGGAAAAATGCGCCGTCTACAACAAGCGTCCGTCTGGTCCTTGGGCCGCGGGCCGCGCCTATGTCGCCGGTGGAGGCCGCCGCGCCCCCGACGAAACACCGCAGAAATTCCTCCGCGCCTTCGATATTCAAACCGGAAAAGTAATGTGGGAACTTCCGCAGGACGGCGACGCCGATAGCTGGTCCGGAGCACTGGCCACCGCCAGCGGCCTCGTTTTCTTCGGCAACGATAGCGATGCCCTGTCCGCCGCCGACGCCACTACCGGAAAACTCCTCTGGAGCTACCCCTTCACCGAAACGCTACACACCTCACCCATGACCTACATGTTCGACAATCAACAGTACGTCGCCATCGCCGTGGGCAGCCAGGTGTACGCGTTCGCGCTCCAGCAGCAGTGACGCGGGCCTCCAGGCCGGCGGCTAACTATGCGCTTCGACTAAAACCGCCGCGGGCCCCGAAGCCGGAGGCACGCTCTCAATCCCCGACTTCACTTCCGGAATAATCCACCGCGCTTCCTCAAAGCCCACATACTTCAAAATCTGCATCGAATCATCCGGCGCCACCAGCAGATCGCCAATGTCGATGGCCCCTTCCTGCCCGCGAAGCTGCGACCACGCGGTATAGGCAGTCTGCGCCTCCACTGAGCCCTGCTCTTCAAAATCCTTCGGCTTCACCATCGTGACCCCCGAAGTATGCGGCGCCCAGCGGAACCGCTGGCGCTCCTGATCTTTCATCCGGAAAATGCGATAAACAGGCATGGTGCGTAAGCAACCCATTATGCCTCAAAAACAATCTGCAATGGAAATGTTTCCGTCCAGAAACGCCGAGTGAGCGTCCTGGTACCCCTGGTCGATCCAGTCCGCTACATGCGCTTGCTGCCATAAAAACGCTTGTCGCCACCCGCCCAGCGGCCGCGAAGGACCCAGTACCACCGTCTGCTCCCGCGCAGGTTTCCCCGGCCGTCCCCGCAGCGCCCGCAACGGCTTCAGCGTCGCCCGCACCGGCCACGGCATCCGCGGCATCACGTTCAATCCCACCGTCTGCGTCGCCTGGCACCGCAGCGCGGCCCACAATGGCAACGCCCCCAGAAACCCGCCATCCGTATACAACACCCGGTCGATCCGCTGCTGCGGCAGCAACCCCAACAATGCGCAGGACGCCGCCAAATGCCGCCAGCTCACATGATCCCCAGCCACCATCTGCGGGCGCAGTCGCAGCAGATCCGTCAACACCGCGTAATACTCCTGCTGCGGTCGAAAAGAGGAATGCACGTCACGGATGAAGCCCTCAATTTGCGAGAACTCCACGATCCCATCCAACGGCCGGCGTAGAGGTACGCGAAACTTCAGACGTCCCGAAGCCGCCGCCTCGATCCATTTGGCGCCCAGTTGCGAAGGCGTTGCCCCGCCGGCGATCGCCCACCCGTTCAGCGATCCAATCGAGGCGCCGATGACAGCGTCAAAGCGGATCGATTCGCTCAGCCTGCTCCAGGCGCCCACCTGCCAGGCTCCGAACAATCCGCCGCCGCTCAACACCAGCGCGCGCTTCATCGACGCGCCTATTCTGCCGGAGTCGTTGGTGCTTCCTTCCGCGCGTTCTCAAACAGGAAGTTGAGCACCTTCTCCGTGCGGATCGCATGCGCAATCCGTCCCAGCGTTCCGTTCTCTTCAAAGCGCTTCCGCACCGCTGCTGCCGGCTCGCGATTCTGCTTCGAATAGCGCGTCACTTCCGCATCCACTTCCTCTTGCGTCGCGCCAATCGCCTCGCGCTCGGCAATCCGTTCCAGCAGGATCGACGCCTTGATCTCCTTCGTCGCCCGCTCGCGTGTCGCTTCCTTCACCCGCGCCGGATCCAGTTTCACGTTCTTCACGTCCATGCCGCGCGCCGCCTGCTCGCTCATCAGCCGGTCGATGTACATCTCCGCCTGCCGGTCCAGGTAGGCTTCAGGCACGGGGAACTCGTGCATCTCCACCAGCTTGTCCACAATCATGTCCTTCGCCGCGCGCTGAGCCGTCATTTCGCGCTCTTGCGTGATGTTCCGCCGCACCACATCCTTCAATTCGTCCAGCGTCTGGAAGTCGCCCAGGTCCTTGGCGAACTCATCGTTCAACTCAGGCAGTTCCTTCTTCTGCACGTTCTTCAAATGAACGTGGAAATCCACCGTCTTGCCCGCCAGTCGTTCCTGCCCGTACTCTTCCGGATAGGTCACCTGTATCGTCTTCTCGTCGCCCGGCGACATGCCCACGATGTGCTCGGAGAATTCCTTGATCGTCTCCTCGGCGCCCAGTTCCACTTGCATGTCGTGCGCGTGGATCGGCTCGCCTTCCACTCCGCCTACGCTGTGCAGGTCGATCATCGCCACTTCGCCCGTCTCGATCGGCTTCGGATCCAGATTGACGTAATCCGCTTTCTGCTTGCGCAGTTCTTCCAGCCGCGCATCGACGTCGCTCTCGGCCACGGCCGGTGTTTCGTAGGTCACCGCCACGCCACGATAGTCCTGCAACTCCACCGTCGGCGCCACTTCGAACTCCGCCTTGAACTTCACGTCCTGGCCCGATTCGTACTCGATGTTCGTGATGTTCGGCGAACCCACCACGTCCAGGTGATCCTTCTCTACTTCCTGCCGGAAATACTTCGGCAACAGGTTCTCCAGCGCTTCCTGCCGGATCTCACGGCCATACCGCGCCTTGATCATCGACATCGGAGCCTTGCCGGGACGGAAGCCCTGCAGATGGGCCTTCGAGCGAATCGTCTCCGCTACCTTGCCCGTTTCTTCCTCAACGACCGAAGCCGGAATAACCACTTCAATCGCGTGCTTGCAACCTTCGACTAATGCCATTGAATTACGCTTCCTCCGACCAGCCTGAGAGATAGTTTTCCTGTTCCACGCTCAGCCGGTCGATGATGATTCCCATTGCCTCCAGCTTGAGGCGCGCCACTTGCCGGTCCAACTGGTCCGGCACGGCATAAACTTTCTTGTCCAGTGTGCTGTGGCTCTTTACAAGATACTCTACCGACAGCGCCTGGTTGGCGAAGCTCATGTCCATCACCGCCGCCGGATGCCCATCCGCCGACGACAGATTGATCAGCCGCCCTTCGCCCAATACATAAATCTTGCGCCCATCGCGCATCGAGTACTCTTCCACAAACTCGCGAGTCTGCTTCTTGCCCGACGACACGCGGCTCAGCGCCTCCAGGTCGATCTCCACGTTGAAGTGCCCGGAATTGCACAAAATCGCCCCGTTCTTCAGTTTGTCGAAATGGTCGCGGTGGATCACCGCGCGGTTCCCGGTGACGGTCACAAACACATCGCCGGTGGCCGCCGCGTCGTTCATCGACATCACCCGGTAGCCGTCCATCAAAGCTTCCAACGCCTTGATCGGATCCACTTCGCACACAATCACGTTCGCGCCCATGCCGCGTGCCCGCGACGCCACCCCGCGCCCGCACCATCCGTATCCCGCCACAACCACGTTCATCCCCGCCAGCAGTATGTTCGTTGCTCGCAGGATGCCGTCCATCGTACTCTGGCCGGTTCCGTAGCGGTTGTCGAACAGGTGCTTCGTCATTGCATCATTCACGGCGATCACCGGATAGCGAAGCGTCCCGGCCTTCGCCATCGTCTTCAGCCGCGCCACGCCCGTCGCGTTCGATTCCGTACTCCCCACCACCGCTGCGCCCGGTCGATTCTTCCATACCTCAGCCAGCTGAGCACCGCTGTCAATCAGCAGTTGCGGATCGCGTTCCAGTGCCTCGGCTGGCGAAACCACAGGAATGCCATAATCCGCCTCTAGCGCCGCCGCCACGTCCTTCTGCAACGACTCCTCGCTCACCGGGCACAGAATCGGGGAAGCTCCGCCGTCCCGCAGCGTAATCATCAGGTTTGCCGTTTCGGTTGTGGCGTGCAGGCACGCGGCAATGCGCATGCCTGCCAGCGATTGAGAACGGATCAACTGCTTGCGAATGCTGCGCAGCACCGGCATCGATTGAAACGTCCACTCGATGTGGCGTTTCCCCGATGCGGCTATAGCCGGATCCCTTGGTTCCTGGGGAGCCGGCGCCGCAGCATTACTGGCCATGAGAGGAGCCTTGTGCGCAATCAGCCCTTAGCGGCTGCGGTCAAGCGGGCATCCTCGCGGATGGCATCGGCCTTGTCGGTTGCTTCCCAGCTGAACGTGCTCTCCGTCCGGCCGAAGTGGCCGAAGGCAGCCGTCGCCCGGTAAATCGGACGGCGCAGTTGCAGGTGTTCGATGATGCCACGCGGAGTCAGCGGGAAATGCGCCCGCACCAACTCCGTCATGCGCTCTTCGTCCACCACGCCCGTGCCGAACGTGTTCACGTTTACCGACACTGGATCGGCTACGCCAATGGCATAGGCAAGCTGCACTTCGCAGCGCTGTGCCAAGCCCGCGGCCACCAGGTTCTTTGCGATATAGCGAGCCATGTAGCACGCCGAGCGGTCC
>JAFDVS010000083.1:0-6800 GCA_018268935.1 Acidobacteriota bacterium | reverse complement strand
ACGGCCCATGCCACCGTAGGTGTCCACGATGATCTTCCGGCCCGTCAATCCGGTATCGCCGTGAGGTCCGCCGATTACGAAACGGCCCGTCGGGTTGATGTGATACTTCGTGTTCGCATCCACCATGTTCGCGGGAAGCACCGGATCGATGATCTTCTTCCGGATCACGTCGCGCAGCTCTTCCGTCGACACGCTGTCGTGATGCTGCGTGCTGATCACCACCGCGTCAATACGCACCGGCTTGCCGTTGACGTATTCCACGCTCACCTGCGACTTGCCGTCCGGACGCAGGAAGTTCACTTCACCGCTCTTCCGCGCATCGCTCAACCGGCGGCACAGCGTGTGCGCCAGTTGAATCGGCAGCGGCATCAATTCCGGAGTCTCATCGCAAGCGTAGCCGAACATCAGGCCCTGATCGCCGGCTCCGCCCGTATCCACGCCCATCGCAATGTCGGGAGACTGGCTTTGGATCGCATTGAGTACACCGCAAGTGGAGGCATCAAACCCCCAAGTCGCATCCGTGTATCCGATATCGGCAATCACCTGCCGGGCCAGTTTCGGGACGTCTACGTATGTAGTGGTGGTGATTTCACCTGCCACCAGACAAGTGCCGGTCGTTACCAGTACCTCGCAAGCCACACGTCCTCGCGGATCGCTTTCCAATACTGCGTCCAACACTGCATCGGAAATCTGGTCCGCCATCTTGTCGGGATGGCCTTCCGTTACGGATTCGGATGTGAAGATGTATCTCATGCCGTTTGCCTACCTCCTCCTGATTATGCCCAGGGTTTCGACGGAAGTACGCCAACAACCCAAAAAGCGAGCGCTGAACTGGGTAAGGGAATTACTTCCTGACCTCGGGAAGGGAACCTCCGCTAGCGGTAGGCCCAATTTCTTAGTTTAGGATGCCCGGCGACATGGAGTCAAACCGGGCAAAATCGTCAAAACTCCAGCCGCATGCTCAACTGCACCAGCCGCCCGCTGGAGCCCGATAGAATCGACGTGATCTTCCCGAAATCGCCGCTGCCTCGCGACAGCCCCGGGTTCGCAAAATTCGCCCGGTTCGGGAAGTTGTAAAGGTCAGCCCGGAATTGCAGCTTCACAGCCTCGCGCAGAAGCCATGCCTTGTGCACGGAGCCATCGAAGTTAATCGACCCCGGCCCGAAGCCCACCGTGCGCCCCGCCGTCCCAAACGCCCCAACCCCAGGTGCGGCAAACGCCGTGACGTCAAAATACCGGCTGATCATATCGGCGCGCGAGGCATGCGACAACGCCGGATCGCGCAGGATGTTGCTTCGTTGCGATGTCGAGAACGTATTGCTGGTGTTCGTCTGCTCCGCCACGCCATACGGCAGCCCGTCCCGGAACTCCGTAATCAGGCTCAATCCCCATCCGCCGAATATCGCATTGGCCAGCGGATTGTGGATCTCCCATTTGCCGCCCTTGCGGAAGGGCAGTTCGTACACCGTGCTCACAATCAGCCGCCGCCGGATGTCGCTATTGGAATTCGATTTGTCCAGCATGTGCAGTTGGGAATGCTGGTATCCATTGGGTGCGCCGCCCTGCTCTCCACCGGCCGTCACCGTGTCCAGGAACTTCGCCCAGGTGAAATTGCCCAGCAGGTTCAACCCGTTCGAGTACCGCTTCTCCAGCCGCACGTTCAACGAATGATAAGTGGATGCGCCCCACGCCGGGCTGATCCACGTCACGTTGTTGAACTGCGGGAATCGCCGCAATGCCTGATCCTGCCTCGCCGGGCCGCGCCCGTTCACCAGCGGAATCTCATTGATGTTAATATTCGGTCCGGACAGCCTGTGGCCCAGGCTGGCTTGATACGATACTTCGCCAACCAGGTTGCCGCTGATGGCCCGCTGCACGGTGAAGTTGTATTGCTGCATGTACCCGTTCGACTGATCGTTGGCAATGAAGTCCACCGCCGTCGTCGGAGCTGCGCCAAGCCGCACCGCCCCGAATCCCGGTCCCAGTGTCTGCTCCGGCAACGCGGGCAGCCCGTCGCGCAATGCCAGCGCCCGCGTGAAGCCGCCGTCCGGCGAAGTGATCTGGATGTTCTGCCCGAACCCGCTCGTCAGATTGTTTGGCACCGCGCCGAAGTAGATGCCGTTATAGGCCAGTCCGTACCCCGCGCGCACTACGGTCTTGTCACCCACGCGGTACGCGAATCCGAAGTGCGGCCCGAAATTGTTCTTATCGAAGCGATGCGCATACTTGCTCACGCCATCCCTGCCCGCAAACGTAACCACGCCAGGCACGCCCGCCACAGGGTTAATCTGCAGGAAATCAAATCCGCTTTGTCGATTGTCCCGCTCCCACCGCGGCGTGTCGAGATCCCACCGCAGACCCAGGTTCAACGTCAGCCGCGATGTGATTCTCCAATCGTCCTGAATGAATACGCCCATGTAATCGGAGCGCGAGTTGATGTCCTTCGTAAGATTCGAAACCGCGGAGTTCACATGCCCCAGCAGCAACTCCGCGACAGCGCTGTTCGAGGCGCGGTTTGTGAATGAGAAATTGCCTCCCGCCGTCGGGCTGTTCACGTCCTTGTTCAGCGAATAGCGGAACTCGCCGCCGAACCGCACCTGGTGCCGCCCTTTGATCCATGTCAATGTGTCGCTCACCTGCCGCGTCAGAATCGGCAACTGCAGCCGCTGTTGGCCTGTGCTCCCCAACGACGTGTGGCCCGTCAGATTGAACCGCGCAAAGTAATCCCCATCTACTCCCTTGATCCCCAGCGCCGCGTTCTTGCCGCTTCCCGTGCCGAACGCTCGCACCACGTTCGACCGCAACCCGTAGTTGCCGCGAAACTCATTGATCAGGTTCGGCCGCAGATTGCGGATCCAGCTTGCCATCACGATCGTCTGATCGTTCTCCTGCGTCTGTGCCCGCGAATCGGCGAATTCATTGGGGAAAATCGGTGCTGAGACCGCCTTCGACAGCACGTAGTTGAAACGTGCATAGACGCGATTGTTCTGGTTGAAATTGTGATCGAGCCGCGCCGTAATGAAGCTTTGCGCGATCTGGTCGGATGCGTTGGCGATATAGTTCGCACCCGGCGCCACGGCCGGATTGTCACTGGCAACGTTCGGAGCCGGATACAGCTTGGCCACCGCCGCGCCCACAGGATCCAGCCTGCTCGACGGAATGATGTTGCCCGCGAAGGGCTGGCGAGTCGTCGGGTCCAGCACGCTGATATCCCGCCGTGCCGAAAAATCACCCGCGATTTCCGCCGGCCGCGGCACGATGTTCGAGGAGAACGTCTGCCCATCCCGCCGTTGCGTCCCTTCGTAGTTGACGAAGAAGAAGGTCTTGTCCCGCTTGATCGGCCCCGAAACAGTTCCGCCGAAAATGTTGTATCGCAGCGGAGCCTTCGATGGCGCGAAGAACGTCCGCGTGTCCATCTTGTCGTTGCGCAGAAACTCGTACGCCGCCCCGTGCCACGTGTTTGAGCCGGACCGTGTGGTCATCTGAATCAGCCCGGACCCGGCCCGTCCGAATTCCGCCGAGTAGTTGCTGGTTTCTGCTTTAAACTCCTCGATGGTTTCCGCCGGAGGATTGAACGTGAGAAGCGGTGCGCCCAGCGTCATGTTCTGCACCGTCGCCCCATCCAGATTCCACATCTGGTTCTGGCTTCGCCCTCCGCCCATCACGAAGTTCGGCACGGCTTCGCTCGATTGGCTTTCGTTGTTGTAAACCACATTTCCCATCAGCCGCACCAGGTTCGCCACGCGTCGGCTTTGGATCGGCATATTGGCCACCGCGGCCCGCTCAATCAACTGGCCCACGGTCGAGTTTTCGCTTTCAAGCAAAGGTGACTTCGCCGTCACCTCAACTGTCTCTGTGACCGCTCCAATCTCCAGCCGAATATCCAACCCGCGAGCACCGCCCGTTTCCAACACAACCCCGGCTCGCAGGAACTTCTTGAACCCCTCCAACTCGCAGGTGATTTCATAGGTCCCAGGCTGAAGGAAGGGCAGCGTGTAAAGCCCGCGCTCATTGGTGGAAACCGACTGTGCTACGCCAGTCGCCGTATTGCGCGCCGTGACTCGCGCTCCCACCACTACTGATTCCGTTGTGTCGGAGACCGTGCCCGATAGCTGCGAAAGCGCCTGTGCAAACAGGTTGCTCCCGCCGGCCAGGGTCAACACCAAGGCAAGAAGGAAAGATGCCATAAAGACTCCCTTTGCCCTGAGTATATACCTCTTACCGCGCCCCGATACCTCCCCGCAAATCCCGCAACAAACTCAACATGCCCGGCACCAGCACAATCACAAACAACGCCGGCAGAATAAACAGCACAATCGGGAACAGCATCTTAATACCGGCCTTCGCCACACTCGCTTCTGCCCTCAATCGCCGCCGCGTGCGCAGCGCATCCGCGTACACCTTCAGCGCCTGCGACAAACTGGTACCGAATCGTTCGCTCTGAATAATCATCGCCGCCAGCGACTTGATATCTTCAATCCCCGTGCGCCGCACCAACTGTTGGAACGCCTTCGAACGCTCCTGCCCCGCCTTCACCTGCATCACGACGGTATAAAACTCCGCCGCCAACGCCGGATAAATGTACTGCAGTTCCTCGCTCACGCGGATCATCGCCTGATCCAGCGCCAACCCCGTTCCCAGCACGATACCGAGCAAATCCACCGTGTCCGGCAGTGCTTCCTGCAGCCGCTGCCGGTGCGCGCGCACCAACCGGTGCAGCACTTGTTTCGGCAACAGATACCCAAGCAGGAACGCCGCCACCATCGCGCCGAACATGTTCGACAACGGATTCCCGCGCTGCAGATACAGCATCCCGCCCAACATCGTCGCCATGAACAGCATGTGGAACACCGCGTAGTAGACCACAGCGCTCTTCTGCCTCACACCTGCCTGCGACAGCTCCTTCTCCGTCTCGCGAATCCAGTCCTCGCCGCCGAACGAACTGATCAGGTACAACACGCTGTTCGAGAAACCACCGCCGGCACGCCGCCGCGGCGACTTCTTGTTGTCGATCATTGCGTTCGTCTGCAGTTCTTCCAGCCGGTCACCTAGCGGATCTTCCGTATCGGCGAAGAATTGAAACGCAGCCCAAAGCAGCGTGGCCACAATCGCAAAGCCGAAGATGAAAACGATGATGGCTTCTAGCATGGCTCGCTCCTAGAACTTCGGACTCGACAGCTTGCGGATAATCAGAATCCCCACCAGCTCCGAAACGATCGCGTAGGTGAGGAACTTCGTCCCAGTCTCATCGGTGTACAGCAGTTGAATGTATTCCGGCTTGAGGATCCAGAAACCGAATCCCACCACGATCGGTAGTGAGCACAGCAGGCCGGCTGAGAACCGTTGCTGGGCCGTTGCCGCCTGCATCTTCGCCGCCAGATTCAAACGCTCGCGGATCAGCAGCGACAGGTTGTCCAGCACCGCCACCATGTTGGCGCCAGTTTGCCGTTGCAGAATCAGTCCCGTGATGAAGAACTTCAGATCGACGATCGGCACCCGTTTGCCCAACCCGCGCAGCGCGTCTTCCAGCGGCGAGCCCAGCGCCATCTCTTCGATCACTTTCTTGAACTCCATCTTCACCGGATCGAACGTTTCCTGCGCCACCGTCTCCAGGCCGCTTTGGATGTTGTGGCCCGCCTTCATCGAACGGTTGAACAGGTCAATGGCGTCCGGAAGCAACTCCTCAAACTTCGACATTCGCTTCTTCCGCACACGCATGATGTACATCACCGGAATCGCGCCAATCATGCCGGAAATCAGCAGGCGAAGCAGGAACAGCTCCATCCCCAACAGCCCTTGCAGGAAATAGATGGCCAGCGCAATCACAATGCTGATCGCGAAGATATCGGCCGCGCGGTACTTCAGATTCGCCTGGTCAATCATCTCCTGCAATCGGCGCAGTACGCCCACCCACGCCACGAAATCCCCGATGGCCGCGAAGGATCCGCGTTGTTCGCGCCGGATCAGGTCAGCCCCGCCTCCCGACCTCCGCGGATTCACCCGAGCCCGCAACTCGCGCATCCGCGCTTGCAGCACGTCCGCCGATTCGTTCGCCGGAATCACCCACACGTAGTAGGCAGCGGCGAACAGCGCTCCGCTGAAGATCAGGAATGTGACGAAGGTCATCATGCGCGTCTAGTCTTTGAGGACCTGTTCCTCCTGGAAAATCGACGGCGAGAGATGAATCCCGTACGCCTTCAGCCGCGACAGGCAGCGCGGCTTGAATCCCGTTGCCTTGAATTTGCCCGTGATACGCCCGCGCTGGTTTACGCCAGTGCGCTCCAACCCGAAGATATCGTCCAGAATCACCTGGTCGTCTTCCACATCGCGCACCTCGGCAATCGAGGTGATCTTGCGCGTCCCATCATTCAATCGCGCGCAGTGCATCACGATGTTCACGGCAGACGACAGCATCTGCCGGATCACTCGATCCGGGATGTTTGCGCTTGCCATCATCACCATCGTTTCCAAACGCGCAAAGGCATCGCGCGGCGAATTGGCGTGGCACGACGTCATCGATCCGTCGTGGCCCGTGTTCATCGCCTGCATCATGTCCATCGCTTCGCCGCCGCGGCACTCACCAATGATGATGCGGTCCGGGCGCATACGCAGGGCGTTGATCACCAGGTCGCGCTGTGTGATCGCGCCCGCGCCTTCAATGTTCATCGGACGCGTTTCCAATCGCACCACGTGGCTCTGCTGCATCTGCAATTCGGCCGTGTCCTCAATCGTGATCACGCGCTCGGCTTCCGGAATGAAGCGCGACAGCGTATTGAGCATCGTCGTCTTGCCCGAACCCG
>JAFDVS010000082.1:891-18134 GCA_018268935.1 Acidobacteriota bacterium | reverse complement strand
GCGCTTCGCATCGTCGTTGCCAAAGAAGTCGAGCTGATCCGAGCGCGGCACCCCGATGCGCGGCGGCCACTTCATGTCGCGCCACAGGCAGCGACGACGCGCGTAGCCGTCCTGTTCATCGAAGACGGCGGTGAGATTGAAAACAGTGGACGCATCCGCCGCCGTGAGCGCGAAGATGGATACGCAATCCAAGGACTTGCACGCAGGCACCACGCCTGTGCAACTGAGCACGCCGCGCGTGGGCTTGAGGCCGACGAGGTTGTTGAACGACGCGGGCACACGACCAGAGCCCGCAGTGTCGGTGCCGAGCGAGAAGCTGCACAAGCCTTTCGCGACGGCGACCGCTGAGCCGCTGCTGCTGCCGCCGGAGATGTAGTCGGCATTGAAGGCATTGCCCGGCGCGCCATACGGCGAGCGCACGCCGACGAGGCCAGTGGCGAACTGATCGAGGTTCGTTTTGCCCACAGGGATCGCGCCCGCCTTGATCAGCAGATCGACAACGAACGAACTCTTCTCAGCCTCGTAGCTCCACGCAGGACACGCGGCTGTCGTGGCATAGCCAGCGCAGTCGATGTTGTCCTTGATTGCGAAAGGAATGCCGTAGAGCGGCTTCGTGTCGGGTGACTCGCCGTCGAGGGCTTTCAATGACTCATGCAGCTGTGCCTCGGTCGGACGGCTGATCCAGATGGCAGCATCATCGGCGGCGGCGCGTTTCCAGGCATCGAAGATCACCGCTTCGGGCGTCGCCGTGCCGTTGCGGTAGGCGTTGAGCAGAGTGGGAATCGAGAGATCGGGCGCGCTAGTCATGGGTCACTGGTCATTAATCATTGAGGAGAAAGGCAGGCGATGCGCAGGCATGGTATTGTCCTTGATCCGAGTGCTGCGGCTTCGCCCAAGACGATGCAGCGGCATCCGATGACCAAGGACTACTGACCGATGGCTGCTTCCGTTTTCAGCGTGAGCAGCGTCTGGCCGGGCGAGACCGACTGTCCTTCTTTCACGTGCAACGCAGACACCGTGCCAGTCGTGGTGCTGGGCACGTGAATCTCCATTTTCATGGCTTCCACGATGAGCACGGTCTGGCCTTCCACGACGCTGTCACCCTCGGTCACCTGGAGCTTCCAGAGGTTTCCGGTGACCGGGCTGAAGATCGCTTCATGGCCGTCAGGGATGACGATCTCGGTGTCGCTGGTTGCAACACTTGAAGCAGAATCGGTGACATCCAGACCGGCCACACGCCAGCGTTCGCGTTCGTCAGCGAAGGCTTCGCGTTGCACTGTGCGGAAGCTGTCGATGCTCGCGGCCTCGGCTTCCAGGAAGTCGAGGTAATCGCTGAGCTTGAAGGTGCGGTGCTCGATCTTCGGTGTGAAGCGTCCAGCGGGGAACTCGCGTCGCAGTTCCATCAAATCATCCGCGCTCACCGGATAGAAGCGCACCTGATCGAAGAAGCGCAGCAGCCAGGGTTTGCCTTGCTCAAAGACATCTGTCACGCGATCGCGATTCCACATCTGAATCGTGCGCCCGACGAACTGATAGCCGCCCGGTCCCTCCATGCCGTAGATGCACATGTAGGCACCGCCGATGCCCACCGCGTTCTCCGGCGTCCAAGTGCGCGCGGGGTTGTATTTGGTGGTGACAAGCCGATGCCGTGGATCGAGCGGCGTGGCCACGGGTGCGCCGAGATACACGTCGCCAAGGCCGAGCACGAGGTAGCTGGCATCGAACACGATGCGCTTCACCTCCTCGATGCTGTCGAGGCCATTGATGCGGCGGATGAACTCGATGTTGCTCGGGCACCACGGCGCATCGGGCCGCACAGACTGCATGTATTTGTCGATGGCGAGCTGCGTTTGCGGATCGTCCCACGACAGCGGCAGATGCACGATGCGCGAGGGCACTTCGAGATGCTCCACGTCGTTCAGCGACTCGATCAACTCCGCGATCATCGCCTCCGCGCTGGCGAGTTTCAGGTGCTTGCCATCAATATGAATCTGTAGTGAACGAATGCCCGGCGTGAGATCAACGATGCCTGGATGCTGCATCGCTTGCAGCTTCAGATACACCGCATGAACCCAGAAGCGCAGCGCGATGTCGAGCACAAGAGGCCCGAACTCAACGAGCAAGTAGCGATCACTCGCCGGACGGAACACGACTTCAGGCCGCGACTCGGTGGCGGGGATGCGGTGGCGGATGGCCTGGAGAACGGGCGTCATGCTGGTCGCAGGTTCCGTGACCGTCTTGCCCGCGAGACTGTCTTCGATGAAGTCATCCAACGCCTCCGCTTGTTCCAGGCTGATGGGCATGAACTTCACCTTATCGCCCGGCTTCAGTTGCCCGACCTTCCACAGCTCGGCATGAGCAATCACCGCCGGACACACGAAGCCACCCAAGCTCGGTCCATCGGGGCCGAGGATAATCGGCATGTCACCTGTGAAGTCGATGGCACCGATGGCATACGCGTTGTCGTGGATGTTCGACGGATGCAATCCCGCCTCGCCACCATCGGGACGCGCCCACGTTGGCTTCGGTCCGATCAAACGCACACCCGTGCGCGCTGAGTTGTAGTGCACTTCCCACTCGGTGCCGAAGAACATCTCGATGTCTTCGGGCGTGAAGAAGTCAGGCGAACCGTGCGGGCCGTAGATGACGCGGATGGTGTAAAGCGAATCTCCTGATTCGCTCAACCACACCGACGAAGCGTCGAGACATCGAGCTTGGAAGCTCGATCCACAGTGCAACACATCCCCCACTCGCAGCGCGCGTCCAGCATGACCTCCGAAGTTGCCAAGCGTGAACGTGGAGCGTGAGCCGAGGTAGAGCGGCGTATCCAGCCCACCACGCACCGCGAGGTAAGCGCGGCAACCTTGCGCCGTCGTGCGCGGCAGCTTGAGCGTTTGTCCCGCCTTCACGGTGACAGGCTTCCAGAACTCCACGGCAACTCCATCCAGCTCCGCATTCATCACAGCGCCCGTGAGCGCGATGACGCTGTCGGCATTGAAGCGCAGCGTGGGACCTGACAGCGTGATCTCCAGACCCGCAGCGCTCGCATCATTGCCGACCAACAGGTTCGCGATGCGCAGTGCGAGCGGATCCATCGCACCCGAGGGCGGCACGCCGATCTCCCAGTAACCGACGCGGCCTGGATAGTCCTGCACCGTGGTCTGCACGCCTGGCGCGAGCACGTCGATGGTGTTGGGGCGATACGTGAACTTCGTCGCCAGCGCACGCGTGGTGATGTGGCCTTCGGTGAAGAGCGGATCACGAATGACCTGGCGTAAGTAGGCAAGGTTCGTCTCGATGCCGCTGATGCGCGTGGCATCGAGTGCAGCCTGCAGCTTGCCAATCGACACCACGCGATCCGTGCCGTGCACAATGATCTTCACCAGCAGCGGATCGTAATACGGTGTCACCTCGGTGCCCATCGCCACCCAGCCATCGCAGCGCGCATCAGCAGTCAACTGCACTTCATTGAGCAAGCCGCAGCTCGGCTGAAAGTCCTTGTTCGGGTCCTCCGCATACACGCGCACCTGAATGGCGCTGCCCTTGGGCGCAAAGGTGTAGCTCTGCAATCCCACGTCCTCACCAGCAGCTGTGCGGATCATCCACTCGACCAAGTCCAGCCCCGTGACGCACTCCGTGACCGTGTGCTCGACTTGCAGTCGCGTGTTCACTTCCAGGAAGTAGAACTCGTTGGTGTCAGCATCATAGACAAACTCCACCGTGCCTGCCGAGCGATACTTCACCGACTCACCCAGGCGCACCGCGCAGTCCCACAACGCATGACGCGTGGCATCGCTCAGATTCGGCGCAGGCGTCTCTTCGATGATCTTCTGATTGCGACGCTGCGTGGAGCAATCGCGCTCGCCGAGGGCCACGACCTTGCCTTTGCCATCGCCAAAGATCTGCACCTCCACGTGCCGCGCGTTCACCACCAGCTTCTCCACGAACACACCACCATCGCCGAAGCTGGACTTGCCCTGGCGCACCACAGATTCAAATGCTGCGCGCAAAGACTCCGCATCATCGCAACGCCTCATGCCAATGCCACCGCCGCCCGCTGTGCTTTTCAGCATCACGGGGAAGCCGATGCGCGTCGCATCGCTCACGGCTTCGTCCGCATCCTTCAGCAAGCCCGAGCCAGGCACCAGCGGCACGTTGCATTCCACCGCACGCTCTCGCGCTGTGTGCTTCAATCCAAACGCGCGCATCTGATCCGGCGTCGGTCCGATGAAAGCCATGCCCGCCTTCTCGCAAGCCTCCGCGAAGCCAGGGTTCTCGCTCAACAATCCATAGCCCGGATGCACGGCCTGCGCGCCCGATTGCGCCGCGACCTCCAGCAACTTCGCTTGATTGATGTAGCTCTCGGAGACTACCGCAGGACCGAGCAGATAGGCTTCATCCGCCATCGAGACATGCGGTGCATTGCGGTCCGCCTCGGAGTAAACGGCCACGGCTTTGATGCCGAGCTTCTGTGCCGTGCGAATTATGCGGCAGGCGATCTCGCCACGGTTGGCGATGAGGATTTTGGTGAAGGGAGACATCAGTGTGGAGAGATGAGTTTGAGCCCGGCGACGCCAGCGAGGATCATGCCGATGAGGCCCAGTTGCAGCGGGCTGCGTGATTCACCGAGGAAGGCGATGCCAAAGATGACCGTGCCCACCGCCGCGAGTCCGCTCCAGACGGCGAACGCAACGCCCAGTGGCAGGTCCTTCATCGCAAAGGCCAGCAGCACCGCTGTCAATGCTCCTGCGGTGACCGCACCAACGGAAGGCCAAGGCTGCGTGTAACCGCGCGAGTAGTATGTGGCGATGCCGAACAGTGCTTCTGCGATCGAAGAGAGGATGAGCAGGAACCACGACATGCTAGTCCCAGATGAGGACGCGCACGGGCGTCGGGTTGTAAGCGTTGCAGGGATTGTTCAGCTGAGGGCAGTTGGACATCAGGGCGATGACATCCATCTCAGCGCGCAGCTCGACGTAGAAGCCGGGGCCGGACACGCCATCCGCGAAGCGCAGCTGGCCATCTGGCGTGACGGGCACGTTCATGAAGAAGTTGACGTTGCTGGTGATATCGCGCTTCTCCATGCCGTGTTCGCGAGCGAGCTTGAGGAATGTATTGCGGCAGGCGTGCATGTAGCGCTTTTCGATGGCGTAGCGGACCATATTGCTCTCCATGGCGCAGGCGCCGCCGAGGGTGTCGTGCCGCCCGCATGTGTCGGCGACGATGGTGAGCAGCACGGATCCGCGCTCGGTGCAGATCTTGGTTCCGGTGGTGAGGTAGATGCCACCTTGATCGCGAATGGTGCGTTGCGCACTGTAGCGGTCTGTGTAATCGTGCGCATTGTAGAACAAGGTGTCGGCAGCCTGATTGCCGTGCAGATCGACAATGCGGAAATATTGTCCTGTTTTCACTTCGCCGGCCCAACCTTCTCCGGCGAGCACTTCCACGCTGAGGATGGCCTGCGCGGGATCGAGTGTGCTCTCAACAATTCGTTTGGCGCTCATGGATGTATCTCCCTACAGGAAGTAGCGTTCCGTCAGAGTGAAGCCGCGGCCGTTCTCGGGACGCGAATTCCGGCAGAGGTCATCCGCACCGGGCGGTGGAACGTTGCGCACGGTGAGTTGGACGGGTTTCGGTTCAAAGCTCGGGTTGGGATCGAGCGGATGCGGACAGGAGTTGAGAACCACGAGGGTATTCATTTCCGCGCGCAGTTCCACGTAATCTCCGGGGCGGGAATTACCGGAAGAGAAGGACATGAAGCCTTCGTCATTGACTACTACCTTGCTAAAGAAGTTGACGTTGGCAGAGAGATCACGGTCTCCCAGTCCCCACTTCTGCATTTCGGTGAGGAAGCTATCGCGGGCGTTGCGGACATAGGCATTGCGCGCGTGTTGATAACTGGACGGCCCATAGCGCGCGAGCACGAGAGCGGCATCGGAGCAGCCGGAGATGGGGTCATGCCAGCCGACCGTGTCGCCGGTAACGGAACAAAGAATGCGGCCCATGTCGGAGTAGAGTACGGAGCCCGCGGTGAGACGGGCAATGTGTTGCGCCTTGAGTGTATCCGGCATGTTGTAGCGCTCCACGAGATTCTCGAAATTGAAAAACAGCGCCCCTACGTTGGCCCCACCTTCGAGATCAGTGAGACGCAGCGCCGTGCCCCGTTTCAAGACGTGGGACCACATGGCGCCGCCGGGCAGAAGTTCTGAAAAACGCACAGACCCGTCCTGCATGGAAGCGGACCTCCCCTCAAGTGGAAAGAAAGACTTGGATTGTTGGGCGGGCTAGTTGCGTGGCGGGCCGCAGCAGACATCCATTGCGGTCATGCGAAGGAAAACGTGAAGGGCCACGAAGGCTCGAATCCGGATGGGCCGCAGGCTGCGTGGCATGTTTTCAATATGCCACAGGCGTTTTGGGAAGGCTATGAAATTCGCGTCAGAGCGCGGTAAAAACATTTAATCGAAGCCATAAGCGATTTCTGGTGAGAGCGCCGGCGGGCTCTGTTACAATGTGAGCCTGAGCCGTCCGGCTCCCCGTTTTGATTTTTCCCGCCTCGTCAACCGGGTACTTTTCCAAGTAAGAAAACACAAACAATCCACGTATCAGGCGCCACCGTCCGCCGCCACAGGAGTCTATCCGTGACTGTCATGTTCTGGCCGGTGATGATTTTCATGGCCCTGTCTCTGGCGGTGGGGCTGTACACATATACACAGGTGCGAGGATCGAGCCACCGCTTTGCGGTGTGCGGCAAGGCGATGCCGTTCTTCATTATCGGAACGGCACTGCTGGCGCAGGCTGTGGATGGAAATGCGACGTTGGGCAACGTCGCGTTGACGTATTCCAGCAGCATCTGGACGGGGCTGATGATTCCGGCCGGGCTCGCGGCAAGCCTGCTGTTTGTGGGCCGTTTCCTTGCGGCTCCGCTGAACCGGATGAATCTGCTGACGCTTCCTGAATACTTCTACAGAAGATACGGGCGAAACACGGAGTTGCTGGTTTCGATCCTTACGATCTGCTGCTTCACGGTGCTGATTGCGGGGAATCTTTCGGCAGTGGCGTGGATTGTGTCTGTGGCAACGGGTTGGAGCTATCTGTCTTCGCTGGTGTTCTCGACAGCGGTGATTGTGGCTTATACGATGGCGGGCGGCTTGTATTCCGCCATCTGGACGGATGTGTTCCAGATTCATGTGGCCTTGATCGGCTTCGTGGCATCGGCGGTTTTCGTTGTTGTGTCGTATGGCTGGGGCAACCTGCTGAGCGGAGTGCCGGCGACAATCCTCAGCCTGGATGGGCTGACGAAGTTGGGGGCAGGCGCTTTGCCGAATTGGGCGGGCACGATTGCACTGGCGTTCGGCAACGCAATGGCGTTGGATTTTATGGAACGCGTGTTTGCGGCGAAGTCACCGGAGACGGCGCGCAACGGGTGCTACTACGCGGCGAGTTTGACGATGGTGATTGGTGCGTGCGCGTCGATATTGGGAATCGCCGGCATCGCGCTGGTGAAGAATCCTGGCGACCCGCGGATGGTGCTTCCGCTGCTTGCGTCCGGCCATTTGCCGTTCTGGATGGGCGCGATGGTGTTTCTGGGCGTGTTGGGGGCATCGATGTCGACGGCGAACGGCGCGATGTTAGTGATCAGCCTGGTGCTGACGCAGAACATGGTGGTGCGTTGGAAGAAGACGCCACTGAGTGATTCGACGACTTTGTTTGTCACTCGCGCAATGGCGTTGCCCACGGCTGCCGCCGCAGCGATCCTGGCGTACGTTCGCCCAGAGCCAGGAATACTGCTGGTGATTGCGTTTGACATTGTGTTCGCGGGCTGTGTGGCGCCGCTGGTGTTTGGCGTGCACTGGAAGAAGTCGAATGCATCAGCGGCGGTGAGTGCGATTGTGGCCGGAACGGGGGCGCGTGTTGCGGCACATTTCCTGACGCCCGCAGCGTGGGCAGGCCTGGACACGTTGATTCCTCCGGTCATCAGCCTGGCCACGTTTTGGGCGGTATGCACATTGACACAGGGCCGTGAGCCCGCCGTTGCCCCAGCCGATTCCATGGAGCTTGCATGACCACACGATTGTTTCGCACGATGTCTCTGGCCGTTGCTTTGACGGTGGCTTCCTCCAGCGAGGAGGTTCCTAAAGCGCCGGCGAAGAAGATGCAACGCCCGCCGCGCCCTGGTGTAAAGGGACCGGGCATACAGAGCCCAATGGCGGAGTTGAAGCCGGATGCCGTGTTTCCGGTGGAAGGAGTGCCGGACTGGCAGGTGGTTACCGAGGATGCCGTTTGGGTATCGAACGGGCCTAAAAATTCCGTGCACCGGATGGATGTGAAGACGAACAAGGTGACTGCGAATGTGACCGTGGGGAAGAAGCCATGTTCGGGACTGGCGGTGGGATTTGGCAGTGTGTGGGTTCCCAATTGCGGCGATGCGTCGTTGTCGCGCGTGGATATGAAGACGAATGCGGTGGTGGCCACGATCCCGGTTGGACCGGCGAATTCGGAAGGCGGCATCGCCGTGAGCGAGGATTCGGTGTGGCTGCCATCGGATGCGAAGGGCAAGTTGAGCCGCATCGATCCGAAGACCAACGCGGTGAGCGCGCAGATTGACATCCCGGCAGGTTCGTTCGCAGCGGTTTATGCGAATAAGGCGGTGTGGATCTCCGGCACGGAGAGCAGCCAGTTGATTCGCGTGGATCCGAAGAAGAATGCGGTGGCGACGCTCATTCCGGTAGGCCCAAAGCCGCGTTTTCTGACTGCGGGCGGCGGGTCAATTTGGACGCTGAACCAGGGTGATGGGACGGTGTCACGTGTGGATGCGAAGACGAACAAAGTGATGGCGACGATCGAGTGCGGCATTCCGGGAACGGGGGGTGAGATTTCCTATGGCGGCGGGTTCGTCTGGGTAACCGTGTTTCAGATTCCGATCACGAAGATCGATGTGAAGACGAACAAAGTGGTACGGCAGTGGATGGGGCCGGGCGGCGACGCGATTCGCTTCGGGCATGGCTCGGTCTGGCTTTCCAATCTGCGGGAGCAGAATGTGTGGCGGCTGAGCCCAAACATGCTGCGGTGACCGACTCCCTCACGGTCGCGGCTCAGAAACACTGGTTAGAAATGCGATAGAATTTGGCTGGGCAACGTTTGCCCCGCCATGTTGCTGCGTTATACAAGCCTCGTTGTCTTGTCGGTTTCCGTTTGTCTCCAGGCCGAGACGCTTGGCGTGTATCTGGACAAGCCGCTGAGTGGTCCCGCCCAAGCCTCCTTCCGCAACGAACTCCACAACCTATTGAAAGATACGGGCGTTTCCATCGAACTGCGCAGCCTGAAGGAGCGCAAGGCGGGGGAATCGTTCGACCGTTTGATGGTGGTGCAACTGCGCGGCGCTTGTGATGCGATGGAATCGCCGCTGGCGGTGAAGGCCGGCCCGCTGGCCTCGACGCAGGTGGACGGTGGGCGCATCCTCCCCTACGCGGAGATCTTTTGCGACAGATTGCGGCAGACGCTGGGCACCGCTTTCGATCGCGAACCACCCTACCGGCGGAACATGCTTGCCGGGCGGGCGATGGCACGCCTACTGGCGCACGAGATCTATCATTTTCTGGCACAGGAAAAGAGTCACTCGGCGGGTGGGGTAGCGAAGAACTGCGTGGGCAGCCGCGAGTTGCTGAGTGAAGATTTCGCGTTCGACCATCCGACGCTTGCGAGATTACGGACCGTTCCGGAGCCAGCGGCTGCAGTTGCAGAAACGGAAGAGGCCGCAGGACGGTAAGCGTCCCACGGCCCCTGTTGTTTTTCCTTTGGTCTAGGGATCAGAACTCGTAGCGAAGGGCTAGCTGCATGACTCTGGCCGGCATGGCGCGCTGGTATTCGCCGAAGGTGGCCGGACGGTCCAAACGCAACTGAGAGTCGAAGAAGTTCACCATGTTGAAGGCATTGAATGCTTCGGCACGGAACTGCAGGCGATGTCCTTCCATGGGGAGGCGGAAGAACTTGGCGGCAGCGACGTCGAAGTTCATCATGTCGTCGACACGAGTGATGGCGCGGGTGCCTGTGGAGCCAGGGAACTGGCCCACGAAACTAGTGATGGCGTTGGTATTGGCGTAGACGCTGGGATTCCCGTTCTGGTTGTAGGTGGTTCCGGCAACCGGCGCCGAACTTACGCCCGGCTTGAGAATCGCAATCGCGGCGTTGAGGTAATTGGTGGGGTAGTATCCGGCGTTGGAGATGGTGGTGGGCAGGCCACTGCGATAGCGCATGATGGTGGAAAGCTGCCAGCCGCCAATCACGTGATCGGCCCAGCCAGGAACGGAGGAGAAGAACTTGCCATTCTTGCCGAAGGGAAGTTCGTACAGAGCGTTGGCGGAAATGTTGTGGCGGATGTCGAAGTCGGAGGATCCGCGGAAGGCGCCGTAGGCAAAGGCATCCTGCACGACAGCACCGCTGCCGCCGGCTCCGGATTCAGGGGTGCTGGAATTGTCGATGGAGTGTGACAGCGTGTAGTTGAAATCGTACGCAAAGCCGTTCGATAGCGCACGCCGCACGGAGAGTGTTCCCCCGTGGAAGTTGGAGAAGCCGATATTGCGCCAGGTGCGATTGCCGGCGTTCTGCATGGCGAAGGTGGTGTTGCAACCGGTGACCATGATGCAGTTCGGGAACTTGGCGGAGCGGAGGCGATCGAGATCGTTGAGCGCATCGAGATCGCTACCGCCGTAGGTGTCGTAGACGAGGTTGAAGTAGTTGGCGGTGGCGCTGCCGGGGAACAGATAGCCCGACATGCCGGGAGCGAGATTTTCCACCCAAGCCTGAGCCGGCACAAGCGATGGATTGGCCTTCACTTGTGCCGGCGTGAGTCCTCCGAGGTAAAGACTGTAGAGGTTGCCCGCCATCTGATCCCAGCTCTGGCCGGACTTTGCGTCCTTGAATCTGGTAAGGGGCTGGAAGGCGTCGATCTGCAGAAGGTTCTTGCGGGCGAGACGGCCCACGTACCCAACTTCGATCGTCATTTTGCCGGGCAGTTCACGAGCGTAACTGGCGTTCAACAGGAAGGAGTAGGGCGCCACGAGGTTCGGGTCGATGGCGAGATAGCTACCGAAGCCGCCGACGATTGCCGGAGGCGTGAAGGGGAATTTCCCTTGCGGCGCGGTGGGCAGAGCCGGCAGTCCAGAGGCGTAGCGCGCGGATGTAGTGAAGTCGGTATTGCGCGGCTGAGTGACGCTGGTGGCGAGACCGGGCGAGCCGACACGATCGAACTCAGTGACCAGATCGCTACCGAAACGGTCATACATCATGGCGCCACCCATGCGGAGGACGCTTCCCTTCCCGAGGAGTTTTTTGAGGAACCCATCGCCCTGAGGCGCATAGGCCATCGAGAGGCGAGGAGCCCAATTGTTGTTGTCGCGCTTGTACCAATTGCCGCGGCCGTTGGCGGGTCCAATCAGGTCATAGGTAAGCAGCGCGTTGGGCATTGCGGAATTGGGGATACCGGCCTGCATCGCGGCGACACGCTCCGCGAAGTAGGTGTCGATGCCCACGGTGGAGTTCACCTGGACGCCGTTGCGCTCATAGGGAGGCGTGTAGTTACCGTAACGGACGCCGTAGGTGAGAGTTAGTTCTTTCGTCGCCTTCCAGGAATCCTGAAGGTAGAACTCGTACTCGTTAGAAGCGAAGTTGCGAGCCACCGGGAGGCCGAGGGCGATGGCCGAACCGTCTTTGTTGAAGTTGTATGTGGCGGAGTAGGAGTTGATGACACCCAGCAGGGCACCCATTCCACGGGTGACGTTGGCCGCGTCAGCAAAGCGGAGGCTGGGATTGCCGCTGCGGGCCTGGATAAACTCCAGCACGCGGTTGTTGATATCCGAACCGAGTCCGAGCAGCGTGTTGCGGCTCATGGAGAAGGTGGGGAAGGAATTGAAAAACGAATTGCGATCGAAACGCAGGAAACGCATGTTGGCGCCGAAGCTGATGGTATGCGTGCCGCGGATGTAGTTGGTGTCGTTGGTCAGGTTCCAGGTTGGCTGGGTGCGGCCGAAGCCGCGGGCTGCGTTGCCGAAGTTCTGCTGCGAGGAGATGCCATCGAAGGTGAGCGATGGGCCGACGGTTCCGGACTGCTCGAGACCGAGGCGGGTCAAGCCGACTGCGGTGACGCTGACGATTTTCGGCGTAATGACCGCGGTGTAGCGGGCGCCGAATCCCTTACTGTTATTGAGCATTTTGGACGCTGGGGACTGGCCAGGGAACTGGGCCACCTGGATGTCTTGTGCGTTATCGGCAAGCGTTCCGCGCCAACTGAGTGTGTGGCGTCCCGCGGTATCGAGATTGAAGTCGAACTTCGCGACGTATGCTTTGTCGTCCTGGCGGAATGGCGCATTGAAGGTGTAGCCATCGAAGTTCAAGCCGCGGTCGCCGCCGCGGGCCGGGTCATTGCCACCGGGAAAGAACGAGAGATACTGCTGCATGGCTGGTGAGAAACCGATGCCGAGGGGGTCGACTTGCCGGACTTCAGCAGGGGTGAGAGTTTGGATGGCTCCATCGGTGGTGCGGAAGGTGAGCAAGCCGGCTTTGAGGGAAGCGGAGGGGACCGTGCGCACCTGGGAACGGGCGCTGGCGTCGATGCGCTGTTCGTAATTGAGGAAGAAGAACGCGCGGTTTTTGATGATGCGGCCACCTACCGATCCGCCGAACTGATTGCGCACCAGAGCTTCGCGTTGAATACCGGCGCGGTTGCTGAACCAGTTGTTGGCGCTGGTGACGGTGTTGCGGTTGAATTCATAGAGGCTGCCGTGAAAATTATTGGTGCCGCCCTTGGTAATCAAGGTCACCTGGCCACCAGAGGACCGGCCCAAGTCAGCGCCTTGTCCACCGACGGTGACGCGGAACTCCTGAACGGAATCGAGAGGCACGGGGAGAGCGGCGTTGAAGCCGGTTTCCGAGGGGATGCCATTGGCATTGGAGCCGTTGGCGAGGGTGCCGGTGGTGGAATTGATGCCGGAGTTCTGATTGTCGTTGGCATCGACGCCATCGAGGGTGACGTTGTTCTGATCGCGGCGCGCGCCGAGCACCTCACCGCTGGGGCTAACGCCGGGCTGGATACTGAGCAGTTCCACGACATTGCGGGTCTGCAGCGGCAACTGGCGGACTTGCACTTGAGTGAAGGCGTTGCCGATGGTTGCGTTTACGGTGTTGATGGCAGCGACGTCGGCTTCGACGTTGACTACTTCACCTACCTGGCCGAGTTCGAGGATGGCATCGACGGTAGCGGGGACGCCGACCTGAAGAAGCACCTTGTTTTTGACCAGTGTTTGAAAACCTTTCATCTCAACAGTCACCTGGTAGTTGCCAGGCGCGGCTTGAGGAAACTGATAAACGCCCGCTTCATCACTGAGCGTACTGCGTTTGGTTTGCGTGTCGAGTTGCGTGAGAGTGACCGATGCGCCAGGAACGACGGCGCCAGCTTTGTCGAAAACGGTACCTCGGAGCGACGTGGTAGCTTGGCCCCATGCCAAGCCTACGACGAAGGCCAGCATAGCGGAAGCGTTGAGTACAGATCGCATCAAAATTTACCCCTTGTGAAGTTTGTTTGGTGCTGCAGATTGGTCGCCGGGGCAGCACAAGCGCGAGACGAATTGTGCGAGAGCACGCTCAGCGGAGAGCAGAGGCGGGATCATGGCTCACAGGGCCGAAACCTGGATGCCACCTGTAGTCTGAGGATACGTGAAAGCACCCGGATTGATCCAATAGAAATCTTTTATGCGCATGATTCCCGCGTCAGCAGGTTTGACAGAAGGCGGGGTTCGTGTTACTCAGAGATAAGCGGTTTTCCCAGCAATCCCCTGTCGGTTGCACTTTGAACACTACGCGAGTGTAACGGGGAACCAGCTTTCCCGCCTTTGTTGCCGGTAAAAAACACCTACGCCCCGCGTTTCGGGCAAACAGGAAACGTGCGTCTGCAGTCAGGATATATCGGAACAATATATGCCCAGAATGTTTTTAGGCGCCGCTTGCGGCGTTTTTGTGTTTTTGTGTACGGCGGCTGGGCAAGGCTCGCCGGCGGCATCCGCGGAGTTTTTTGAAAACAAGATCAGGCCAATTCTGGCCAACAACTGTTACGGTTGCCATACAGACTCCAACCTCGGGGGTTTGCGGCTCGACTCGCTGGAGGCGATGCGCAAGGGAGGGAAGCGTGGACCCGCAGTCGTTCCAGGAGAGCCGGCGAAGAGCCTGTTGATGACAGCGGTGCGCCATACCGATGCAGGGCTCAAGATGCCGATGGGCAATAAGTTGAAGCCTGAGGAGATCGGCGCGTTAGAGGAGTGGATCAAAGCGGGTGCGGTCTGGCCGGCGGTGAAGGCTGCGGCCGCGAAGGCCGTGATTCCGGCGGAACGCCGCAATTTCTGGTCTTTCCAGCCCTTGCGCGAGCCGCAGTTTCCGGCGGTGAAAGATGCGCGGTGGCCGAAAACAAATATAGACCGTTTTGTTCTGGCGAAGCTGGAGAAAGAAGGGCTCAAGCCGGTAAAAGCGGCGAGCAAACGCGACTTGATCCGGCGGGCTACGTTGGATCTGACTGGCTTGCCGCCGACTCCGGAGGAGATCGCTGCGTTTGAGGGAGATGCTTCACCGAAGGCCTTTGAGACCGTGGTCGACCGGTTGTTGGCTTCGCCGCATTATGGCGAGCGATGGGGCCGGATCTGGCTGGACGTGGCCCGCTATGGAGAAGACGACTACCGCAGTCTGGATCCGATGCGGCGTGGTTATAATCCATATCCCAATGCGTTTTTGTATCGCGACTGGGTGGTGCAGGCCTTCAACGACGATATGCCGTTCGACAAGTTTGTGAAAGCGCAACTGGCCGGTGATCTGATGGATGAGAAGGAGCGCCACAAGACGCTGGCCGGGACGGGATTCCTGGGACTGGGTCCCTGGTATTACGACAATGGCGCAGTGGAAGTGACGCGGGCCGATGAACGGCACGATCGGGTGGATGTGGTGACACGCGGGTTCCTGGGACTGACAGTGGGCTGCGCGCGCTGCCACGATCACAAATACGATCCCATCAGCACGGCAGACTACTATTCGCTCGGTGGTGTATTTCTCAACTCCGTTTATCATGAGTACCCGCAGGTTCCGAAGTCGGTGCTGGACAAGTACAAGAAGATCGAAGACGAAATCGAGAAGAAGCAGAAGATCCTGGCCGAGATGCAGAAGAACTTCAGCGCGCAGTTGTCGCAATCGCTGGCGTTCCACACCTCGAATTACCTTCAGGGAGTATGGGAAGTTTCCGGGCCGCAGAAGAAGGAAATGGCGACGGTAGTAGATGCGCGCAAACTGGATTTCGAACTGCTGGACCGTTGGGTCCGCTACATGGCGAAGCCCACCGATAAATACGCCTACAAAGAAGCGTGGCAGGCGATGCTGAAGAAAGGCGGGACGGCCACGGAAGCAAAGAAACTGGCTGAAGCTTTCCAGGCGGATGTCGTGCGCATCATGCTGGCGAAAGAGGATCTGGCGGAAGAGAACGAGATCATCACAGCGAAGTCATTGGAAGGGACAAAGAAGAAGAAGCGAGCCAACAAGCCGAACGAGTTCATCACCAACGACGACTTCTGTCCGGGTTGCGGGTTGCAGTTGAAGAGCATGTCCGAAAAAGACATGAGCTTCTGGACGGAGATTTTCCAGCGCGAATTGAGTGATTCCGACGATCCGAACGCGATGATGGCAATGGGCGGGCGGATGGGTAAACCGGGCGTGCTGATGTTCCGCAATTGGGGACTGGAGACACGGATCGGCTCGGAATCGCAGAACATGATCGCCGCGGTGAAGAAGGATATCGAAGAGACTCGGAAGAAACTGGAGCCGTACTATCCGTATGTTCACGGAGTACGCGACGCGGACAAGATCACAGAGCTGAGAATCAGCGTGCGTGGGAATCCGGAGAATCTGGGAGCAGAGGCGCCGCGCCGGTTTCTTTCGATACTCTCGCCGGAGGACGCGAAACCGTTCAGCAGGGGCAGCGGCCGATTGGAACTGGCGGAAGCCATTGTCAACCAGCCGTTGTCATTGCGCGTGTTCGTCAACCGGCTATGGAAGGCACATTTTGAAACGGGCATCGTGGACACTCCGAGCAACTTCGGAATGACCGGGGAGAAGCCGACGAATCCGGAACTGTTGGAGTATCTGGCGGCGACGTTCCGGAAGAACGGGTTGTCGGTGAAGAGTCTGCACCGGGAAATGATGTTGAGCGCAACCTACCAACTGAGCGCGGAGAACGATGCCCTGGCATTCGACAAAGATCCGGCCAACCGGTTCTATTGGCGCGCGAACCGTAAGCGGATGGATGCCGAGCAGATTCGCGATTCGATTCTTTTTGCATCGGGGTTGCTGGATAAGGCTCAAGGCGGGCCTTCCACGGAGTTGGCACCTTCATTCAAACGGCGCACGCTCTATGGCAAGGTGAGCCGCTACAAACTGGACGAGTATCTGCAGTTGTGGGATTTCCCTAGCCCGAGCATCAGCGCCGAGAAGCGTTTCACCACAACAGTGCCGCTGCAGCGGCTGTTCCTGATGAACAGCGATTTCGTGCAATCGCAGGCAGAGGCATTGGCGAAGCGGGTGGCAGGGGAAGCAGACAATCGCTCCCGAATTCGCAAGCTGTATCAAATTCTCTATGGGCGCACGCCGCTGGAGACGGAGATCCAGGCTGGATTGACTTATCTGAGCACCGAACCGATGTTGGAGTACGAAGAGGGGAAGAAGAAAAAGCCGGAGAAGCCGGATGGTCCGCAGCGTAAAGGCGATCCGAGTATGTTGTCGAAAGCGGCGCCGGCAAACGCGGAACCGGGTGAGGGACAAACGGCTACGGCCGGTGAGGAGGCTCCAGCGGCTCCGATGATGGCCGGGCTTTTCGGGTTCGGTTTTGGAGAAGGCCGCCAGCAAGGGCCGCCACCGCCGCCCAAGGTCGAGTACGAACCGACGGCCTGGGGGCGCTATGCAAAGGTGCTGCTCAGTTCCAGCGAATTCCTGTTCATCAACTGAGATCAAGAGGCAGATATGGCTCCACACAAAACAGACGCTCCCACATCGCGGCGCGAAGCGCTTCGCAGGATCGGCGATGGCTTCGGCATGATGGCGTTCGCCAGCATGTTGAACGATTCGATCGCCCGTGCGGGAGGAATCGTCACACCGGATGGCGCGGTAGGAGTAGCGAAACTCGACTATCCGCAGCGCGTGAAGCGCGTGATCTTCCTGTTCAT
>JAFDVS010000082.1:0-811 GCA_018268935.1 Acidobacteriota bacterium | reverse complement strand
TGATCCGAAGCCGATGCTGGACAAGTATGACGGCCAGCCGTTGCCGGGCGGCGAAGTGAAGACGGAACGCAAGACCGGTGCGCTGATGAAATCGCCGTTTGCGTTCAAGAAGCACGGGCAGTGCGGCATGGACATCAGCGAGCTATGGCCGAAGTTGTCGGAAGTGGCCGACGATATTTGCTGGATCCGCTCCGTGCACACGGACATTCCCAATCACGAGCCGGCATGTCTGATGATGAACACCGGCGCGAACCAGGCAGGGCGTCCGTCAATGGGAGCATGGATCACCTACGGGCTGGGATCGGAGAACCAGAATCTGCCGGCATATGTTGTGCTCTGCCCCGATGTCCCCACGACCGTCGGGCCGCCGCTGTGGAGCAACGGCTTCCTACCGGCCATCAACCAGGGCACGTACATTTCCGACAAGATCATGACGCGGCCGGATCAGCCGCCACCACCGGAAGACAAGAAGGATGAAGTGGTGGTGGAGAAGGCCTTTGATCCGAAGAAACTCATCAGCAACGTGAGTAATGCGAAGTTCGCGCTTACGGAGCAGCGGCGCGAACTGGATCTGTTGAGCAAGTTAGAAAAGATCCGCGGCGGGGACGGAGCACAGGATCCACAAGTGGAAGCGGCGATCAAGTCGATGGAGATCGCCTACCGGATGCAGACCGAGGCTCCGGATGTGTTCGATATCCGGAAGGAGACGGAGGCGACGCAAAAACTCTATGGCCCCGGCAGCACGGCACGTGGCTGCCTGACCGCCGTGAGGCTAGTTGAGAAGGGCGTTCGCATGGTGCAGGTTTATTAC
>JAFDVS010000081.1:31535-43801 GCA_018268935.1 Acidobacteriota bacterium | reverse complement strand
CCAGCCCCCATCTCCAACCCCATCATCGGCAAACCTTCCGCCGACGATACCCGCACCATACTCAACTGCCCCGCAGTAGCCCCTGGGAACATCGCGCTCAGATCCAAAGTCACCCGCGATCCCACCGGCACCGTTACCTTGTAAGGCGCCGAGCTGAACGACAGCGGAGCCGCAATTGTCACCTCCACCGGAACCCCCTGCGGATTCTGCAATGCCACCGCCCGCGCGCTCGCCGCCGGTGAAAACCACAGCAGCCCCGCCCGGGGAGCATGCCAGGAGAACAGCGGCACTACCCCGCTGAACACCGTCTGCGTGGGCGCCACCTGTGGCCTCAGGTACGAGTAGTAGAGCTGCGTGTCCTTCCCCGTCCGTACCCGGATCTGATGTCCGTCCAACAGGAACCCCGTCGTCGCCGTCAGGTCCAACTGATTGCTTGACACATACCGGAACCCAACATCCTGCCCCTCCAGCCGCACCTTTGCGTCCTGTGTGAATCCCCGCCCCACAATCGACACCGTCTGCCCCGGCGCAACCCAGCCTCCGCCCGGAAGGATGTTGTCGATCGACATCGTCCCTCCCACCGTGATGCTGCCCTCTTTGTACCCAAGCTGGTTCACCTGCCCGAACTGATTGATGAACCGTGAATTCCCCAGATCCAGCGCCAGCCGCGATACTGCCCCGATCTTCGCATCCTTGCGGATCGCCACCGCCACCGTCAGGAAAGGATACTCGAGCGTCGTGCCCATCGAACCCAATGGCGAGTTCAGTTGGAATGCCAGCCTGCCGTTCTGATACGTCGCCGTCCCAATCGCGTCTCCCGCCGGAGAGTACACCGAGATCCCCAACACAAAGTCCACTACCGAGGAATCGAAGTCGAACCGGCTCGACCCCGTAATGATCGGCTCCGGATCGGTGAGCGTCAGCTTCACCTGGGCTACTCCACCCGGCGGAGCCACCTCCTTTGAGATCCGGACTTCATAGGGCTTCTGGGCCCAGGCGCAGCAGCCCAATACCAGGCCGAGCAAAGACAGTCGCATCTTCATAACATCAACTCCAATACGGATTCAGGGTTTATGGCATCACCCTAAGCCGGATGTCAGGAGACACGGCTAATTGCTTCCCCTCGGGGCCAAATGCCGTGACGCGTACGAGGAGAGTCTTCCTGACTGAGAACACGTCCGGACCTGGCAGTTCCTTACAGTATAATCGATTCCCTACTGCGGAGCGCCATACCTCCGCTCCGTCCACGGTCATAATCTGGAGTTGATACCCCGTCGCCCCAGCCACCGCCTTCCACTCAAACTGCGCCGGCGCCTGGGCGACATCCCCGCTCGGCGTCAGCCCTTCCACCACCAGCCCCGACCGCATCTCCCCGCCTACTTCCTGCCCTACCGGCGGCATCCCCGCCCGATACTGCACCCCAATCGCCACCACCACCAGAGCCACCGCCGCGAAGGCCCATACCTTGAAACTCGACGGGGCGAACAGCCGCCGCCACCATGCCTCGGACTCCTCTTTCCGCAGCTTCCCCATCACATAGGCCAGATCCGCCGCCTCTTCCGGAGCCGCTTCCGCCTCCAGAAAGCTCCTCAACATCGCCACCTCGGCCTGGCATGCCGCACAGCCTTCCCGGTGCGCCTCCATCTCCGGCCGCTTCGCGCTCTGCTCCATGTAGGAAGCCCATTCCTCCACCGAAGGACAGTCCGCCTTGCGCGACGCCGCTTGCCTCCACAGCTCACCGCTCATGCTTCACCTTCCATCGCCGCACCGCTTCGGCCAGCTTCCGCTTCGCGCTCACGATGTGCGCCTTCGCTCCACTGGCGTTCGTCAGCCGCAGTAACCGCGTCACGGAGTCGAGTGGCATCTCCTCCACATAGTGCAGGTGGAACACCTGCTTCTCCAGCGGATCGAGCAACTGCTCCATCCACTGCCGCGCCTGATCGAGCCGCGCCGTCCGGTCCAGCTCCTCGCCAAAGTCCGCCACCGGCGCTTCGAATATCGCCGCATCGCCTTCCGGCAGCGGCTGCTCTCTCCGCTCCGGTTGGCCCCGCATCTCGTTGATGCAGTGGTTGCGGCACACGGTATACAGCCAGGTAGTGAACTTCGAGTTCCCTTGAAACGAGGGAAGCGTCTGGCGTAGCTTGACGAAGATCTCCTGCGTCAAATCGGCCGCCCTGTCGCGGTCGCCCGAGTACCGCAGGCACCATAGCGCCACCTTCTGGTGATGCCTCAGGAATAGCTGCTCCCAGCAGGCCCTGGCTTGCGCCGGATCCTTTTGTGCCTGGGCGATCAGTTCTTCGTCGGTCAGCAGCGGCATCGTTGGGGAATAGGATTGTTCCGCGCATGATCGTCTCCTGTTGGATCAGACCCCGTACAACAGGCGCCGGAACACCTTTCTTTCACAACCGAGATTGTCTCACAGACACTTGTTAACTCCCCACTCCCGGCGCGAACCAGGACTCCTTCGACGCCTGATACGCCACCTTCAAGTGCGGCGTCTCCACCCGCTTCTCTCCGATGTAGCGCGACTCCATCAAAGCGGCCAGCGTGCCCGTCACCAGCAGCGTCCGCTCAATCGGATGCGACGGCTTCCCCGTGGCGATCATCTGCGTGATCCCATGCACCAGCATCGAGAAGTTGTTCGAGTTCTCGCTCGGGATATAGCACAGCGTGCTCTCGATCTTCCCCCCTGCCTGATAGGCCGCCAGGTACTCGCCCGTGACATGCCCCATCGCCACCAGCGAAGCCTTGAACCCGTCGTTGTACTCGATCAGTCCCAGCACCGACTTGCCATCCTCCGGCTTCACGCTCGATACCCGTTCGCCCCGCTTCAGCGCCGCATCCAGCAACTCGCGCTTCCACAGCCCTTCCCGCTGCGCCTTCCATACCGCATCGCCGGTCATCATCTGCACCGACTTCACCCCGGTCTCCCCGCCTTTGCGCCGCTCCGTGAACCCCTGCAGCGTCTCCAGGATGTGGAAGATCCCCCCGTCCGCAACCCATCCGCCGCCCACCGACATCGCCGTCTCCATCGGCGTGCCCAAAGGCGGATCGAGCTTCGGCCGCCGGAACGTCACCGGCACGCTCGACCCGGCCATGAACGGGAACTTCAGTTCCTTCGACCAGTCGTACATCTGCTTCGCCTTCTTCCAGTCGTAGGAGAGGTGCTTATCGACGAACACCGGGCATGACCGGCCGCTCTTGCGGAACACGTCCACCACCTGTTGGAAGAACTCGAAGCGCGGGTAAAGCTGCTGCTGCTTCTCGTTATGCGGGTACTCGCCATGCTCGCAGACGAGGATCACGCCATCCACCGCCAGCTTTCCTGTACCCAAGGTTAAAGCATCGGCAACGGAGGTGGCCCGCTTCACCTTGTAGGCCGCGGCCAGCCGGTTGCCGATATCCGCCGGGTGCGTCTGGTCCATCCACAGCGAAGCCACCTCGAACGGCGGCTCATAGTACTTCTCGTGGATCCAATAACCTTCGAGGAACCGTGTAATGAAGTTGTCCGAGTGCGACCGCACATGATAGGTGCTGCTCAGGCAGGCGATGCGCTTCTTCTCGCCCGCCGCGTGCAGCAGCGGCGCTGCCGCCATCCCTCCTACAAACTCTCTGCGTCTCATTGTCCGGCTCTCCTCTCGTTCTCGCGCATCACCCGCACCAGGTTCCCGCCCATGATCTTACGGATGTCCCCATCGTTATATCCCATGTCCATCAGCCCTTTCACCAGCACCGGGTACTTCGAGACATCCTCCATCCCGCGTGGCGCCATCCCGCTGATGCCGTCAAAGTCCGAGCCCAGCCCGACATGATCCGGCCCCACCAGCTTGGCGATGTGGTCGATGTGCCGCAGCAGCTCCTTCACGTTCACCGGCGGCATCAGGTCATAGTAGCGCCGCTGAATGCGCCGCACCTTCTCCCAATCCTTGCCCACGGCCTTGATCTCGGCATCGCGCTGCGGCCGGTTCTTGATGTACACGTTGTAGGCCGCTTCGTTCAGATACCCCGCATGGAAGTTGATGCAGATCACTCCGCCCTTCGACGCCACGGCCCGGATCACCTCGTCGGGCATGTTACGGGGAATCGGAGCGATGGCCTTCACCGACGAGTGCGAGGCGATCACCGGCGAAGCGCTGGTGCGGATGGCGTCGAGCACCGCTTCATCGCTGATGTGGGACACGTCCACCATCATGCCCATGCGGTTCATCTCCTTCACCAGGTCGCGGCCTTTGGGCGACAGGCCTCCATGCTTGCGCTCGTCCGTCATCGAGTCGGCATACACGCTGTTGCGGAAGTGCGCCAGCGTCACGTAACGGACACCCAGCCGGTAGAAGTCGCGCAGGATGCGTTCACTGTCGCCAAAGAGATGGCCGCCTTCGAGGCTCGCCAGCGCCGCTACCTTCCCCGCCTTGTGGATACGGGTGACATCGCCGCTGGTATAGGCAAACTCCATCTGGCCCGCGTTGCGCTTCACCTCTTCGTGCAGCGCATCCAGCACCTCGAGCGAGCGCGGCATCCATTCAAAGGGCTGGAAATCCTGCGGCTGCGCATAGATGCCGAACAGCACCGCGCCGACGCGGCCTTCCTTCAGCCGCGGCAGATCGAGTTCGTAGTAGGTGTGCCGTTCGTTGAGCTTGTAGCCCTCATCCAGGAAGTAGCGCGGCGTGTCGATGTGGGCATCGAAGATGAGGATGTCTTTGAGCAGTGCATTGAGCCGCGCCTCCTGGGCCGGCAGTAATGCAGCAATGGTGAATAGAAGTGCCAGACGCATGGGGTATGCGTCCTACGCTATCACGTTCTACCACTTCCCATGCGCCGAGAAGGCGGGCATCGAGTTCAGCTTCTGGCGCGTGATGCCGACACGGTCGAGCGCGATCTGGAAGCGCGTCGCCGAGGGTAGATCCTCGGCCGAGCCGCTGCAGTGTTCGGCCAGATACAGCAGGCTCGCCACCGCATCCTCGGTCTGCTCCGGTTGATGGTGGAACTCGATGGCGTGAGCGATGGATTGAGGCAATGCCCAGCGCAGTGCCACTTCGCGGCCCGCAACGGTGTGATCGAAGCCCGCCAGGATCGTCTCGGCGAACATCGGTTCACAGCCGTTCTGCAGCAGCGTCGTGTACTGGCTGGTGAGCCGCACCGGCAGCTTCCACAGTGCCAGCCGCCCCACATCGTGCAGCAGGCCGCAGAGGAACGCCTCGTCCGGAGAAGACTTCCCGCTTTCACGCGCCAGCGCCTCGGCCAGCCGCGCCACCTCCATCGAATGGTTCCACAACGGCCGCACCAGCGGGCTCTGAAACATCGGACGCAGTGCCGCGGCCGCGATCACCTTGCAGCAATCGTTCGGCCCCATGAACATCGCCGCCTGGCGGATGGACTGAATCCTCATCCCCGGTGAGTATGCCGGCGAGTTGGCCGCCCGCAGCACTTCTCCCGCCAGCACCGGATCGGAGCCCACGATGTCTTCAATCTGCGCCGCCGTGCACATCGGGTTCTGGGCCACACGGATCGCCTTCAGCGCCACTGCCGGGAACACCGGCAGCTTCGATACGACGCTGCGCACATCCTCCAACTGCACCGAGGGCACTACCGCCAGTGCTTCCACCTGCGAGGGCTCGAAGAACCCATCGGCGGCCAGCGTCCGCAACTCGCTTACGATGTCGCCCCATGTGGTGCATTCATAGGGAGCGAACTCCCAACGCTGCACGAACAGACAACACAGCTCCAGCGCCTTCATGCGCTCCACCGATTCCTCCGATGGTTCGCTCGCCGCCGGCGAATAGCCCCACATCTCGTCAACCAGCCTCGTCAACATCCGCGAGTGCGAAGGCAATGCGAAGTGATGGTGCTCCATCGCCGCTTCCCGCACGGCTCTCTGTTCGTCGACGTTCCATCCCATCCGCTTGGACAGTTCCACGGCCGCTGAAGCCACTCTGCGGCAATGAAGCATGAGCGCCGGCTCTTCGTGTTCCCCTTGGAAACCCGCGGGGTATGTTTGTGTGTTCATGTGCGCTTACTGCTCTCATCGGCAGCCAAGCGCACAGTACGCAGGATTCCGCCTACTGCGGAACGGGCCGGCCCATCGACTTATAAATGCCCTCGATGGTGGCGATATGCTCCTTGGCCTTCGTATTCTTGGGGTCGTACTCCACAGCCTTGCGGAACTGCCGCAACGCGCCGGGGTATTTGCGGAAGGGAGGCAGATCCTTGTTGAACATGAGGCTTTCGCCGTAGGCTGTGTGTGCTTCCGAGAGCGCAGGCTTGAGGGCCGCGTTCTTGGGCGCCTTCTTCATCTCCGCTTCGAGCGCCGCAATGGCTTCCTCGTGCTTGCCTTCCTTGCTCAGCTTCTTTGCATCCGCCACGGCGTCCGCGCCCAATGCCACCATCGCCGCAAATGGCAGTATTCCCAGTAGTATGCTGCGTCTCTTCATACCTTCCATTCTACTGTGATGCGGGCCATCCAAAGAATTAATTGGACACTGAAATAATCCCCGCTTAACCTGGAATTGGCTACCAAGTTCGTCCCCCCTGTGGTAAACCCCTAAAACCCGCTCCGTTGCGCAATCTCAATGGAGGTGTCGTGTGTCCTTACGGACCCGGACCAGCCTTGCGCTGGTTCTTTCAGGATTCTTTTGTCTTGCCCGCGGCCAGTTCTCCGCGAACTATGGAATGTCGAACAACAGCCTGCGCGGAGAGGTCATCTGCCAGTCGCCGTTAAACCCGACGCAGTTGCTGGTGGAACTGGTGGATACGTCGAAGCACATCGCCATCGACCGTTCGCCGCTGTCGCCGACCGGAGGCTTTGAGTTCCGGCATGTGCCCAATGGATCGTTCGAGGTGCGCGTCATCAACTTCCATGGCGATATCCTCAAACGCGAATGGGTGCAGCAGGAGAACATCAGTTGGCCGCTCACGCTGCGCGTGGGACGGCCCGCTGAGAAGCCCGTCTCGGGCCTTGTGACTCCCTACCGCCTGCAGCACAAGGTGCCGAAGAAGGCGATGTCCGAGTTCGTCAAGGCCGCCAAGGCCATGGAAGAACACAAGCAGGAAGCCGCCATGAAGCACCTGCGCAAAGCGATTGAGATCGACCCCGGATTCGTCGAAGCCTACAACAACCTCGGCGTGCGCCTGGCCAAGGAAGGAAAGATGGCCGATGCCGCCGAGCAGTTCCTTACTGCGTCCAAGCTCGATCCCAATAGCAAGGTGGCCCGTGAAAACCTGCGCATTGTGAATGCCCAGCGGATGTCCTTCACCAAGTGAGAGTGTGCTAGGAATGAGGTAGTGAGGTCTTCTTGATCCATGAATAAGATCATTGTGTTTTTCGTCCTTCTATCTCTGACATTCGTTGTTTCGGTGTCACCGGCGTTTGAAGAGAAAGCGCCGGATACTCTGGTGTTCGAATCGAAGATGGGCAAGGTCACCTTCGATCACAAGAAGCACGATGAGCGTGCTAAGGGCAAGTGTGAGACGTGCCATCCCAAGCCGTGGCCGAAAGCCAAAGGGCCATTGAACTACAAAGCCGCGGCGCATAAAACCGCCGAGGCCGCGAAGGCCGCCTGCGCCACCTGTCACGTGGAGGGAGGCATGTCGTTTGCGTCCAAAGGTAACTGTGCCAAATGCCACGTGAAAGGCGCGGCAAAGGGCAAGTGAGTTCGTTCCTTGACACATTGCAGGAAGTACTGCCGTCCGGCCTTCCACATCGCGAACGCTGTGTGGAAGGCGCGGCGCGGCATCTCACCCTGATCGAAGAAGCCAATCAACAGTTCAACCTGACTCGGATTACCGGCGAACGCGAAGCCGCCATCAAGCACGTGCTCGACTCGGTGATGCCCTGGCAACTGTTCGCCGGCGCGAGCCATATCGTGGACGCAGGCACAGGGGCGGGCTTTCCGGGCATCCCGCTGGCTCTGGTGTTGCCGGATACGAAGTTCACCTTGCTTGAGTCCACGCAGAAGAAGGCACGGTTCGTTGAGTCCGCCGTGGGTGCCCTGGAGTTGAAGAACGTGAAGGTGGCGGCGGTGCGGGCCGAGGATTGGTTGAAGACGAACAAGGCGGACATCGTCACCGCGCGGGCGGTGGCTCCGCTGGTGAAGGCGATGGTGCTGTTCGCCGCGGCTTTGAAACAAGGCGGCCGGATCTTGTTGTACAAGGGTCCGGACGTGGAAGCAGAGATCACCGAGGCAATGCCCGAAGCACGCAAGCGGCAGATCAAGATGCGTGTCGTCGAGCGCTACGATCTGCCCGAAGACATGGGTTCCCGGACCATCGTCGAGCTCAAATACTCTTCAGTACATCCCAATCGACATTCCCCCCACTGAGGATCACACCCGCGGTGCGGATACCCGCGGGCAGCTTGCCATGCAGCAGTGCAGCCGCGGCAACGGCGCCGCTGGGCTCGACGAGGATCTTCATGTGAAGCAGCAGGAACTTCATCGTCGCCTTGATCTCTTCCTCGGTGACGAGCAGGATGTCTTCGACCAGCGGCTTCACAACAGAGAAGGTAATGTTGCCGGGCTTGGGAGAACGGAGCCCGTCTGCGATGGTATCCGGCGGAGGGATTGCGACAGGATGACCGGCGGCGAAGCTCAGCGCCCAATCGTTGGCGATGGCGGGCTCGACTCCGAAGACACGGATGGAGGGATACATGGCCTTAGCGGCAGTGGCGGAGCCGGCGAGCAGACCGCCTCCTCCGACGCAGGCCACCAGCGCATCAACCGGACCGATGTCTGTGAGTAGCTCCATCGCGGCGGTGCCTTGTCCAGCAATGATCCAGGGGTGATCGAAGGGCGGCACCAGCGTCGCTTTGGTCTCTTCGGCGATGCGGCGGCCGATGGCTTCGCGATCGTCCTTCAAGCGGTCGAAGCGGATGATCGTTCCGCCGTATGCAGCCGTCGCCTCCGCCTTCGATTGCGGAGCGTCGGTGGGCATGACCAGCGTCGCTTTGGTCTTACGGATACCCGCGGCGATAGCCACGGCTTGCGCATGATTGCCACTGGAGAAGGCGACAACACCGTTGGCGATGTCGGAGTCCGGGATAGAGAGCAGGAAGTTGGCGCCACCGCGCAGCTTGAAGGCTCCCCCGCGCTGGAGGTTCTCGCACTTGAAGTGAGTCTGGACGCTGCTGGCGGCGTTGAACAGCCGCGACGTCATGACGGGAGTGCGATGGATATAGGGCTGGATGCGGGCGGCTGCCTGCTCAATGTCGGAGAACGAGACCATACGCTCAGTATCCCAGGCTCTTGTCCACCAGGTTTTCGAGCTGCTCGCCTTTGAGGAAGCGCTGGCAGTTGTCGATGAAGAACTGCATGGAGTCTTCGAGCCAGGTGGGTGTGTGGTCGGCGCAGTGCGGCGAGAGGAGCACGTTCTTGAGGCGGTAGAAGGGGTGGTTGTCGGGGAGCGGTTCGACGTCGAAGACATCGAGCGCGGCGCCTTTGATCCAGCCTTCTTCGAGGGCCTGGATGAGCGCGCTTTCGACAACTACAGGGCCGCGGCCGACGTTGATGAGAACGGCGGTCTTCTTCATCTTGCGGAGCTGCGCTTCGCCGATCATGCCGCGCGTGTCGGGCGTATTGGGCGCGGAGATCACGAGGTAATCGGAGGTGCTCACGATCTCGTCGACGGCGGTGTGCGGCAGCACGTGATCGAGCATGGGGTCGCCCTTCGATTGCCACGGATGGCGGCGCAGAGCGACGACTCTCATGCCCATGGCTTTGGCCCGGCGCGCGGCTTCGCGGCCAATGCCGCCGTAGCCGATGATGCCCATGGTGGCGCCGGCGATCTCTTCGACATCGAAGGGATCCCACTTGCCGGCTTCCTGGCTATGCATCATGCGGCGCAGGTCTTTGGCGAAGTAGAGGGCGGAGGCGAGCACGAACTCGCCGAGCGAGGGGCCGAAGACGCCTTTGGCGTTCGACATGAGGAGGTGGCTTTCGACGAGTTCCGGGAAGAGGATGCTCTCGAGGCCTGCGGCGAAGGAGTGCAGCCAGCGGGCTTCGGAGACACGTGGCCAGAGCGTGCGGACGAGGCCGCCCATGCCAATGCCGCAGAACACCGCATCCGGGCGAGGGGCATTGGCAAAGGCTTCCGCATTGTCACCGGTGATGATGTCCACGGTATCCGGCAACTGTTCCAACAGGCGCAGGTAACGGGCCGCCGGTTTGTTCATGATCCAGAGAGTGCAGTTAGACATGGAATCATCGAACTTAACACAGATCGTTATACTGGAGACGTGCCATCCCACTGTAGTTGCGGCGCGGAACTGCCTCCGGACGCGAGGTTCTGCCACAAGTGCGGCAGACCGCTGTTCGAGCCGCTGGTAGAAGAAGAAGCGCCGAACGCCGACGAAATCGTTGCCGCGGTGATCGCGGAGCCTGCGCTGCCGCTGGAGATCAACTTCCGCAACCCGGTGGCTGTGCGTACGGCGTTGATCACGGCGATGGTGGGTTCGGTGCTGAGTTCGCTGCCTATTCCGCCGCCCGGATTGTGGCTGCTGGTGTCGCTGATCCTGGCCGGCTTCCTGGCGGTGTTCCTGTATTCGCGGCGCACGGGCCAATCGTTGACGATGGTGGCCGGCGCGCGGATGGGCTGGATCACGGGGTTGTTCAGCTTCGTCATCTCGACGGTGCTGTTCACGTTCAGCGTGATCCTGATTGCGAACAAGGGCGGCTTTGAGGCGTTCTACAAGGAACAGATGCAGGCCCACATGTCGCAGCAGGCGGACATGGAGCAGTTCCTGCAACTGCTGCAAACACCGGCCGGATTGGCGGTGGTGCTGTTTCTGACGCTGGGCATGCTGTTCATCCTGTTCACGGTGTTCCCCACGTTGGGCGGCGTGCTGGGAGCGAAAGTTCTGGAAAGGGACCGCGCTTGATTCTGACACTTACGGTGAATCCTGCTATCGACCGCAATATCACTGTCGACCAACTGGTATTCGAGGACCGGGCGTACATCCTGGACACGCGGGAATCGGCGGGCGGACGAGGAATCAACAACTCCTGTGTGATTCACTCGTTTGGCGGGAAATCGACAGCCATAGCAACAGCCGGCGGCGAGACGGGGGCACGGCTGAAGCAACTGCTGGGCGGTTGCGGCTTCGGAGTAGACACGGTGGAAGTGCAGGCGCCGACGCGGACGAACCTGAACATCTCCGACCGGCAGGGGTTGACGATCAAGCTGAACGAGAAGGGCGCGGCGATCGGCAAGGATGAGCTGAAACGGATTGAAGAGGCGGTGGGCAAGCGGCTGCCGGAAGCGCGCTGGTTCATGTTGTGCGGGAGCATGCCTCCGGGGATGCCGGCCGATTTCTATGCGCGGCTGATTGAGACATCGAAGGCGCTGCGGGTGAAGACGCTGCTGGACACGGATGGCGAAGCGCTGGAGGCAGGGCTGGAAGCAGGGCCGACGGTGGTGGCGCCGAATCAGCAGGAGGCGGAGCGGCTGTTGAACAAGGCGTTGCTGACGCGGGCGCAGTTCCAGGAAGCGGCGGAGCGAATCCGGCTGATGGGCGCGCAGATGGTGGTGTTGTCGCTGGGGAGCAGGGGCTGTGTGGGCTCGAAGGAAGGGCTGGTGGTGGAAGCTGTTCCTCCGCGCGTGGACGCAGTTTGCCCGATCGGTGCTGGTGACGCATTGGCGGCGAGCTTCGTCTGGGCGATGCGGCGCAACGAGGACTTCGCCGATGCCTTGCGTTGGGGTGTGGCCGCAGGCACAGCTTCGGCGACGCTGCCTGGCGTGTCGTTTGCCAGCTTCGAGCAGACGCGGGCGATCTATGAGCAGGTGCAGATCCGGGAGATCTCGCGGTAAGCGTCAGGCCGCGGCCGGCGTTCTCTCGTCTTTATAGACGGGCTCCAAGTGCAGTGACTTGCGGTGCAACAGATTGCCGAGGGCGCGGTCGTAAAGTCGAATCAGGTGCGATTCGAAGCGGCGGAACTCGCGAGTGGAAAGCTCGGTGGTGCGGAACTGCGATTGGCGAAGACGGCGCAGGCGCCATTCGGCGTCCACCATTTCGGAGATGGCTCGTTCCTCGGTGACCGTGCGCGGCTGGTATTCGGCGAAGTAGGCTTCGAAGAGAGCTTCGAGTTCCTCGCGGCTTTCGCCTGACAACAGCGCTGTGGAGAATGTGGGAAATACGAGTGGAGATGACATGATAATCCTCATCTCAAGGAGATACCACGGCGGTTGCGCGCATCAGCCTCACGAGCGGGGCAAGTGATAGAAAACAGGGTGAAGAAAGAGTGCGAACGATTGTGACTGCTGGCCGCAGGGCAAACGCG
>JAFDVS010000081.1:20282-31401 GCA_018268935.1 Acidobacteriota bacterium | reverse complement strand
TGCCGCGAGCGAGATGCCACCGCGGCGAGCGACTCAGTTCACTGCTGGCCGCAGGGCAAACGCGATTGCCGCGAGTGAGACGCTACCTTGGTGAGCGATTTAGTTCACTGCAGCTAGAAAATCAGTTTGAGGGCGAGTTGCACGATGCGTGGCGCCGAGGCACTGGTGATGAGGCCGAAGTTTGGGCTATTGGCGCTGGTGTTGGGCTCGCCGAGATTGGCGTGATTGATGGCATTGAACAGCTCCGCGCGGAATTGCAGGCGCTTGGATTCGGCTAAGGGGAAGTTCTTGAAGATGGAGTAGTCGATGTTCCAATCGCCGGGTGCGCGCAGTTGGCCGCGACGGGCGGAGCCGATGGTGCCGATGGCGTTGAGGGCAAACACCTGGGTGTTGAACCAGCGTTGAATCTGCTGTTCCTTGGTGCGGTTGCCGAGTTTCCAATCGCCGCCGCGGTAATCGCCGAAGTCGCCACCGACGCCGTTGAAGTCGTTGTCGACGCCGCTGCGGATGGTGAGCGGCGTTCCGGTCTGGGCGCTGAAGATGGCGTTCTGCTGCCATTCGCCGAGGATCCAGCGCCCGACGGGATTCCAATTGGCGAGGCGGGGCAATTCCCAAATGCCGGATACGACCATGCGGTGGGTGAGGTCGAAGTCGGCAGGGCCGCGGTTGTTGCGGATGTTGATGGGATCGGGTCCGGTCTGGTTTCCCTCGATGGATCCGAACGAAGCGTAGTCGATGGCCTTGCTCCAGGTGTAGTTGGCGAGAATGCTGACACCGTGGGCGAGGCGGCGTTGCGCGGTGAGTTGGAGCGAATTGTAGATGGAGTTGCCGCTGGAGGTTCCGAGTTGCAGGGGGCCGATGCGGGCGTAAGGCCGGCGCGCGTTGAGATTGGCGGCGGTGGCTCCGGGTCCATAGACGCCTGCATTCGATTCGGCGGTCATCAGCAGGTGAGTTCCTTTCGAGCCGACGTAGGCGGCGCGGAAGAGGATGCTCCTGGGGAGTTCGCGCTCGATGACGAGGTTCCAGTTCTGCATGTAGCCGGCCCGCATGCTGCGCGTGGGTACGGCGTAGGTGGAGAAGTTGAGGAAGTTGAGATTGCGATCCGGTTTGTAGGTATCGGGTTCGACGATGGCTCCTCCGGCATAGGGATCGGAAAGTTGTAGCGGGCCGACGAGAGTGGCATCGGCGACCCACGGCTGGCCCTGGATGGTGCGGTTGTAGAAGAGGCCCATGTACTCGTCGTAGAAGAGGCCGTAGGCGGCGCGGAGGACGGTTTTGGGAAGGAAGTTCCAGGCCACACCGACGCGCGGCGCGAGGTTATTCCAGTCGTTGGGGATTGCCTTGCTGCCCACGCCTTCGTCTCCGGTGAAGAGCAAACCGAGCGGCGCTCTGGGAAACATGGTGGATTGGCGGCCGGCGATGAAGGTGGTGTGCTGATTCCCGCCTTCGATGAGTCCGAGCTTGGGGTCGTAGCGGAGGCCGAGATTCAGGGTGAGTTTCGGAGTGATGCGCAGGTCGTCCTGCAGGAAAGCGGCGTAGAGGGGATTGATGGCTTCGAGGCGGGAGGTGGAGAGCTGGCGCCAGCTGGCAACCACGCCGAGGAGGAATTCGGCATACGCGTTGCCCGCGTTCTGGCGGTTGCGCTCACTGAGCAACTGGCCGCTGAAGCTGGCCTGGCCGCCGGTGAGGAAGTAGGACTCAAAGCCTGTGCGGTAGCGGCGGAAGTCGCCGCCGAAGCGGAGATTGTGACGGCCGGTGGCATAGCTCACGGTGTTGGAGAGGTGCAGCGACTTGGTGATGGAATAGCCGACGTTGCCGAGCGAGATACCCGACCAGCCCGCGGGGCTGACGGTGAGGAGATTCGCGCGCGGCGAGTTCTTGACCCGAGCGCCGAGCGCTTCGAGTGTCAATTGGGGTTCCGTGGCGGTGATGCGGGCGGGTTCCGATGTGTTGTAGGAGAAGTTGAAATTATTGAGCCAGGTGGAGGAAATGGTGAAGGTGTGGTTGAAGGAGATGGCATGCTCGTCGCCTCGGGTTCCGTCGCTGGCGTACAACAGGTTGGTGGGCAGGATGACGGGCGGGTTGTTGAAGCGGAGGAAGAAGTAGCGCGCGGAGAGGCGATGGCGCGGCGTCAACAGGTGATCTCCGCGAGCGATGAGCTGGTTGTCGTCGGTGATGCTTACCGGAGTGCCGAAGCGGAGCTGATAGCGCGGATCGGGTGTGGAGGGAATGGCGGAGAGCAGTTTCGAGGAAACAGGGTCGAAGCGGCTGCGAGGAATGATGTTGCCGGGGAAGAGCTGGCCGGGAGCACGCGGATCGACGATGGCGCCTTGCCCATCGGCGCGGAGCCATTCGGCGAAGTTACCGTTCTTCATGGCCTCACTGGGGGCGGTGCGCAATGCGCCGGGAGTGGCGCTGCGAATGCGCGTGCCCTGGTAGGAGACGAAGAAGAAGGTGCGGTCCTTGACGATGGGGCCGCCAAGCGCGCCACCGAACTGGTTGCGCTTCAAGGCGTCGCGGCCGGTGAAGAAGTTCGCAGCGTTGAGCTTGTAGTTGCGGAAGAACTCGAAGAGCGAGCCGTGGAATTCGTTGGTGCCGCCCTTGGTGACGACGTTGACGACTCCGCCGACACCGCGGCCGTATTGGGCGTCGAAGCTGGAGGTTTGGACGCTGAACTCCTGCACGGCGTCGACATTCGGGAATGGGCGCGGGAGGTTGGTCTGGGCTTCGTTATGGTCAGCGTTGTCGAGGAGGAAGTTGCCGTTGATGCCACGGGCTCCGTTGATGGAAACGCGTACCTGGTAGGTGCCGAAGCCGAGGTTGGAACCCTGCACTGTCGCGGGGACGTTACGATCCGAGACGCCGGCGTTGAGGGTGAGCAACTGGAGCACGTTGCGGCCGTTGAGGGGCAGGTCTGCCACGCGCTGCTGATCGACGACCTGGACCATTGCGGAGGAGTTGGTTTGGACGAGCGAGGCTTGGGAACTGATGTTGACCTGCTCCGTGGTACCTCCCACTTCGAGGTTCGCGTTCACTTCGACGTCGGTGTTGACTTGCAGGAGCACACCCTGTTGGAGGAAGGGGTGGAAACCCTGCTTTTCGATGCGGACGGTGTAGGCGCCGATGGGGAGGAGAGGGATGACGTAGCGGCCGGCTTCGTCGGTGGAGACGGAGCGGGATTGGTTACTGCCGAGGTTGGTGGCGGTAACGCGGGCTTCAGGGATGGACGCCGATGAGGCGTCGAGCACGGTGCCGTGGATGGTTGCCGTAGCCTGGGCCATGGCGGGAGTGGTGGAAAGGAGAAGCAAGGCGAGTGTGCGCATGTCGAGGGTCCTGATGGGGTGTGCGGTTGGCACTCCCATGGCTGGAGATACTATCCCATTGGCAGGGGAGGGTCAACGCGCATCACCGTTCACCGACTCCGCCATTCACGAAACGATCACGGCGTTTCCAGGGCGAGTCTCACCGACGGCCGTCAGAATCCCCGCGGCCATGGGATCAGGTCTTCCAACTGATTGGTTCGTGAGCGTACGATGAGGACAGCGATGTTTCGTTGCGAGAGATTCTGTTGCCGCGGCACACCCTGGTCAACCGTAATCAGAACCTGATATCCGGCCTCCTCCGCGCGATCCAGAAGTTGTCCGTTCTTCAAACCTTTGAAGCCAGCCCACTCGGCGCTGTGTACTTCATGTCCAGGCAAATGATTACGGAAGTCAACCGGCAGGCACTCATCCAGGAGGATCTTCATGCAATCCTGGCGAGCAGCGACTCCTTCGCCTCTTCAAGCGCCTGCACAGCCTGGTCTCGCGACACCGTGGGGAACTGGCGCAGGAACTCGCCGAGCGAATGACCACCCTCGATGTAGTCGATCAGGTTCTTGAACGGCACGCGGGTTCCACGGAAACACGGAGTTCCATTTAACACCTCGGGATCGGCTACGATGACGCGATCTTTCATAACCCCTTCATTGTACTTGCCCTGGCCAGGGAGCCGGTGGCAGGCGAAACCGCCCGCCCCACAACGGACAGCGTTGGAACTATTTGCCTGTAAACCTGGGCTCGCGTTTTTCTAGGAAGTGGGCTACGCCTTCCTTGAAGTCGTCGCATTGGAGGCTGGCGAGCATCTCTTCGACGGCGATGTCCATGGCTTGGTCGAGGGTTTGCGATTGGGCGGCGTAGAGCTGTTGCTTCATCACGCGGAGGGAGCGCGGGGAGACGCTTGCGCCTAGTTCGGCGGCGAACTTTTGTACCGCGGGGAGGAAGCCGTCGTCGGGCAGGACTTGATTGACGAGGCCTATTTGCAGGGCTTCGGCGGCTGCGACTTTGCGCGAGGTGAACATGAGGTCGATGGCTTTGGGGAGTCCGATCAGGCGCGGCAGGATCCAGGCGATGCCGTATTCGGCGATGAGGCCGCGGCGGGAGAAGATGACGTTGAAGACGGCGGACTCGGCGGCGATACGGAAGTCGCAGTAGAGAGGGATGACGAAGCCGAGGCCGACGGAAGGGCCGTTGATGGCGGCGATGACGGGCTTGGGGATCGAGAGAAGCCAGGAGTGCTGGCGCTGGTTGTCGGGGAGATCGTTGGAGCTCACCTGCCGGTGGTCGCGCTGGAGGCCGGTTTGGGAGACGGCGTTGAGGAGGCTCATGTCGGCTCCGGCGCAGAAGCCGCGGCCGGCGCCGGTGAGGACGATGGCTCGGACGGTGTCGTCGTCGACGGCGGCACGGAGGGCTTGGGTGACCTCGGTTTCCATGACGCGGGTCCAGGCGTTGAGGCGGTCAGGGCGGTTCAAGGTTACCGTGGCAACGCCGGCGGCAACGTCGTAGAGGATCTGTTCGTAGGCACTCACTCGTGGCTTTCTCCGTACATTCTGAAGTGGCAGACATCGCGGTATCCCATCTTGAGATAGATGGGGTGGCCGGCTTCGGTGGCATGAAGGACTGTGCGGCCGGCGCCGGCCCTTTGCAGGGCGTGGCGCATGCAGGCTTCGGCATAGCCGCGATTGCGGTAATCGGGCATGGTGGCGACGAGGGCGACATAGCGCCGGCCATCGACGCGGAAGGCGGTAGCGGTGGCGACGGGCCTGTTGTCGACGTAGCCGACTGCGCCGTGCATGTTGGCCCAGAAGGAATCGAGGTCCATGGAATCGCGGCCGGGATCAAGGGGCATGTCGTAGGCGTGGCAATTGATTTCGTAGACGGCGCGGCGGGCGGGGGAGTCCGTGACGTCGCGGATATCGAGATCGGTGACAGAGCGGCGGGGCGGGAGGATTTCTTCGGCGGCCATGCCGGTCCAGTTGAAGAACGGGAAGAGCCCGGCGGCGGCGAAGGCGTCATCCATGTCTTCGCGGGCTTCGGGGCTCATGAGCTCTTTGCAGATGGAGAAGAAGTAGGGGAAGCCGGCGGCAGCGGCATAGCGCTGGCCATTGATGATGCGGGCTCGGAGGTCGGCGGGGGATTGGACGTAGGAGGTGAAGCCGATGGCGTTGAGGAACATGACGGGGACGCGGCTGTACATGGCGGCGAGGCCGTCAAAGCGGGCGACGAGGCCGTCGGCGGCTCCTTCGGCGAAGTGTTTCCAGGCGCCGAGGAACTGTTCGTTGGATTCGACGATCTCGTCCCACGCGGGTTCCATGAGGGATACTCTAGCACTGCGTTGAGGAAGTTACGCGCCGGCCGGAGGCCCGCGCCACTGTTGAATGCGGTATGCTTGCGGCGATGCGCGAGCTGGTGAAGAAGTACTTTGAGCATGGATTGACTCGGCGGGGATTTGCGCGGAAGCTGGCGCAGATGGGTTTCGCGTCGGCGGCGGCGAATGCGCTGGTGGACGATCTCGATGCCAGTGAGACAGCGCCGGCGGGCAGTGCGGTGATGACGGGCACGGGCGGCGATCTGGTGGTTGCGCAGACCAAAGCAGCGGGTGTGGAATACATCTTCACCAATCCGGGCTCGTTTGAGGTGGGCTTCTTTGATTCGTTGCTGGAGACTCCGGGCTTGCAGTTGATCATGGGCCTGCATGAAGGCATTGTGGTGTCGATGGCCGATGGGTATCACCGCGTGAGTTTGAAGCCGGGGTTTGTGAATCTGCACGTGATTGCGGGCACGGCGCAGGCGGCGGGGCAGTTGTATAACGCGAGCCGGGATGGATCGGCGCTGGTGGTGACGGCGGGGTTGAATGACAACCAGACATGGAGCGATGAAACGATGCTGGCTCCGCGGCCGGGCTACGACCAGAAGGAAGTGAACCGGCAGTTCACGAAGATCAGTTGGGATGCGCGGAATGGGGCAGGCTTGCCGCTGATGCTGCGGCGGGCGTTCAAGACGGCGATGGCTGCGCCGGGCGGGCCGGTGTATCTGGCGATGGCGCACTATGCGCTCGAAGCGAAGAATCTGAAGGCGGAGATCCTGCCGGCGAGCCGGTTCATGGTGACGCCTCGGGTGCGGCCGGAAGCGGCGGCAGTGGAAGAAGCCGCGAAGATGCTGATTGAGGCGAAGCATCCGGTGGTGATCTGCGGGGATGAAGTGTGGAAGTCGGAGGCGGTGCCGGAGTTGATGGCGTTCTCGGAGAAACTGGCGCTGCCGGTGTCGCTCGACCGGTCGTCGTACCGGAACTTCCCGTCGCACCATCCGAACAATGTGGGTGCGTTCTCGCTTGGGCTGCCGTGGGTGAAGAACGGCGCGGATGTGATTGTGTTCATCGGCTCGCGCGACGTGGGCGGCAAGGTGGTGCCGGCGACGCCGGAGTTGCCGACGTCGGCGAAGGTGATCCGCATTGGGATGGATACGGGGTCGATGGGGCGCAACTATGCGACGGACCTGGCGCTGGTGGGCGATGTGAAGGCGACGCTGCGCGATTTGAACGATGCGGTGGGCGCGATTGCGACGAAGCAGCGTTTGACGAAGATGGGCGGGGAACGGGCGGCGCAGTTGAAGGCTGCGTCCGATGCGAGGCATGCTTCGGTGGCCGCGAGCGTGAAGAGGAACAGCGGGCAATCGCCGGTGCATCCGGATGAGCTGGGCGCGGTGTTGGCGCGGACGTTGGACAAGGATGCGATCGTGCTGAGCGAGAATATCACGGGCAAGTACGAATCGTTCCGGTTCTCGCATCGCGCCGATGAGCAGATGTATTTGACGAATACCGGATTGGGTTTGGGATGGGGCATCGGGGCGGCGACAGGGGCGAAGCTGGCGGCTCCGGACCGGCAGGTGGTGTGCACGATCGGCGATGGGTCGGTGATGTATAGCGCGTCTGGATTCTGGACGCAGAAGCGCTATCAGATTCCGGTGCTGACGGTGGTGTACAACAACAAGAACTATCAGACGGTGCGGCAGGCGTATCACGGGTATCAGGGCAAGATGGTGAAGACGGGCAAGTATCCGGGGATGTACCTGGGCGATCCGGATATCGACTTCGTGCAACTGGCTGGATCACAGGGCGTGAAGGGGGAGAAGGCGGCGACGGGAGCGGAGCTGGAGGCTGCGGTGAAACGCGGTGTCGAGCAGACGCGGGACGGGAATCCATATGTGATCGAAGTGGCGACGGCGCGTTATGGCGGCGGGGCGGAATCGACGTGGCATGACGGGTTCCGGTTCGCGGAGACGAAGCGCAAGCGCCGTGTCTGATTTCAGCCACTATCCGGCGGTACCGCATCCGTTGGTGCTGGATGTGCCGGTGATGCCGGAGGAGCCGTGTCCGTATTTGCCGGAGAGGCTTTCGCGGTATCGCGCGTTTCGGAGCGATGTGATGCCGCCCCGGCTGTATCACCAATTGATGGACGTAGGTTTCCGGAGATCGGGGGATGTGTTTTATCAGCCGGTGTGTAAGGGATGCCGGGCGTGTGTGCCGTTGCGTGTGCCGGTGCAGGAGTTTGCGGCATCGAAGTCGCAGCGGCGGGTGTGGCGGCGGAACATGGATCTGGAGATGACGGTGGGGGCTGCTACGGTTACCGAGGAGAAGGTTGCGTTGTACCGGCGGTATGCGGAGGCGTGGCACGGGCGGGATGGGGAGACGGCGGAGGATTACGAGCGGTTTCTGGTGCTGTCTCCGGTAACGACGGTGGAGTTTTCGTACCGGGATGGAGCGGGGCGGCTGCTGGCGGTGGGCATTTGCGATGTGTGCGAGCAGTCGTTGTCGAGTGTGTACTTCTATTTTGATCCGGAAGAGAGAGCGCGGTCATTGGGCACGTTTGGCGCGATGGCGGAGATTGCGTATGCGGCGTCGCGGGGGATTCCGTATTACTACTTGGGGTATTGGGTGGAGGGCAGCGAAGCGATGTGTTACAAATCGCGGTTCCGGCCGTTTCAGGTATTGCAAACCGACGGGAAGTGGGCTTAAGATGGGAAGCACTCTCTTACTGAAAGGATTTACACTATGCCGATTGCAGCTTCTCTCTTGCCGGAATTCGACCAGGAAATGACGACTTTGCGCAAAGTACTGGTGCGGATACCGGATGACAAATTTGCCTACAAGCCTCACGAAAAGTCGATGGAGTTTGGACGGCTGGCGGGGCACGTGGCGGAGATGCTGGGCTGGCTGACGGAGACGATGAAGTCAGACAGCGTGGACATTGCTCCGGTGGACGGTCCGAAATTTGAGGCATTTGTGCCGAAGACGAATGCGGAACTTCTGGCGGCGTTTGACAAAAACTGCGTTGCGGCGCGTGAGGCGCTGGCGGCAGGCACGGATGAGGCGATGATGGCTCCGTGGTCGCTGAAGTCGGGCGGCAAAGTGGTATTCACGATGCCGCGGGTGGCTTGTGTGCGGAGCATGATTCTGAACCACGTCATTCACCACCGGGGGCAATTGAGTGTGTACCTGCGTTTGAACGACATTCCTGTACCGTCTTTGTACGGGCCGTCGGCAGACGAAGGGCAAATGTAGTCTGATGGAAGTAGGCGGGCCGCATTCGTGAGGACGGCTCGCCTCTCCCATTTCTTTCATGATTGATCGCATTACTGTACACGGCGCCCGGCAGCACAACCTGAAGAACGTGGACGTCGCGCTGCCGCTCGGGGCGTTCGTCGCCGTCACCGGCGTCAGCGGGTCGGGCAAGTCGTCGCTCATCAACGAGGTGCTCTACAACACACTCGCCCGCAAGCTGAACCGGGCTCAGACGCCCGGCGCGGCACACGACGACATCCTCGGCCTCGAACACGTGGACAAGATCATCGCGGTCGATCAAGACCCGCTCGGCAACTCGCCGTCGTCGAACCCCGCGACCTACACCGGCGTGTTCGACAAGNNGAGGGGCAGCGGCGCTATGTGGAAACGCTGTCTCCTTACGCGCGGCAGTTTCTGGATCAGATGGAGCGGCCGGAGGTGGACTCGATTGACGGGCTGAGCCCGGCGATCTCGATTGAGCAGAAGACGACGTCGCGGAGCCCGCGATCGACGGTGGGGACGATCACGGAGATCTACGATTATCTGCGTGTGTTGTATTCGTCGGTGGGTGTGGCGCACTGTCCGAATTGTGGTGTGCCGATCGCACAGCAGAGCACACAGCAGATTCTGGAGCACATCCTTTCTCTTCGCCAGGATGAGCGGATCATGATACTGGCTCCGGTGGTGCGGGGGCGCAAGGGCGAATACAAGAAAGATCTGGAGAAGTACCTGAAGCAGGGCTTCGTGCGGGCTCGGATTGACGGTGTGCTGCGATCGCTGGATGAAGAGATCGTGCTGGACAAGCGGCGCAATCACACGATTGAGGTAGTGGTGGACCGGCTGCTGATCAAGCCGGGGATTGAGAGCCGGCTGGAAGCGTCGGTGGAGACGGCGACGAAGCTGGCGAGCGGGCTGGTGATCATTGCGGTGGTGAACGGGGAAGAGCGGCTGTATTCGCAGAAGCTGGCGTGTCCGGAATGCGGAGAGAGTGTGCCGCAACTGGAGCCGCGATCGTTTTCTTTCAACAGCCCGTATGGGGCGTGCCAGACGTGCCATGGGTTGGGGTCGCTGTGGTCGTTTGATCCGGGGAAGGTGATTGGGGATGCCTCGAAGCCGCTGCTGGATGGCGGGCTTTCGGCGTGTTCGAGCAGCAGCCTGATGCTGCACCATTTGAACGAGGCATCGCGGAAGTTCCGCATCAAGATCGACAAGCCGTTTGAGGAGCTTTCCGAGAAGCACCAGAAGTTCCTGATTGAAGGCGGAAGTGGGTTTCCGGGGATTCTGAAGATCCTGCAGCAGATCTACGATGAGGCGACCGAGGAATACCGGGCGTGGATGTTGGAGCAGATGACTCCGACGAAGTGCCCGGAGTGTAAGGGCGCGCGGCTGCGGGCGAGCAGTTTGTCGGTGCGAGTGAAGGAAGTGTCGATTGCGGAGTTCACGCACTCCTCGGTGGCGCGGTTATTGCCGTTGCTCGATGGGTGGAAGCTGAGCGAACGGGAAGAGCAGATCGCGGGGCGGGTGTTGAGCGAGATCCGGAACCGGCTGCAGTTCTTGTCGGCGGTGGGTTTGGATTATTTGAGCCTGGATCGTTCTTCGGCGACGCTGTCGGGCGGCGAAGCGCAACGCATTCGTCTGGCGACGCAGATCGGGAGCCGGCTGCGCGGTGTGTTGTACGTGTTGGATGAGCCGTCGATCGGGCTGCATCCGCGGGACAACGACCGGCTGCTGGATACGCTGGCGGAGCTGCGGGATTTGGGGAATACGGTGCTCGTTGTGGAGCACGACGCGGAGACGATTGAGCGGGCGGATTACGTGATTGATCTGGGACCGGGCGCGGGCCGGCTGGGTGGGGAACTGGTGGCGCAGGGGACGCCTGCCGAGATTGAGAAGAGCGAACGCTCGTTGACTGGGGCGTACCTGGCGGGGCGGACGCGGATTGAAGTGCCATCGACGCGGCGGCCGGGGAATGGGAATGAGATCATCATTCACGGGGCGACGGAACATAATCTGAAGGGGATTGATGTGGCGTTTCCGCTGGGGACGCTGACGGTGGTGACGGGAGTATCGGGGAGCGGGAAATCGACGCTGGTGAACGATATTCTGTACCGGGCGCTGGCGAAGGCGGTGTATGACTCGAAGGCGGAGCCGGGGGCGCATGCGGCGATCAGCGGGATTGATCAGATCGACAAAGTGATTGAGATTGACCAATCGCCGATCGGGCGGACGCCACGGTCGAATC
>JAFDVS010000081.1:0-20215 GCA_018268935.1 Acidobacteriota bacterium | reverse complement strand
CAGCTTCAACGTGAAGGGCGGGCGTTGCGAGGCATGCCAGGGCGACGGGCTGAAGCGGATTGAGATGAACTTTCTGCCCGATGTGTTTGTGACCTGCGATGCGTGCCGGGCGAAGCGCTACAACCTGGAGACGCTGCAGGTGAAGTATCGGGGGAAGTCGATTGCGGACTTGTTGGAATCGACGGTGGAAGATGCGCTGGCGGTGCTGGAGAATCTGCCGCAGATCAAAGTGAAGCTGCAGACGCTGGTGGACGTGGGGTTGGGGTACATCCATCTGGGGCAATCTTCGACGACGTTGTCGGGTGGTGAGGCGCAGCGGATCAAGCTGGCGCGGGAGTTGAGCAAGCGGCAGACGGGGCGGACGCTGTATATCCTGGACGAGCCGACGACGGGGCTGCACTTCGATGATGTGCGCAAACTTCTCGACGTGCTGCAAAGGCTAGTAGACTTAGGAAATACGGTGGTTGTGATCGAACATCACCTGGACGTCATCCGGAGCGCCGATTGGCTGGTGGACTTGGGCCCTGAAGGGGGCGAACGCGGCGGGCAACTGGTGGCTTCGGGGCCGCCGGAGCACGTGATGCGCGTGAAGAAGAGCCACACCGGGCAGGCACTGGCGCGCGCGATGAAGAGCGAAGGGAAGTCCTAGGAATTGCCAAGCAAGTATGACCACGAGCCGCTTTCGTTTGCGGCGCTCAAGACCATTCCTATTGCCGACCGCGGGGGCAAGGTTGGGATTCCGCACATGGCGAAGCCGTATGTAAAGGGAAGCGGCGTGAGCGGATTGCTGGCGGGGTTGCCGGACGTGCTGGCGGCGCCGCAATTTGCGGGCGTGGTGGATGCTGTGTTTGCCGCGCGGGAGAAGAAGCGGGCGTTGTTGTGGGGCTTGGGCGGGCATGTGATCAAGTGCGGGCTGGCTCCGGTGTTGCTGGATTTGATGCGGCGGGGGTTTGTGACCGCCTTCGTGATGAACGGGGCGGCGTCGATTCACGATTTCGAGATTGGGATAGCGGGGCACACATCGGAAGATGTGGAAGCGGTGTTGCCGGACGGGCGGTTTGGGGCGGCGGAAGAGACAGGGCGGGAGATGAACGAGGCGATTGTGGAGGGGGCTTCGCTGGGGATTGGGATGGGCGAGGCGCTGGGGGTTCGGCTGGAGCGGATTGCGCGGCCGGAGTTTGCGGAGTATTCGATTGTGCATGAGGCTTATCGCGCCGGAGTGCCGGTGACGGTGCATGTGGCGGTGGGGACGGACACTCCGCACACGCATTCACAGGCTGTGGGATCGGCGATCGGGGCGGCGACGCATCACGATTTCCGGTTGCTGTGCTCGCTGGTACGGGGGATTCATGAGGGCGGCGCGTATTTGAATGTGGGCTCGGCGGTGGTGCTGCCGGAAGTGTTTCTGAAGGCGGTGAGCGTGGTGCGGAATCTGGGGAATCCGTTGGGGCGATTCACGACGGTGAATTTCGATTTTCTGCAGCACTACCGGCCGAAGGTGAATGTAGTGGAGCGGCCGCATGCGAAGAAGGAAGGGAAAGGCTACGCGATCACGGGGCATCATGAGCTGATGATTCCGCTGCTGGCGGCGGCGCTGATTGAACGGGACGCATGAACCCTGAATTCGAACCGATGGTGCCCGAGCCACGGATGCCGGACGCTCCGGCGCCGGAGGTGCCCGCGTCGCTATCGTACCCCTTCTGGAACTACGAAGATCTGGCGTTGTTCTTTGGGATGGGGTTGCCGTGCCTGGTGTTGTCGGTGGCATTGATGGAAGGTGTGACGTGGGTGGTTGGAGTGAGGCCGGGCAAGGCGGTGTATTTCCTGTTTGCGCAGTTTATCGGATACGCGCTGTGGTTCGCGTCGCTGGTGCTGTTGCTGCGGGTACGGTATGACGCTCCGTTCTGGCCGTCGCTGGGGTGGGTGATGCCGAAGCATGGGTTGTGGCGGGCGGTGTTGCAGGGACCGATGCTGGCGTTCGGTGTGGCGTGGCTGGCGTATGCGCTGCAGACGCCGAATATTGAAATGCCGTTCAAGGACTTGCTGGGGGACCGGTGGTCTTTGATATTAACGGGGCTGTTCGCGGTGACGGTGGGACCGCTGTGCGAGGAACTGGCGTTTCGCGGGTTTTTCATGCCGTTGCTGATGCGGTCATTTGGGGTGTGGCCGGGGATTTTGATTACGGCTCTTCCGTTTGCGTTGCTGCATGGACCGCAGTATTCGTGGTCGTGGCAGCACATTCTCCTGCTCGTGCTGGCGGGATCGGCATTCGGGAGGGTGCGGCACATCACGGGGTCGACGGCGGCCGCGGTGATGACGCATGCGACTTACAATCTGACCTTTTTCAGCGCGATGGTCATGCAAGGGAATCAATAAAACAAATCATGGTGGAAACGATTCAATGGACCGCGGACGGTGTGGTGATGATCGACCAGACCGTATTGCCGAGAGAGACGAAGTTTGTGACATGCCGCGACTACAAGGAAGTGGCCGTGGCGATCAAGGATATGATTATCCGCGGGGCTCCGGCGATTGGGGTGGCGGCGGCGATGGGCGTGGCGATCGGAGTGCAGAAGTGCGATCCGGCGGCGTGGCGCGCGGAGCTGGAGACGATTTGCGATACGCTGGCGCGTACCCGGCCGACGGCGGTGAATCTATTCTGGGCGATTGACCGGATGAAACGGCTGGCGCTGTCTTTGGAGGGCAAGCCGATTGAGGAGATACGGGCGCGGTTGATTGAAGAGGCCGTGCGCGTGTATGAGGAAGACATCGCGATCAACAAGGCGATTGGGGCGAATGGGGCGGGACTGGTGCCGGATGGGAAGCGGGTGCTGACGCATTGCAATGCGGGTGCGCTGGCGACAGCGGGGTATGGGACGGCGCTGGGTGTGATTCGGGCGGCAGTGGAAGCGGGGAAGCAGATTGCCGTGTACGCGGATGAGACGCGGCCGTTCCTGCAAGGGGCGCGATTGACGGCGTGGGAACTGCAGCAGGACGGGATTGATACGAAGATCATCACGGACAACATGGCGGGGCATTTTCTGCGGGCGGGGAAGATCGGATGTGTGGTGGTGGGTGCGGATCGGATTGCTCGGAATGGGGATGTGGCGAATAAGATTGGGACGTATTCGGTGGCGGTGCTGGCGAAGGAGAATGGGGTGCCGTTTTACGTGGCGGCCCCGATTTCGACGTTGGATTTGACGCTGACGAGCGGGGAGCAGATCCCGATTGAGGAACGGCCGGCGGCGGAAGTGACGCATGTGTTTGGAGTGGCTGTGGCGCCGGATGGAATTGGGGTGGAGAATCCGGCGTTTGATGTGACTCCGAACCGTTATGTGACGGGGATTATTACGGAGAAGGGTGTGGCGACGGCGCCGTATGAGGAGAGTCTGCCTCGGTTGGCGGGTATGTAGAGAGGGTTAGGCGCGTCCGGCCACTGATTCAGTGGAGGGATGGCGCGATTTGGAGCGTGTTTGGCGTGCTTCTTTCTAATGGCTGGGGGCCCACGGTAGCAGCCGTGGGCCGGACCCGGAGAAGGAGGAACCAAATGCGTTTCCGCATCAGCGTCAGCTTACACCTGACGCTAAGGCGTATCGTAGTTACGATTCGCTTTGGCTAACGGCCAAAGGACCCCATCCTTGCGGGTGGGGTTCCCTCCAGATTCCAGGGTAGCAGCGAATGGGCGGAAGTCAATACTCCTGCGGGAAGGGTGGGGTAGGGGCGGATAGAGGCGAGAGGGTTGGGGGAGTGCGGCCACTTATTGAGTGGAGGGATGACCTGATTGGAGCGTGTTTTGGAGAGCTTCTTTCACTAGGCCGGGGGCTCACGGCGCCAACCGTGAGCCGAACCCGGAGAAGGAGGCACCAAATGCGTTTCCGCATCAGCGTCAGCTTACACCTGACGCTAAGGCGTATCGTAGTTACGATTCGCTTTGGCTAACGGCCAAAGGACCCCATCCATGCGGGTGGGGTTCCCTCCAGATTCCAGGGTAACAGCGAATGAGGGGAAGTCAATACTCCCGTTTTAGGGCAAGGGGTAACGACCCTCGTTATTCCCAGCGCAGGGCTCGCATGGGGTCAATGGCGGCGGCGCGGCGGGCGGGGATGAGGCTTGCGACCGCCGTCACCGAGAGCAGCAGTACGGGAACGATGGCCAGGGTGACCCAGTCGATGGCGTTCATCTGGAACGCTGCTTTCAGTGCGTAGCCGGCTCCGATGCCGCCGAGCATGCCGAGGCCGAGACCGATGGAGGCGAGTGTCATGCCCTGGCGCAGGACCATGCGGAGGACTCCGTCGCGGCCCGCGCCGATGGCCATGCGGATGCCGATCTCGCGCGTACGGCGGCTGACGGAGTAGGAGATGAGGCCGTACAGCCCGGCGAGCGCGAGAGCAAGGCCCATTAATCCGGCGATGCCGATGATCTCGGTGATGAGGCGTGTGGTTTTGACGGCGCGCATGTCGTAGAACTCCTCCATGGTGCGCACGTCATAGATGGGCTGATTGGGATCGAGCCCGCGGATCGCTTCGCGGATGGGGGCGATCATGCCGGCGGAGGCGGCAGAGGTGTGGGCGAAGAGGCTCATGCGCGAGCGCGGGTACTGGCGGTAGGCGAAGTAGAGGAATGGGGTGGGTGGCTCAGCGATCCATAGGTAGGTGCCCGTTTCGGCGACACCGATGACTTGCACCCAGTCCCCCTTGGCATTGCCGAGGCGGAAGCGCTTGCCGATGGGGTCCTGGTTGGGCCAATAGCGGCGGGCGAACTCTTCGTTGACGACGGCGACTTTCGGGGCGTTCCCGTCGTCCGTTTGGCGGAAGCCGCGGCCTTTGGTGATGGGCACCCGCGCGGTTTCGAAGTAGTTTTCGGACACGGTGTTGGCGAATACGCCTACGTTTTCCTGGCCCTGCGGGAACTGGTGGCCTTCGGGGACGACGGATTCCATCTGCTGATTGTTGCCGAAGGGAACGACGCTGGAGAGCGCAACGGACTGCACGCCGGGCACCTGCTTTGCGGTTTCGAGAATGCGCTCAAAGTGTTTCCGCGCGCGTTGTGCATCGAAGCGGACGAGCGAAGGATCGAAGGCCATCATCACGAGATGATCGGTGCGGAAGCCGGGGCTCTCCTGCAGAAGGGAACCGAAGGCGCGCACCATCATGGAGGAACACACCAGGAGTACAACGGAAAGGGCCACCTGCGCGATGACGAGGACATTGCGGCCAAGGAGACGGCGGCGGATGGACTCGGCCTGATCGCCTTCCTTGAGCGCCGTGACGAGATCGGTATTGGTGGTTTGGAGCGCGGGAGCGAGGCCGGAAACAAGCGCGCTGACAATGCCAGCGATGAGCGTGAACCAGAGGACGCGGCTGTTCAGCTCAATATTGAGCACTACGGGGAGATCGGTGGGGATCTGAATGGTGGAGAGGAGCTTCACACCGCCGATGGCGATCACCAGGCCGAGCGCCATGCCACCGATGGAGAGCATGAGGCTTTCGGTGAGCAACTGGCGGATGAGTTGGACGCGCGTGGCGCCCATGGAGAGGCGGATGGCGATTTCGCGGGAACGTCCGCGGGCGCGGCTGAGCATGATGTTGGCGACGTTGGCGCAGGCGATCAGGAGCACGATTCCGGTGATGCTCATCATGATGATGACGAGGGTGGTGTCGGGAGGCGATTGTTCCATGCGGTGCTTGACCTGGGTGCGTACCAGGAAGCTGAAGTTGCGGTTGGTATCGGCGTAAGTTTTGGACAGGTTCGTGGCGATGGCGGCCAGTTCGGCTTCGGCCTCCGCGGGACTGATTCCGGGCTTGAGGCGTCCGTGTACTTCCAGGGGGCGATTGTCGCGTTTCTCGAGGAACTCGTAGGCAGTCTTGGAAGTGGAGAGCGCGCCGGACATCTGCAGGGGGACGAAGAAGCCGGGGCGGAAGAACTGGTCCATGCCGGTGAAGGATTCCGGGGTGACCCCGATAATGGTGAACTCAACGCCGTTGAGGCGGATCTTGCGGCCGAGCACATCGGGATTGCCGCCGAAGCTTTGCTGCCAGAGATCGTGGCCAAGCAGGAGGACGGCGTCGCGCCCGGGGACTTGCGTTTCCTCGGGGCGGAAGATGCGGCCGAGCTGCGGCTTGACGCGGAGGACGTCGAAGAAATTGGCACTCACCGCGAAACCGGATTTGAGTTGGGGCAAGGCGTCGGGCGAGGTGGCGAAGCCGACGTTGTGGCCGCGGTGGGCGACGATGCCGTCGAAGCTTTTGCTCTGGGCGGCGATGTCGAGGTAATCGCGGTAGGAGACCCCGGCGAAGATGTGCTGTGCCGTCTTACCTCGCACGTTGACGACGCGTGAGGAGTCGTCGACGGGGAGAGGCCGCAGGAGAAGGGCGTCGGCAAGGCTGTAGATGGTGGAGTTGGCGCCAATGCCAAGGGCCAGGGATACCATCGCCAAGGCGGCGTATCCCGGATTCTTCCCCAATGTACGCACGGCGAAGCGGACATCCTTCAAGAGCATATCCTTACAATACGTCGCTAATTGCAAGGGAGTTCCGGGAAGATTATCGTCCGAAGTACCCGCTCACTTCCACAACAACGTCCGTACGGCGGTAGGCGTAGATGTTGACCGCCCCGTTTGTGCCGGCGGGAATGATGGCGGAGTTGGTGACAATCTGGCCCTGGAACGCATTGAGGATCGATGCGTTTGGCTGCGACTGGCCGGTGGGATAGGCGGTGAGGAACGGCATGGGGTTGCCGCCGGGAAGCGCGGTGACGTTGAGCGCATAGCCTTTGGCGGTGGCCGGAATGCCGGTGCAGCCGGTGGCCGCCGGAATGCCGATGGTGCGTGTGCTCTCGTCGGTATACTGGCCGCCGGCGACGGTGGAATCGTTGGCCCGGCACTGGGTGACGGGATAGTAGAAGAGGCCGTTCACTCCGTCATCGGGGGCATAGTAGCCATTGATGTCGATGATGAAATCGGTGGCGTCGTAGGTGAAGACATCGATGGAGCCGTTGGCGCTGGCTGGGACAATGACGCTGTTAGCGAGAACGCGGCCGGCGAAGGAATTGATGTTCGACACGTTGGGTTGCGTGGAGCCGCTGGGCCAAGCGGTGAGATAGGCCAGTGGGCCGGGCGGCACAACAGTGATAGTGACCGAATAGGCCGCGGCTTGGGGCACCGTGCAGTAGGGTGTTTCAGGGAAACGGAAGCTGCGCGTTTGGCGCGAAGTCATGCTGGGCGGGCCGAAGGGGCCGGCAGGTGAGCGATACGCACTGCGTGTTTCGATGACGCGGCAGGGGGTGAGCGGATAGTAGGCGAGGCCGGCGACGGCGGCGTTGTCGGTGTAGTAGCCGCTGATGTCGATTAACAAGTCAGTATTTTCGGAGGCGTAGACGCTGATGCCGCCGTTCGTGCCCGCTTTGACAATGGCGGAGTTGGCTACGATTTGGCCATCGGGCGAGCGGATGGTCCAGACGTTGGGACGGGTTTCGCCGGCGGGCCAGATGGTGACGAAGTTGACTGTGCTGGTGGGGATGAGCGTGACGTTGACGACGTAGGCTTTCGCTGTGGCGGGAATAGTGCAGACGTTTGATTGCGGGAGATCGAGCGTGCGGACGCCTGCGGCGGTGAGCGACGGTGGACCGAATGCTCCGGTGCGTCCTTCGAAGTTGTAGAGGCTGCGTGTTTCCATCACGCGGCAGGGGCTGAGCGGCACGAATTTCAATCCGCCGGGCGTAATGGGAGTGCCTCCATTGAAGAGCGCGGTGACGGATTTGGCGGCGTCCATGGTGACGGTGGTGGCGGGGCTGGCGGTGTTCGCAACTGCACCGGACCAGGCGGTGAAGGTGGAGCCGGCTGTGGGCGTCGCGTTGATAGCCACGACTGTGCCGGAGTCGTAATAGGCTCCGGAGGTGGGAGTGACTGTGCCGGCGTTGGTGGGCGCTGCGGTGAGGGTTAGCTGATACTGTGTTTTGAAATTCGCGGTGTAGGTGGTGGCGGTAGCCGGCACGGTGATGGTGTGGCTGGCGGCGCCTGCGTCGCTCCAGGTGGTGAAGACGTACTGTATGCCGGAAGCGCCGGCTTGCGTGGCGGCAACAGCGATGGTGTGCTGTGTGCCGGCGGCAAGGTTCACGGTGCAGGGGGTGGTGCAGGCGTTGCCATCGACGGTGGCGCTGCGGCCTGTGGGGTTGGAGGTGATGGTGATGGGGACGCCACTGCCGCCTCCGCCGGTCACGGTGATGGCGTTGAGGATGGCGATGACCTGATTGTTGCTGGTGGAGTTGGAGGAAATGGCCAGATCGAGTTTACCGTCGGCGTTGAAATCGGCGGCGACAATTCCATTGGGAGAATCGCCCGCGACGACGTGTGTTTCGGTCTGGAAGGTGCCGTTGCCATTGCCGATGTGATAGGTAACATCGGTATCGCCGCAGCAGTGCGAGACCATGAGGTCGATCTTGTTGTCGCCGTTGAAATCACCGGCGGCGATCTGCTCGGGGCCGAAGTCCGTGGTAACGAGCGAGGCGGGGGCGAATGTTCCCGTGCCGGAGTTGAGGAGAATGGCGAGGCGGTAGCCGAAGTTCTCGGCAGAGGTTGCGGTGATGAGATCGAGTTTGCCGTCGGCGTTGAGGTCGGCAGCGATTGTGCTGACGGGGTTGAGACCGGCGGAGTAGTTGGCGGCGGCTTGGAATGTTCCGTTGCCATTGCCCGGGATCACCGTGACGGCCCCGGGGTTGGTGGAGTTGAAACTACCTCTGCGGGTGGCGATGAGATCGAGCTTGCCATCGCCGCTCACGTCGGCCAGCACCACATGATTTGCCCCAGTTGCGCCGTTGATGGTGACACCGGCTTGGAAGGTGCCGTTGCCGTTGCCGGGGAGATAGAGAGTGGGCAGATTGTCGCTGCTGCCGCTGATGGGCTGTGACGTTGCGAGGATGAGATCGAGTTTGCCATCGCCGTTGACGTCGCCGGCGGCGAGATAGAATCCGCGCGAGCCGATATCGCGGGAAACCGGAGCCTGGAAGGTGCCGTCGCCATTGCCGGAAATAATCCAGATGCGGTTGTTATTGTCGGCGGCGGCGATGTCGAGTTTGGCGTCGTTATTGAAATCGCCGGCGACGGCGTGGGTGACGTAGGTGTTGGTGATGGGGATGAGGAGGGGAGACTGCATGGACCCGTTGCCGAGGCCGATGAGGACTGCGACTCCACCGCTGTAGTTGGTGAAGAGATCGGGTTTGCCGTCTTTGTTGAAGTCGGCGGAGACCAAGGTCTGGGGATTGCTGGGGACGGTGTAAGCAGGAGCGCCGATGAGAGTGCCGTCGCCGCGTCCGAACATCACCTTGATGCTCGACGAATAGGGAGCAGGAGTGAGGCCGTCGGGATGTCCGGCGGCAAAGACGACGTCCTGATTGCCGTCGCCATCGAAATCCATCATGAAAAACATGTTGCCAAACAGGTCGTTGGGAACCGTCCCGTACAGGTAGGTACTGGAGTTGGCGAAAGTCAGATTACCAGCGCCGAGCAGCACCGTAACCGCTGCATTGAAGTAGGAACTGACCGCGATGTCGGGCTTGCCATCCTTGTTCAGGTCGCCCGCGGCAAGGAACGTTGGAGTGATGCCAGTGGCGACAAGGGTGGGTGCTTGAAACGTGCCGTTGCCATTACCTGCGAAGATGGCGACACCGTTATTTGCGGCAACAGCCAGGTCGCGCTTGGAATCACCGTTGAGATCGACGGTGAGAATGGACCACGGGTTGGTGACCGGGCCGTAGTTTACGGCTGCGTTGAAGGTGCCATCGCCTTTGTTGATGAGAATGCTGACGTTGTTGCCGCTGAAGTTCGCCACGGCCAAGTCGGGTTTGCCGTCGCCGTTGAAATCGCCGGCGGTGGCATAGGCCGGGAACGGGCCTGTCGTGTATTGCACGCCGGCGCCAAGCGCGCCGTTTGCTCCGCCGAGGTAGACGGAGACGCCGCCATTGACGGTGTAAGTACCGTAATTGACGACAACGACATCGAGCTTGGAATCGCCGTTGAGGTCGGCGGTGAGCAGCGTCTGCGGATCCTCGCCGGTGTCGTAATCCACGGCTGCTTTGAGGGAGATGTTGGAATTGATGGTGCCGACAGAGAGCTTCTTGTTCTTCAGCGCGACGCCGGCGAGTGTCCCGACGCCATCGCCGGCGATGTCGGCGATGATGGGGTTGCGGGAACTGGCGCCGAGGAAGGTGTCGGTGATGTTGGGCCGGCCTGCGATGGGGACGTGCGTTCTGGCGGGAAGGCCGGTGCAGGTGTAGAAGTTCGATTGAAAGGCGGGTGTCGTGGTTTGCTTTGTATACGGGCTGAACGGCAGGAAGTTGTGATAGGTGAAGGAGCCATCGGCGAGCCGCTGCAATCCGCCGGCGCGATTGGGGACGAAAACCACGGCCTCCGCGGCGCTCGCGTAGTTGAAGGCAGGGCAGGTCTGCGCACGCAGTGAGCCGCTGAAGGCAACCAGCAGAGCTAACGGAACAAGATGGCGGATTGAACGGCGCTGACGCTGATAGCTTCGCCGTTGGTCAGGCCTTTGGCGTTGATGGGGTATTCCAATTTCTCCGGCCAGGAGATGAGCGTGATGCGGCCAGCCGGTTGTCCCGGAGTCTGGCGGGAGAGCGGCAGATGCGCCAGCAAATCCTTGGGGATTGTGAATGCGCCCTTGCTCGCCTTCTCCAGACAAAGGCAGACCGCAGTGGCCGATGTAGCGGAAATAGCTGAGGCCGCAACCAGGACCAGCCGTTGGGATTCGGGAGTTCGCCATTCTAGATGTAGTGATTCTCGGGTCGAATGTATCACGTTCTCCGCATTGCGCTCGATGGGGGAGGGAGCTTTGAGCGAAATTGTAAACTCGGACACCGTGGCGCCGCCGCCACGTACCTGTATGGGGCCAGGATCGAGTAGCAGGGGTACAGGCCGGTTGGAGATCCGAGGAGTCACGCTGCCGGATAGGGTGGAGCGATACAGCCCGGGGGTACCGGGCACTGTTGGCACTCTGCGCTGGAAGCGCGGGTTGTTTACGAAGATGGCGGGACCGGCATCAATCCCTTCGCCCGGCTTGCCCAACAGGAACCACAGCGGGGATTGCGTGGCGCCTTCCGGAATGGGGGCGGTGGCGAGTGTGCAACTGCCTGTGGGTAGGCCGTAAAGAAAAGGCGAAGAGAGCGATTCGGCTGTGCGTAGATGGAAGAAGGCGGCGAGAAGTTCGTCTACCGTGGAGTAACCAGGTTCGTCCATGTCTTTCGACAGCGAGCGGGCCAGGAGCACCACGGCTGAGTTTCCGGGTTTCCAGTGCGGCATGGGGAAGGACGTGGACGGAGTGCAGGGGCCCGAGGAGGATATGGCAATCGTGACGGTGTTGCTGGAATGGTTGGGGCCGGTGAGACGGACGGGCACGAAGCAACCTTCAGGCGCGTTGGCGGGGATGGGCACCGAGAGTTCGTCGATGCCGGGTTGTACATTGCGGCGCACGGATTGGACCCGTGTGGCGACGTTGCCGATGAAGACTGGCGCGGATGGGCCTGGCGATCCGGTGGCGCGCAGGAGGACGGATTGGCCGGGACGAGCGGGGCGTGTTGCGGAGTTGGGTTGCCGCGGGTTGAGATTGTCGATGGCGCCGGGGCCCCAGCCGTGTTCGTTGCGGGAATAGAGCCCGGGGTTGGCATCGACAATGATCAGCGGGTGGGCAGCGCTGGTTTCTTTGTTCGAAGTGACGGTCAGATTTGCAGGGCCGAGCGGTGCGTCCTGCGGAATGCGAGCTTCGATGCGTGTGGCGGTTGCGGAGATGATTGTGGCTCGAACGCTGGTTTCTCCCTGGATGGTGATGACTGGTGTCGAGCCGAAGCGAACACCGTCGAGGATGAAGCGCGCCTCGCGCGCGAGCGCTCCTCCGGGAAGCGTGGAAGGAATGCGGCTGGCTGCGTTGGCGATGCCGTTGGCGGCAATCGCCGGCGGCGCCGCTGATGCGGCGGTGGCGGACCAGAGCCAGAAGAGAGCGAGAAGCAATTCGACCACCAGCATAATCGAGAGCCGGCTTGGCACGCTATGATTGAAGCTCTTTGGCTATGATGCGCACGCTGGCAAGGCTCGCCTGGCGCGACTTGCGCCGCTCCCGCTTTCGCGCCCTGCTGATTGTGGCTTCGCTGGCGTTCAGCATCGCGGCAATATTTGGAGTTCGCGGGGCGGAGTTGGTGGCGCGGCGGGCCTTGGAAGAGGATCTGCGGCGCTGGCTGGGGGCTGACGTGGCGGCTACCACGGGAGAATCGCTCGATGGGGAAGTGTTTCACCGATTCGATGCGATGCGCGGGCAAGGTGTGGTGTGGACATGGGTGACGTGGACACTCGCGATGGCGCGTTCGGATTCCGCGCCGGATGCTGTGTTGAGTGTGGTGAAGGTTGTGGACCCGGAGGTGTATCCGCTGTATCCGGGCATTGTGCTGGAGCCGCCGCAGCCGTTGGCCGCTGTGTTGCGAGATGACGCCATTGTCGTTTCCGCTGAAATGCTGGAGCGGCTGCAGGCGCGTGTGGGGGATAGGATTGATGTTGCGGGGCACCCATTCCGGATCTCGGCATTGCTGCGAAGCGAGGCGGACCGGCTGAATGGATTCGCCGCGATCGCACCGCGCCTGATCGTGTCGCGGGGGGCTTACGAGCGCGGCGGGCTTGCCGGTGGGGGCAATGCTTCGAAGCATAGTGTTCTACTGCGGGTACCAGAGGGCACGGATCTTAGCGTGATGCGCAGGACGCTACAGGCGATACTGCCGGAGGCCGGGGTGGCGGACTATCGCGAATCCAGCCAGAGCGCGGTGTCGGCGGTGCGCGTGAACATCGCCTTCCTGGGTGTGACGGCGTTTCTGGTGACGATGGTGGGCGTGGTTGGCCTTGTGGTGGGTGTGCGGGAGCATGTGCAATCGCAGACACCGTTGATTGCCCGGCTGAAGATCCTGGGAGCGGGGACGCGGCAGATTTCGACGGTATTTCTGATGCAGGTTGCGGTGCTGCTGGGATGCTCGCTGGCGATGGGATTGCCGTTGGGATTGCTCGCACGCGATGCGGCGCTGTGGCTGGCGGGGAAGCGCATCGCTTTAGAAACGGGGCAGGGTGTGACGCCGGGCCAGTTGGCGGAAACACTGGCGGTGATGGCTCTGGCGCTCCTGCCTGTGTTGCCACAGCCTGCATTGCTCATCCGGCGTGTGCGGCCACTGGAGGTGTTGCGCGGGACGAGTGCGAGCTCTTCGACAGGGAGTCAGGGCCGATGGGCCGGCGTAGCTTTTGTGTTGCTGGGCTTGCTGGGAGCGCGGCTGGTAGGGTCATGGACCTCGGCTGTGTCGTTATTGGCCGCCCTTGCGGTGTCATTGGGGATTGCCGTTTGGATGGCCGATGCTGCGATGGGAGGGTTGCGCCGCTGGGGAAGCGGCCTGCGCGATTGCGGGCTGAGGTTGGGATTGAAAAACCTGAGCAACCCGGCGCGCGGATCACGGGCCTTGGTGGTTGCGCTGGCGATGGGGCTGATGCTGATGATCGCTACTTATGAAGTGAATCGCGCGGTGGGGCAGGCAATTGCCGACGCATTGCCGTTTGAAGGCGCGAACCTGCTGGTGGGCGGCTTCGAGGCGGAGTTTCGACAGACGGTGGATGGCGTGTTGCGGCAGACGGTGGGAGTGATTGGCGAGCCGCAATTGGTGACGCAGGCCCGCTTGCGGCTGGTGAGCGTGGATGGCGTACCGGTGGAATCGCTGCAAAAGAGGAAGAGGCCCAATGCGATTCCGGAAGCGTGGCGAGACATCGGGTGTGTAGGCGGCGCGGGGGTTACGATCTCCGCCGATGCCGCGATTCTGTTGGGTGCGCGTGTCGGATCGCTGCTGCAGTTTGCCGGGCGCAGCCGCATGGTGGAGCGGCGCGTGGAGCGGATCCGGAAGATTTCGCGGGTGGAGAAATTCTGGTACACCTTCGCAATGGATTGCTCCGGTCTGGAGGCGGCGAGCCTGCATCATCTGGCTGTGATCGAGTTGCCGCGCGAGCGCCTGGGTGCGGCACGCAGGGAGATTGCCGCGCGGTTTCCCATGCTGGCGATACTCACTTCCGACGATGTGTCGATGTTGGCGGAGGACACATCGAGGGATGTGCTGGGGTTGACGCGGATGGTTGCCTGGTATGCGATTGCAGCCAGTCTGGTGGTGCTTGCGGCAACCGTTTCGGCATCGCGCGGGGCACGTCTGCGGGAGATCGCCGTAATACTGGCGCTGGGAGCAACGCCTCGCCTGGTGTCGCGGATCCATTCGGTGGAACTGGCTGCAACGGGAGCTTTGGCAGCGCTGATTGGCGGAGTGCTGTCCTGTGGGTTTCTCAGTGTCGCGCTGAGTGTGACCTTCGAAAGGGTGGAGGTGGCGCTTGGGTGGCGAGGAGTTGCCGCGGCAATGGTGGGCGCGGTTTTGTTTACTGTGCTGGCGGGATGGCTTCCGGTGCGGCGCTGGCCACGGCGGCGTCCGCTCGAATCGCTGCGTGAGGAATAGCCTTTCGGGCAGGCTTCACCGGCAGCCAGATGAGCCAGAAGAGAAACAGACAGACCACTTCGCCGGCGAGGAGATAATAGGGCCAAGGCCCCATGTAATCGAGTAGCGAAGGATTCTTTGGTTTGCGGCAGAGGAACATGTAGTTGGTTCCATACCACCAATTGAAAATGCCGAGGAAGACTGCGTAGACAAAGACCTGCAAGTTGGTGCGCCAGACGGCTCCGGGGCGGAGCGGAGCGATGCCTCCAAACACGAGCACTCCCACGGCGATGAGGATGCAGGCGTGTTCCATGAAGTAGCGGATGCCGGGATAGGAGGGCCAGTTCAGGATGACATCCTTCGGCAGGTCAGGAGTGATCATTGCCATGCCCGCGCCGACGATGCCGGTGAAGTAGACGAACTCCACGGCGAGTGGATGGAGTGTGAAGCAGGCGATCACCACCATCCATGTGATGAGCGTGCAGAGGTGAATGGGGAGATCGTTGGGGAAGCGGAATCCGAAGTAGAGATAGCGGATGATTTCCTGAACGATGAGGGAAATGGCGAGGGTGTAGCGGACGGCGCGCGTGGAGATGCGATTGTTGCGGCAGAGGATGGATAGCCACACCGCGATGATTGCCGTGAGGGCCAGGATGGAGAAGTGTACGAGTCCGAACGGCCGCACTTTTCCGAGTCTAACAGCTTAGCCAGCGCAACGCGCCGGGGAGTGGGTGGGAGGCGAATGCGCTTCGTGCAGGCTTTATTCTGTAGTTGGGTCTGGGTCCGCGGCAATACGACGAAACTTGAATGAAGCTCACCTTCGGCTTCGTGCCAACTAGCGACGCGTAGCACATTCTCCCAGGCCCTTTATCTCGTGAGTGCTCGTACAATCCGGGACAGCGTGGAGGGCTTCTTCACTGCGCATTCCCAGATTCGCAACACAGTCCATCCTTGATGCCTGAGTTGCTTAGCAACGCGTCGATCTCGCATCTGATTTGTGTGGATCTTGTTCAGCCAGAATTCGGTGTTGCTGCGAGGTGGATACTTGCACTTCGGGCATCCATGCCAAAAACAGCCATCGACGAAGACCGCGATCTTGCGTCCAGGCCAAGCAAAATCAGGTCTGCCTGGTGCTTTCCAGTGTTTGCGATAACCACGGAGTCCAGCCGCCCAAAGCAATTTTCCGAGAGGGAGTTCCGTTGTCGTGTTTCCACGCGAACGCACCGCGGCCATGATCTTGGATCGAACTTCCTTTGAAACGTGATCCATCGCCGTCCCTTCATGGCGAACACTCTTCACCGATTCGAGTAGCACCTCAGGTCGGTAGCACTAATCGCATCGGCCGGAACCAGGCGGTAATGACGCTCCTCCACCACCTTCACCTCGTCGTTCTCCAAAGTCAACTCGAAGATGGCAATCGTGTTCTCCTCGTCGCGCATGAACTGAGCGGAGATTGCCCGACAACTGAGAGTGGGAAACTTCTCGGCGCAACAGGCCAAGTCCTGCTGCGTCTGGACGACGGCGAGTTGATCGCTGCCCCCTTTTGCCTGAACAGGGATCACGAACTGCTGTCCGTTCTTGTTGACACCCACATATACTTCATCGATCTCGATTTGTCCCATTCCTTTGACGGTGGTACGGAGATGGTTCTGAAGAGAGTAGGTTGTAATTCCTAGGAATATGTCGATCAGCCGGTTGTAGCGAACCCTGGCAAGAAGCGCCTGCTCGTCGCTAAGAGAATACAGCGCGATGATCTCCGGTGTCGCATCAGGGATCTTGATTGCGACAAGATCGGTGCGTGGGACGATCCGGCTGGCGGAGGATAGATGGAAGCGGTACCTAGCTCGGCCAGCGGGGGCGATAATCCATATTTTCTTCCCGGGTGCCGTGTCCGTGATCTCCTTTGGTAACTCCTTCCGATAGCGGAAAGAATAGATAAGGTCTCCGAGGTTTTTGGGGAGCCGTACGTTTAGCGAAGAGGCTACGCTGTCGATTTCATCGCGGTCGAACTCGAAGGACTCGACGCCTTTCTTGTAGTGATTCTTGAAGATTCTGACGATCAGCGCGTCATAAAGGGGTTGCTCAGCCATTCGCCGCCTCGCTAGCAGTCTTCCTGATCCTTTGGGGGATGACTGTATGCGGGACGCCGTAGTAGTGGGCCGCCTCCGACATATTGAATTGCAGGAGCTTAGGATCTCCCGTCCGGTGCGGTTCATCCGGTACCGCGTCCCCGCCTACACGTTGCATGACTGCAGATGCGACTGCCCTCCCAAGCAGCGGAGGAACGGAATTTCCGACCTGACGGAAGCCGTGCCATTTGGTTACGTGGAAGCGAAACCAGTCCGGGTAAGAATGTAGGCGAGCTGCTTCCCTGACGGTGATGCATCGGGGGGAGTACGGATGGATCGGGCGTGGGGATGTGAACGCTCCCCGATCACTCGCGGTGCCAGCGCGCAAGGTGTTGGATACACCGTTCGGGTCGAGCTTGAGAAACCTGCTGATCGGCTCGGTATCACCGCACTTGGTTGCCTTGAACCGTTCTTGCGATAGCGGCGTGTGTACGGTTCTCATGCTGGAGGTGAGCAATTCGGGTTTGTGAGACCCCGGCTCCTGGCGCATCGGCCTGGCATAGTCGCTGGGTTTCCCAAACTCCGCTTCAGTCCAATCGCGTTCCAGCAATTCGGCGTAGTCGTCAGCCTCCGGCAGATCGCCGATGGCGTCCCAAACGGTTGGGGTGGTTTCGGTGAATCCCAAATCGAGACAGGCGCCAGCGGGCTGGTGCGTGGGAGTTGGGTACGTTGGTAGCCTCTGCCCTTTGCGGGCTCCCATCAGAAATAGCCGCTGCCTATCCTGTGGAACCCCGAAATCTGCGGCATTGAGGACTTCGTAGTCGTGCTCAACGGCATACCCCTTTGCAAGGAATTCGGCGATGATCTCTTGAAGAAATTTCTTATGCTCGCCTATCGTGAGGCCTCGCACATTCTCAAAGATAAAGTACCTAGGTTTCAGCTCGGCCACGACTCGAACGAAATGGTAGACGAGGTGATTCCGTGGATCTTCGAGTGCGCGCTTGCCGATCATGCTGAATCCCTGGCACGGGGCACCGCCGAAAACCACGTCAACCTCTCTTATGCCGATTGTGGAATTGGATCGAATATAGTCGCCGCCGATGTCCGCGACACTGCGGCAAATGGTTGCACAGTTGGGAAAATTGTATTCGTGAGTGGCCGCGTGGATCGGATCGTACTCTACGGCTGCGAGCACATCGAATCCCGCCTGCTCAAATCCGAGCGAGAGGCCCCCTGCCCCGGCGAAGAGATCGACTCCAATTGGTTTTTCCCGCATACCTACTTCCTCATGTCGCAAAGGTCTATTCTATCTACTGGTACGGGTATTGGCTCAAGGTAGTCCTAATAACATCATAGTTCAGGCTTGGTCTCCTTTTGGTGCCAGACCAGACCCTTCACAACGTTGTCAATAGGTTAAGCGTCTGGCTCGCGGTGCAGGACTTGAACTCGTAGCCAACCGTATGCCGGAGCCATCTGGGTGGCTCCCGGTAAGCTTGACGTGATGATAATCACAGTGCGCCGTCTCGCAGGACTTTACATCTCAAGTGTGGATCACGGGACAGCGAACTCGAATTCCCTAGCCGCGCGGCGTCTTTGTCCCAATCAGGCTTTCGACGCTCACTAACTCCGTCGGATACTCACCGGTGTAGCAGGAGTAGCAATACTCTCCGCGGGTATCGGCGACCGCGTCACGCAGATTCGGGAGTGCGAGGTATTCGAGCGAATCGGCTTCCACGTAGCGGCAGATTTCCTGCACGCTGTGATTGGCGGCGATGAGCTCATTTTTAGTTGGCGTATCGACACCGTAGAAGCACGGCGAGATTGTCGGCGGACAGGAGATGCGCAGGTGCACTTCAGTGGCCCCGGCATTGCGCACCATGCGAACAATTTTCCGCGAGGTGGTGCCGCGCACGATGGAATCGTCCACCAGCACGACACGCTTGCCGCGTAGCAAATGGCGCACCGGGTTCAGCTTCAGCTTCACACCGAAATCGCGGATGGCCTGCGAAGGCTCAATGAAGGTGCGGCCCACGTGGTGATTGCGGATCAGGCCCATGCGGAAGGGGATGCCGGATTCGGAGGAGAAGCCGATGGCTGCGGCGACGCCGGAATCAGGCACGGGGACAACGACGTCCGCTTCGATGGGATTCTGGCGGGCGAGCAAACGACCCATCGCTTCGCGCGACTGGACCACCGGGCGTCCGAACACCATGGAATCGGGGCGCGAAAAGTAGACGTGTTCAAACACGCATTGGGCGAGAGGCCGGCGCGGGGCGTAGCGCTCGCGCGTGAGTCCATCCTTGTTGACGACGACCATTTCGCCTGGTTCCACGTCGCCCATGTACACCGCACCCATAAGGTCGAAGGCACAGGTTTCGGAGGCGAACACGTAGCTGATGCGATCGCCGCTCATTTCCATCTGACCCATGGCCATGGGGCGGAAACCGTGCGGGTCGCGGACCACGATCAATTCGTTCTTCGTTAACAGCACGAGCGAGAATGCGCCTTCGAGCTGCAGCAATGCATCGCGCAAGGCAGCAGGCAGAGTGCGCTCGCGGGAGCGGGAAATCAGATGCAGCACGACTTCGGTGTCGCTGGTGGCGCTGAAGATGGCGCCTTCGCTTTCGAGCGCATTGCGGATCTCCATGGCGTTGGTGATGTTGCCGTTGTGAGCCAGGGCGAGACGGCCTTTGTTGGTCATTGCGCTGAACGGCTGCGCGTTGAGCTTGGCGCTGTCACCGGTGGTGGAATAGCGCGTGTGACCGATGGCCTTGTCGCCGGGCAATCCGTTCAACACTTCCACGGTGAAGATGTCGGCGACGTGCCCCATGGCTTTGTGGCAATAGACCTCGGCGCCGTCCGCGGAAGCGATACCCGCGCTCTCCTGGCCGCGATGCTGGAGGGCGAAGATGCCGAGGTTGGCCATGTTGGCCGCTTCCGGGTGCCCGTAAATGGCGAAGACGCCGCACTCCTCGTGGAACTTGTCAAACATGGCTTAATCGCGGAGCATCTGCTCCAACGCCTCCTCCCAGATTGAGTCGAGTACTTCCACAGGGCTGTCGATCAGCAGGGTACCGCGGTTGCGGATAGACAGCCTGCCTTCCACGGTCCGGCCGATCGTTTGCGCTTCCACGCCATGCTCCGCGGCAATCGCTGCAACGCGCGCCGCATTGGCGGTGGAAACAATGATCCGCGAAGGACCTTCGTGAAACAGCAGGAACTCCGGACGCAGGTCCGAAAACAGATCAATCGCCGCACCGATGCCGCCGCCGGGGGAGGTTGTGCGGAAACAGCATTCAGCGAGCGCCACGGCGAGGCCGCCGTCAGAAACGTCGTGCGCGGATTCGGCCAGTCCTTCGGCCACTACTTGCCTCATGGCGGCCTGCACGCGCTTTTCGTAATCCATGTCGAGCGCCGGAGGCGTGCCCCACAGATCGCTCAAAATCACCTTGGCGTATTGCGTGCCGCCGAACTGCGCATCGTCGCACTGGCCGGCGCCGCCGAGCAGCACGATATCGCGGTTCCCGTTGCGGAAGGGCATAGCCACGGGAGTCTGCGTCGGCAGCAAGCCGACGATGCCCATCACGGGTGTGGGATAGATCGCAACGAGATCATCGCCGGTGCGCGTTTCGTTGTAGAGGCTGACGTTG
>JAFDVS010000080.1:32498-73511 GCA_018268935.1 Acidobacteriota bacterium | reverse complement strand
CAGGTTTTTTCACAGACTCTCACGTGCGCGGCTCTGAAACGGGAGAGGGTTAGGTTGCAAGCAGGTAGCCGATTTGGGAGGCGTGTTTCCGGACGTAGTCTTCGTCTGTAACTTGTTGACCGGAAATGGGATATTGGAGATGGTAGCGGGCGTCGCGGAGGAGGCGGCAGAGTTCGGCGACAGAGCCGCCGATGCCGTCGATTTCGAGGCCGTGGGTTTCGATGAGGAGGGCCGGGCGATGGGTTTCGAGGAGGCGGCGGGCGCCTTTGAGGACGAGATATTCACTGCCTTCGACGTCGAGTTTGATGCAGCGGGGGATGGCGCCGGAGCGGGCGCAGTAATCGTCGAGGGAAAGCAATGGGACGGAGACGCGTTGGGAATCGGGGTGGAAGTGGAGGATGTCTTTGTTGCGGGTGGAGGCGACGCTCGATTTGTCGGGGACGGCGTAGAAATCGGTGGCGCCTTCGGAATGGTCGGCGAGGCAAGAGGAAACGAAGTGAACGGATTGGGATGGCAGGTTGTGGGAGACGATGTGGCGGGTCCAGGTGAGGACATCGGGGTTGGCTTCAAAGGCATGGACGGCGCCGCCGGGTTGGACCATGCGGCTGATGAGGCAGGTAATGATGCCGTAGGAGCAACCGGCGTCGAAGACGCAATCGCCGGGGCGGAGGATGCGGCGGAGTCCGGCCATGACGGGGACTTCGAAATAGATGCCGCGGCGCATGCCGAGATCGACTCCGATCTGGCGATAGAGGCGGCGGGGCAGGCGGAGGAGTTCATCGTTGACGCGGACGGTGAAGTGTTCCGAGCCGGCCCAGAGGAGGAGTTGGTTGCGGAGTTGATTGAGGATCAACGAGCGGCCCCAGGAGGAATTTTGCTGAGCATAGTGCGGACGTCCTGATGCTTGGGATCGAGGGCGAGGGCACGCTGGAGATCGGCGCGGGCTTCGGGGTAGCGGTTGAGGGCGAGGAAGGTTGCACCGCGATTGTAGCGGACCCAGAATTCGGCGTAACCGAGTTCGAGCGCCTTGGTGTAATGCTGGATGGCTTTTTCCTTGTCGAGGCCGGAGATGCCGAGGGAGAAGGCGTAGCTGTAGTGTGCTTCGGCGAGTTCGGGGTGGGCTTCGACGACGGGCTGCAGGATGCGGGCGGCTAGATCCGCTTTGCTTTGGCCCCATAGTTGATCCATGCGATTGCGCAAGACCCACATGGCTTCGGGGTGGAGGATGACGTATTCGGCGAGGAGCGGGGTTTCGAGTTTTTCGGGGTTGGTATTGCGGTCGATGGCGGCGCGCATGGCGAGTTGGCCGCTCCAGGCGGTGTATTGTTTCCGGCGGGCTTCTTCAGTGAGTTTTTTGCGGCAGGCAGGAGTGATTTGATAGACGGCTTCGGTGGAATTGGCGAAGGTGACGGCGGCGCCGCACTCTTCGATGACGGAGAGGAACTCGCGGGCGGAGCGGGGTGTGAGCACGTAGTCGTTGGCGGCGATGCCTGTGTGGAGGTACGCGAATTTGTGGATGTAATCCTGGTAGCCGATGAGGGCGTGGCTGCGGTCGTAGGGGCGGGCTCCGGCGCGATTGCCGGTGCGGAGGAAGCCGGGGTCGGCGACGAGATTTGCCTCGATTGGGCGGAACTCGGCCACTTTGGCGCGGATGGGGGTGTGGGTTTCGATCCACTCGATGGCGGCGGCTTTGTCGGGGGGGACGAAGGGGCCCTGTTTGGGGACGAAGGCGAGGTTGATGCCCATCTGGCCCACGCCTGCCAGCAGGATGGCGGCCCAGAGGATGGTGTAGAGGCGGGTACGGGTTGACGGGTAATGGATAGCGAACCAGATGCCGAACAGGAGGTGGCCGGCGAAGGTGAATCGCCAGAACCAGATGGAGTGGTATTCGAAGGCCCAGCTAAAGATGATGCCGGTAAGGAGGGGGATCAGCCAGAGGGTGCGGAAGGCGGTGGGCGGCTTCCAGATGAGGACGACGGCGAGGAAGAGAAGCGCATAGAGGCCGTAGTGCGAACCGGACATGCCCGCGTTGAATTGGGGGACGGTGATGAGGGGGAAGACGGGGTCGTAAGGGGAATCGACGCGGCCGGTGAGCGAAGGGAGATTGACCAGGACGAGGGTGAAGGCGGCGGCGGTGGAGATGCGGATGACGGGCCAGAGCCATTCTTCGGGGCGGCGGCGCTGGAGGATGAGGCGCAGGAGTGATGGCGCGGTGAGGAGGCCCATTGAGGCGAGGCCCATGGCGGTCATGTCGAGGCTGGAGACGGCGGAGAAAATGGCGAAGAGGAGGGCGAGGCGGCGTTCGCGGAGGGCGGTGAAGGAGAGCACGGCGAGGAGGATGGCGGAGAGTCCGAGGGCGTGATTGGGGATCCAGACGAGGCCGCGCATGGGATCCCAGCCGATGGTGGTGTAGAGCTGGTTCAGTTTGAAGTAGCCGTAGAAGTAGTAGACCCAACCCCATTGGGCTTTGATGCCGAGATCCCAGAGATTGATGGATGCGCCGAAGAAGGCGGTGGCGGAGAGGAGGAGACGGGCGGCGGGTGCGGTGACGAAGGCGCAGGCGATGAAGAAGACGGTGAAGGCGTAGAACAGCGTTTGGGCGACGACATCGGCGAGGAGGATGGGCAGGGCAATGGAAGGGAACCAGGCGATGGCGCCGGCGGACCAGGTGAAGGGCGCGACGGCGTAGGGGAGCAGCATCTCCATGGCAATGGGACTGCGGAGGGGGAAACCTTCGGCGGCGAGGGCGAGGGGGAAGCCGATGGTGCGGACATCGTCGAAGATGGGCGTGCCGCTGGTGATACCGAGGAGCCAGGGGAAACGCGGGGCGCTGACGGCGGCGGCGAAGATGAAGAGCAGGGCGAGGGAGATGCGCCATGCCGTGGTTTTGCGGAAGGCGGCGAGTTGGAGGAGAGCATCGGGGAGCGGGTGTGAGTCGCGGCGGCCGTAGACATGGAGGGCTGCGGCGACTACGAGGACTGCGACGGGCACGGAACGGGCGGAGAGGGCGATGGGCAGAACGACGGCTCCGGTGAGCAGATAGCCGGCCATGCCGAGCAAGTAGCTGAACTCGGGGACACCGTTGCGGGCCGGGCGCCAGGCGAAGGCTCGCAGGGCGATCCATTCGCCGAAGGCCGTGAAGGCGGCGATTTGGAAGGCGAGGCAAAGGAGCCAGAGCAGGACGTTCATACGTCCTCGCGGGGGTGCTTGGTTTGGAACTTTTGGCGGATTTTGAGGAGGCCGGTGAAGGCTTTCCAGGAGTTGGCGGGGACGGAGCCGGGAGTGAGTCCGCGGCTGAGGCCGAAGATGCGGGGGCGGTGGTGGACGCGCACGGTATGGATGCGATAGCCGAGGGCGTGGGCGTAGATGGACACTTCGGCGTTGAGTAGGGTGGGGAGATCGGAACAGAGCGCGAGGCAGCGATTGACGGCCTCGCGGCGGGCGAGGCGGAAGCCGAAGTTAATGTCTTCGCCGGGGACGGAGAACAACGTCTTGGCGATTTTGTTGAAGACGCGGGAGGTGATGCGGCGGACGAGCGGATCGTAGCGGATGCGTTTCACACCGAGAACGAAGTCGTGAGCGGCGGCCTGTTCGGCGAGGCTCCAGAACTCGCTGGCGACGCACTGGCCGTCGCTATCGGTGAAGAAGACCCAAGGGCATTTGGCGCGGGCGTAGAGGGCACGGGCGGCGGGGCCGAAGCCTTCGCGTTTGGGCTGGAAGCGGATATCGAGGAATGGCCAGCGCTGCTGCAAGTCCTGGAGCAATTCCTTGGTGCCGTCTTTTGAGCCGCTTTCTTCGATGAGGAATTCGGAGCCTTCGGGGAGATGGCGGTAGACGACTTCGACGAGTTCGGCGAGAACGGACTCGATGCCCTCGACCTCATCGCAAACGGGGAGGAGGATGGAAACGGGCTCGGTGAGGAGGTTGCGCCGGGAACGTACTTCTACGGGCATTTTCAGGAATGGAACGCCTGGTGGAGACGCTGGTAAGTGGTGTCAAGGTCTTCCGGCAGGACGCGAGTCTCGCCGATGGAAGTCATAAAATTGACGTCGCCGGGCCAACGCGGGAGGACGTGCATGTGGATGTGTTCGGCGATGCCTGCTCCGGCGCATTCGCCGATGTTCATGCCGATGTTAAGGCCTTTGGGCTTGTAGACGGCGCGGAGATGGCGGGATGCGGCTCGGGTGAGGAGCATCATCTCGGTGGTGGCCTCTTCGGAGGCTTCTTCCATGGTGGAGACGTGGGTATAGGGAACAACCATCAGATGGCCGGTGGTGTAGGGATAGAGGTTGAGGATGACGAAGCAATGCGCGCCGCGGTAGAGGACGAGGTTCGTCTGATCGTCGTTGGACAGGGCTTTGGCGCAGAAAACGCATCCTGGCTCGGCTTCCGCCTTAGTAACGTAACGAAATCGCCAGGGGCTCCAGAGATGATCCATCTCTTAGGCGGATGGGGCTCCGTCAGCAGTGCCGCGATTGACGAGGTCTTTCAGTTCCTTGCTGGGCTTGAAGTAGGGGATGCGTTTGGAGGGCACTTCGACGCGTGTGCCGGTTTTGGGATTGCGGCCGACGCGAGCCTGGCGCTGACGGGTACGAAAGCTGCCGAATCCACGGATTTCGATTTTGTCGCCTGTCCGGAGCGAGCGCACGACGCTGTCAAAGATGGCTTCGACGATCACCTCCGAGTCTTTCCGAGTCATTTCGACAACGCGGGATACTTCCTCGATCAGATCCGCTTTCGTCATTGTGGTTCGATTCTCCATGATTGGCAGGGTACTCCGGGAAAAATATGATCTTAGCGGCCTTCGCCTTGTCCCTTCAAGTGGATGACCTCTTCGATGGTCATGGTGGCGGCGGCGGCTTGTCGTTGATAGTCTTCGAGACGGGTGCGCTCTTCTTCTTCGGCGACGGCGCGGACGCTGAGTCCGATCTTCTTTTCGGCTTCGTTCAGTTTGATGATTTTGAAGTCGAATTCTTCGCCGACGGGGAGGGCGGCTTCGTCCTTGCGCCCGGTGGCGCCGGGGATTTCGGAATTGTGGCAGAGGCCTTCGACGCCGGGGGCGAGTTCGACGAAGACGCCGAAATTGGAGGTGCGGCAGACGCGGCCTCGGATGAGGTCGCCGACCTGATGGGAGCGGAAGAAGGTCTCCCAGGCGTCGGGCTGCAACTGTTTGACGCCGAGCGAGAGGCGGCGGTTGTGGGCGTCGATTTGGAGGATGGCGGCCTGCACCATCTGTCCTTTTTTGAGGACTTCGGAGGGGTGCTTGACGCGCTTGGTCCAGCTTAAGTCGGAGACGTGGACGAGGCCGTCGATGCCTTCCTCGATTTCGATGAATGCGCCGAAGTCGGTGAGTTTGCGGACGCGGCCTTCGACGACGCTGCCGACGCTGTAGCGGTCTTCGACGGTGGTCCAGGGATCGGCTTCGAGCTGTTTGATGCCGAGGGAAACGCGCTTTTCACCGGGCTTCACTTCGAGCACGACTACTTCGACGTTGTCGCCGACCTTGACCACTTTCGACGGGTGCTTGAGGCGGCGAGACCACGTCATTTCGGTGATGTGGATGAGGCCTTCGACGCCGGCTTCGAGTTCGACGAAAGCGCCGTAGTCGGTGATGCTGACGACGCGGCCGATGACCTTGAGGCCGACGGGGTAGCGTTCAATGACGGATTCCCAGGGGTCGGCCTGAAGCTGTTTGATGCCGAGCGAAATGCGTTCCTTGCCGCGATCGAATTTGAGTACGCGGACGGTGATGGTCTCGCCGACGTGGAGGAGTTCGGAGGGATGGCCGACGCGGCCATAGGACATGTCGCTGACGTGGAGCAGACCGTCGATGCCGCCGAGGTCGATGAAAGCGCCGTAATCGGTGAGGTTTTTGACGACGCCGGTGACGACGGAGCCTTCGGCCAGTACTTCGAGGGCGGACTCTTTACGCTGGGCGAGATCTTCTTCTAATGCGAGTTTGCGGGAGACGACGACGTTGCCGCGGCGGCGGTTGAGCTTGACGAGCTTGACCGCGATGTCCTGGCCGATTAGGGAATCGAGGTTGTGAATGGGCCGGACGTCGACGTGGGAGCCGGGCATGAAAGCCTTGGTGCCGACATCGACGATGAGGCCGCCCTTGATGCGGCCGAGCACGCGCCCGGAGATGAGGAGACCTTCCTGGAAGGCTTTTTCGAGGGTGTCCCAGTTGCGGAGACGGACTGCTTTTTCGTGGGAGAGAGTGACGTAGCCTTCGACGGAGGGCGCATGGCGGTCGACCATGACGTCGACGGTGTCGCCGCGGCGAACGGTGACGGAACCATCGGGGCCCTGGAAGTCGGCGAGGGGGACAATACCTTCGGATTTGTAGCCGAAATCGACAATAACTTCTTTGTCTGTGACCTTCAGGACATGGCCCTGCAACAGCTCGCCTTCGGCGGGCGGGGCGAAATGGGAGTAGTCATCGAGCAGTTGCTCGAGGCCCTCATCCAGCCCTTCATCGAGGCCTTCTAAGGCCATCTCTAGCGATTGATCCTGAGGTTTTTCGGCCATCGCCACACTCCGGTCTCAACGGCCACCTGCGGGGGGCTAGCGCCGTCCCTAGGGAATCCACGGGCAAGCCGTTGAAAGAACAGTACTTCAGAATAGTAGCCGAGTGGGGTAGGCTTGTCAACCGACGGGAGGGGAGAGGAAGAGGTGCAACGGGAGCGGGCAATGACGCGTCCATCGACACATAGGCGCATGAAACACTTCAGCCTTCTCCCCGTATTCGCGCTCGCTGTTGCCGCTTTCGCCCAGGAAGAGGTGGTATTTCGCAGCGATGTCGCGCTGGCTCGTGTGGATGTGCAGGTGTTGGACAAGGATGGGCACGCTGTTACCGGGCTCGACGCGGAAGACTTCGTGCTGATGGAAGACGGCAAGCAGAAGCCGATTCGCAACTTCACCAGTGAAGATATGCCGGTGGATCTGCTGTTTCTGATTGATGTGAGCGGAAGCATGCGGCCGCATGTGGAATCGCTGGCATCGGCATCGCAGAAGGCGTTGCGCGTGCTGGGTGAACAGGATCGTGTAGCGATCATGGTGTTTGACCGGCGGACGCGAGTGCGGATGGCGTTTCGCGGTGTCGCGGGCAATGTTGCGCGTGAGTTTGAACGGCTGCTGGATCAGGAGCATTTCAACGGCGGCACCGATATCACACAGGCGCTGCATGAATCGGTGCAGTACATCTCGAAGAACGGGCGGAAGGAAGCGCGGCGGGCGATTGTGATTCTTACCGATGATCGCACCGAGTTTCATTCCGATGTATTTGGCGTGAGCCGGGCGTTGCTGCGCGCGGGCACCGTGTTGAGCGCGCTGATTGCGCCGGATGCGATGTCGTATGGGCGAGGCGGTGGCGGCGGCGGGTATCCTCCGGGCAGAGCACCAAGGCGCGGTGGGTTATCGTTGCCGTTCCCGATTCCGGGTGGGCCGATGGGTGGACCGTATCCGGGTGGCGGCGGCGGTGGTGGTGGCGGCGGATATCCTCCGGCAGGGCGGCAGATGAATAGCGCGGGGACGGAAGAGATTGCACGCGAGTCGGGCGGCGATAGTTCTTCGGTGTACGCGCCATCGGCGTTGGAGACGACACTTTCGCGGATCCGGCAGCGGTATTCGCTGCATTACATGATGGATGGCGATCAGGTGGCGGGAAGGAAGTTGCAAGTGTTTCTCTCTCCGCAGACGCGGAAGAACCATCCAGAGTGCGAGGTGCGCTACCGGCGTGTGTTTCTTTCCGACGATGGGCGCGCGGAGCAACCGTACATGATCACGCGAGGGTCGGCTCCGGCTGTGGCCGCGAGTTCGGTTCCGGACGCAGCGGCAGCGCCGGCGGCGGCTGCGACCGAGCCTGCTGCACCGCGGGCGAAGCGGCGGGTGTCGGAAGGCAGCGGCGGTGGACGCGGGCCGAATCCGAACGTGGGCGCGGCGCCTCCGAATCATTAGTAGAATCGGGGGGTGCGTGTTGCCACCTTTCTCTTTTTCGCGCTGGCCGCGGTTGTGCCGGCACAGCAGCAGGATAATGCGACTACGGTTTGGGTGAATGTGCCTAAGGCGGGGAGCCTTCCCGCTGGTGTTACTCATCACACGTATCGCAGTGCTTCGATGGGGCACGATGTGGGGTATTTGATTTACCTGCCTCCCGATTATGCGCGGGAGACTGCGCGGCGGTATCCGGTAATTTACAATCTGCATGGCGCGGGTGGGAATGAGTTGCACGGGCAACTGGCGGCGGAGATTTTGCAGGAGGGGATTTTAAGCAAGCGCTGGCCGCCGATGATCATGGTGTTTCCGAACGGCGGACGGTTCACTTTGTACAAGGATTCCTACGATGGGAAGTACATGGGTGAGACGACCGTTATTAAGGAACTGATTCCTCACATCGACAAAACGTATCGCACGATTGCTTCGCGTGGTGGACGGGCGATTGAGGGATTTTCGATGGGCGGGCGGGGATCGACGAAGCTGGCGATGAAGTATCCGGAGATGTTCTGCTCGTTGTTTAATCAGGCGGGGAATGTGTATCACGTTTCCGAGCAGCCGTCGAATGCGTATCTGGGGCCGGACCGGGCTCGGTATGCGGAGAATGATGCGTATCTGCTGTTGAAGAAGAACCTGGGGCAGATCAAGGGGAAGATGCGGATTCAGATTGCGTGTGGGACGAAGGATGATGGGCATATTAAGACGGTGCGCGAGTTTCATCAGGCGCTGCTGGATGCGGGCTTGGATCATACGTACTTCGAGATTGAGGGGCTGGCGCACAAGCAGACGGAGATGCTGCAGCTCTATCGGACGGTGTGGTTTGACTACCATGTGGAGTCGTTTCGGCGGGCTAAACTGGATTTCAAGTGAGCAACGAGTCGAACGCGGCACATATGCGATTGCTGGTGGAAAAGCTCCAGCAGATGGAAGACGGACTGCGCAAGGGCGGCGGGCCGTCGAAGATTGAGAAGCAGCATCGGGACGGGAAGCTGACGGCGCGCGAGCGTATTGCGCGGCTGATGGATCGCGGGACGATGTTTCTGGAGATCGGGCTGCTGGTGGCGCACGATCAGTACAACGGGCAGGCGCCGGCGGCGGGTGTGATTACGGGGCTGGCTCGGATTGAAGGGCGGCCGGCGGTGATTGTGGCCAACGATGCGACGGTGAAGGCCGGGGCGTGGTGGCCGGAGACGATTACGAAAATTTTGAGGGCACAGGAAATCGCGATGCGGGCGCGGGTTCCGATTGTGTACCTGGTGGATTCGGCGGGGGTGAATCTGCCGCTGCAGGATGGGATTTTTCCGGGGCAGTACGGAGCGGCGCGGATCTTCTATTACAACTCGCTGATGCGGCGGCGGCTGAAGGTTCCACAGATTTCCGCAGTGATGGGGCCGTGCATCGCGGGCGGGGCGTATCTGCCTGCGTTGAGCGATTGCATCTTCATGGTGGAGAAGACGAGCTTCATGGGATTGGGCGGGGTGAACCTGGTGAAGGGCGCGACGGGACACAAGGTGGATGCGGAGTCGCTGGGCGGGGCAACGATGCACACGACGACGAGCGGCGTGGCGCATTACACGGCGAAGGATGACGGGCATTGCCTCGAATTGATCCGGCAGAAGTTCCGTGAGATGCGGGCTGCGCCGGCGGCGGTGAAGGGATCGCCGGCGGCGAAACCGGCTGAGGGTTTGTATGAAGTGCTGCCTGCCGATCACAGGCTGCCGTATCCGGTGGATGAGGTGGTAGGACGGCTGGTGGATGGCGAAGATTACCTGGAGTTTCAGCCTGCGCATGCGCCGGAGATTTTGTGCGCCCATGCGCGGATTCATGGGCACGCGGTGGCGTTGATCGCCAACCGGCGCGGGTTTTTGAAGCAGGATGGGAAGCCGCGGATCGGCGGGATTGTGTACACCGAATCGGCGCGCAAGGTTTCTTATTTCGTGGAAGCGGCGGATCGTGCGGGGACTCCGATTTTGTATTTGCAGGATGTGAGCGGGTTCATGGTGGGTCCGGATGCGGAGGCATCGGGGATTATTCGCGCCGGCGCGGAGATGGTGGAATCGATGGCGTGCGCCACGGTGCCGAAGATTCTGTTGGTGCTGAATCATGCCTCGGGCGCGGGGTATTACGCGATGGGCGGGCAGGGATTTGATCCGCACTTCACGTTTAGCTGGCCGACGGCGCGCATCGGCGTGATGGAAGGCGATTCGGCGATACAGGCGGTGTATGGGCCAGAGTTGGATAAATTGAAGACAGCGGGACAGCCGGTGCCGGCGGAGTTGCAGGAGCGCATCGACAAGACGCGCGCGGATTACGAGCGATGGCTCGATTCGTTTCATGCGGCTTCGCGCGGGCATTGCGATGCCATGCTCGATCCGCTGGAGACGCGGCGCACGCTGGCGTTTGTGCTGGAGTTTCTCGCCTACAGCGGGCATCGCGAGCATTTGGTATTGGAGACACTACGATGATTCGTATCGCCAATGGACAAGGCTTTTGGGGCGATTGGCTGGAAGCTCCGGTGCGGCTGGTGGAGCAGGGTCCGATCGACTACCTGGCGCTGGATTATCTGGCGGAGGTGACGATGTCGATCGTGCAGAAGCAGAAGCTGGCGGATCCGGCGCTGGGGTATGCGCGCGATTTTCCGCCGTTGATCGGGCGCATTGCGAAGCAGATTCGCGAGCGCGGGATCAAGGTGGTGGCAAATGCCGGAGGTGTGAATCCGGTGGCGTGCGCGAAGGAGGTACGGCGGCTGGCGCCGGATCTGAAAGTAGCCGTGGTGCTGGGCGATGATCTCTATGACCGCGTGGGCGATCTGCTGGAGCGCGGGCATGCGATGAAGAACATGGATACGGGCGAACCGCTAGCGTCGATTCGCGAGCGCATCCTGAGCGCGAATGCCTATATCGGGGCGTTTCCGGTGGCGGAGGCTTTGGCCACGGGCGCGGATGTGGTGATTGCGGGGCGTTGCACGGACACGGCGCTGGCGCTGGCGCCGATGATTCACGCGTTCGGCTGGCGCGAGGATCAGCACGATTTGCTGGCCGCGGGCACGATCGCGGGGCACATTATTGAATGCGGCGCGCAGTGTACGGGCGGGAATTGCCAGGTGGACTGGCCGTCGATTCCGGACATGGCGAATATCGGCTATCCGATTGTCGAGGCCGAGCCCGACGGGACGTTTGTGGTGACGAAGCATGCGGGTACGGGCGGGCGTGTGCATAGCGACGTGGTGAAGGAACAGTTGCTCTATGAGCTGGGTGATCCGAAGAGCTACATTACTCCGGATTGCGTAGCGGATTTTACGTCGATCCGGCTGGAGGATGTGGGGCCGGATCGTGTGCGGGTGAGCGGGATTCGCGGTGGTGGGCGGCCGCCGATGCTGAAGGTGAGCATCAGCTATGCGTGGGGCTACAAGGCGATTGGGACGCTGGTGTATTCGTGGCCGCAGGCGTTGGAGAAGGCTCGGGCGGCGGATGCGATTGTTCGGGAGAGGCTGCGGGCGTTGGGGCTGCGGTTTGATGAGATTTATACGGAGTATTTCGGCGTGAATGCGTGCCACGGGCCGGCGGCGGTGACGGTAGCGGACCCGGCGGAAGTGCAGGTGCGCATCGGCGTGCGCGGGGCGGATCGCAAGGCGGTGGATCGCTTCACGCGGGAGTTAGTGCCGCTGGTGTTGAATGGGCCGCCTACTGGGACTGGGTTTGGGGATGGGCGTCCGCCGGTGCGCGAGGTGGTGGCCTATTGGCCGGCGCTGCTCGATCGGAGCGAGATCACGACGCATGTGGAGGTGGTGGAATGAAGCTTTCCGAGATTGCTCACACGCGGTCAGGGGATAAGGGCGATACGGTGAACATCGGGGTGATTGCGTATCGCGCCGAGGATTATCCGGTGCTGGTGAGGGAAGTGACGGCGGAGCGGGTGAAGGCGCACTTCGGCGAGTTAGTGAAGGGCAACGTGGTGCGCTACGAGTTGCCGAATCTGGGTGCGTTGAATTTTCTGCTGGAGGAAGCGCTGGGGGGCGGCGGGACGTTGTCGTTGCGTGTGGATGCGCAGGGGAAGACGTTTGGGGCGGCGTTGTTGCGGATGGAGATTGAGGCTTAGTATTCGATCTGGCCGCGGTAGTTGAGATCTTTGAGGCGGAAGTTGGCCTGGCGATAGGGGCCGGTGACGCCGGGGATGTAGAGTTCGAAGCTCAGCTCTTTGACGGTGGCGGGTGGGCGAGGGAAGACGATGCGGAGAACGGGGTCAGTGGGGGCGGGTGGGAAGTAGCCGGTTACTTTGTACTTCCTGCCGCCGGCCTTGAGGTGCGACTCTTCTTCCATTTGCTTGACCTCGCCGGCTTCGGCGAGTGCTTTGAGGTTGGGCTCGCGGATGGCGATGACGACGGATTTGCCGGGGTTCTCTTCGAGATAGGCAAGGTATTCGTTGCGAGAGCCCATGTCGGGTGCAGGCTTGGTGGGGTTCCTGGTCGTGTAGCGGCGGAGGATCTCTTCTTCGGCTTCGCGCATGGGCTTGGCAGCGCAGAGGTAGACGGGAAGCAGGGCGCTGTCGCGAAAGGAAGTGGTTTGCGCCCACGGGGAATTGGTGAGCAACTGGTTCAGGTCTTCGTCGGACCATTCGCGCGCTGATTTGGATTCCCAGAAAGGCGGAGTGAGCAGCATCGCCAGCAGCAAGAGGTGCATCGTAAGTCCAGTTTTGATTATATTGGCCTTTGCATTATGGGAGAAACAACGTTTCGCAACCGGCGCGCCGTTTCGATTGAGAACGAACTGGTGCGCGTGACCGTGCTGGTGGAAGGCGGGCATATCGCGGAGATCTGCCACAAGGCGACAGGGGTGAATCCGATGTGGACGCCGCAATGGCCGTCGTTGGAGCCATCGGAGTTCGATGCGGCGAAGCATGGAGAGACGTTCGGCGCGCATGCGGAGAGCAAACTGCTGGCGGGGGTGGCGGGGCACAACCTGTGCATGGATATTTTCGGCGGGACGTCGGAGGATGAGGCTAAGGCGGGGTTGACACCGCATGGGGAAGGCTCGATTGTGCCTTACCGCGTGCGGGTGGAAGGAGGGGAGTTGATTGCGGAGGCGGTGTTTCCGCAGGCGCAGTTGGGGTTTGAACGGCGTATCCGGCTGGAAGGCGCGGTGGCGGTGATTCGCGAGACCGTGACCAATCTGCTGGCGGTGGACAAACCGACGGCGTGGACGCAGCATGTGTCGTTGAGTGCTCCCTTTGTGGCTCCGGGGGAGACGGAGTTTCGCGTTTCGGCGACGCGATCGAAGGTGTACGAGGCGGATTTTGCGGGCGAGTATGGGCCGTATCAGCCGGGGGCGGAGTTCGATTGGCCGATGGTTCCGTTGAAGAATGGCGGGACGATGGACATGCGTCCGTATCCGAAGTCGGAACGCAGCGGCGGTTTCACGGCGCACCTGATGGACCCGGGGCGGGAGCAGGCGTATTTCCTGGCGTGGTCGCCGGCGTCGAAAGTGCTGTGCGGGTACGTGTGGAAGCGGAGCGATTTTCCGTGGCTGGGGATGTGGGAAGAGAATCGCAACCGCGACATTGCACCGTGGAACAAGAGGGAGATCACACGCGGGATGGAGTTTGGCGTGTCGCCGATGCCGGAGTCGCGGAGGGAGCAGTTGGAGCGCGGGCGGATGTTCGGGGAGGCGTGTTATCGCTGGATTCCGGCGAAGGGTTCGGTGACGGTGGAGTACTGTGCGTTTGTGACGGCGGCGGATGCGATTCCGGAAGAGGCATCGTGGAGCGGCGGCGGGAACCTGATGCTACGATGAGAAAACCTGTATGAATCGCCGCGATTTGATTCTTGTCACCGCGTCCGTGGCCGGGGCGTTGCCTGTGTTGCCGCAGACGGCGGCCTGGAAGCCGAAGATCTTCGACGGGCACCAGAATGACACGGTGATTGCGCTGACGGAGCTGATTATTCCGGCCACCGATACACCGGGGGCGAAGGCGGCGCAGGTGAACCGGTACATCGATCTGCTGCTGGCGGATGGACCTGCCGGCGAGCGCGAGCGGTTCTTCGATGGGCTGGCGTTTCTGGATGGGTATTCGATCCGGCAGCACAAGGCGCCTTTCGTGAAATTGACGGCGGCGCAGCAGACGGCGGTGCTGGAGACATTCGATCGCGGCGGCGATGCGGCGGTGGAGCCGGGGCACCGGTTTTTCCGTATGGCGAAGCAACTCACGAGCCGGATTTACTATGCCACCGAGATCGGCTTCCGCGAGTTGAACAAAGGCGGGCGCGTTCCGTCGAGCTATGGCTGCTCGCACCCGGAACATAAGAACGGATGAAGAGCTACCCGGATTCGGTCCGGTTCCTGTATTCGCTGGGTAACGAAATCAAGGCGGTGAAGTTCGGCCTGGAGACGATCCAACTGGTGTTGGAGCGGATGGGGCATCCGGAGCGTGCGGCGAAGTTCGTTCACGTGGCGGGGACGAACGGGAAGGGGTCGACGTGCGCGATGATGGACAGCGCGCTGCGGGCGGCGGGGCTGCGCACGGGGTTGTACACATCGCCGCATCTGCTGGAGCCGACGGAGCGGATTCGGATTGACGGGGAGGCGGTGAGCGCGGCGGATTTCGCGCGGGCGTTTGACGTGGTGCACGAGGTGTCGGAGGCGATGCTGGCCGAGGGGGCGATTGAACATCACCCGACGTATTTTGAGACTGTGACGGCGATGGCGTTTCTGCTGTTTCGCGAGCGGGGCGTGGAGTGGGTGGTGCTGGAAACGGGATTGGGCGGACGGCTGGATGCGACCAATGTGGTGCGGCCGGAGATTGCGGTGATTACGCCGATCGACTATGACCACGAGGCGTTTCTGGGGAAGACGATTGAACTGATCGCGGGAGAGAAGGCGGGGATCTTGAAGGCTGGGGCGCCGGCGGTGATTGCTCCGCAGCGGCCGGATGCGGAGGCGGTGTTGTTGCGGCGCGCGGCGGAGCTGGGGTGCGAAGTGTTGCGCGCGGGCGATGTTGCGGTGGCCGTGCGCGGGCGCCGGGATGGAGTGGATGTGACGGTGGGCGATGCGCTGTTCGCATGCCCGCTGCCGGGGGCGCATCAGGCGCAGAATGTGACGACGGCGGTGCTGGCGCTGCGGCGGTTGGGGATTGCGGAAGAGGCGATTCGGAATGGGATCGCCACGGTGCGCTGGCCGGGGCGGATGGAACGAGTGGGGGTGGGGCCGGAGATTGTTTTGGACGGGGCGCACAATCCGGCGGGCGTGCGGGTGCTGGCGGCGCATTTGCGGGAGCATTACGCGGGGCGCAAGGTGTGGCTGATTTACGGGACGATGCGGGATAAAAGCATTGGGGAGATTGCCGATGTGCTGTTTCCGCTTGTACAGGAACTGATACTCACCGCGCCGGATTCGCCGCGTTCGCTCGATCCGGGGAGTTTGTTAAAGATTTGCGGGCATCCGCGGGCGCGCGTGGCGGCGCGATTGGAAGATGGGCTGGCGATGGTGCGGGCGGAAGCGGCGGCGGAGGATGCGGTGTTCATCAGTGGATCGCTGTTTCTGGTGGGAGAGGCACGGGCACTGCTCGTACAATAGGAATCTACATGCTGAGTTGGATGAGAACGCTGTTCTTCACGGGGCCGCTGGTCCTGCTGCTGACCATTTTCTGGGGGACGCTGGATCTGATTGCCAGCTTTTTCGATTCCACGGGGGACTGGCAGCATTCCATTGCGCAGCGCTGGTCGCGGGCGCTGCTGTTTGTGGGCGGCGTGCGCGTGGATTTGCGCGGGCTGGAGAAGGTGGTGCGGAATGGGAGCTATGTGTTTGCGTCCAACCATCTGAGCTTTTCCGACACGCCGCTGATGATCGCCCACATTCCGTGCCAGTTTCGTTTTCTGGCCAAGCACGGCCTGTTCAAGATTCCGTTCATCGGGTTCCATTTGCGGCGGGGCGGGCATATTCCGGTGCCTCGCGAAGACACACGGGCGGCGATCCGGGCGATTAATGACGCAGGGCGGATTATTCGCGAGCGGAAGATCAGTGTGCTGCTGTTTCCGGAAGGCGGACGGACGGATGGCGAGTTGCGTCCGTTCAAGGAAGGCGCGGCGTTGATCGCGATTGCGGCGGGTGTGCCGATTGTTCCCGTGGCTATTACGGGCTCGCGGGAGATTATGCCGATGGGTTCGCTGCGGATGGTGCCGGGGCGGGTGTATGTGGCTATTGGCGATCCGATTCCGACGGAAGGTTTGACGCCGAAGGACCGTGGGAAACTGACCGGGCAGGTGCGCGATCAGATCGAAGCGATGCTGGCCGTGCTTCCGAAACCCAGGGCCTGAAGCATCGTACACTGTTCTAATATGACCACCGTCCTTCTGGCCTTGCTCGGTACGTGTGCCTGGGCGCAGCATGCTCCCAAACCCACCATGACGATTGAGGATTACAATCCGAAATCGCTGCTGGTGGTTCCGGAACATAAGACGCCGCGGGCGAAGTTCCCCATTATCGACATCCACAATCACCAGAACCGCGCCGCGGGCGAGCAGTTGGATCAACTGGTGAAGGACATGGATGAGATCAACATGGGCATCATGGTGAATCTCACCGGAGGCTACGGGGAGCGGCTGGCGAAGAACGTACAGGCGCAGAAGGGCAAGTATCCGAAGCGGTTCGCCATTTTCGCCAACATCGACTTCACGAACATCGACGATCCGGATTACGCCAAGCGGGCGGCGGCGCAACTGGAGCAGGACGTGAAGAACGGGGCGCAGGGGCTGAAGATCTTCAAGAATTTCGGGATGGATTTGAAGGATACGAAGGGGAACCGGATTCATGTCGACGATCCGCGGTTTGACCAGGTGTTTGAAATGGCGGGCAAGCACAAGCTGCCGGTGCTGATTCACACCGCGGAGCCGTTCGGGCTGTTTCTGCCGATGGACAAGACGAACGAGCGATGGCTGGAATTGAAGATGTTCCCGCAGCGGGGGCGGCTGCGCGACAACTATCCGCCGTGGGAAGAACTGATGGCGGAGCAGCACCGGCTGTTCGCCAAGCATCCGAAGACGAACTTCATCAATGCGCATCTGGGGTGGATGGGGAACGATCTGGCGCGGCTAGGGCAGTTGTTTGACCGGCTGCCGAATGTGTATTCGGAGATCGGGGCGGTGATTGAGGAATTGGGGCGGCAGCCCAGATTCGCGCGGCAGTTTCTGATCAAGTATCAGGACCGGGTGCTGTTTGGCAAGGACACCTACCGCAAGGCGGAATACGGCACCTATTTCCGCACGTTGGAGACGGCGGACGAGTACTTTGACCACGACCGGAAGTATCACGGGATCTGGAAGATGTACGGGCTGGAACTGCCGGACGAGGTATTGAAGAAGATCTACTACAAGAACGCGTTGAAGCTGGTGCCGGGGCTGGACGCGAAGCAATTTCCTCGTTAACACAATCAGTTTTCTGATTTACAATTCATAACGGGTTAAATGGGCGTGCGTTACTTCCGTTAACTTATCGGGAAGTTGTATGCACACGTTCATTCTTCTGTTACACTTCGAAGCGGATAAACACAGGGGTCGCTGGATTATTTTTGGGCGGAGCCTCGGGAGAGGTTCCCTCATCCCTATCGGGAGAAGACTGCCCGCTCGCGCGGCTTGAAAACGAATCCGGGGAAGCCCTCTAACATATTGGAAGTGGAACACCTTACATCCATTTCGAAGAACCGGAACCTCTCCGCTCAAGCCCTCTCCGACTACCTACCCCAAGTTGTGGAACGAAGCGGCGGCACTGTGTTTGCCAGCAAGTCACCCGAAAGGAAACAAGTATGTATAGAGCAGCATTGGGCAAGATTCGTTACCGCGCTTTCTTCGCCTTTTCGCTGATTTCCTGCCTGGCGCTTCCCGCACTGGCGCAGGAAAGATACGGCGAATTCACAGGAACGGTTATGGACGCCACTGGGGCGGCCATTCCTGGAGCGAAGCTAACATTCACGAACAAAGATACCGGTGTCGCGCGCGTGTCCACGGCGGGCGCCAATGGGACTTATATCGAACGCAACATGGAGCCCGGGCGCTACACGGTGCGGGCGGAGGCGAAAGGGTTTGCGAGCTTTGAAACGGGGGAAGTGATTCTCCTGGTGGGCCGCACGGTGAAACTGGATCCGAAACTGAACGTGGGAGCGCTGGACCAGGTGGTGACCGTGAGCGACGCGGCGCCGCTGATCGATACGGGTGGTGTGGCGATTGCGCATAACATCACGTCTGAGGAATTCAACCGGCTGCCGAAGGCGCGGTCGTTCCAGGGATTGGTGTTGACCAGCCCGTCGGTGAACGCGGGCGAAGTGGAAGGCGGCTTCCAGGTGAACGGCGCGAGCGGGGCTGAGAACCAGTATGTGATTGATGGGATCAGCACGAACTCGCTGATCAACGGGCGGTCGCGGCAGAACGCGGCGTTCGAGATTCTGCAGGAAGTGCAGGTGAAGACAGCCGGGATCGACGCCGAATACGGCGGGGCGATGGGCGGGGTGCTGAGCGCGATTACGAAATCAGGCGGCAACAATTTCCACGGGGAAGCGCATTATTACTTCAACGGGAACAGCATCAGCGCCGCGCCGATTCTACGGCTGGCGATTGATCCGGCCTCAGAGAAGGCGGCGAAGCATATACAGGACGGCAAGTTCAAGGACGACAATCACGAGATTGGCGGATCGATCGGCGGGCCGATCATCCGGAACAAGCTGTACTTCTTCAGCGCGTTTATGCCGCGGTATCGGAGCCGGTCTCAGGACTACCTGTTCTCGAGCGGCACGGAGCGCGGAACGCTGGAAAATAAACAGACCGCGCACACGATGTTCAACAAGCTGTCGTTTGATCCTTCGAGCCGCATCCGCACGAATTTCACGTGGCTGTGGACGCCGTTGAAGTCAGTGGGACGGCTTCCACTCTACAACGACTACATTCCGAACGGCCGCGTAACGTCGAAGGCGGCGGACAGTGTGAACAGCGGCATTGGTTTCTTCCAGCCGCAGAACAATTACACGGGGCAAGTGGACTTCACGCTCAGTTCGACGTCGCTGTTTACGGTGCGTGGCGGACGCTTTTGGGACAACTACAAGACGACTGGCATTCCCTCTGTGCCTTCCGTGGAGTGGGCCACTTCGGCGACGAACCTGCCGTTTGACATTCCCGCATCGTTGCGGCAGCCGGTGGGTTTCACGAACACGCCGCGGCTGATCAACACTTTCCATGATCTGACCACACGCACCTATGTACAGCTGGACTACTCGCATTTTGGCAAGTTCCTGGGCCAGCACAATTTCAAAGCAGGCTGGGGGACATCGAAAACGGTGAACAACGTGAATGAGGTGTATCCAGGCGGCGGCTACGTGCGTGTGTTCTGGAATGGCGCGTTCACGTTTGCCGGATTGCCGCCGGCGCAGCGCGGGACCTATGGCTACTACGAGATCAACGATCGAGGCGTGCAGGGGTCCACGGGCGGGCGGATCAACAATTTCTACTTCAACGATCAATGGCGGGTTCTGCCTCGGCTGACGCTGACCTTGGGCGTACGTTTTGAAAACGAACAGGTGCCCTCGTTCCGGCGCGACATTCAGGAACTGGCGTTTCAGTTCGGATATGGGGACAAGATCGCGCCGCGGCTGGGCGTTAGCTACGATCTGTTTGGCAATGGCAAAGTGAAGGCGTACGCGAGCTACGGCCGTTACTTTGACTGGGTGAAGTACGAATTGTCGCGCGGCACGTTCGGTGGCGACATCTGGCGCATCCGGTACCGGTCGCTCGATACGACCGACGTGTTTAGCCTCAACGGGTCGAATCTGCCTGGGCGCAATTTGTGGCGGCCGGGCAACGACACGTTCCGCGACCGGCGCGTACCAAGTTTCGGCAATGTGGCGGTTGACCCGAACATCAAGCCAATGCAGACGCAGTTGCTGTCCACGGGTGTGGAATTCCAGGTGGGATCGCAGGCGGTGGTCCGGGCGAGCTATGTGCGGAACGATCTGATCCGCACGATGGAAGACCTGGGCGTCATCATTGATGGCGACGAGCACTACATTCAGGCGAATCCGGGTGAAGGAGCGGCTTTGACCACGACGCCTTCGGGCGCAACGCCTGGGCCGATTCCGTATCCGAAGCCGAAGCGCACCTACGACGCGATGGAACTGACCTATGCGAAGCGGTTCTCGGGCGGATATTTCGCGAACTTCAGTTACGTGTACAGCCGGCTGTACGGCAACTACGCGGGGCTGGCGAGCACGGATGAGATCACGAGTCCGGCCACGGGGTTGTTGTCGACTGCGGCGCAAGGCACGAGTGCGGCGGCACGGCAGGGCGCGAATGCGAATCGCAACTGGGATCTGGATGAAACGTTGTTTGATTCGCATGGCAACCTGGACGTGCGCGGGCGGCTGGCGACGGATCGTCCGCACGTGTTCAAGCTGTATGGATCGAAGACGCTGAAGATCAACAACAACAACTCGACCGAGTTTGGGTTGTTTTTCTACGGCGGGAGCGGCACTCCGCTATCCACTTACGTGGTGACGACGAACCAGATTCCGATGTTCGTGGATGGACGCGGCAGCATGGGCCGCACGCCGTTCCTGACGAAGACGGACCTGCTGATCTCGCACGAAATCGGCGTGGGCGAAGGCAAGAAGCTGCGCTTCGAAATGAACATGGACAATCTATTCAACCAGAAGACGGCGCGCAGCCGGTTCAACTATCTGAACCGGGGCGCGGGCGCGGCGGAAGGCGGATCGGCGATCAACCTGGCGAATGTGGATCTTTATAAGGGATTCGACTATCGCGCGTTGATCAACTTGACGCCGGATCAGCGTAGCGGCCGCGGGGCGTATGATCCGCGGTACGGGTTGTCGGATATCTTCTCGCCGGGCTTTGTTGGGCGCTTTGGCGTGAAGTTTATCTTTTAGACACGACGACGTTAGCTCTTGCGGAGAATGGTTGACCGACTCCCTCACGGTCGCGGCTCAGAAACGGTTGCCGGATGGGCTGCGAAAGCGGGCGAAGCGCAACTATTTCTGACGTTGTGTTTAGCCGGGAATGGGTTGGAAGGTTGGTGAGCGAAGGGCAGGCCTCCGGGTCTGCCTTTTCGCTTTATGATGGAGGTGTGGAAGTACTATGGATCGTGTTGGTAGTGGTGCTGGTGCTGTTGTTGAATCGTGGAGGAGGCGGGTGAGCATCACGGGGGCCCGGTCCGGGCTCCTGCCGGTGAAGGAAGTAGGATAGGCTGACAATATGAGGCTGACGATCGAATTAGATCGTGAAGTTGATGGCCGCTGGATAGCGGAAATCGCGGAACTCAATGTGTTGCTGTACGGCAACTCCAGAGAAGACGTGATCGAGCGTGCACAGAAGACTGCTCATGAGATTCTTCTGGACCGCATAGCCCATGGGGAGTTGCCACCAGACTCCGCCGCGGCGACTTTCCTGGTAGCCGCATGAGTGCTTGGCCGGCCTCGAAGGCCCGGCGCGTACTTTCCGCTTTGCTCCGAATTGGTTGGCGCCACGACCGGACGGTTGGATCCCACAGAATTCTGAAACGCGATGGTTGGCAGGACTACCCGTTTTCCTTCCATGATTCGGAAGAACTGGGGCCCGTCATCCTGGGCAAGATTGCGAGGAGGACTGGGCTGAAACCGTCGGATCTATAGCAGGCTTAGCGTGCAACGGGGAGGTCAGCGGGCTCCACGGGGAGAGCCGATTTGCGGGTGATTTTCTTGGCGTCGATGCCTTTCACGATGCCCAGTTTCTCGTCGAACCAGACGATGGCGCCGGTGGGGCAACGCTGGATCGGGGTCTGATTGGCGAGGTTGTTTTTGGAGTAATCGACCACGGCAAGATTGTTCACAATCTGGACTAGGCCGGCGGGGGCATCGGCGGCGCAACGGCCACAGGCGGTGCAGGCTACTTCGCATTCGCTCTCGGCCATGTCGCCGTTGAGGAGATTCTTGCAGGCTACCCAGAGGCGATGGCTGACTACGTGGATGGAGAATAGGCTTTTCGGGCACACCTCGACGCAATCGCCACAGGCGGTGCACTTCGATTCGGTGACGACGGGCAGGCCGTGTTCGTCCATGTGGATGGCATCGAAATCGCAGACGCGCATGCAATCGGCGAGACCGAGACAGCCCCAGGAACAGCCTTTGCCGCCGCCACCAATCAGCGCAGCGGCGCGGCAGGAGCCGAGACCGGCGTAGCGGGCATGGTTGCGGGCCACGTTGGAACCGCCGGCACAGGCGAGCTTCGCGACTCGCTTCTCTTCCGCTCCGGCGCTGACGCCGAGCAGGGAAGCGATGGCGACGATGTTGGACGGGGCACTGACCGTGCACTTGCCAGGGGCGGCCTCTTTGCTGACGACCTTTTCGGCGAAGTTGCGGCAGCCGGCAGAACCGCAAGCTCCACAGTTGGCGCCGGGGAGCATTCCTTCGACCTCGTCGATGCGGGGGTCTTCGAAGACGTACAGCTTCTTGTTGGCGATGGCGATGATCGCCGCCAACACGGACCCAAAGGCGGCCATGATGCCGCCGGCCATCAGCAAATCTTGCATAACATTGCGCTCCCGGCTCTGGGGCATATCCCCCGGCTACGCTGGCTGGACAGCTCGAAGTCATTGGTATTCCATGGCTTGACGTTTCCGGAAAGCATAACCCCTGGTTATGTGTGCAAGTTCCGTGCCAATCTAGAGGCATGTGGCGGAAGACCCTCATCGGATTGGCGCTGGTGGCTGGGCTGGCCGCTTTACGTTTTTTGCCAGCGGGGAAAAGGCCGGATGAGCCGGAGCAATCGCTGAAGGTGCAACGTCCGCTGATGGGCACTGTTTGGGGGATGGAGGTGATGCATCGCGGCTCGGCGGATGGGGCGCAGAAGGCGGTGGATGCGGCGTTTGTTGAGTTGGAGCGGATTGACCGGCTGATGAGCGAATGGAAGCCGGATTCTCCGATTTCGCAGGTGAACCAGGCGGCGGGGAAGCAGCCGGTAGAGGTTCCGGAGGAGTTACGGGCGATGCTGGAGCGATCGGTTCGCTATTCGGAACTGAGTCATGGGGCGTTTGATGTGACGTGGCGGGGGATGGGGCGGATCTGGCATTTCGACGATAACTTCGCGGTGCCGTCGAAGGCGGATGTGGAGAAGGCGCGGCGGAACGTGGGTTACCGGGATCTGCGGATTGAGGGCAATCGCGTTTTTCTGCCGCGGCCGGAGATGAGTATCGGGCTGGGTGGGATTGCGAAGGGATACGCGGTGGACCGGGCGGCGGCGGTGCTGGAGAAGGCGGGGTTCCACGATTACCTGGTGGATGGCGGCGGCGATATACGGGTGTCGGGGAAGAAGCAGGGGCAGCCGTGGAGCCTGGGGATCCAGCATCCGCGGGAGCCGCGGGGGACGCTGATCGGGCGGGTGCGGCTGACGAGCGGGGTGCTGGTGAGTTCGGGGGATTATGAACGGTTTCGCATGGTGGATGGGGTGAGGTATCACCACATCATTGATGTGCGGACGGGGTATCCGGCGATGGCTTGCCAGGGGGTGAGCGTGATTGCGGCGGAGGCGGAAAAGGCGGTGGTGATGGGGAAGGTGGTGTTTATTTTAGGGCCGGAGGAAGGGATGCGGATCGCGCAGGCCGAGGGGGTGGAGGTGTTGGCGATCGATGCGGCGGGGAAGCGGCATGCGAGCGCGGGGTTTTTGAAGGTGCTGGAAGAGTAGCGTTACAGATAGCGGAAGTAGATATACACGTGGCTGATGGCGATGGACATCAGCATCAGCAGAAAACTCGATTTCAGGAACTGCAGGAATCGGATGGGCTGGCCGGCGCGCTCGGAGATGCCTGCCACCACGAGGTTGGCGGAGGCTCCGATCAGGGTGCCGTTGCCGCCGAGGCAGGCGCCGAGGGACAGGGCCCACCACAAGGGCATCAGCGCCTGTTCGCCGCCGAAGGTGGGGGCCATGGATTTGATCAGCGGGATCATGGTGGCGACGAAGGGGATGTTGTCAATGAAGGCCGAGAGGATGGCTGAGCCCCAGAGGATGGCGATGGCGGTGACGGCGAAATCGCCGCCGGTGGCGCTGAGGAGCTGCTGGGCCATCCAGCGGATGACGCCCGCGGACTCGAGGCCGTGGACCAGAATGAAGAGGCCAAGGAAGAAGATGAGGGTGACCCATTCGGCTTCGGAGAATGCGTTGTGGACGTTGTGCGTTTGCTCGTCGGCGGGGCGGTGGTAGTTGTCGAGAAGCAGTAGCAAAGCAGCACCGAACATGGCGATGGTGGCGGGTTCGAGGTGCATGGAATGGGCCAGCACGAAGCCTGCGATGACGGCGGCCAGCACGCTGAGCGATTGGCGGAGGAGGCGCCAGTCTTTGATGGCTTCGCGGGCCTCGAAACTCATGACACGGCGGCGGGCCTCTTCGGTGGTTACCAGTTCCTTGCCCCAGACGAAATAGAACACAGCCACTGTTGCCAGCAGAATAACGAGCACGACAGGGGTGAGATGAATGACGAAATCGTTGAAGGGGATGCCGACCGCCGAGCCGATCATGATGTTGGGCGGATCGCCGATCAGGGTGGCCGTGCCGCCAATGTTCGAGCAGAGGATTTCAGCGAGCAGATAGGGGTACGGTTTGACCTTCAGCTCTTCGGTGATGAGCAGGGTGACGGGAACGATGAGGAGCACTGTGGTGACGTTGTCGAGCAGCGCGGAGAAGACCGCAGTGACCAGGCTGAGCATGATCATGACACCCACGGGTTGCGCGTTCACTTTTTTCGCCGACCAGATGGCGACGTATTGAAAGACGCCACTTTTGCCGGTGATGGCGACAATCACCATCATGCCGAGCAGCAGGCCGATGGTGTTGAAATCGACGCCTCGGATAGCGGCTTCCTGGGTGAGCACGCCGCAGAGAATCATGAGCCCGGCGCCGAGCAGGGCAAGGATGGCGCGGTTGATTTTCTCGGAAATGACCAGCGCGTAAACAGCGATGAAGACAACCGCAGCGATCATTCCGGCACACCGTCCTTCTAATAAGATCGTGAAGTATGATTCTAGCAGCCCGCTCACGCGCGCGGCTCTGAAACGGGAGAAGACCGCTTGCTCACGCGCGCGGCTCTGAAACGGCGGACTGAAGTCTAGCCCACAGGTTTTTCACAGACCGTTGCGCGCGCGGCTCAGTAGCTGCTTTAGTCGCGCAGGGCGTTGAGGATTTCCCAGGGAGTAACGATTCCTGCCAGGCGATTGGTGCCTCGCTCGACGACGGGGATATCTTCGTCCAGGCGGTAGAACAGGAGGATGGCCTCTTTCACCGGCGTGTCGGGATGCACGGGTTCGACGCGACGGTCGAGGAACTCGGATACGGGGCGGCTGCCGGCGCCAGCGAGTTTCTCGCGGAGTATCTCCTGGGCGTCGGAGACGAAGGAGAGGTCGGTGAGGGAGTCCATCCCGAGGAGGGCTGCCTTGGGGAGGAGCGTCTTCCAGATGTCGGCGAAATCGAAGGTGCCCTTGTAGACACCGGCGGCGTCGACGACGGGAAGGGCATGGACGCGCCGCTCCTCCATCAGACGCAACGCGTTTCCGAAGGTCTCCGTAACGGAGATCGTTACGGGACTGGCATTCATGATAGTGCTAACGTTCATTGGGCTTGATCAGCCGCCCAGCACCTCGTAGTCGCCGGTGCCGGCGAGGTCCTCCAATTTGCTTCCATGACTGTCGACGTGTTGCGGGATGGTGAGCCGCATACATACCAGGCAGTCGTCATCGGTGCAGCCTTCATGCTCGATGAAGGCCGGGGCTTTGAGGGTCAGTCCAGGACGAACGGAATCGATCATGGATGCTTCTCCTTCGCGCTGCGTTCACAGTATAGACCGGAACACGGCTAAGCCCAAGGGGAAAAACGCAGCTACAGATATCGGAAATAGAGATAGATGTGGCTAATGATGATGGACATAATCATCATCAAGAAGCACGACTTCATGTAGCGCATGAAACGGATAGGGTGCCCGGCCCGGTCGGCGATGCCGGCAACCACCAGATTGGCCGAGGCGCCGATGAGCGTTCCGTTGCCTCCGAGACAAGCGCCCAGAGACAGCGCCCACCAGAGGGGCATGAGAGCGTCCGCGCCGCCGAAAGCGGGGGCCATCGATTTGATCATCGGGATCATGGTGGCGACAAAGGGAATGTTGTCGATGAAGGCACTGAGGATGGCGGAGGACCAGAGGATTGCAATGGCCGTGATCTTGAAGTCGCCGCCGGTGGCTGCCATGAGTTTTTCGGCCATCCAACGGATGACTCCGGAAGATTCCAATCCGTGCACCAGGATGAAGAGACCGATGAAGAAGATCAGGGTGACCCATTCGGCTTCGGCAAAAGCGCCGTGTACTTTCTTCGTTTGGTGGTCGGCGTCTTCGCGGTAGTTATCGAGGAAAAGCAGCACGGCTGCGCCGAACATGGCGATGGTGGCCGGCTCCAGGTGCAGGGAGTGAGCGAGGATGAAGGAGACAATCACTACGCCGATGACGGAGAGAGACTGTTTGAGGAGGCGATGGTCCTTGATGGCCTCGGCTTCGTTGAACTCCATCACGCGGCGGCGCGCTTCTTCGGTAGTGACGAGGCTCTTCTTCCAGACGAGAGCAAAGGCGAGCACCGTGGCGAACTCCACAACGATGATGACGGGGGTGAGGTTGTTGACGAAGGCATTGAAGGGAATGCCCACCGCGGAGCCGATCATAATGTTGGGTGGATCGCCGATGAGGGTGGCGGTGCCGCCGATGTTGGAGCTGAGGACTTCGGAGATGAGGAACGGGTAAGGCTCGACTTTCAACTCTTCGGTGATGAGCAAGGTAACGGGGACGATTAGGAGTACGGTAGTAACGTTGTCGAGGAAGGCGGAAAGTGTGGCGGTAACCAAAGAGAGCATGATCAGCACACCAAGCGGCTGTGCGTTCACTTTTTTTGCGGACCAGATGGCGATGTACTGAAATACGCCGCTGCGTCCGGTGATATTGACGATCAGCATCATGCCTAACAGCAGGCCGATGGTGTTGAAATCGACGCCGCGCAAAGCAGCTTCCTGGGTAAGGACGCCGCAGAGAATAAGCGCGCCCGCGCCCAAGAGCGCGAGGATGGCGCGGTTGAGTTTTTCGGCGATTACGAGCGCATAAACGGCGATAAAGATGACGGTGGCCAGAGCGGCGGCGCTCCAGCCAAAGATCACCTGAGATGAGTGAGTTTCCATATTATTTTGCCAATCGAGACGCGATTGTAGGTAGCTGGGCGAGGCTGGTTAGCCGCCCAGCGATTCATACTCCCCGATGCCGGCTTCATCCTCCAGCTTGGTGCCGTGACTGTCAACGTGTTGAGGGATTGTGAGGCGCATGCAGACCTGGCAGTCTTCGACCTCGCAGGACTCATGATCGTGGTCCGCGTCGTGAAGCGGATTGGGGTTGGGAACGGTATCAGGGGTCATCGCGGTCTACCTTCCTGGAACGATCGAAAAAAGGGCGGCAAGTTGGCGGTCTCTCTCCAAAGACATGATATGAGTCTCCTCTATCCCAACTTCGCCGCCCGAGCTAACACTTGTGGGGTGGCCGAGGTATCATCGGGGCGCGGTTTGCCCGGATGGATGCATTTTGCGGGGCATCCTTCGGCCGCTTTCACCAGTTCCGCGAACGTGCCGGCCTTGGCGTCGGCGATATACGCCTGCTTGTTGCCATCGTAGGCAAAGACGAGCTGATTGACTTTCATGCAGTCGTTACAACTGGTGCAGAGAAACGAATCGATGTAAGGGTCTTCGGAGGCGGCTTCGGGCTGTGCCTCCGGCGCCGCTACCGAGGCGGCTTGTTGCTGAGGGGGCTGAGGCGCGGAAGGCGGCGCGGGGGCCATCATCGCCGGCAACGGCGGCAAGAGCGCCGCTGTGAGCGACCCGGCCGGCAATGGCTGGGAACTCATCAACACCGAGACCAGCTTCTGCACGGTTTCGATTTTGACGCGTTCCACCAGCGCCGCCTCGTCCTTCACCGAGCTTGTTCCCAATTCCTGGCGCAGTTGGGCGGTGGCCGATTCGACATAAGCGTTATGGATGCCGGCGAGTTCTTCAAGGAGACGCCAGGCGAGGATCCGGTCACGGCAGGCATCGGCGAGATCGCGAGTGAGCGCGATGCGCATGGGAGCGCCATCTTCCGCGGGCAAGGCCAGATAGGGGATAGCGAGAGGGGCCTCTGTCGTGTAGCGCGCCAGGTATTCGCCGATTTCGAGTTGCTCTTCTTCCCAGCCGCCGGAGGGAATGAGGCGGAAGTGGCTGCGCCAACTCTCACTATGGAGCGCCGCGCTGGCCGCGCTGGCGGGTTGGTCCGCGGGAAGCAGGAGAGAGAAGCGATCTTTCCAACTGGCGCCACTGGCAGGATTGTAGAAGAAGTGGGGGAAGGCGCAGGAAGCGAACAGTTCGTGTCCGACGGGCGCTCCGGAGGTATCGAGGAAGACGGCTGCCGGCCGCGTTTGGAGGGCGATTTGCGGCAGGTGGGCGGCGGCATGGTCCCACTGATCGAGCGAGCTTTGCAGCACGCAGGCTTCTCGAAAGCCGAGGCATTGATAGCCGAAATCGAAGGTGGCGAAGTCCTCGGCGTCGCCGATGGCGAGGGCGACCACGGGGCGGCCGGATCGCATCAGGCGAACGAGCGACGCCATGTGGGGGCCGGAGGCGAGGGCGGCGCTATCGAGCGCAAGCACGGGCGGCATGGCGAGCAGATCATCGGGCTTGGCCGAGCGCCAGGTGACACGGTTCAAGGCTTCCTGATGGAGGGTGGCGTCTTCGTGACTGTCGCATTCAAGGTGAGCGACGCGCAGGGCGCGCTGGACTTCGCTCATGTTCTGGAGGAGGGCTTCGTCAAACTGCATGGCGGGCCCGAAGGGGTCGTCACCGACCACGGCGACAATGTGAAACGGTGCACCGCCACGGGCCACGTTAAGGTAGTCTTCGAGCGTGTGGCGGGCCCACTCGATCAACTCGCGCCGGACCTGGGCCATGCCCTTCGGGCGTTGCGGACGGCGCAGTGCCGAAGCGAGCGCAGCCGGATCGAGGAAGAGACTGCCTTCGGCGCCGAGGGCCGAAGACAGAGATTCGCTGGTGACGGAGGCGGCGGAATGGCTATCGTCCATGCGCAGCAGATCTTCGAGCCTTGCTTTTTCGCGCGCCACGGTGGAGAGAAACGCATTCCGCGCCGCGGAGCGCGCCTCATAGAGCATGTGGCCGCAGGTTTCGGCGAGCATTCCGGCGCGCGGGTCGGCCTCGGCGACGGGGACGGGGATGGTGCGGCAATCCTCCAGGCCTTGTCCGGTGAGGTGAAATGCCCGTAGCTGTTCGCGCCAACCTCCCCGAACCGCCGTGCTTTGTTCTACGGATACCGGCATGATGATCTCCTACAAGGCGAAGCGGTCGAGCGCGCGTTCCATGGCGTTGAGCTTTTCCATGCTTGTCATGCCGATGCCCTGCGAGGTGGCCTGATCATAGCGGGCGCAATCGTCCGATTTGTAGAACAGCCCGATGACGAAGGCCTCATCGTCTTTGGCCAATTTACGCGCCTCCTCGAGGTTCGATGGATCGTGGACCACCTTGTGCGGGAAGAGCTTCATCGCGGCCTCGTCGGCCTGGATGCCGTCGGGATGCGTCATCACCGTTACCCGTGCGGAGTCTGCCTGGGCCGGGGCGAAGATGTGGGATGTGTAGTGCGGGCAGCGCTGATAGACGCGGACAAAGGAGAGTCCGCGATGGGCGTGGGCGGCTTTGATGGTGGCGTAAAGGTGGGGGGGATGCCAGTCGATGGTTTGCGCGACGAAACTGGCGTTTTCGATGCCAAGGGTGACCTGGATGGGATTGAGGGCCGGCAGGACCGAGCCCTTGGGGTGAGTGTTGGAGCGCTCGCCGGGGCGCGTGGTGGGCGACGTCTGCATTTTCGTCAACCCGTAGATGTTGTTGTCGAGCAGCAGCACGGTGAGATCCATGTTGTAGCGGATGGCATGAATCCAGTGGGCGGTGCCGATGGCGCAACAATCGCCATCGCCGGTGACGACGAAGATATCGAGGTCGGGGCGGCGGCTTCGGACGCCACAAGCGAGCGGGAAAGCGCGCCCATGGAGGCCGTGGAAGCCGTAGGTTTTCATGTAGTGGGGGAAGCGGCTGGAGCAGCCGATGCCGGAGACCACGACGGTGCGTTCGGGCTGGAGTTGCTGATCGCGGGCGAGGCGCTGTACTGCGCCCAACACGGAGTGATCGCCGCAACCGGGGCACCAGCGCGGCTCAGCGCCCATGTAATCTTCGAGCGAGCATTCGCGCGGCGTCGCTTCGACTTCCCAATCCTTTTTCAATCCCTGCATGGCGTGTTCCCCTTATCCCTTTCCCGCCAGTCTGCGGCGCAGTTCCTGCTCGATCATGCCCGGAGGCAACGGGCTGCCGGGTACACGTGACCAGGAGTCGATATCCATCAGCGTGCGTGCGCGGAGCAGCATGGCCAGTTGGGCGTAGCGGCGCGAATCCTCATTGATGTAGGGTTTGCCGGCTTCGTCGCTGTAGTTGATCTCGACCGTCATGACGTTGCGGAAGCGGGCAAAAATCTGTTTGAGGCCGGGCTCAAAGGGCGAGAGGAAGCGCATATGCAGGCTGGAAACACGATGTCCATCGGCGCGCAGCCTGTCTACGGCTTCCTCAATCGCCCCCAGAGTAGACCCCCATCCCACCACCAACAAATCTCCTTCGGGGTCGCCATGCACCACGGGCGGTTTCAACGAGCTTTGGAACACGGCGAGTTTACGGCTGCGCATCTCCATGGCCTGCTGGTTGATGGCCGATTCATAGGCGACATGGCTGGCGCGGTCGTGGGCGAGGCCGGTGACGACATGCTCGCCGCCACGCTGGCCGGGAATGGCACGGCGGGAAAGGCCGGTTTCGCCATCCCAGGCAAAGGGCGGAATCTCGCGATCCCAATCGGATTGATCGATGGGCGGGGCGAACCAGGCTTCGCTGCACTTGGGGCGGAGGAAGGGCTGCTGCCCGGTGGCCAGATTGGCATCGGTCAACACCATCACCGGCCCGCGGAACTCTTCGGCCAGATTGCGGGCGAGGATCATGAAGTGGAAGCACTCTTCGATGGTGGCCGGGGCGAGGATGATCTTCGGGCTATCGCCGGGTGAGGCGTAGAGCGCGGCGAGGAGATCGCCTTGTTCAATCTTCGTGGGGAGGCCGGTGGAGGGGCCGCCGCGCTGGACGACGACGATGACCAGTGGCACTTCGGCCATTACGGCCAAGCCGATGAACTCAGTTTTCAGCGCGAGGCCGGGGCCGGAGGTGATGGTGACCGCGGTTTTGCCCGCGTAGGATGCGCCGATGGCGAAGCCGATGGCAGCGATCTCATCTTCGGCCTGGTGCACGAAGCCGCCGACCTGATCGAAGGCGGAGGCGAGGAAGTGCGAGGCGGAAGTTGCGGGGGTGATGGGGTACATGGCGCACATTTCCATGCCCGCGGCCATCACACCGAGGCCGATTGCCTGGTTGCCGTTCATGACCACCATGGGTTGGGAGGATTTTTGCGCGGGGATGTGGAAACGCTCCGCGGTGTGCTGGACGGCCCAACTGTAGCCGTCTTCGAGCAGGAGCACATTCTTACGGATGACGCCTTCGCCTTTCTTGGCGAAACGTTTGGCGATATCGCCGCGGACCATTTCCATGTCGAGGTCGTAGAGGGCGCAGAGGAGGCCGAGGACCCACATATTTTTTCCCCGGCGCGCATCGTCGGTGTGTTTGAGGCACTCGCGCTCGATGGGGATTTCGACGACGATATAGCCGAGTTTGTCGAAATCCTTCACCGCTTCGGCATATTTGATGCGGATATCTTCGGCCTGATGTTCGGCCCAGGATTGATCGAGATAGACGATGGTGCCGGGGCGCAGCGCTTTCGTGTCGATGCGGCTGTAGAGCACCTGTTCGTTGAAGGCGACGACGATATCGGCGGTATCGCCGGCGTTGCTGACCGGCTTTGAGCCGAGGCGGATGCGGTAGCCGCTGGCGCCGGCACGCGATCGAGCGGGGGGCTCGATTTCGGCGGGGATGATCTCCACTGTCCAGATGCCGTTGCCGCTTCGCGCGCACAACGAGGCAAACATCTGGCCGCAGGTTTGGGCGCCTTCGCCGGAATCGCTGACGATCTCGACGATATGCTGTTCGATTTGACGTGGTGTCCGGCTCACGGACACGGGTTCGTTCTCTGCGATTGCCGGCTTCATGGCCTTGTCAGGATTTCCCTCTAAAGAAGACTCGGCCACTCTGCGTGCAACTGGAATGCCAATTCTTGGAATCATTGGTTTTGGGGTGAGTTGGGGGAGGGGAAGGCGATCCCATGCATCTCCTGCGTATCCCGTTCGGGGCATTTCACCCATCCACGGCGCTGGTTTTGGCGCTACGGTTGGAATACGCTATCTGCATGGCTTCCCTGGCAATTCTGGGCTTTTTCGGATGCTTCTCTCTGGTTGCGGCGGGGCCTTTGGAGTCCAGTGTGATCTTTGGGATGCACTCCGGCCTGGCGCTGCTGAACGGATATGGCATTGTGGTGATTCCGGGCAGCGGCTGGCACACTCCGGTTGGGTACGGCGCGAGGCTGCTGAAGGAATCGAAGGAATTCGTCGAGCAGGATCCGGTGGATAGGGAGAGCGCGAATCGCAGGCGAAACCGCCTGCGCCACGAGGAGGAATCAACAGCTTGTAACCCGAGGTGCTGGTCTTTAATGGGAGGGCGGGTGAATTGGGCGGGCCATGCGGAGGAGTGGTTTGATGCACATCTGCGCAAATAGGTTGACCCGGCGAGAACTGCTTGCGCTGGCCGCGGCCCCGGCCGTGGGCACGGGTTCGTTTCAGCGAGGCGTCAATTACACGGCGGAGTTTCCGGATGGCTATGGCTCGGAACGCGCACGGCAGATTCTGCGGTCTCTGCCGCAGTATGGCGTCAATGCGGTGGCGTTTGTGCCTTACGGCTTTGCGCCGAAAGGGGAGCCCGCGGTTCGTTTCAGCGGCACGCGGAGCATGGAGAAGGACGATGCGATCGCGCAGTTGAGCGAGGTGGCGCGCGGTGCGGGAATGAAGGTGCTGCTGAAGCCGCAGCTTTGGTTACGCGGGGGGAGCACGACGGACATCGACTTTCCTAAAGAGGCCGAGCGCAAGCAGTGGTTCGGGCAATACCGGTTGTTTCTGGAGCATTACGCCGGGCTGGCGGCGCGCATTCGCGCCGATGTGTTTTCGGTTGGCGTGGAGTTCGCCCGGATGGCGCGTTATGAGGCGGAATGGCGCGCGCTGATTCAAAGGGCACGGCAGATTTATCCGGGCAAGCTGACTTATTCCGCGATCCAGGGGCCGGAGTTCGAAACAACGCGGTTTTTCGATGCGCTGGATTATATCGGGCTGAATAATTACTATCCGTTGCCGGATGACCTTTCGACGGCGGCGGTGGTGGCTCGGGTGGAAGCGGTGCAGAAGAAATTCGGGAAGCCGATTATTTTTCCGGAGACTGGATTTACCAGTTTGGAAGCGCCGCACCGGCAGCCGTGGGACGAGACTCCGCGGAAGCTTTCGCCGGAGGATCAGGCGAGGTGTTATGAGGCCATTTTCCAGGGGTTCTATAAGAAGCCGTGGTTTCAGGGCATGTATTGGTGGAAGGTGGGAACGAACGGGTTTGGGGGATTGGAGGATGGTTCGCACACGCCATGGAACAAGCCGGCGATGAAGGTGGTATCACGGTGGTATCTTCGCGGCGGACGTTGAAGCCGTTGTACCATCTCCTCATGCGAACTCTTGCCCTTTTTGCCTTGGCCATGCCGCTTCTGGCGCAACTGCCCGCGCACAACAGTACGGGTGTCACGATGGGCCATCTGCACCTGAGCACGACTGACGCCGAGGCGTCGAAGAGGTTCTGGGTTGATTTTCTCGGCGGCACGGTGGGGCTGTTGGGCAAGATGGAGATCTACAAGTTTCCCGATGCAATTGTCGTGGTGTCGAAGAAGCCGAGCGTGGGTGGCGGGTCGGAAGGCAGCGCGGTGAATCACCTTGGGTTCAAGGTTAAGGATCTGGATGCGTATCTGGCGAAGTGCGAGCAGATGGGCTTTCGCATTGCCGCGCGCAATCCGCAGACGCGGCAGGGGTTTGTGATGGCTCCGGGTGAAGTGAAGGTGGAGTTGAGCGAAGACAAGACGATGAGCATGCCGATTGCGCATCATCACATTCATTTCTTCAATCAGAAGCACCTGGAGACACAGGCTTGGTATGCGAAGCATTTCGGCGCGATTCCGGGGAAACGGCTGCGGTTTGATGCGGCGGATCTTCCGGGGGTGAATCTGACGTTTTCGGCGTCGGAGACTCCGGTGGAGCCGACGAAGGGGCGGGCGATGGATCACATCGGGTTTGAGATTAAAGGGCTGGAAGCGTTTGTGAAGAAGCTGGAGGCGGCGGGGGTGAAGTTTGATGTGCCGTATCGGAAGGTGCCGGCACTGGGGATTTCGATTGCGTTCTTTACGGATCCTTGGGGGGCTTATGTGGAGTTGACGGAGGGGCTGGATAAGATTTAGGCGGTGGGATGGGATCCATGAAGCTGCTTGTTACGTTGGAGCGCGATGAAACCGGCATGATCGTCGCCGAGTGCCCATCCCTTCCAGGATGCATCTCTCAAGGCGCCGATGAATCAGCAGCGATTGAGAATTTGAGAGAGGCCATTCAAGGGTGTTTGGCCGCTCGCAAAGCAAACAATCTTCCTCTCGCTGTAGAGGTCCGCGAAGTCGAGGTGGAAGTCGCTTCGTGGCATTACCAGTAATCTCTGGGAACGCGCCGTTCGGGCATTTCTTCGGGCTGGTTGGAGTCGCGACCGGGCAGGTTGGACGCCATATGATCCTGGTGAAGAAGGGCAATACCGCAGCGCTGCCGAACGCTGGCAAAGCCTCAAGCAGGTAGGCGTTCGATGCGGACGCGGGCGATGCGGTGGCGCTCCATTTCGGTGATGATGTAGCGGCGCGGGCCTTCGGTCACTTCATCGGCGACGGCGGGAATCCGGCCGAGGCGGAAGAGCAGGAATCCGGCCAGGGTCTCATAGCCGGCTTCGGAGGGTAGTTCGATGCCGTACTGCAATTCCATATCGCGGATGGGGGTTGCACCATCGAGCAGAATCACTTCCGCGGCCTGCTCGACGATGGGACGGCGGACATCGTGCTCGTCTTCGATTTCGCCGAAGATTTGCTCCACCAGGTCTTCGAGCGTGACAACGCCCACGACGGTGCCGAATTCATCGACCACCATGGCGATATGGGAATGGCTGCGGCGGAAGTCGTCCATCAACTGGCTGACGGGCTTCGATTCTGGCACTATCGGCAAGACGCGCATGATGCGGCGGAGGACGAAGGGGCGCACCGAGCGGCGGCGCTCGGTGGCGATGCGGCGGTCTTCCCACTCGCGCAGCAGATCTTTCACGTGGATGTAGCCGATGAGGTTTTCCGGGCGGCCTTCGTAGATCGGCAGGCGTGTGTATTGGTGCTCATTAGCGATGCGCAGGAGGTGATCGAGCGAGGTGTCGACGGCGGCGGAGATCACCTGGTTACGAGGAACCATGATCTCGCGCGTGAGGTATTCCTGCAGTTCGAGCATGCGCTGCATGGAGCGTTCGGCGAAACCTTCGAGCACGCCTTCATTCATGCTGGAACTGAGGATGTATTTCAGCTCTTCGACTGAATGGCCGCTGGCCATTTCTCCCTTCACGCCGATGGCGCGAGAAAGGAAAGAAGCCGATTTTTCCAGTACCAGAACGAACGGTTCCACGATGCGGAAGAAGACGAGCATGGGGGGCGCCACGATTACGGCGAGCCGTTCACGTTTGTCGATGGCGACGTTCTTGGGGACGACTTCGCCGATGACGACGTGGAGGTAGGTCATGATCATGTAGGAAAGCACGACGCTGACCAGGATGAGGGCGTCTTCCATGTATTTGGTCTGCATGAAAGGCTTGAGCCACGAGGAAAACAGATTCTTCAGCGTTTCCTCGCCGGTGGCTCCGATGGCGAGACTGCAGATGGTCACTCCGACTTGCACCACGCTGAGGAGACGCTCCGAGTTGGAGAGCAGGCTCACCGCGGCCTGCGCGCCGACATGGCCCTCTTCGGCTTGCGAGCGCAGACGGGACAGCCGGCTGGAGACCAGCGCCACTTCGCTTGCCGCGAAGAAGCCGTTTAGTGCCACCATAAAGAATAGGAGCAGGAACTGGTAGCCGGTAGTTTCGTTCATTCTGGCTGTATGTGGGAGCTGCTCTTATTCTCGCACGGCATAGGGACAATCGACCAAAGTGAATAGAATTCTGCGAATCGTGAACTGGGGCGTGGCGCTGGCCCTGGTGGGTGTGGCTGCGCTTGTGTATTGGTACGCCTACCGTCCGCTGGCGGCGCTGTCGGGCACCGTTTCGCTGGGGGTTGCGAAGGCAGCGAAAATCGTGCGTGATGCGGAGGGGTTGCCCCATATCGAAGCGGCGTCGGCTGAAGATGCGGCGTATCTGCAGGGTTATGTGCATGCACAGGACCGGTTGTGGCAGATGGATGCTCTGCGGCGGCTGGCCGCGGGCGAACTGTCGGAGATTCTGGGCGCGGCGGGGCTTGAATCGGACCAGGAATCGCGCCGTATGCGGATGCGCCGGCTGGCGGAGTTTCACGCCGCATCAGTGAAGGCGGAGGACCGTGTATTATTGTCGGCCTATGCGCGTGGGGTGAATCGCTATTTGGAGACGCATCGCGGGAAACTGCCGGTGGAGTTCAAGCTTCTTGACTACGATCCTAAGCCGTGGTCGGTGGTGGACTCGCTGCTGGTGGGGTTGCAGATGTTCCGCAATCTGTCGCAGGGTTGGAAGGATGAGTTGGTGAAGCAGACGCTGCTGGCGAAGGGAGACAAAGAGAAGGTCAACTTTCTGCTTCCGATGGCCACGGGGCACGAAGCGCAGCTTGGATCGAATGCCTGGGTGATCAGCGGTAAACATACCGCTTCCGGCAAGCCGCTGCTGGCCAACGATACGCATCTGGACTGGGCGTTTCCCGGGCCGTGGTATGCGGTGCATTTGAAAGCGCCGGACCTCGATGTGGAAGGCTTCTCTTTCCCGGGCCTGCCGATGGTGATCATCGGGCACAACCGGAATATTGCCTGGGGCATCACGAACCTGCATTTCGATGTGCAGGACCTTTACGCGGAGCGGTTCGATCCGCGCAGCGGACGGTATGTGTTCCAGGGCAAAGCCGAGCAGGCGCAATTGGAGCGCGAAGTGATCCGTGTGCGGGGGCGGCAGCCGGTGGAGTTACAGATCTGGGTGACGCGTCATGGCCCGATCTTCCAGTCGGCGGGCAACGCGCACCTTGCGCTGCGCTGGATGGCGGCGGAAGCGGGCGGCTTCGGTTATCCCTTTCCGCGGATCAACCGGGCGAGGAATTGGGAGGAATTTCGTGCGGCGGTGGCATTGCACACCGGGCCTGGATCGAATTACGTGTATGCGGACACGGCGGGCAACATTGGTTATCAGGCCGCGGGGCACATGCCGATCCGGCGCAATCATCGCGGCGATGTGCCGGTGGATGGCGCTGCTGGGGAAAGCGAGTGGGATGGCGTCGTGCCCTTTGAGGCGCTGCCGTCGGTTTACAATCCGCCCTCGGGGATGTTGATCACGGCGAATCAGAACCCGTTTCCGGCGAAGTATGAATATGCGGTGAATGGAAATTTCACGCCGCATTACCGGGTGAATCAGATTGATGCGCGGCTGCGGAAGAAGACGGGTTGGAAGCCGGGGGAGATGCTGTCCATTCAGACCGATGTGTATTCGGCGTTCTCGCACCGGCTGGCGAAGGATGTATACCGGGCCTGGGAGAAGCGTGCGCAGGGGAACCCGGTTCTGCGTGATGCGGCGGTGGCGCTGAAGGATTGGAACGGGCAGATGCAGGCGGGGCTTACGGCGCCGGTGGTGGTGACGCTGGTGTTCCAGCATTTGCGGAGGGCGATTGGTGACCGGGCTTCACCGGGCCAAGGTGCGGCTTACGAGCAGCAGATGGCGCCGGCGGTGATTGAGAAGCTGCTCGATACACGGCCGAAGGAGTGGTTTGCGGATTTCGATCAATTGCTGGTGAAATGCTTCTCGGACGCCATCGCCGAAGGCAAGCAGCAGTTGGGGGAGAACGTGAGCAAGTGGGACTACGGCAAGTACACGGGTTTCACGCTGCAGCATCCGGTGATCAGCCGGGTGCCGTATCTGGGTGGCTGGTTCCGGATTGGGCCGGTGCCGATGTCGGGGAGCACGACGACGGTGAAACAGACGACGAGGCGCATGGGCCCGGCAATGCGGTTTGTGGCGGATTTATCGAATTGGGAGCAGTCGCTGTATAGCGTGACGATCGGGCAATCGGGGCAGGTGCTTTCGCCGCACTTCCGAGATCAATGGGATGCCTATTATGCGGGGCGGGCGTTTCCGCTTCAGTTTGGGAGTGTGGCGGCGAAGGACACGATTGAGGTAAAGCCGGAGTAATCTTACATTGCCGCCAGGGGATTGGGCGGACCGGACTGGTTGCGGCCTGCCTGCTCATCACCAAGGGTGTAGACCCGGAGACGGCAATTCACATTGAGTGCCGCGCGCGGCTTGCAGGTGCCGGAAACTCCGGAGCAACAGCTTTGGATCGAACGCTTCGCCACGACTCTCGCGTTTTCTCACCATTCTTTGCCGCGTGAAATCATCGAGCGAGAGCCAGATCTCCCCTTCACTCCCGGATAGGTTGCACGGTCAGCCGCGACAAGAACAGATCGAGCATCTTTCGTTTGTTTACGGCGCGAATGACGCGCACGTTGGCCTCGCTCAGGTCAGGCAATCGCGCCGCGGGTGTGAACTTTGTCATCCCGCGGGTTATTGGGCTGGCTAGTTCCACATCCACTTTGCCATTCTCAAAGCGGCACCACTCCGGATGGAGTAGGGCAATCAACGGCAGTAAATCGTGCAGCACCGGGTCGCGCCCCACGCGCCACGTCTGCCACCGGCGGATCAGCCCGGTGAGTTCCATCGTGGCGGGCACTTTGGACTCAGTGATTTTCGCCAGATCCGCGCCGGTGAGGTGCAGGTCGCGCGTCACGTCGAACGGCGCCATGACAACAGGCAGGCCGGAATCGAAGACAATTGCCGCGGCGCCGATGTCGTTGAGGACGTTCGTTTCCGCCTGGCCCGTCTCGACTGCGCCGCCCATCAGGACGATTCGCTCGATGCGATCCCGGACACGGGGGTCGGTTTTCAGGGCAAGCGCCACATTCGACAGCGGACCTACGGTGACTATCGTCAATTTGCGCTCGGAGCGAAGCAGGGTATCGATGAGCAGCGCAACGCCCTTGTGTGCGGCGCCCTCTGGCAGGCTGTCGGCTTCCGTCAACGCTCCGAATTGCGGCGCAGGTGGCCGGTACTGATGGTGCAATAGTGCGTCGCCGGCTCCAGAAGCGATGGGAATTGTGGTGTGTCCGTAGAGACGCATCAGCTTCCAGGCGAGCCTCGCCCGGGTTTCCGATTCAAAGCGGCTGGTGGTGACGGCACGCACGTCGAACTCCGGTGATTGCAGCAGGAAGGCGAGGGTCAACGCGTCGTCGATATCGTTTCCGATATCGGTGTCGTAGAGGATCGGAATCCGCGGCTGAGCGGAAAGTGGCAGGGCAAGCAGGAGGAACAACAGAATCAGATGCGGCATGGTACCCAGACATAATGTACCCCCATTGACCCCCACAAAAAACACATGCAAATTGGTTCTATGCGGTTTCTGTTCGGAGCGATGCTTTGCCCCGGTATCCTCTCCGCCGCCGATGCGGAGCGGGATTTTTCCGGCGTGTGGATCCTCAGCCAGGAGAAGAGCAGCATCACGGTTCTGCCTTGGGCCGCTGAGCCCACACTGCGCATTCAACAGACCGATGCTCTGATTACGATCGCCACCGATTCCGGGAGCCGGGCCATCGCGCTCAACGGACAAGCTTCGACGCAGAATTATTCCGGTCACAGCCTCAGCTCAATGACGAAGTGGGAAGGGGCTGCGCTGATGGTGCATTCCAACAACGCTCAGGGCCGCGGGTTCACGCTGGCAGACCGGTTGCGCCTTTCGCGGGATCGCAACACACTGACCATCCGCCGCCAGTTCCAGCAGGGCGCCGTGGAGCACGAATCCACGCTGCTGTATATCCGGGAGGGGGCCAATCTCACAAGCAATGTGACGAAGGAATCGACGCCTCAAGCCGTGCTGGTAAAGCCGCAAACGAAGCCGCAGCCGCGCAGCGTGACGATCCGCGCGGGCACGCCGGTGCTGCTTCGTGTGACGCACACGCTGAGCACCAAGCAGGCCGTGCCGGGGCACCGGTTCTATTTCGAAGTCGCCGTTCCGTTGAGCGCGGAACACACAGTGGTGATTCCCGCCGGAGCGCAAGTGGCGGGGCGAGTGCTGGAATCCGTACGGGCGGGACGGGCGAAGGGGCGCGCCGAGTTGCTGCTGCAATTCGATTCCATCACGCTCGACAACGGCACGCATCGCGAGATTCGCGCGCGCGCGTCTTCGGCCGATGGAAAGCCTGTCGTCAGTGATGACGGCAAAATCCGCCAGGGGGGCGACAAGGCGAGCGATGCGGCGAAGGTTGGGGGCGCGGCCAGCACGGGGGCTAACGTCGGGAACCGTATCCCGCGTGGAGGGGCTGCGGTTGGCGCCGCGGCTGGAGCAGCGGCAGGACTGGCTGGGGTGCTGGTTTCGCGGGGCGCGGACGTGGTGCTGGAATCGGGCTCAACGCTCGAAATCGTGCTGGATCGCGACCTGCGGTTTGATACGCACGAACTCGCTGCCCGCTGAGCGGCGATACTATCCCTAATGCCCTTCGCCGCGCGCCTTGAGCGCTACTTTGAATTCGACCGTCTGCAATCGAACTGGCGCACGGAAATCCTGGCCGGATGCACGACGTTCATGACGATGGCCTACATCATCTTCG
>JAFDVS010000080.1:0-32418 GCA_018268935.1 Acidobacteriota bacterium | reverse complement strand
GCTTGCGCCCGGCATGGGGCTGAACGCTTACTTCACTTACGCTGTGGTGAAAGGTATGGGAATCGGGTGGGAGACTGCGCTGGGCGCGGTGTTTCTTTCCGGTGTTGCCTTTCTGATTCTCACGGTCACGGGGCTGCGCCAGTTGATCGTGAGCGCGATTCCGACGGAGTTGTATGCCGCAGTGGCCGCGGGCATCGGACTGTTTATCGCCTTCATTGGGCTGAAGAACGCCGGGCTGATCGCTGCGCATCCGGCGACATTGGTCACGATGGGCAATCTGCGCACGCCATCCACGGCACTGGCTCTCTGTTCGTTGCTGCTGATGGCGGTGCTGATTGCTTGGCGTGTGAGGGCGGCGATTCTGCTGGGCATCGCCGGCGCCACGGTGGCGGCGATGGTTACCGGGGTTTCGAAATGGACGCCTGCCTCACAGGACGTTACCGCCATTGCGCAGACCGCGATGCATCTCGATATCGCGGGCGCGCTGCGGATCGGCTTTGCCGAAATCATCTTCGCTTTTCTGTTCGTCGATCTGTTTGACAACATCGGGACGCTGGTGGGCGTGGGGACGAAGGCAGGTGTGTTCGATGCGGCGCACCGGATCCCGCGCATCCAGCGCATTCTGTTCACCGATTCGCTGGCGACGATGTTCGGCGCGCTCATGGGCACATCGACCGTGGTTAGTTACATCGAAAGCGCGGCGGGGGTGGCGAGCGGAGGCCGTACGGGAATCCCGGCTATTGTCACGGGCATTCTGTTCCTGATCGCCGCGCTGCTGGCTCCGTTCTTCGGGGTGATCCCGGCGGCGGCTACCGCGCCGGCGCTGATTCTGGTGGGCTCACTGATGGTTTCGCACACGCGCGAGATTTCGTGGCAGGAGCCGCGCACGGCGATTCCGGCGTTCCTGACGATTCTCACGATTCCACTGACGTTCAGCATCGCCAATGGGCTCGCATTCGGCTTCGTGAGCTACACCGTGATCAACGCGTGCAGCGGACGGCGCCGCGAGATCAACTGGCTGGTGTACCTGCTGACGGCGATCTTTCTGCTTCGTTTTGCCTGGCTCGGCGCGGGGTAGCGCGGTCAGCGCCCGAAGTACCCGCTGAGTTCGACCACGACGTTGGTGGCGCGGTAGGCGTAGACGTTCACCTGCCCGTTGGGGCCCGACGGGATGATGGCCGAATTGGTGACGATCTGCCCTTCGAAGGCGTTCAACACCGAGGCATTGGGTTGCGATTGCCCGGTGGGATACGCGGTGAGGAACGGCATCGGCGAACCGCCGGGGATTGCGGTGAAGTTCATTGCGAATGCCTTGGCGTTGGTGGGAAGGCCGAGGCAGCGGTCCGACGTAGCCACGCCGATCGTGCGCGTGGAATCGTTCGGATAGGCGGGCCCATCGGCAGCCGTGGTGTCGCTGACACGGCACTGCGGAGCGGTGAAGAAGTACATCCCGTTCTGGCCGTCATCCGGTGCGAAGTAGCCGTTGATATCGATGAGGAAATCGGTGTCGTTGTACGCGTAGACATCGATGCTGCCGTTGGCGCTGGCCGGGACAATCACGGAGTTGGCGAGAATGCGCCCCGACGGCGAGTTGATGCTCGAGACGTTGGGCTGTGGCCCACCGGCGGGCCAGATGGTCATGAACTGCAGCGCGCCCTTCGGCACCGCGGTCAGCGATACAGAGAACGCGCGCGCGGTGGTCGGGATGTTGCAATACGGACCCGCGGGGAACTGGAAGGTGCGCTTTGTATTGGCGTTCATGGACGGCGGGCCAAAGGGGCCGGCCGGCTGGCGGTAGTCGATGCGTGTGTCGATCACACGGCACGGCGTGAGCGGATAGAACACCAAGTTCGAGGCCGTCGAATCGGTGAAGTAACCGGCAATGTCGATGATCAGATCGGCGGTGTTCGAGGAGTAGACCTGGATGCCGCCGCCAGTTCCGGCGGCCACAATGGCCGCGTTGGCGACGATCTGCGCATCGGGCGAGCGTACGGTCCAGAAGTTCGGCTGCGATTGGCCCGCGGGCCACACGGTGATGAAATCCACTCCGCCGCGCGGCACCAGGGTTACGTTCAAGACGTAGGCTTTCGCATCGGCGGGCACGGTGCAGACGTTCGATTGCGAGGGAATCAGGGTACGTGTCTCGCCCGCCTGCAGGAAGGGCGGCCCGAACGAACCGGTGCGGCCCTGGTAGTTGTATTCCGGCCGGGTTTCCATCAGGCGGCAGGGCTCCAGTGAGACGAAGCGCAGCGGGGATGAGGTTCCTGGGGCCGCATCCTGGACAATGGTCACCTGGGATGTGCCAATGGTGATCGCGCCCACGCGCGAGGCGCCGGTGTTGCGATCGACCGTGTAGCGCAGAGGTGTTTCGCTTGCTCCGGAAAGGACGTGAATCCAGTTCTGCTGCGGCGTTGGCGTGAAGGCGCAGTTTGCTGTCACCGCGATGGATCCGGCAAAGAAGGTGGCCGGCACGTTGTAGGTGGATTGCGGCGTGGTGAACGTGCAGGCTTGGCCGCTAGTGTAGTTGGCGGTGACCGTGCGGGCGGCGTTCATGACGATACTCTGCGGGTTCGCCGTGCCGGTGAGATCGCCGGACCAGTTGAGGAACTGCGCGGCTGAGGCGGTCAATTGCACAGAAGTGCCCGCGTTGTAGAAGCCATCGCCGGGGTTCGGATTCGCCGTAATCGTTCCCGCGCCACCCGGTGAAACGGAGGCCGTGAGCAGGAATTGGGTAGTGAAATTCGCGGTGTAGGTGGTTGCCGTGGCGGGCGCGGTTACGGTGTGCGAAATCGCCCCGGCATCGCTCCAACTGGCGAATACGAAGCGCGTCGTGCCCACGGTCTGCGGAGTCGTTGTGGCGATGGTGTGCTGGGTTCCCTGCGCCCAATTGAAGACTTGCGGAGCGGTGTAGGTGTTGCCGTCTACAACGATGGAGCGGCCGGCAGGACTGGTAGTCACCGTGATCGCGTTTGTCGACGTGAAGTTTGCCGTAACGGAGCGCGCGCTGCTCATCACCACGTTCTGTGGATTCGTTGTCCCGGTGAGATCGCCGGACCAGTTGGCGAATTGCGCTGCCGATGCCGTCAACTGCACGGAGACGCCGGAATTGTAGAATCCATCCGCGGAGGTGGGATTTGCGGTGACGGTGCCCGCGCCCACCGGCGCCACATTAGTGGTTAGTTGATACTGCGTGGTGAAATTCGCCGTATAGGTGGTGGAGGAGGCCGGCGTGGTCACCGAGTGTGAAATTGCGCCTGCATCGCTCCAGCCGCTGAACACGTAGCGAGTGGCGCCTACTGTTTGAGGAGTGGTGGTGGCAATCGTGTGCTGGCTGCCCTGGGTCCAACTGAATACCTGCGGTGAGGAGTAAGTGGTTCCATCCACCGTGAACGAGCGCCCCGATGGATTCGTGTTCACCGTAATGCTGATGCCGGCGTTGTAATTGGCGGTGACGGATCGCGGCCCGTTCATGGTGACGTTCTGTGGATTTGTGGAACCCGACAGATCGCCGGACCAATTGACGAACTGCGTGGCCGTTGCCGTCAACTGCACGGTCGCGCCTGAATCGTAGAAGCCGTCAGCGGAACTAGGGTTCGCCGTGATTGTTCCGGAACCTCCTGGCGATACGGTGGTGGTCAGCAGATACTGTGTGGTGAAGTTCGCCGTGTAGGTGGTGGGGGAAGCAGGAGTAGTGACCGTGTGCGACATCGCGCCGGCGTCGCTCCAGGTGGAGAAACGGTAACGCGTAGTCCCCACTGTCTGCGGGTCGGTGGTGGCGATGGTGTGCTGGCTGCCTTGGGTCCAATTGAACACCTGCGTCGAGGAATACGTGTTGCCGTCTACGGTGAATGAGCGGCCCACGGGATTCGTCGCTACCGTGATACTTATCGTGCTGCCGGAATAATTTGCAGTCACGGAACGCGGGCCGTTCATGACGACGTTCTGCGGATTGGTACTCCCGCTCAGATCGCCGGACCAGTTCTGGAACTGCGCGGCTGACGCCGTCAGTTGCACGCTGGTTCCTGAATTGTAGAAGCCGTCGGCGGAACTCGGGTTTGCGGTAATTGTACCGGCGCCACCCGGAGAGACGGCCGTGGTTAACAAATACTGTGTCGTGAAATTGGCTGTGTAGGTTGTAGCGGAAGCAGGCGTTGTCACGGTGTGTGAGATGGCTCCGCTGTCGCTCCAGTTGGAGTACCTGTAACGCGTGGTCCCTACGGTCTGCGGGTCGGTAGTGGCGATGGTGTGCTGGCTGCCGGGGGTCCAGTTGAAGACCTGCGCTGAGGAATAGGTCACGCTGTCGACGGTGAAGGATCGGCCCACGGGGTTCGTGGTTACGGTGACAGCCGTTGTCCCACCGCCGCCGCTGGTGGACGGATCGAAGACGATCACCTGGTACGTGTAGGACGATTGCGGCATGCCCGTGATGCCGCTGATGGTCACGGTAATCGTTGTGTCGCTAGCCGGTGCGCCGGAGGGTGTGCCTGTCCATGTCCACACCAGCGTGTTTTCGCCATAGCCGGCGTCGTTGTTGGTGGTTTCTTTTGTCACGCCAGAAGATGACCCGTTCATCGTCACCGTGGCGCCGGAAAAATTCGCACCGGGATAGCTGAACGACCACCGCGCGAACACCTTCTGATAGGGGACATAGCCCTTCGGCGGCCAGGCCACATATCCATCGCGAGTGGCGGGGCGGGGATCGAAGGTGTGGCCATCGAAGACCCAGAGGGCGTTGGAATAGGGGTAGCCGCCAGGGTAGCTGCCGGTCTGATCGACATCTCCGGTTCCCATTTGCTGGGTTTGGGGAAGGAGTATCCAGCGCCGATGTCCAACGAAGTAGTTGTTCGCGCCCTGGTCATTGATGTATTGCGAAACGCAGCCGGGCTCCGGCGTAATGTTGTAGGAGTTGCAGAGGTTGGAATTGCTGGCCGCTTCAGCCCCAGCGGCGGTGTAACAGGTCCAGCCCGCGGGCGGTGTGTGATTCAGAGTCTTGTTGGCGCTCATCATCAGCGCGCCCTGCTGGTCTTTCGTGTTGTAGGTATCGTTGAGGGTGACCCCGTCGGGGACGCCTGCCATGGAGCGGAACCAATTGATGCGCGCCGCGGCGCTATTGCGCCAGGTGAGGGAAACGGTTCCGGGGACGCACCCGGCAATGGCTCCTGTCCAGCCGCTGGACACGGATGTGAACGTATTCAAGTACGCTTGACGAACAGTTTCGCGGTTCGATGTGTCGTACCATGCGCCGCGCTCCTGGGTGGCTGCGCGCTCCACCGCCTTATGGCCGGGGGGCGGCAATAGCCTAGGAGCCGGCCCAAGCTCCACCAACTGCGCACCAAGCAGGGCGGGGAGGAAAAAGGTACACCACTTCATGTGCTCACTGTATCGCCAATTATCGCGCGGTGCTTTAGGGGCGGGAAAATCCGCTCCTCCGGAAGGAATAAAATAGAGCTGATATGCGAATCCTCACCGCTGCATTGACCGCGTCGTTGCTGTTGGCACCGTCCGCGCTCCCCAAAGACAAACCGGAAAAAGGCTTCAAAGCCCTTTTTAACGGCAAGGATCTCGATGGCTGGACAAAAGCCAAAGAAAACGAAGGCACGTTCTCCGTCAAAGACGGCGCCATCGTCGCCAGCGGCCCCCGTTGCCACCTTTATTACACGGGCAAGGTCAATAACCATAGCTGGAAAGACTTCGAACTGAAAGTGGACGTGATGACTCTGCCGAGTTCGAACGGCGGGATCTATTTCCACACCGAATACCAGGAGAACAATTGGCCGTCGAAGGGGTTTGAGGTGCAGGTGAACAACTCGCACACAGACTGGCGGCGCTCGGGCGGGCTTTATGCCGTCGCCGATAACAAAGAGAAGGTTGCCGACGACAACAAGTGGTTCACGGAACACATTGTGGTGAAGGGCAACCACGTCACCATCTACGTTGATGGCAAGAAGACTTCCGAATGGACCCAGCCGGCCGATTGGAAGGGCGCGAACAACATGCCGGGCCGTGTTCTCAGTTCCGGCACCATCGCGTTGCAGGGGCATGACCCCAAGTCCACGATCCACTACAAGAACATCCGAATCAAGGCCCTGAAGTAACCGAGTCAATAATGATAGGATGAGCCCAGAGCAATGCACTGGGCTCTCCTCCTTACTGCCGCCACGCTGGCGGGCGCTCCGCCCGACCCGCGCCTTATTTCTGTCTATCCCACCACCGGCAAAACAGGCTCCACGTTCGCCGCCTCCATCCGCGGAAATGCAATCGCAAAGTGCACCGGAGTTCACGCTCCTGGGGCGCCGCTCACATTCGCCGTGGAAGGTGTCTCCAAAGACAAATCCATTGACGTGGTAAAACTCCGAATCACCGTTGCAGCAGACGCGAAACCAGGCCCCTATGCCCTGCGTCTGATCACGGCTAACGGCGTGTCGAACGCACTCACTCTGCAGGTCACCGATCTCACATTAATCGAGGAGCCGGCGGGGACCCATGAGACGCCAGAGACCGCAATCGCTATTTCCTCCCTGCCCGTTGCCTTCAACGGCAGGATTGCCGAGCGTGGCGAATCCGATTACTACGCCTTCCAGGCCAATGCGGGAGACACGCTGACGTTCACTGCCGGGTCGGGACTGCCCGCCCCTGGCGCGCCGGGAGGCAATGCGCGCGGCTTCGACCCGTCGTTGACCCTGTACGAACCCGGCTCCAGTTGGTTCGAAGAAAAGCGCTGGAATCGTATCGCCTTCAACGATGAACCGCTGTGGGTCATTGGGCGCAATACGGACGCTGCGCTTGCCCACCGCTTCAAAAAAGCCGGCACATACCTGCTCCGAGTGGAAGCGTTTTCCGGACAAGGCGGTCCGGACTACGGCTATCAGTTGATGGTGCGCCCCGGCGATGTTCTGCCTCCCAGCGAGGCGTCATCTTCTGATTGGGAAGAGCGGTCCTACACGCGGCGCCTGTCCCATGAGCGGATGACGGAGATTGCCGCGCGGGGCGAGGCAAAGAAACACGCCGCCATCGAAACCTACCGTTCGAATCTCTCGTTGCCCGGTCTGTTGGAAGGCGCTATTGCCGAGCCCGGGGAAACGCATCAGGCGAAGTTCAACCTGCCTGCGCCGCAGGACATTGCGATCGAAATCGAGACTCCCGAAACAGCGCCGCCTTTGTTTAATCCCGTCGTTCGGCTACTGAACGAAAAAGGGGAAGAGGTGGCCACGAATGTTCAGGCAGGCCGAGGGGCCTGCACCGGAGCATTGACGAAATCGCTGCAACCGAAGTTGACGGTGCCATTGCGCGATACCGGCAACTACACGGTGGAAGTGCGCGAAGTCACCGCGGATCTGGCGGGGCCGCAATTCCGGTACCGCGTGCTGGTGCGTCCGCAGATTCCCCACATCGGCCAGGTGCGCATCACGGAGGATCACGTCAATCTGTACCCTGGCGAGGCGAAGACGGTTCGTGTCGTTTTCGATCGCGAAGAAGATTTCCGCGGCGCACTGGCTGTCTCCGTGGAAGGCTTGCCGAAAGGTGTGGAGGCACTGGCGAGCGCCGATTTTGAACCGGACAAAGATGCGCCGCTCAGCACCGGCAAACGGGAGCGTTATCAGGCCCGCACCGAACGGACGGTGGTGGCCTTCAGTGCTGTGGACGACGCGGGAGTGACGCCACAACCCGTCACCATCCGCCTGGTGGCGCGGGCGATCGCGGGAAGTAAGCCAGGCGCGGTCATTGCCCGCAAGGAGATTCCATTGATGGTGGTAGCGAAGCCATGAGATTTGTTCTGCTCGCTTGCTTGACTACTGTGGCGCTCAGCGCCCAGCGCCCCGTTTCTTTGCGCGTGTATCCGGAACAGGCCCAACTGAAAGGCGCGAAGGCATCGCAGCAGTTTCTGGCCATCGCCACGTTTTCAGACGGCGCCGAACGCGATGTGACCAGCGAAGCGGCCTGGGTGGCATCGCAACCCGCGCTTGCCACTGTGCAAGGCGCGCGGATCAGCGCCGTAGCCGATGGCAAACTGGCGCTGACTGCTTCCTTTCAGGGAACGAAAGCCGTGGCGAACATTCAGATCGCCGGGACTACCATTTCGCGAGATCTCTCTTTTACTCGCGATGTTGTCGAGGTGCTTACGAAGCACGGCTGCAATTCCGCGGCCTGCCACGGCGGAGTGAAAGGGCGAGGGGGCTTCAAACTCTCCGCAAACGCGCTGTTTCCGAAAGACGATTACGAGTGGATCACCAAGGGCGGCACCTATCAGGTTCTGACGAACGAGGTGAAGGGCGAGCGTATTCCGCGCATCAATCTCGAACAGCCGGAAAAGAGCATGCTGCTGGCGAAGGCTTCCATGACCGCGCCGCACGGCGGCGGCAAGCGCTTCGCAGTGGATTCAGAGGATTTTCGCACCATCGTGGCGTGGATTCGCGCCGGGGCGCCTTTCGGCGAAACGGGCACGGGCCCGGCGCTGGTTGCCTTGGAAGTGTACCCGCGGATGGTGGCGCTGCCGGTGGAGGGCAAGCATCGCATCCTGGTTACGGCTCGTTTTCGCGATGGCCATACCGAGGATTTCACCCACAAGGTGATCTATGCCTCGAACAGCAGCGACACGGCATCGGTGAATGCGGAAGGCGTGGTCACCGGGGTGCGCCGTGGGGAAACGGCGATCCTGATTCGTGCCGCGGGGCAACTCGCCAGCACGTCAGTGGGTGTCGTTGGTCCGCCCATCCCCAACTATCCGCCTATCGCCCGGTTCAATTTCATCGACGATCACATTCTGCGCAAGCTGAAGGCGTTTCACCTGCTGCCATCGGAGCTTTCGAGCGACAGCGAATTCCTGCGCCGCGTCTGCCTGGACCTCACCGGCACGCTGCCACCCGTGGCCCGCGCTCGCGAATTCATTGCCAGCAAGGATCCGAAGAAGCGCGAGAAGGTGGTGGACGCGCTCATCGGCTCACCGGAGTTCGTCGAATACTGGACGTTCCGTTTTTCCGATCTGTACCGCGTGGCGATTTTCGCCAATGGCCTCACGCCCAAGTTCAGCCAAAAGTATTGGGAATGGATTCGCAACAACATCGAAACCAACCGGCCGTACGATGATGTCGCTCGCGAGCGGCTCTCGGCGCAGGGCTATGGCGCGGCATCGCGGCACTTCATTCCCTATAACCAGATCGGGCCACCCGCCGATGTGATGGCGGAAGAGGTACGCGTCTTTTTTGGGCGCCGGCTCGATTGCGCCCAGTGCCACAATCACCCCTACGAAAACTGGAGCCAGGATCAGTTTTGGGGCATGGCTGCGTTCTTCGGACGGTTGTTCAAAGCGGGCCCAGTGGTCTTCGATCACCCCACGAATATGGACTACAGTTCCAAGGACGTGGATGGCAAGGTGGAACTGCTGCATCCGCGTACGAAGGCAGTAGTGAAGCCGGCGTTCCTCGATGGTAAGCCGTCGCGCTCGGCGCCCGATGCCAATCCGCGCAAGGAACTGGCGGAGTGGATGACCGCGCATCCTTACTTCGCGGAAGCTACGGTGAATCGCATCTGGGGTTACTTCTTCGCGCGTGGGATTGTCGATCCGGTGGATGATTTCCGGTCTACCAATCCGCCCACGCATCCGGAACTGCTGACCGCACTGGGTAAGGATTTCGCCGATCACCGTTACGACCTGCGCCACCTGATGCGGACCATCGTTCTTTCACGCACCTACCAGCTTTCGCATCGTCCGAACGCGACGAATAAAGAGGATGTGGTGAACTACTCGCATTCGTTGCCACGCGCCCTGGATGCGGAAGTGCTGCTTGATGCCGTAGTTGCCGCGAGTGGCGTGCCGGAGCGCTTCGCCACTGCCGTGAATGAAGGCAATGCCGGCGGTATGACTCCGGTGGGAACGCGGGCGATTGAATTGAAGGACCCCGATATGTTCTTCTCGCGGTTCCTGGAGCTGTATGGGCGGCCGAATCGCGGCGCCATCCCCGAACGCAGCCGCCAACCCAATCTTTCTCAAGCCCTCCACATGCTCGCGGGCGATACCTACACCGAACGCCTTGGGTCGAAGGATGGCCGCCTCGCCAAAATGCTGGCCGCTGGCGCCACCGACGATAAAGTCATCGAGGAGTTCTACCTCGCATCCTTCAGCCGCTTCCCCACCAGGGAAGAACTGACTGACCTGAAACAGTTGGTCGCCCAGCGTGGCGACCGCGAAGCCGCCCTGCGCGAGTTGGTCTGGGCATTACTCAGTTCGCGCGAATTCGCGGAGAATCATTAGAAGGAGAGGCTCGATGCAACACCCCATTTCCCGCCGTAATTTCATCAGTGCCGGATCGCTCGGCTTTCTCGGCCTCTCGCTGAAGGAGTATCTCGCCGCGGCCGAAGCCAAGATGCCGAACGGGGCAACGGCGAATTCGGTCATCCTCTTCTGGCTGGAAGGCGGCCCTAGCCATATCGACACCTGGGATCCGAAATCGAACTCCAACTTCAAGCCGATTTCCACCAACGTGCCGGGGATTCAGATCTCCGAGTTGTTGCCGAAGATGGCGAAGCAGATGGACAAGTACGCGCTGGTGCGCTCGATGCACACGCGCGGCAACGACCATCCGCAGGCCACGCATTACGTCATCACGGGGCACGAGATCAATCCGGCGATGCAGTTTCCCAGCGTGGGCTCGATGATCACCAAGGAGCTCGGGCCGCGCAACGCCGTGCCCGCGCACGTGCTGGTGCCGAAGTGGGATCGCGGCCGTCAATACGAGGACTATTTCCGTTCTTCGTTCCTCGGCGGCGATTACGATCCGATGTGCATCCCGGACCCGAGCAAGCCGGATTTCGAGGTCACGGATCTGAGCCTGCCGAAGTCTGTCTCGCAGGCGTCGGTGGACAGCCGCTCGGCGTTTCTGAAGATCGTCGATCGCCGTTACCGCCAGATGAACGAGACAGCGGAGCACGCGAACCTCGACGCCTTCACCGCGCAAGCCTACAAAATGCTGCTTACGCCCACCGTGCGCGAAGCGTTCGATCTGGGCAAGGAATCGGAGAAGGTGAAGGAGCGCTACGGCAAGGATTCCATCGGCCAATCGGCGCTGCTGGCCCGCCGGCTGGTGGAAGCGGGCAGCCGCTTTGTCACCGCTGCCGGGTATCACGGCACTTCGTGGGACACGCACAGCGACAATGACAAGGGGCATAAGGATCGCCTCTGCCCGACGCTGGACCGCACGCTGACGGCGCTGATTGAGGATCTGGACCAGCGGGGGTTGTTGAAGACGACGCTGGTCATCGCGATGGGCGAATTCGGACGCACTCCGGCGATCAACCCGAACCTTGGGCGCGACCACTGGCCGAACTGCTGGTCACTGGCGCTTTCCGGCGGCGGCATCAAGATGGGCCAGGTGCTGGGATCGAGCGACGAGAAGGGCTACAACGTCACCAGCCGCGTGGTCAGCATGGGGGACCTGTACGCCACGGTGTATAAGGCGATGGGCATCGATTACACAAAGGAAATCATGAGCCCGATCGGACGCCCCATCAAGATTGCGAACTCGCTCGAGGACAAGACCGGAGAGCCGATTAAAGAACTGCTGGGGTAAGAGAGGATTGCGCCGAGGAGCACGCCTCGAACGGATCGCCAACCCGGACGTGGAAGCACTAGGATCGAAGCTTGTGGCGAATCTCGCCATTCACCGTAGAGGGTCGAACGGATTGAACTTTCTTTTCACCTCCTGATAGAACGCGCGCACGGTTTTCCGCATATCCAAAGTGGAAGACCTATGAAACTCGCCGTTGTGCTTCTCTTTCTCGGCTCGTTGGGGCAAGCCGCCACCACTACCGTCCCCGCGGCGAGCTTCGGCTTTTATCACAACAACGGCACTTTCACCAGTTCCACGAACCACGCCATTGGGTACTACACCGGCAATCCTCCTGGTGAGCTACGCAATTTCTTTACGTTCAATCTCACCGGGCTGGCGGGTAAGATCACGGCCGCCAAATTGCGCGCCTTCAACCCGGCCAGCGGCTTCTCCAGCCCTGATCCGACCGAAACATATACGCTCTTCGATGTTTCTACGCCGCTGAATACACTGACCACGCTCACGGGAGGCACTGCCGCGTTCAGCGATCTTGGTTCGGGAACGCAACTGGGTTCGGTCACCGTTTCGAATTCCGCAAACGGCACTATCGTCGAGGTCAATCTCAACGCGGCAGGCATCGCGTATCTGAATTCCGTCAATGGAACCATCGCCATTGGCGGCGCCATCACGACCCTGACTTCCGGAGGACAATCGGAGCGGTTGTTCAACTCCGCCTCCGGAGTGATGGTGCGCGAATTGGTGGTCACTTACAACGACGCGCCCGTGCCCTGTACCTTCGCTCTGTCTCAATCCATGCTCTCTCTTCCTGTCGGCGGTGGTGGTGCGCCGGTGAATCTCAATAACCCCACCGGCGACAACTGCCAATGGACCTCCGCTTACGCCAGCAACTGGATCACGTTGTCGCCCGCCAGCGGCACGGGGTCGACGACCATCAACATCACCGCCGCCGCCAATCCATCCGCTTCGCAACGGAGCGTCACTATCACTATCGCTGGACAAACGCTGACGGTGACGCAGGCAGGCATCGGCGCGGCCAACGGCACACCACTGCGCTTCGTGAGCATGACGCCGTGCCGGTTGGTGGAAACGCGCGCCGATTACAACTACGAAGGACGCACCGGCACTTTTGGCCCGCCATTTTTCAATGCCGGTGAGACGCGTACGTTCGTTCCGCAGAATTCCAGTATCTGCACGGTCCCGGCGGCGGCGAAAGCGTTCGTGCTGAACGTCACGCTGGCGCCGAAAGGCAACGTCGATTTCGTTACCGTCTATCCGGCAGGCGAAGCGCGACCCGATTACTGGACGGTGCGTTCGCCTGATGGCCTGATTGTGGCCAACTCGGCGATTGTGCGGGCCGGCACGGGTGGCGGGCTCAGCATGTACTCCTCGCACAGCACGGACATTATCATCGACATCTCCGGCTACTTCACCGACGACACGTCTCTCTCCAACCTGGTGTTCTATCCGCTCACTCCGTGCCGGGTGATTGAAACGCGTGCGGCGTATCGTCCGCAGGCAGGCCAATTCGGGCCGCCTTCGCTGGCCGCCAAGCAAACGCGCACGTTCAACTTTCCGCAAAGCACGGATTGCCAGATTCCGGCGGGAGCGGCAGCGTACTCCGTCACGATCACCGTGGCGCCTCCAGGAGCGTTGCCGTTCCTGACGGCGTGGCCGGCCGGCTCCTCACAACCGAATGTGTCTTCCATCAACTCTCCGAATGGGCGCATTCTCGCCAACAGCGTCATCCTGCCCGCGGGTCCGGGTGGCGCCATCAACCTCTACGCCTTCGAAGCCACCGATGTGATTGTCGATATCAACGGCTACTTCGCTGCCGATAACGGGACGGGGCTGTTCTATTACCCTGTGACGCAATGCCGCATCGCCAATTCCAACGATTCCTCGTTCACCAGTCCCTATGGCGGGCCGATCTACGGCGATACAACAAAGCGCACGATTCCTGTTGCGGCGTCGAATCGCTGCAGCGGCATCGCGGCGGACGCCAAGGCTTATTCGCTCAATGCAACGGTCATCCCGAACGGCAATTCGATGCCCTTCCTCACTGTATGGCCCACCGGCCAGGCGCAACCGAATGCATCCATCATCAATGCGTTCCAAGGCCAGACGGTGAGCAGCGGATTCCTTGTTCCCACGGGCACAAACGGATCCGTCGATATCTACGCCTACCGCGCCACGCACGTCGCGCTGGAGATCAGCGGCTACTTCGGGCGCTAAGCCGCGGCAGCACGACACGGTCCATCAGCAGCACTAACCCGGCCAGCGCCACCGCGGCCATGGCCCAGCGCAACATCACCGCCATGCCCGCCGCATCCATCGCCGGCGCTTCCCAACTGTACTTGCGCAGCACGTCGAAGCGCTCCGTCATCCAGTGCCAGCCGGTGTGCGCCACAAAGGCGGAAAGCAGAATCGTGCCGATGCGTTCCGCGTTCGCCGCCCGCATGACGAAAGCCAGCACGGGCGTTAGTAGCGCCACAACTAACAACTGGCCCAGTTCCACGCCGAGGTTGAAACTGAACAGAGACGTGAGCAGATGATTGCCGGCGAACTGCAGTGTATCGCGCAGCGCAAACGAAAAGCCGAAGCCGTGAATCAGCCCGAAGAAGAACGCCACCATCCATCGCCCATGGGCTGCTTCGCCACCAGCGCGCAGGATGTTCTCCACGGCCATGTACACGATCGACAACGCGATGAGCATCTCCACCAGCGGAGGAAACCAGAGCGCGGACGGCGCCCAGCCGAACGCCGATGCGATCAGGGTGATGGAATGCGCCATTGCGAAGGCCGTCACCACCGCCACCAACGGGCGCAACTGCCGGCAGGGGATCACCAGGCAGAGCAGGAAGAGCAGATGGTCCGTGCCGTCCAGGATGTGCCAGAATCCATGCTGTACGAAGGTCAGCGCAGCCTGGGTCCAACTGGGATCGAGCGTCGTCATGCCCGGATCGCCGGTGAACTCGAACGCTCGCGTCTCACCACTGGGCGGCATCCATCGCAGCACCGTTACTACCTGCGATGCCAGATGGGTGAATGCGGGATGAATGGAGAATGTGGAGGCTTCCGAAGCGATCTGGTATTCCAGTAATACATCGAACAGCACCTGGTTCCACACCGCATTCTCGCTGTTGGCAAGCAACGGCGCGCGCACGTGCCGCAGCGCTTCTTCGTAAGAGCCGAACGAACGATCGGAGAGCAGCGAAATCTGCGTTGCCGCAATGCGCGGCTCGCCGAGCAGTGCGCCGTTCTCCTCCACCTTTACTGGCTGTGCGATCCACAGTTTCGCCAAATCCGGCAGCATCGGCCCGAGTTTCGCCACATCCAGATACCCGCCGGCCTGTTCGGGGAACACAACATCGCGCACGGCGCGCAGCGGAATGCGCACCAGCAGATGCAGTTGCTTGCCCTGCGGCTTGAGGATCGCCTGCACGCGCACATCGGCGGGAATATCGTGCGCCCAAGCGCCGCTTGCCATCATCGCCAATGCCAGAGTAATTGCAGCCACGAATCGTGTATCATAACCTACGCCGTCCGCGAAAGAGGGACCCCGAGTGAATAAACGTACCTGGACATCCGTTGTAGGATTTGCCGCCGTCATTGGCGCGCTTGCCATTGGCTCCGTCTGGTTTGACCAGAAGGCAAAGGTGGAGGCCGCCACCGTGCAGGCGCCGCGCTTTGAAGTGGACCCGTTCTGGCCGAAGCCGCTCCCCAATCATTGGGTCATCGGCGCCACGATCGGCGTAGGCGTGGACTCGCAGGACAACGTCTGGATCATTCATCGCGGTGCTTCGCTCGAAGAGAAGGAGCAGTACGCCACGATGAATCCGAAGGCGGCCGAATGCTGTGCCGCCGCGCCGCCGGTGCTCGCCTTCAATCAGAATGGCGACCTCATCGCGCACTGGGGCGGACCTGGCGAAGGCTTCAACTGGCCTGCTTCCAATCACGGCATTGACGTGGATCACAAGGGCAATGTCTGGATCGGCGGCAACGGCCGCGCCGCGAAGGGAGCTAAGCTCTCGCACGACGAAAGCCAGATGGCCGCCGCCGGCGCCGTGCACGACAGCTCCGTGCTGAAGTTTACGCAGGCCGGGAAATTCCTGATGCAGATCGGGAAGCCGTTCATGAGCAAGGGCAGCAATGACACGGCCAATCTCCGCCTGCCGGCGAAGACCATGGTGGATCCGAAGACCAATGAACTGTACGTGGCCGACGGCTACGGCAATCGACGCGTGATTGTGTTCGATGCCGACACCGGCAAGTACAAACGTCATTGGGGCGCCTACGGCAGCAAGCCCGACGATACGACCCTGCCGCCGTACAAGCCCGGCGAGCCGCCGGCCAAGCAGTTCCGTCCGCCCGTGCATGGCGTGATCCTGGCCAACGACGGATTGCTCTACGTCTGCGACCGCACCAATGACCGCATCCAGGTATTTAAGACCGACGGCACTTTTGTCAAAGAAAAGTGGATCGCGCCGAATACGCTTGGCGACGGTAGCACGTTCGACGTGGCGCTGTCGCGCGACCCGCAGCAGAAGTTTCTCTATGTCGCCGACGGATCGAACATGAAGATCCATGTGCTGGACCGGCAGTCGATGGAGACGCTCACCACCTTCGGCGACGGCGGGCGCCAACCGGGGCAGTTCTACGCCGTACACAGCATCGCCACGGACTCGAAGGGCAACATCTACACCACGGAAACCTATCGCGGCCAGCGCGTGCAGAAGTTCCTGTTCCGTGGCCTGGCGCCGGTGGCGAAGAAGGATCAGGGCCCGCCATGGCCCGCCAGGCGTTAGATTCTATCGCTCCATCTTGGGATGGAAGTTGGCCCATTTCCCCCAGTCCTGCGCAACCTGACGCGCACTCTCCAGGAAGTGGGCTTTGGATTTATACGGTTATAACTCTGGCATATCAATTGCTGGCACTCCCTGACAGTTCGATGTAACACCAAAACGCTCAGGAGACTCCAATGCCAGAAGAGACCCTGCGAATTACCGACAACCGCACTGCGAAAACCTACGACTTACCGATAGCCGATGGAACCGTGCGCGCTATTGATCTCCGTCAGATCAAGACCGATCCCTCCGATTTCGGCCTGATGACGTACGACCCCGCCTTTCTCAACACCGCATCCTGCAGAAGTGCGATCACCTTTATTGATGGCGACCGAGGCATCCTGCGCTACCGCGGCTACTCGATCGACGAACTGGCGGAGAATTGCAATTTTCTCCAGGTAGCCTATCTCGTCCTGTTTGGCGAGTTGCCCACGCCGAGCGAACTGGCGGAGTGGGAAGACAAGATCATCCATCACACGATGATCCATGAGAATTTGAAGAAGTTCATGGAAGGGTTCCGCTTCGATGCGCACCCGATGGGCATGTTTGTGAGCTCAGTGGCTGCTTTGTCCACGTTCTATCCGGAAGCGCGCGACATCAAGAGTACGGCCAACCGGCGCATGCAGATGATGCGGTTAATCGGCAAGGTGCCGACCATTGCGGCGTATGCGTATCGCCACAGCCTGGGTTTGCCTTACGTCTACCCCGACAATTCCCTGAGCTACGCGGCCAATTTCATGAACATGCTGTGGAAGATGACAGAAGCGAAGTACGACGCCAACCCCGTTCTGGCGCGGGCGCTGGAAGTGCTCTTCATCCTGCATGCGGATCATGAACAGAATTGCTCCACCAATACGATGCGCGCGGTAGGCAGCGCCCATACCGATCCTTATCTTTCCGTGTCGGCCGCGGCGTCGGCGCTGGCCGGCCCGTTGCACGGCGGGGCGAACGAAGAAGTGCTCAAAATGCTGGATGAGATTGGCGATGTGAAGAACATCCCGACGTTTATCGACAAAGTGAAGAAGGGCCAGTGCAAGCTGATGGGCTTCGGCCACAGAGTCTACAAGAACTACGACCCACGCGCGAAGATCATCAAGCAGACGGCCGATGCGGTGTTCAAGGTTACCGGCTTCAACCCGAAGCTGGAGACCGCCATTGAACTGGAGCAAATCGCGCTCAAGGACGAATACTTCGTCAGCCGCAAGCTGTATCCGAACGTCGATTTCTACAGCGGCATTATCTACCAGGCGATGGGCTTCACGCCGGACATCTTCACCGTGCTGTTTGCCATTCCACGCACCGTGGGCTGGCTGGCGCAGTGGAACGAACTGGTGGAGGACCCGGAGCAGAAGATTGCCCGCCCGCGCCAGATTTATACCGGCCATTCGTTGCGCCACATTGGCGATGACAAGGCCGTGGTGCCGGAGCCGGTGAAGGCAGTCGTCGCCACGAACGGTTAGCACTCCCCGGCCCGCGCGGGCTTTTCGATAAGATGTAGCCATGCCCGCGGCGTTGTTGGACCGCGCTTTCTTAGAGCGCCTTGAAAGGTTGACTATCCATTGGCTCAGATCGTTCCCCGGTCTGGTGGGTGGGCATAACACGTCCCGATTCGCCGGCGCGGGCCAGGAGTTCCTCGATCATCGCCACTTTCATCATGGCGACGACCTGCGCGCCGTCAACTGGCGCGCCTATATGCGGCTGGAGAAGCTTTTCCTGAAGATGTTCCAGGTGGAGCCGCGGGTGCCGGTGCGCGTGCTGCTGGATTGTTCGGCCTCGATGGGGAGCGGCGAAGGCGGCACGAAGTTTGAGTTTGCCCGTAAGCTGGCCGGCGCCATGAGCTATGTGGGGCTGGTGCGGCTGGAGTCGATTCACATTCTTCCTTTTGCCGAGGAATTGGCCGATGGCCTTGCGTGCGGAGGCGGACGGCATCGCTTTGCGCCGGCGGCCGATTATCTGGATTCGCTCAAGGCGCAGGGGAGCACGCGGTTCCTGTCGATTGCCAAGGAGTTTGCCGCGCGCTTCCCGCAGCGCGGGCTGCTGATCATCATTTCCGATTTCCTCGGTGAGGAGGAGTGGGAGAAATCGCTGCAATACCTGGCCGACATTGGTCATGAACTTTTGCTTCTCCATGTCTTCGCCCCCGAAGATCGCGTGCCGCCATGGAGCGGCGAGTTGGACGTGGTGGATGCGGAATCGGGCGAGCACATGCAGCTATCGTTCGAGGACGATGTGCGTCAGCTTTATACAGAGCGGTTCGATGATTATGCGCGTGGGCTGCGCGATCTGGCCCTGCGCAAAGGAGGGCGCTTCATCAGCCTGAGCACCGACACCTCCGTGGAGGAGGCCGTGTTCGGCCCGCTGAGTCAGGCGCAGGCGGTTTATTAATGTTCTTCTTCAACCTCTCCGCGGCGGAGTTTCTGGCATTGTTCGGCGCGGTGTCGTCCCTGGTGGTGGTGCTCTATCTGCTCGACCGGAGCCGGAAGAAAGTCACCGTAGCCACCCTGCGATTCTGGCAGCAATCGGAGATTCCCTCGCAGCGCAAACACCGCCGCAAGATCCAGCAACCGCTCTCGCTGCTGCTGCAATTACTGGCGATTCTTTGTTTACTGCTGGCCATCGCCCAACTGCGTATTGGCTCGCCGGACCGCAGTTCGCGCGATCACGTGCTGGTGGTGGATGCATCGGCATGGATGGGCGCGCAGGGCGCCAATCGCCGCACGCTGCTCGATGAGGCACGTACCGCGGCCATCCGCTATGTTCGGGCGCTGCCCTCTTCTGATCGCGTGATGCTGGTGAAGGCCGATGCGCTGGCTACGCCAGTGACGGGGTTTGAAACGAATCGCGGCACGCTGGAGCAAGCCATTCGCGGCATTCAACCGGGGTCGGCGTCACTGAACCTGGGGCAGAGCATTGAGTTCGCCGCGCAGGCACTGCGTCTGGAAGGCAAGCGGGCTGGGGAGATCGTATTTGCCGGCTCGGCGCGGATGATGCCGGACACGATCACAGAGATGCCGAGCCTGCCGAGCAACCTGCGGCTGCTTCCGGTGAAGCGGGAGTTGGAGAACTGCGGTCTGCGCAAGCTCAGTCTGCGCCGCTCGCCACAGGATCACGAGTTGTGGCAGATCTACGTGACGGCGCGCAACTACGGGCAGCGTCCGCGCGTGGTGCCGCTGACGGTGGCTTATGGCGGCGCGCCGGTGGGTACGCGGCGATTGTCGCTGGCGCCTGGCGCGGAAGTCAGTTCCAGTTTTGAGTTCCGCACTAAGGCGGCGGGTTGGCTGGAGGCGCAACTGGAGAGCAACGATGCCCTGCCGGCGGACGATACAGCGACCTTGGAACTGCCGGGCGAGGCTGCTTTGCGAGTGGTTGTCTACACCAACCAGCCGGAGTTGCTGCGGCCGCTGCTGGCGGCCAATCCACATGTGGAAACGGTGTTTCGTCCAGCCACGGTGTACGAACCTGATGCGAAGGCGGGCCTGCTGATCTTCGATCGCTTCCGCCCCACGGCCGCGATCACGCAGAACGCCATCTACATTGAGCCGCCTGCTAACGGGTCGCCGGTGCCGGTTCGGGCCGAGAAGAAGGATGTCACCGTGCATTGGCGCGCCGATCAGTTTCTCGCCGCGGGGCTGCACACGAAAGACATCCGGCTGGAACAAACATCGCTATTCAGTGGCGCGCCCGGCGATATGGTGATCGCGGAAGCGGATGGCAATGCGGCGATACTGGCGCGGCCCGGCCAGACAAAGACCGCCGTGTTCGGTTTCCATCCGATGCGCTCGGCGATGCGCTATGAACTGGCCACGCCGCTGTTGTTTGCCAACATCCTGAAGTGGATGGAGCCCGATATTTTCACGCGTGTGGAGTTGCAGGCAGGGAGCACCGGGACGGTGTCGCTTGCCTTGGATAGCGATTATGATTCGAGCCGCGTGCGCGTGCTGGCCGGTGAGAGGACCAACCTGCCGTTCACCATCCGCAATCGAACGCTGCGCTTCTTCAGCGGCACACCGGAAACCGTGCGCGTGAGCCTGGGCGATCGCGATGTCGTGTACTCGATGACCTTGCCCGAGATCGGTGAGGCGAAGTGGGAACCGCCGAAGACCGTGCGCGCCGGATTTGCCGGTGTGGGCGGTGTGGAGTCCGCTGCGCGCGACGTGTGGCAATGGCTCGCCATATTGGCGGGCCTGCTGCTGATTGCGGAGTGGATCCTGTTTGGGATGGGCGCGGCCACAGCCGCCACGACGCAGAAGATCCTGCCGTTTCTTAAGAAAGCCGAATCGCCGCGGAGGAAGGCATCATGAACTTCGATCGCGGCTGGGTGCTGTTTCTGTTGCCGTTGGTGGCCATTTTCCCGCTGGTGGAATGGCGGCGCACGCAGTTTCATCGCGGGCTGATTCTGAAGACCATTGCGTTGCTGGCCATCGTGCTGGCGCTGGCGGAGCCGAACCTTTCGGTGTTTGAAACAAAGATGGCCGTTGCTGTTTTGGTGGATACTTCGGCCAGCGTGTCCACTTCTGACCTGGACCGGGCCTCGCAGGTGGCGACGGAGATTGAGAAAGCGCGCGGCAGGCACTGGGTGCGCGTCATCCCGTTTGGGCGGTCCACGCGGCCGGTGGAAGCCGGTGAGTTCACCAACGCCTGGAAGCTGAAGCCCGCTTCAGGCGAAGTGGGGCGCGCCACGGATCTGGAAGCCGCCATTCGCGAAGCGACGGCATCGCTGCCCGCCGGCATGGTGGGACGCATCGTTCTCATTTCGGACGGCAAGGAAACCCGCGGGTCCATTGCTCGAGCCGCGTGGCAGGCGCAACAACTCGGCATCCCGGTGGATACGTTCGCTCTGAAAGGGCGGCCGAAACCGGGGCTGCGCATTGAGTCGCTGACTATGCCCTCCATCGCTTTCACCGGCGAGCGCTTTCCGATCGAGATGCTGATCAGCACGCCGCGTAAGACGCAGGCGAGCGTGGAAATCAGCGCCGAGGGACGGACGCTTGGCACGAACAATCTGCAGTTGGAAGCGGGCGAGAATTCGGTGCGCGTGTTCTCCAGCATCAACTCGGCCGGGGCGATCGATGTCTCCGGCATCCTGCGTACCAGCGATCTCGGTGATGTGCGCTTCGAGCAGGCGTTGATGGTGCGGAGCCCGCGTGTGCTCTATGTTTCGCAAGATCCAGCCGGCGTCGATCAACACATCCTTGGCGTGTTCGAAGCGGGCCACTTTCAAGTGGAACGAGTAGCCGACGCCAATTCGGCGAAGCTCTCCGAGTACCAGTTGATCGTATTCAACAACCACAACATGGAAGCGATCCCGCCGCAGCGCAAAGCGGACCTGGAAGCTTATGTGAAGCAGGGTGGCGGCATGCTGATCATCGGCGGCGAGCAGAACGTGTTCGTCGAAGGCAAGAAGGAAGAGGATCCGGTGGAACGCGCGTTGCCGGCCAAGCTTGCTCCGCCGCGCTCGCCCGAAGGCACGATGGTGGTGCTGATCATCGACAAATCGTCGTCGATGGAAGGGCGCAAGATGGAACTGGCCCGCGTGGCCGCCATCGGTGTGATTGAGAACCTGCGGCCGGTGGACCAGGTAGGCGTGTTGATCTTCGATAACTCCTTTCAATGGGCCGTGCCCATTCGCAAGGCTGAGGATCGGGCCTCGATCAAGCGGCTGGTGGCGGGCATTACGCCGGACGGCGGTACGCAGATCGCGCCGGCACTGAGTGAGGCCTATCGCAAGGCAGTGCCGCAGAAGGCCACGTTCAAGCACATCGTGCTGCTGACAGACGGTATCTCCGAAGAAGGCGATTCGATCAACCTGGCAAAGGAAGCGGCCAATGAACGGGTGACGATCTCGACCGTGGGTTTGGGCCAGGACGTGAACCGCGCCTATCTCGAAAAGATCGCGTCGTTTGCTAAAGGTAAATCGTATTTCCTCAATGATCCATCCGGCCTGGAACAGATCCTGTTGAAGGACGTGATGGAGCACACCGGGTCAACGGCGATTGAAAAGCCGATTGTGCCGGTTGTGGTGAAGAACACCGAGGTGCTGGATGGCGTGGACATGGCGTCGGCGCCTGCGTTGAAAGGCTATGTGAAGTTCATCTCGAAGCCTTCCGCCGATACGATTTTGAGCATCGACCGGCGTGATCCGCTGTTCGCGCGGTGGCAGTATGGACTGGGGCGGACCGCGGTGTTTGCCAGTGACGCGAAGGCCCGATGGGCGGCGGACTGGGTGACCTGGAAAAGCTATGACCGCTTCTGGGCGAACGTGCTGCGCGACCTGCTGCCGCACACGCAGCATGGTGAAGCGCGGCTGGAATACGATAGCCCCAGCGGGAGCCTGATCGCGGAATACCGGCTGGCGGCGCATGTGCCGGAGCCAACTCCGCTGCCGGGGTTGTTCGCCTTTGGTCCGGACAATTTCCAGAAACCGGTGGAGCTGCAAAAGGTTTCGCCTGGCGTGTTCCGTGGGCGTGTCGCGATTGGCAACCGGCGCGGTCTGTTCCGTGTGCGCACGCTGTCGGAGTCGATGGCGTTTCCTGAAGTCGGCCACTACAGGCCTGAGGATGAACTGACGGAGTATGGCTCGGATGAGCTGCTGCTGAAGCAGGTCTCGACCTACACCAGCGGCCGCTTCCAACCGGCGGCGGCGGACGTCTTCAGTGCCGGCGGCAAGTCGGTGCCTGCCACCGTTCGGCTCTGGCCGATGCTGCTGGGCATCGCCATAGCGGCCAATGTGATCGAGTTGCTACTGCGGAAGTGGAAGGGGCTATGGCAATACTTCCGCCCCAGCGCTGCCTAAGGAAACAACGGGTCCGGCGGGTGAGCGGACTCCGTTCACGGTAATCGTCACGGGGTAATCGCCTGCGGGCAGGCTGGGCAGATCTGCCTCCATTTGAAACAGCCCTGGCCCGGCGATGCGGGACGAAGTGACGTTGGCCGGTTGATCTCCGACTTCGACTTGCACCGCATGGGTCATCGGTGCGGGAGGATGCAGTATCCCGGCGGGCGAAGGTTCGAAGCCGGTTCCGAGAATGACGATGGAATTGGCGGACTGGTTTTTGATGGAGAGTACTCCAGGGGCGTGATGCCGGGAGTTGGCGAGCACAGGATTCGAAGCTGTGCCCTCGCGGGTCACTTCGACGTTGACCCACCCCGGCTCAAGGCCGGCGGGCGCTTGCGCTTCAATCTGCGAAGGGCTGATAGAGTAGAGCACGGCAGCCATCCCGTTGATCTTCACACTGACTCCATCGAGCAGCGTGGGCAGTCGTCCATCTACAACGTCTTCCCCGCGCAGGGTGCGGGCGTGTGCCGCGAGGTTCGTACCGTGAATACGCAGCCACGATCCGGAGACGATCCCGCGAGCGTTTGTCGCCGCGTTGACGACGCCTTCGCGCGCGGTGAGAGCCGGTGGGGCTTCGATGACGTCGGGGTAGTTGGCGAAGAGGTCCGTGGCCGGCCATGCAGTGACGCGGGTGAATGCAGCAGACAGGCCGCGGTCCACATCGGTGAGGATGTCGTCGCCGCCGGAACGCGTGGGACGGTAGTTGAGGAACAGGACCCAAGTGAATCCATTTGCGGTGCGGGCCATATAGGTGATGGTTCCGGGCAGCGAGCCGCTGTGCCACCAGGTGGCCTCGGCTCCAATGGGCCGCACGCTGAGGCCAAAGCCGTACCAGGTCTGTGCGTCGCGGTATTCAGGAAGGCCGGGGCGCGCGGTCATGGCAGCCACACTGGCCGGGGAGAGGAAGCGCTTGCCGCGGCGGCCGTCGATGGCATTGAGGAACTTCGCGTAGTCGATGACGCTGGCCACCCAGCCGCCGTGAGCATCGAGGGTTTCGAGGGCAAAGCCGCCATAGGCTGTGGGCAGGGTTCGCGGGGTGTCGGCGAAGACGCTGGGGGAGGTATCGCCGGTGTAATATTTCACTTCGCCGGGAAGCCGTCCTTGCTCCAGCGTATTTCCTGTTTTCACATCGGAAATTCCCATGGGTGCGAGCACATGCGCGCGGACATACTGTTCGTAGCTGGCGCCGGTAACACGCTCGATGATCCGGCCGAGGACGGAGTATCCAAAGTTGGAGTAGGCATAGCGTGTGCCGGGGTCGAGCTGGAGGGCCCGTGCGCGCATGGCGCGGATGATGCTCTCCGCGGAAGCAGGCCGTTCGCTGGTGAGGGAAGGCTCGAACATCGGATCGATGGAGGTGTTGCGATCCCAACCGGCGGAGTGTTCCAGCAAATGGCGAATGGTGATGCCGGCCAGGCGCGGGTCTTCGCCAATGCCGGGAGATGGCTGCAGATCGGGAAGCAGCGAGAAGGCCGGCTGATCGAGGTGGAGTCTTCCTTCTTCCACCAAGTGCATCACGGCAACGGCGGTGATGGCTTTGGAGAGGCTGGCCACGCGGAAGAGCGAATCGGGTTGCACAGGCGTTTGCGATTCCCGGTCGGCGAAGCCGTAACCTCGGGCATGAACCAGACGGCCGTTGCGGGTAACGGCTAAGGCAGCGCCGGGGATGCCGTGCTTTGCCAGCAGGGCATTGACGAACTCGTCATAGGCCGGAATCGATTGCGCTATTAGAGGCAATTGAAGAAGAAAGCACAGCGCCTGGAATCGCTTCATGTTTGTTAAGGACGACTGAATTTGGAAAACGTTCGTTGAAATGGATACACTGATTCACAGTCCCCGCTCAATCTTGCTTCTGGAGGTACCAAGTGAAGTTCTTCCTTACTCTGTTTCTGTATGCCTGTTTGCTCATGACAGGGCAAAAGGCGAATGCCCAAGTTCTCTATGGGTCGATCGTTGGCGATGTCACGGACTCGACTTCGGCGGCCATCCCGTCGGCGCAAATCAAAGTTCTCAGCGCCGCCACGGGGCAACAATGGGAACTGACAACCGGCAGCGAAGGCAGCTACACCATCAATACGCTGCCGCCGGGATTATACCGGGTGACGGTGACAGCGGCAGGCTTTAAGAGTGCCAATCGCACGGACGTCACTGTAACCACGAATTCCACGGTGCGTGTGAGTTTCCAGTTGGAAGTGGGGCAGGTTTCGGAAAGCATTGAAGTCAGCGCGCGAGGCTCCACGCTGAAGACAGACACGATGGACGTGCGCAGTGAGATTGCCGCCACGGATTTGCAGAACATTCCGGTTCCCGTGACGCGCAATTTCCAGACGCTGCTGGTAACCGTGCCGGGTATCGCACCGCCGCGCGACGCGCATTCGATCTCGGCGAACCCCTCGCGGTCGCTGCAATTGAATGCGAACGGGACGACTGCGCAATCGACGGCCATCCGCATTGATGGCGCTACGGCGTGGAATAGCTGGCTGCCGCACGTGGGCGGTTATGTTCCGGCGCTGGAGGCAATCCAGGCGGTGAACGTGCAGAGCAGCAGCTACGAAGCGGAGTTGGGCTATGCGGGCGGCGCCGCGGTGAACGTGACGATCAAGAGCGGAACAAACCAGGTGCACGGGTCGGCGTTCGAGTATCACAGCAACCAGCACCTGAAGGCGCGGCCGTATTTCCTGGCGCCGACGCAGGGCAAGAACAAACGCATCCTGAACCAGTTTGGCGGGACTGTGGGCGGGCCGATTGTGAAGAACCGCGTGTTCTTCTTCGCCTCTTATGAAGGGACGCCGGACCGTCAATCGAGCTTCCAGACCGTGGTGACTCCCACAGTGGCGATGAAGCAGGGGAACATGTCCGCATCGGCGCTGCCGATCTTCGATCCATTGACGGGCGCGGCGAATGGGAGCGGGCGCACGCCGTTTTCGGGGAACATTCTTCCGGCGGCGCGCATCAGCCCGATCACGAAGAAACTGGTGGACCTGACGCCGAATCCGAATTACCTGAACACGGAAGCGCTGGGCACGAACTATTTCGCTAATGGGTCGTTCCTGTATGACCGGCACGTGCTGGATACGAAGTTCAACGTACAGGCCACGGACCGGCTGAACCTGGCGGCGCGCGTAAGCTACCTGGATTGGAACTTCGACAACCCGCCGCTGTTCGGGGCGCTGGGCGGCACAGGCATTGAGAGCCGCGGCTCCTATGATGGCAAGGGACTCGGCAACACGCTGACGATGACTTATTCGGCGGTGTACACGCTTTCGCCGACCGTGGTGATCGACGGTTATGTCGGCTACACCGTGATCGACAACTCGGTGGAGAACACGCGGCTCGATGAAAAGCTGGGTTCGGAGTTTCTGGGCATTCCGGGGACCAATGGGCCGAACCGCAACTATGGCGGATGGCCGGGTTTCAGTGTGACGGGCTTCCCCACCTATGGACGTGCACAGAACAACTCGCCATGGGGCTTGCGGCTGCCGCAGTCTCAATATGTATCGAGCCTGGCGTGGACGAAGGGCAAGCACAACCTGCGCTTCGGCTGGGACGCACTGTGGATGGGCATGGACGGCAACGAACCGGCAGGCTATCCGGGCGGGTTCACGTTCAATCGCGAAGTGACCGGCACGGTGGGCACGGCGGTGAACGATTACAATTCCTATGCTTCGTTCCTGCTTGGGTTGCCGAACAACATGGAGCGGCGCACGCGCGTGGTGACGGGCTACACACGGACGTGGGCGCACAGCTTGTATGCGCGCGACAAGTGGGAAGTGACCAAGCGGCTGACGTTATCGCTGGGCCTGCGCTGGGATTACTTCGGCGTGCCGACGCGCATCAACGGCCAAGGGCTGGAGATCTTCGACTTCAACAACGGCCAATTAAAGATGTGTGGCGTAGGCAGCCAGCCGCGGAACTGCGGCTTCACGATGAGCAAGCGCTACTTTGCTCCGCGTGTGGGCTTTGCGTACCGGCCGACCGACACCTTTGTGATCCGCGCCGGCTACGGTATTGCATGGGATCCGGTGAACATTGGCCGCAATCCACTGCAGACCTATCCGATGGTGAGCATCGACAACTTCCCGGCGGCGAACAACTATCAGTTCTATGCACCGATCGCGAGCGGGTTGCCTGCGGTTCCGGCTCCGGATCTGGGCAACGGTGTGGTGACGCCGCCGCGCACCGTGTCGTTGGAACTGGCCGATCCGAATTTCAAGCGCAGCTACATCCAGGCGTGGAACCTGATGCTGGAAAAAGATCTGGGCCACAATTGGGTGGCCGAAGCGGGCTATGTCGGCAATCGCCAGGTGAATCTGCAGAACCGCTGGAATGCGAACTATGGGTTCATCGGCGGGGGCAACGCGAGCCGCGTGCTGAACCAGAAGTTCGGGCGCACAGCGGATACGAACTTCCATTCGAACGTGGGTGGATTCCGCTCCTGGTATGACTCGCTGCAGAGTTCGCTGCAGAAGCGTTATGCGGCGGGGTATATGCTGCGCTTCACTTACACGTGGTCGAAGGCTCTGGGGCCACGCGGTAATGAGAACGGCGTGGACGGTTACACGAACAACACCCCGGAATACTTCCCGCTGATCGCGAAGGTGGTGCGCGGGTTCGATCACACGCACACGTTCAACGCGATGTCGACCGTGGAGCTTCCATTCGGCAAGGGCAAGAAGTGGGCCACGGACGGCGTGGGCGCGATGCTGCTGGGCGGCTGGCAGGTGAACAACCTGCTCACCATGTACACGGGCGCGCCGTTCAGCGTGACGTCGGCTGGCGGGTCGTTGAACGCTCCGGGTAACGGGCAGACGGCGGATCAGATCAAGCCGTCGGTGCAGATCTTCGGATCGCGCGATCTATGGTTCGATCCGACGGCGTATGCTCCGGTCACGGCGGTGCGCTTCGGGACGGCGGGCTGGGATCAGTTGCGCGGGCCGGGGCTGGTGAATCTCGATTCGAGCGTGTACCGCGCGTTCCGGATCAGCGAGCGCTTCGGGCTGCAGTTCCGCGCCGAGGCATTCAACATCTCGAACACGCCGCATTTCGGCAATCCACGGTCGGACATCAGTTCGACGCAGCCGGGCCTGATCACGGGTGTGCAGAACACAGGGCGTGAAGGCATTGACGAACGGATGTTCCGGTTCGGGTTGCGGCTGAATTTCTAAGCAACGGGTTGTTCTTCGGGCACGAATGGCTCGGCCAAACGGCCGAGCGTCGTGCGCCCGTGCTTCGCGGCAAGGCGCAACAGACGCAAAAAGATCAAGGCCGTGATCCAGGCATCGCCGGCCGCGGTATGGCGGTCGTGCGGGACGACGCCGAATTGGGTGCAGAGGCCATCGAGAGAAAAGTTGCGGATCTGCTCCTGGCCGGCGAAGGCGCCGTCACGCTCCAGGTGGAGAGTGAGGTCCATGGTATCGAGGCTGCGGTTGTCGATGGTGAATCCGAAGTTGCGCTGGTAGCCCGAATTGAAAGTGGAGATGTCGTGGCCGATGTGGTGGCCGACGATGACGCCGTCCTTTACGTAGTCAAGGAACAGCCGCAGTGCCTCGGGCTCTTCCAAACCGCTTTGGCTTTCGTCGCGAGTGATGCCGTGCACGGTCACTGCGCTGGTGTTGTGGGCGACACGGAGGAGGGCTTCGAAGGAGTCTTCGAGAAGGATCTCGCCGTTCTGGACAGCGACGGCTCCGATGGTGATGATGCGTGCGGTGCGCGGGTCGAGGCTGGTGGTTTCCGAGTCCAGGACGATGAAGCGCACCTGTTCGATGGGGGTGTCGTCACTGTAGCTCACAGCGCCTCCATCCACTGGCCGCTCTCCATGAATTCGAGCAGGCGGACGATGGAGCGGAAGCCGCTCTTGAGCACCTGCCGGTCATGCCGGCTGAGGAGTGACGGCGGCAGTTCGGCGCCGCTTGAGCCGGTGCGGATGCCGCTGCGCGTCTGCTGATAGAGCACGACCTGGAGGGTTTCGGAGGCTTCGCGAAAGATGCGCTCGTGCTGGGGCAAGCGGCGGGTGGCGGTGGCGAAGCGTTGGGTGGTGGAGCCGCCGAGAGCCTGCCCGGCGGCCATGCCAAGGACACGCGCCACATCCACGAGGGGCCACAACGCCGAGCGCTGTAACTGAAACGAAGCGCGCTGAGCGCCGCTGTCATCCACCACGTAATCCTGGAGGAAGGCGATGGGCGGGAGGCTGTTGAGGCAATCGTGAGCGAGGATTTTGACAAAGCTCCTGTCGGCTTCGATCTCGTTGCGAGCGGATGCGGAGAGCTGATGATAGAGCGTGGTATCGCCGTGAACCGGGGTCATATCGAAGTACGGGCGGGCTTCGTAGACTCCATTCAGGATGGGATTCTGAATCCAGCCTTGGAAACGCTCCGTCCATTCGGCGAGCGTGGCGCAGCCGTAGGTGGGGTCGTCAGGCGGCGGATCGAAACGCCGGTAGCCGCACTCCACCAGTTGACGCACGATGTCGCCATACAGCGTGGCCGCTTCTTCGCGGCGGGCGGGATCGGCCACGATGAGCGTGAGTCCGGGGAGTTCGGAGGTGAGCTTCTCGCCGCGTCCGGATGCGCCGGTGAAGCACCAGCAAAGGCCGGGGCCGCCGCCACTGGAAAGCTCCAGCAGGCGGTGGAGGATGTGCTTGTCGAACTCCGTGGCCCACGAGGCCATCCAGGAGATGGACGATGCGGTGGTGGCGTGTTCCAGCAGGAAGGCGCGTGCCTTGCCGTGATGATGGTGCAGCGCGGACGTGCCATCGGCCGTGGCGATTCGCGGCATGCTCTCAAAGGGCGAGGAACCGAACACGCCGGCGAGGTCGGCGGAACTGACGATGCCTTCGAAGCGGCCGGTGGGAGTGCCGTCGCTGGTCATGGCGGCAAACTCGGTGCGGGCCGCGGCCATGGCGAGGATGGCCTGGCTGACGGCGGATTGCGGCGCTACGCAGCAGGGCGGATCCATGGCCTTATCGAGTATGGTGGCCGGGTGAAAGCAACCGGCGCCGAAGCCACGCAGCAAGGCGTCTGTGGTGAGCATCCCAAGCACACGATGCTGGTCATCGAGAACGGCGATGGCTCGCGCTCCGGCCTCGGACATGCGGCGGGCGGCCTGTTGCACGGTGTCGGTGGGGGCGCCTGTCACGGCGGCGCGGGCCCATGCAACATCGTAGACGCGCACCTGCGAAGGCAGTTCGCGCGGACCGGCGGCATGAAAATCCGCACTGACGGAGGCATGCGCTTCGACGTAGCTGGCTGCGGCCGGATACTTGCGCAGCAGCGGTTCGAAATCCTGGGCGGGCAAGGCGTAGAGGATGACGTCGGAATTGGTGCGCGCGGAATAGAGATGCTGTGAGGCGCCGAGGAAACGCTCTATGCCCAGGATGTCGCCTTCGCCACGCACGTCGCACAACTTCTCCTGGCCGCCGGTTTCTTCGATGAGAGAAACCGTGCCCTGCTGGATGACGAAGATGTTCGGGCCAGGGGCGGATTTCTGCCAGTAGACGAACTCTTCGGACTCGTGGAATTTCACGCGGCCACGCTCGACAAGGGCGAGCAGGTCGTTCTCCTCCATCGCCTGGAAGGGCGGATGGCGCTCCAGAAAGTCCACAACGCGATGGCGGATGGCGGAAGTCTGCATGACGGGATGCTCCTCTGGCGAGTAACCTTCGTGGACTTGCCGCTCTGAGATGGAATTGACTAGTATACAGAAGGTGTCAGGCCGCTCGCGAGAGGATACTCGTAGCACCCCACGTAGCAAATAGAAGGAGAACAGAAGAACATGTCGAATGCCTCCGTATCGGGAGCAGATTTTAAGCAGCAGTTGCGCGCCGGCGCGCCGAAGATGGGCCTATTCCTGAATTCACACAGCCCGACCGTGGCGGAACAACTGGCGCATTCCGGTTATGACTGGCTGCTGGTGGATACACAGCACGGCCCCATGGACCATGAAAAGTTGTCGTATACGCTGTGCGCGATTGGGAGCGGCGGCGCAAAGTCGATGGTGCGCGTCGGTGGCTACGACGATCGCGCGGGAATTCAACAGGCATTGGATCTGGGCGCGGATGGCGTGCTGGTGCCTTACATCAACAACGCGGAGGAAGCGCGGCAGGCAGTCAGTTGCGCACGGTATCCCACGGCCGGAACACGCTCTGTGTACTTCCCACAGCGGAGCACGAACAAGGCCGGGTTGCTCGGCTATGTGCCGAACGCCAACAAGAACATCATCGTCGCTCTGCAGGTGGAGACGGCTTCGTGCATCGAGAATATCGAAGAGATCGCGGCGGTGCCGGGCGTCGATATTCTGTTCCTCGGGCAGAACGATTTGTGCATGTCGATGGGGTTGTTTGAAACCTACGTATTCCCGGAGATGTACACGTCGAAGGAATTGTTCGCGGCGACGGACAAGCTGATTGCGGCGGCGAAGAAGAACGATGTGATTCTGGGATTGTTTCTGTTCGGGACGGCTCGCGTGGGCGAGTTCCTGGACAAGGGCTTCACGTTTATCAGCATCGGGAACGACTTGCACCACGTGTTGACGCAAGCCGGGGCGCACATCGCGGCGTTGGAAGGCATTGCGAAGGACAAGGGCAAGGAGTGGACGCGGCGTCCGACGAATCTGCTGTAGGGTTGGATTTTGGATACAGAAAGTGAGGCATTTGGGTACCTGATTCTTACTTCAGGTACCCAGCCCCTTTAGGCGACAGCCTGCCTACTTGGATGTTGGCAGTGATTCCCAATCGGTCACAATGTAAGCCTCTGGGTATCCAGTTTCCGTGGTTACGAGAAAGGCATTGCCGTTGCTGGCAGGCTGGTATGCGGCCCAAGTATCGCTGGCCAAATCGACTTCAAAAAGCACTCGCTTCCGATGCGATTCGGGCGCCGACCCAGGGGTGACTGGGACCGCTACTAATCTGTTACCGGCCCTGTAGTAGAGCTCCCTGCCATCACTTCGCCATTCAGGTTGTAGACCGCCCGCCTTGTCTGAAGAGATCATACGCCTATCGTCTCCACTAGGGAAACGTTCCACATATATCTGATTCAGATCGGTTGCTTCGGATGCGTACGCTAGCCACTTGCCATCTGGTGACAACCTACTGTAGTAAGTGGAAAACCCTCGCTCGGGTTGAAGAATCCGCCGCCGCACCTGCTCATTCGGCCAAATTGTCAACTCCGGCTGAAAAATC